>JAAVCX010000011.1 GCA_014802105.1 Bacteroides sp. | reverse complement strand
GGGGATCCATCGTGACCGATAAAACCGAAGAAATTAGCCTAAAACAAGCCGAAGGGTTAATTCAAAGAATATTTCAGTTCTTGTTTTTAACTTTCTGTAATTAGTTTAGATCAGTTCTATATTAAGATTGAAAGAATGGATTATAAAAAGACACTCGCTCAGGTTAAAAACGCCTCGCGTATGCTCTCCTCGCTGAGCGATGACGAGCGGGCCAACGTATTGCTGACTCTGGCCGATATGCTCGAAACAGACCCCGGCCAATTGCTTGCCGCCAATGCCGGGGATCTTGAGCGTATGGATCCCGCCGATCCGCTCTATGACCGCCTGCAGCTCACCGAGGGCCGGATGAGTGCCATAGCCGCAGATATGCGTAATGTCGCTGCTCTGCCCTGTCCGCTGGGTGAGGAGATACAACGGCGACGGCTACCCAACGGCATTTTGCTCAGACAGGTCAGAGTCCCCTTTGGAGTGGTCGGTGTGATCTATGAGGCACGCCCCAATGTGACGTTTGATGTGTTTGCTCTCTGTCTCAAGAGCGGCAACTGCTGTGTGCTTAAGGGCGGACACGATGCTCTGCGCTCCAACGAGGCGGCAATCTCAATGATCCATTCGGCCCTGAAGAGACATGGTCTGTCGACCGATATCGCATGCCTGCTCCCGGCCACTCATGAGGCCACGGCCCAATTGCTGGGTGCTGTAGGGCTGGTAGATGTCTGTATCCCGCGAGGTGGACGACGCTTGATAGATTTTGTGCGCGACAATGCTCGTGTACCGGTGATAGAGACCGGTGCCGGAGTGGTGAGCACTTATTTCGACGAGAGCGGCGACACGGCCATAGGAGCGGCTGTCATCGAGAATGCCAAGACTCGTCGCGTGAGTGTGTGCAACGCCCTCGACACTCTGCTGATCCATGTCCGACGTCTTTCCGACCTTCCGGCTCTGACTATGCCCCTGGCCTCTAAAAACGTAGTGATTTATGCCGATGAGCGCGCTCGCCGGGCTCTTGAGTCAACATATCCGGCTGAACTTTTACGCGAGGCTTCTGACCAAGACCGTGACCGTGAGTGGATGGACTATAAGATGGGGGTCTTCACAGTGGATAGTCTCGATGAAGCGATTGCCCATATCTCGGGTCATGACTCGGGTCACAGCGAGTGTATAGTGACAGAGGATGCCGAGGCTGCCTTGAGGTTTGAGCGTGAGGTCGATGCCGCATGTGTCTATGTGAACGTCCCGACAAGTTTCACCGACGGGGCACAGTTTGGCCTCGGAGCCGAGATAGGTATCTCCACTCAGAAACTTGGCCCGCGCGGCCCCATGGGTCTCAGAGAACTGACATCGACACGCTACCTGCTCAGCGGACACGGTCAGGTGAGGAAGTGACCGGGTCTCAGAGCATCGTGACTACTACATAGAGGATATGAGCGACAATAGCAGCGAAGAGACCGCCTATCGTGTGAGCTATGATAGCCTTAGGGGTCAGTTCGCGGTAACCCAAGGAGTCAAGCATGGCTGTGTGGGTGCTCAGGTATCCGCTCCAGCACATACCGATAGCGGTAAACACCGCTATGGCGTTGCCGTCGATCCACCCCTGGGTCATGAAATTGGGCACCAGGCTCAGAGCCGCGCCGACAGCTCCCAGGGCCGTGATGGGGAAAGCTACGAGATGGGGGTCGGTAAATCCAAAAAGAAACTCAAATATAAAGTTGACCTTATGGGCGAGCCAGGGGAGCAGCTCCACACCCTCGTATGCGCTGCCGGTGTAGTCGCCTGTGGCCGAGGGGCCGAAGGTTAGTATCATCACCAGGGTCGAAATGATCAGCACGCCGGGTATGATGGCGATCCCCACGTCGACACCTGTGCGACCGCCGTCGAGCAGCGAGTTGAGTATTCTGATAAAGAGTGATTTCTCCTCGGTCTGTTCCTGTTTTATCTCATTTACTGCCTCGGTCAGAGCCTCCTCTACTTCAAAGTTGGGGTAGGCTTTGACGATGAAATGTTGCATGATGCGTGTCGACACTATGCACCCGCAGAATGCACCGAAGAGACCTATGAACGGGGCGAGATAATAGCCTTGTCCGACCATAAACACTATCACCAGCAGGCCCATGCCGAAGGCTGTGCCGAAATTTGTCAGCGAGATGAACTGGTATTTCTTGAAGTATTGGCAGAAACGTTTGTCCTGAGCCAGCGAGATAATGGCGGGGTTATCGCTCAGAAAGGTGAGCACGGCTCCCAGTGAGGCCACGCCGGGCAGATTGAACAGCGGTTTCATCAGCGGTCTCAGGATATTTTCAAGCAGTTTCACCACTCCAAATTCCACGAAGAGCCTGCCTATGGCTCCGGTGACCACACAGATACCCATGAGGTAGAACACGGTGTTGAGCAGCAGGTCGTGGGCTGTGTGCATGATCGTGTTGAGCATATTGGGGAGACCCATTTTTGCTCCGATGAAATAAAACAGAGCGAGCACTATCACGAGACAGGGCACACCGGTGGGTATATAGCTCGACAGACTGCGGCGGATACTTTTAGCCGCCTTGGCCGACGGAGAGTTACTTTGTTCCATGGTATAAATAGATCGGTTTAGGATATTCAGACAGTAGGGCGTATTATTTACGGGCGAGGCGCAGGAAGTCCATGTTCCACTTCACGCCAAGGTCTATGAGCATTGTCTTGTTCTGCATCACGTTGGCGCTGTTGGCATTTCTGCCCCACGAGTAGAAACAGTTAAGATGAAGTCTCAGGGCCTGACGGTCGGTCAGGAGTGGGAAAAATTCACATCCGGCTCCGGCCATTGTGAGCTCTGTGCCATCCATGACGCAGTAGTCGGCCCCGGTGCCCGAGTGATTGACATCGTATGTTGCCTTGCCGAAAACAGTCCATCGGGAGGTCGGACGCCAGGAGAGTTCGCCCATCACGCTGACATCCTTAAGCAGATAGGTCTGGTGGGAGGCGGCTCGGTTCATCAGATCGAGCTCGAGTCCCCATTGTCCCATGCTCAGCTTATTGCCGAGCGCGATATAGCTGATATATTTCCCCGGCAGATACTCCACCATATTGGCCGAATAGAGCGCGCTGAAGACCCCGTGAGATCCCTGCCAGAAGAGGTTGTAGCTATACATATTGCGGTTGTCGGGTGTGAAAAACGGGCTCTCACACACCTGTAGCATGAGTTTGTCACGGCCCGTAGGATGCCACGCCACAGAGCCTCCTACCTCATAGCAGGGTATATTGTTCCAGAACACCGAGCATCCATATAGATCGATCGGTGCTCGGTCATACTCCCAGCCACCTATCGCAACCACCTGTTTTCCGGCCGAGAACGACCAGGCTCCGTAGCGGTAGTCGAGATAGATCCAGTCGGTGGCGTCAAAGAAATTGGCATCTTCGTGATGCTTGTTGAGCCGCTGGCGCCAGGAGTATGTCAGACCTTCAGCCAGACGTCCGTCGACTCTGAAGTTTACATACTTGCCCTCAAAGCCCGAGTTACCGTCGACCGTATGGCCGTCCTGCATGTCTCTCTGATAGTCGAGTCTCACCTCTCCGCGCAGGGTCATCAGGCCGGGATCGGTTTCGAGCGACGCACCGTGAGAGTCCTGGGCAAACGAGACCGGGATGCAACTGACGGCTCCCAGCAATAGACTTAAGATTTTTTTCATGGATATAGATGATTGGTCAATGATGATTGGTCAGGGGCTCGGCCGATACTTCGGGCGTTAAATCGTGATCCCCTCTGAGATGTGGCAAAGGTAGACAATATTATTTTATATTCCGCAAAAAATTTAGACTTACTGTTTATTTATGTAAATATTTTGGCATCCCGTAAAAAGTTGAAATCGGTTCTATGAACTGATCTAAACTTATTACAAATTAACAATTCGAGATTGTTTTGGAGCTAATTTTGAGATTTTTGAGGGAGCGATGGGGATCCATCGTGACCGATAAAATCGAAGAAATTAGCCCAAAACAAACCGAAGGGTTAATTCAAAGAATATTTCAGTTCTGGTTTTTAACTTTCTGTAATTAGTTTAGATCAGTTCGATATAATAAACCGTTCATTTTCACGTTATAATAAAATAATTGCTTTTTCAGGGAATATTTCCCTCTTCAGCCGGCATCGAGATGGGCACATGAGCTATGTCCCCGTCCCGACGTGTGTTTCAACTATTACTCCGGGAAGATCCCGGGCCCCACGGTCGATCTGAAGTCGACAGAAACGGGGATATTGTTTAACCAACATCATCTATATGCTTCAACGTGCAGCTATGTTTGCGGCCTCGGTCACTCTCTCGGCAGCCTCTCTGACTGTCAGTGGTGACGATCCCGACAAGATCTCCTCCGAACTGCCCTCGTCCACGGCTCCCGACACTCTTGCAAGTCATCTCACCGAGCCCTCTGACTCCGTGATTACTCTCACCGACCGCGATTTTATCGAGGTAGCTGAGGCTCTCGGCGTGGAGGTTGCGGCTATCAAGGCCGTTGTCGAGATCGAGGCGGGCTCTACCCATCAGGGTTTTGCTTCGCCCGGCAAGCCTCTCATTAACTTTGACCTCACCATGTTCCGCCGGTTTGCCTCACGCCGTGGTATCAATCTGGCTAAATATGGCAATTCCCACTCTGTAGTGTTCAGCTCTCATCGCGGATCTCAGACCCGTGCCCACAGTCGTCTCGAAGCCGCGCGCACAATTCATCCACATGCTGCCGTCGAGGGCACTTTCTGGGGCATGTTTCAGATCGGCGGATTCAATTGGAAACGGTGTGGAGCCGAGAGTATCGAAGATTTCGAGATGCGCATGTCGCGCTCCGAGCGCGATCAGCTCGACATGTTTGCCGAGTTTATCACCTCCACAGGTCTGATCAAACACCTGCGCGAGAAAAATTGGGCGGCGTTTGCCCGGGGATATAACGGCCCCTCCTATGCTTCGCGCTCCTACCACACCCGCATGGCCTCGGCCTATCGTCGCCACAGTCAAGCTGCTGTGCCCGACGAGAGTTGAACATACTCTTATTTGAGGAACTATCTGAGAACCGGTGAGGGGTTGGGATTGGGCTTTAACAACATCCCGAAAGCGTCAGTGTAAAAAATACTGTCCCTTGCCGCCGGTGGCTGAACCGTAGGCTACGGCGTGGGTCGGACATATATGGTAGCAGGCGAGGCATCCGGCGCAGTCTTTTCCCCAGCAGGGGCGTCGATTGTCTCTGTGGTGGCTGTCATTGTCCATAGTGATATTGCCCAGAGGACATGTGCGTTCACACTTTCCACAACCAATACAGGCATCGGTGGCCTTGAAACGGCTCGGCGACATGGCAAATCTCACAAACCACGGGTAGATCACCGCGGTTTTGAGCCAGGCAAACCCTCCTGCCACCACGTCGGTGATCTGTTGGCCGGACTCCTCGCTCTCCATGATCTTGGCGGCCACCTCGGCCACACGTGTGGGGGCGGCTGCCAATTTCTTATCTTCAAGACCTTTGGGGTCGACATCAAAGCCTTTCATCGCCACATAATTGTTGGGCATCTGCACGGTGCATACCGCTCCGTCTTTCCATTGGCGTTTCTTAAGATCCTTTCTCCACATTCGGTCGGCTTGACCGCAATCATCGCCGCAGGTCATGACTGCGTGCATGGTGACTGCTTCGGAATGGTCGAAATTTACCGATCTGACGATTTGCCTGACGTAGGGGGGGACTCCCCACGAGTAGACGGGAAATACCCATATCAGTCGGCTCTCACCTGCCGGTAGGTCGATGGTAGTGCCGCGCATCGATGGCTTTAGCGGTCTACACTCCTGGCCGAGCAGTCCGGCGAGCAGCTCGGCCACACGGCGTGAATTGCCTGTGCCTGAGAAATAGAGTATCATCAGATTAGACAGTCGTGACGGGTGGATCTAAGGAATCAGATAGTGACCTGGGTGGCTCCGAAGCCATACTCGCGGAACGAGGCGTCCTGTACGTCGTGACCTTTGTAGCGATGGTTGAGCTCTTTCATCAGGGCCTGGCGCAACACACCTTCTCCTTTACCATGGATGAAGACGATCTTCAACCCCTTGTTGTTGAGGTTGGTGTCCATCACCCTGCGGAAAGTGTCGATCTGCAGGTTGAGCATATCGGCGTTTGACATTCCGGCGGTGGTGTCGACCAGTTCGTCGATGTGGAGGTCTACCTCAAGCACTCCGTCTCTCATCGTCTCCTTAGTCTTTTTTTTCACGATCGGCCGTTTCTTGGGTCGGTCGATTGCTTTCTTGGCCTTGATGCCCTCTTCAAGTCTCGAGGAGTCGATCACTCCGCGTTTCATCACCACATCGTCTTTCACCAGGTCGAGGGCCAGGACATTAGTGTCGAAATAGGGATTTTCCCTGAAACAGTGGAGCTTGAAGAATTTTGTAGTGTCGAGAGCGGTCTCTATCGCTACGGGATTTTTCAATCTGAAACCCTTCTCCTCCTTATATGCGAGACACTGGAACGCCACGCGATCCATCTCGGGGAGATCGGCCGCGGTGATCTCGTCGATCAGCAGCTGTATACCCGGCTCCACTATGCCTGCATAGCGCAATGTCCAGTCGTGGCTCTCGTCGGCACGGCTCATGTAAGTGAACGACAGGTAGTAGTTGGAGTCGTTGACCAGATAGGTGGCAAAGGTGGTCTTGTTCAGATCCTTGATATTGTCGGGCTCGTAGGCGAGCACCAGATTGAGTTTCTCGCCGCCCGGAGTCTCCTCGAGGGGTTCGAGCTTCTCTTCTCTGACAGCGTCCGGGATCACGGGCACACCTCCACGCGTAGGGGGCTCGGGTGTCTGAGTGGCCTTGGCTCCCTTTCCGAGAGCCTGAGCTTTGGGCGCGGGCTGGGCCTGAGCCACCACCACACATTCTCTGGTCAGAACAGGGGTCTCGAAGCCGTCTTCATCGACGTATGCCAGGTTGCCTTCAATGCGGCGCACTATGCCGCCGCCCACAGAGTTGAGAAATCTTACGGTATCGCCTATTTTGAGAGCCATTTCAGTATAGAGTATAGGGTATGGAATATGGAGAGGTCACTCCTTATCGTCGTAACTGCCGGCCACAAGGCGGGCAAACGAGGAGGGAACGGGAGTGGTAAAGTTCATGTCCTTGCGCGTGATGGGGTGGACGAAGCGCAGTGTCTGAGCGTGGAGCGCCATGCGGTGGATGGGTGAGGAGCCTGCTCCATAGCGACGGTCGCCGGTGATGGGGTGACCGAGGTCTTTCATGTGGACACGTATCTGGTTTTTACGGCCGGTGTCGAGCTCTACTTCCATCAGTGAGAAGCCGTTGCGGCTCTTGAGTGTGCGGTAGCGTGTGACGGCGAGCTGTCCCTCGTCGGGGTTATCGGTCGAATAGACCTCATAGCGGGAATTTTCGGCCAGATAGCTCTTGACAGTGCCTTCGGCAGGATCGGGGGTACCCTCGACTACGGCCAGATATTTGCGCGAGAGCACCATGTTATTCCAATTGTGCTGGAGCCGTTCCTTGGCCTCCATGGTCTTGGCGAAGACCATCAGTCCGGAGGTGTCGCGGTCGAGGCGATGGACTATGAAGAGTTTGTTGCGTGGATCTTCCCATTTCACCCATTCGCGCAATATCGAGTAGGCTGTGCCCTCCTTGACTTTGTCATTGCCCATCGACAGGAGTCCATAGCCTTTGTGGACTACGATTATATCATCGTCCTCGTAGATCAGGCGCAGGCGGCGGTGGTAGAAGAGCTTGAACTCACGGGTGAGATTGGCCTTCACTTCATCGCCGGGATTGAGCTCTGTGTCAAACTGGGTGACGGGTACGCCGTTGACGGCTATCTGGTTGTGGCTCAGCAGGGCCTTGATGGCTGTGCGTTTGCGGTGGGGCATAGCCGCGATGAGGAAGTCAAGCAATCCTCCGGACTGCTCGACTTTGTAGGTCTCTATGACATCGGGTCGGAAGGGGCGCTTCTCGGCTCCCGGTTTGGTGGAGTGTCTGATAGCCATCGGTCAGCTTTTTTTGCGTGATGAGGCGGCGCGGCGCGAGGGTTTCTTGGGCGCGGCATCCTGTGACTCGATTATGGTCTTGACTTCGTCGAATGTCAGGGCTGCCGGATCGGTCACGCTCTTTGGTATCTTGTAGTTGGTCTTGTGGCTGGAGATATAGACTCCGTAGCGGCCGTTAAGTATCTGCACCTCGGGATCTTCATCAAAGACTTTGACGGTCTTGTTGTTGTCGGCCGTGCGCTTCTCGTTGATGAGGTCTATGGCCTCCTCGAGGGTGATGGCGGTCGGGGAGAGGGTCTTGGGGATGGAGACAAACTTGCCGTCGTGACGCAGATAGGGCCCGAAGCGACCTATGGCGGCGGTGATGGCTTTGCCTTCATACTCGCCTACCTCGCGGGGCAGGTCAAAGAGTTTCAGAGCCTCTTCAAGAGTGATGTCCATAATGCTCTGACCGGGTCGAAGCGAGGCGAAGCGTGGTTTGGCATCGCTCTCGGTAGACCCGATCTGGGCTATGGGGCCGAAGCGGCCGATCTTTACCGATACCGGCTCGCCGGTGGCAGGGTCGTTGCCGAGCACACGCTCGCCGACCTTATGCTCTGAGCGTGTCTCCACGGCTTTTTCGACCTCGGGATGGAAGAGGTTGTAAAAGTCGCGTATCTCGCCGTTCCAGTTGGCTTCGCCCTCGGCGATGCGGTCAAATTTCTCCTCCATACCGGCGGTGAAGTCATAGTCGAGGATGTCGGGGAAATGTTGGGTGAGAAATTCGTTGACGATGATGCCTGTGTCGGTGGGTATGAGTTTACCTTTCTCGGCGCCGGCGTGCTCGGTGCGCACGGTGTCGGTGATTTTCTTGTCGGCACTGAGTGTCAGTACATCATATTTACGTTCCACTCCGGGCTTCTCGCCCTTCATGATGTATTCGCGGTTCTGGATTGTCGAGATGGTCGGGGCGTATGTGGAGGGTCGGCCTATGCCGAGTTCCTCCATCTTCTTCACGAGCGAAGCCTCGGTGTAGCGCGGAGGGGCCATGGTGAAACGCTCGGTAGCGGTGATGCCGTTGCTGGCGAGAATCTCGCCGACGTTCATGCGCGGGAGCATCGAGGAGCTCTCGCCGGTGGTGTCGTCGTCGGTTCCCTCCATGTATATGCGCAGGAAGCCATCGTGTTTCACCACTTCACCCTGGGCCGTGAAGTGCTCGTCACGGCCTGAGATTGAGATGTCGGCCGTTGTCTTCTCGAGCACGGCGTCGGCCATCTGAGAGGCGATGGTGCGCAGGCGTATCAGGCGATAAAGCTTTTTCTCCTGAGCGGTGCCGTCGATGGTCTCCTGATCCATATAGGTGGGACGGATGGCTTCGTGGGCCTCCTGGGCTCCCTTGGATGAGGTGTGATAGCGGCGCACTTTGAGATAATCTTCGCCAAGCTCTTTCTTGATGAGCGCCGAGATGGAGTTGACGGCGAGGTTGGAGAGATTGAGCGAGTCGGTTCGCATATATGTGATGTGTCCCGCTTCATAGAGCTTCTGGGCTATGATCATGGTCTGTGACACAGAGAAACCCAGTTTGCGGCCGGCCTCCTGCTGGAGGGTCGAGGTGGTGAAAGGGGGGGCCGGACATTTATTGACGGGTTTCATCTGGATGTCGGCCACGGTGAAAGTCGCTTTGGCGCAGTCTTCAAGGAAGGCACGGGCACTTTCCAGATCGGGCAGTCGGCGCGAGAGTTCAGCCTGAAAGGTGGCTCCCGAGGGGAGCGTGAAGTGGGCGGTGACGCGGAAGTAAGGCTCGGAAGTGAAGGCGTTGATCTCATTCTCGCGGTCGACGATGAGTCTCACGGCTACTGACTGGACTCGTCCGGCCGAGAGGGCGGGACGTATCTTTTTCCATAACACGGGAGAGAGCTCAAAGCCCACCAGGCGGTCGAGCACGCGGCGAGCCTGCTGGGCATCGACCAGATTGATGTCGATGGCACGTGGATTTTCGATAGCGTTGAGTATCGCCGGCTTGGTGATCTCGTGGAAGACGATGCGTCGCGTTTTCTCGGGTTTGAGATCGAGCACCTCGTAGAGATGCCAGGCTATAGCCTCTCCCTCGCGGTCCTCATCAGATGCCAGCCACACCATGTCGGCACTCTTGGCGGCCTTCTTGAGATCGGCTACCAGTGTCTTCTTGTCGGCAGGTATTTCATAGACGGGCTCGAAATCCGAGTCAACGCGGATACTGATATCCTTCTTGCGCAGATCGCGGATATGTCCGAAGCTCGACATTACCTTGTAGTCTTTACCGAGAAATTTTTCAATGGTCTTGGCCTTGGCCGGAGACTCGACTATAACGAGATTCTTCATAGGCGATTGTAGAGTGGTGGAAAGGACGGAGCTTATAGGCTCTCCTGAAATGGTAGCCGACTTTGCCGACTGAGTGTTTGGGGGGCAAAGATACGAAAACTATTAACACTCCGATAATCATTTAACAAATTATCACACTATTATGTCTCATCTCCATCTTTAAGGTCTGACCTATATCCCGGGGGGACGGCTCTACGGACGCAGGAAACAGACAGGGCGACGGGCTGTCGCGATGACAACCTGTCGCCCTGTCAGTGGATTGTTGAAAATTTACATCTTATTCTCACGTTCTGTTATCTCGGCGTCAGTCATGGTATAATTGCCGATAGAGCCCTCTTTGGCCTGGATGCAGATATAGGTCATCGCTTCGGCTGACGTGCATTTGAGGTTGCGGTCGCAGTTGGTGGAGACTCTTATCACCGATCCCTCAGCTATATCGAAGGCTTCGTCGTCTATCTGAAAGCGTCCGGCTCCGCTCAGGATTATATAGTTCTCCTCATTTTCCTTGTGACTGTGGAAAAATGGGACTTCAGCGCCCGTAGGGAGCGATCCGAAGGAGATTTCACACGATGTGGCCCCGGTGGCATCTTTTACAAACTGTTTGCCCTCGAAGGCTTGAAGATTGCCGACTGATACGTGGGCGAATTTTTCGCCGTTGTTGATTACCTTTAACTCGTTCATGGGTGTGAGGATATAAAATATTGATTAACTTTGCAGTTGAAAGCTACTATTGTTCGGATAGTGCAAAGATAATACTTATGGATTTGTCATGCAAGACGTTACATTAAAGTAAGCCACTTACCTGCCGGTAACGATTATTGGAAATGAAGAAATTGGAACTGAAAGAAAATTTGCAGAAGTACACACGTATGGATTCCTGTCCGGTGCGCAATGTCGTGGCTCGGTTCTCGGGCAAATGGTCTATCCTGGTTTTATGTGTATTGTCGGAAAATGACAAGACCCGATTTAACGGAGTAGCCAAGGCAATACCTGACATTTCTCCCAAAGTGCTCACCGAGACTTTAAAAAATCTTGAGAAAGACAATCTGATCAAAAGGGAGGTCTATGCCGAGATTCCACCGAGAGTCGAATACTCACTGACCGATCTGGGCAGAAGCCTGATGCCTCATATCGAGGGGATGCTGAGGTGGGCGATCGACAATTATGAGTCGGTTGTCAGGTGAATGATTAGAGGAGATTGTGTCATGATATATCGATAATGTCTCGATATATGGTAGAGTATCGGAGGTGTGGGGCTGTTGCCGATGTGCTGATAAGATGTGAGGGATGCCCTGGCTGTCAGTCCATGCTTGATATAAAAACAAATAGGCTGTCTGCAAGACAGCCTATTGTGTATTAGATGTGATAATGATTGGCGTATATAACTATTGTTTTGCTACTGATGTTTTCGTTATAATCGGTATCGATTTTATATCTTGTCGAGCC
The DNA here is from genome assembly GCA_014802105.1 of Bacteroides sp. Lineage (GTDB taxonomy): Bacteria > Bacteroidota > Bacteroidia > Bacteroidales > Muribaculaceae > Duncaniella. Next base: position 126,045 of record JAAVCX010000011.1, on the reverse strand, counting down.
TTTCAGGGGTCTCGTTTAATTTCACATTGCAAAGTTAATGCCTTATTGTTACAAAACTGCTACAATTGTGACACATTTTTGTGAAACTTTCGACGAAGCGACTTTTTTCTTTGATTATCAGCCGTGAGACACCTTATAATATAGGACGAAAGCTATGATCGTATAGACCATATTGGGGATCCACATGGCGACCATGGGGGAGGTGTAGCCCGAGACGGCAAACGTTGAGGTGACCGTCGTGAAGAGGATGTAGCTGAAGCTCAACACCAGACCGATGCCGATATTGACGCCCATGCCTCCCTTGACTTTCTTTGACGACAGAGCCATGCCTATGACCGTGAGGATAAAGGCTGCGGCCGTCATGGCTATGCGGCGGTGTTGCTCGATCTCAAAATTCTTGATATTGGCAACGCCGCGTTTCTTCTGCGAATCGATATATTCGGCCAGGGCGGGGGATGTGAGCATCTCCTGATCGTTTTTGGAGATGAGGAAGTCGCGGGGTTCGATAGGTATGATGGTGTCGAGACGGCTGCCGCGGCGTATCTTCTCGGTGTGGCCCTCAAAGTCGCGTATCATGTAGTCGCGCACCGTCCAGTGGTGGAGGGTGTCCCAGCGTATCGACTGGGCGGTCAGTCGCGACACGAGAGTCTTTCCGTCAAACTTCTCGAGCGAGAACTTATAGCCTGTGCGCTGTATATTGTCATATCTCGACATATAGGCTACCTCTCCCTTGGCTACTTGAAGCTGTATATTGGTGCCGTAGTCGACGCGTTTGTTCTTGACGTAGGTGTTGGTGTAGTCGATACGTTTGACGTTTGCCGGAGGGATGATATAGGCGCTGAGCACCCAGGTCAGGGCGGCGATGACGGTGGCACTGATGAGATAGGGGCGCAGCAGACGTCGGTAGCTCATTCCGGTCGAGAGCATGGCGATGATCTCTGAATTGTCGGCCAGCTTGGAGGTGAAGAAGATGACTGCGATGAAGGTGAAGAGCGGTGAGAACTGGTTGGCGAAATAGGGCAGGAAGTTCATGAAGTAATCAAAGACCGTTGCCTTGAGGGGGGCTTTGAGGAAGGCATCGAGCTTCTCGTTGATGTCAAACATGATTGTGATTGCCAGGATCAGAAAGATGGCAAACACGTATGTGCCCAGAAATTTGCGTATGATATACCAGTCGAGTATCTTCATGTCTAACGGTTTACAGTCGGCGTGTGACACGCTCCACCATCTCGGTCTTCCACGATTTGAAATCTCCGGCCAGGATGTGGCGGCGGGCTTCGCCTACGAGCCACAGGTAGAAAGCGAGATTGTGTATCGAGGCTATCTGCATGGCCAGGATTTCGTCGGCGATGAAGAGGTGGCGCAGATAGGCTTTGGAGTAGACGCGGTCAACGTAGGAGGGCCCGTCTTCCTGGAGCGGAGAGAAGTCGTCGGCCCACTTGCGGTTGCGCATGTTCATGATGCCGTGGGCTGTGAAGAGCATGCCGTTGCGGCCGTTGCGGGTGGGCATCACGCAGTCCATCATGTCGACACCGCGGTCGATGGCTTCAAGTATATTTGCCGGAGTGCCTACACCCATCAGGTAGCGCGGACGATCGGTGGGGAGTATCTCGTTGACAACTTCGATCATCTCATACATCTGTTCGACGGGCTCGCCCACGGCAAGGCCTCCGATTGCGTTGCCGGGAGCACCGAGATCGGCCACATGTTTGGCTGCTTCGCGGCGCAATTCGGGATAGACCACGCCCTGCACTATGGGGAAGAAAGCCTGGGAGTAGCCATAGAGAGGAGTGGTCTCGTTGAAATGACGCCAGCCACGTTCGAGCCAGCGCTGGGTGAGACGCAGGGAACGGCGGGCGTAGTCGAAGTCGGCGGTGCCGGGAGGACACTCGTCGAGAGCCATCATTATGTCAGAGCCGATCTTGCGCTGAATATCCACCACGCTCTCGGGGGTGAAGAGGTGTTTGGATCCGTCGATGTGGGAGCGGAAAGTGGCTCCCTCTTCCGAGAGCTTGCGGTTGGACGACAGGGAGAACACCTGGAAGCCGCCGCTATCGGTGAGTATCGGGCGATCCCAGCCGATAAAGCGGTGGAGACCGCCGGCCTTCTCGAGTATTTCGGTGCCGGGGCGCAGATAGAGATGGTAGGTGTTGCCCAGGATGATCTGGGCCTTGACATCATCGCGCAACTCGCGCTGATGGACAGCCTTCACGCTACCCAGAGTGCCGACCGGCATGAAGATAGGTGTCTCTATGGTGCCGTGGTCGGTGGTAATGAGTCCGGCGCGAGCCTGGGAGGACGGCGCTGTGGCCTGAAGGGTAAACTCCATGGATGGGCGACGTGGTTAAGGCTTGATCTCGTAGTAGACTATGTCTTTTAGCTTGATGTCAAAGGTGAGCACCGAGAAGGGTAGCACGGCACCCGAGCCGGCCGAGGCATAAGCCTGAGCGGCGGGAATGACTACTCTCACGCTGTCGCCCACGCGCATATACTGGAGGGCGGTCTGCCATCCTTCGATCACGCTGGTGACTTTGGTGGTGAAGATTGAGTCGGTAGCGGTATAGGAGCTGTCAAAGGGGGTGTTGTCCATGAGCCATCCTTTATACTTGACCTGCACCACCGAGGTTGCCAGGGGCGAGAGGTTCTCCTGGGTGAGCGAGCGGTCATTGAGATAGCGTATGAGTATCTCTCCGCCCGAGTTCCAGGCAGGGATCAGCGAGCTGTAATAGAGGTCGCCCTGGTCGTCGGTCAGGAGTTTCTGCTCTTCAAAATAGGCTTCGTTGGCTTCGCGCCACTTGGCATATTTCTTGTAGTTGTTGGTGATTTCGTCGTCATTGCATGCAACGGCGAGGATCATCAGTATCAGGGCGGCCAGGGGCAGACGCAGGCTGTTGATAGAGGGTGTCTTCATCGATCAGAAATTTACTTCGGGAGCTCGCTGAGCGCCTTCGTCGGCTTTAAACTGAGGCTGAGGCGAGAAGCCAAACCAGCCTGCATAGATTACGGTGGGGAATTTCTTGATGGCTGTGTTGTAGCCGGCCACGGCCTGAGTGTAGCGTCCGCGGGCGGTGGCGATGCGGTTCTCGGTACCTTCGAGCTGCACCTGCAGGTCGCGGAAGTTTTCGTTGGCCTTAAGCTCGGGATAGGCCTCGCTGACAGCCAGGAGCGATTTGAGAGCGCCTGTGAGCTGATTTTGTGCAGCCTGGAAACGCTCGAGAGATTCCTCGCTGAGGTCGTCGGCGTTGATGTTGATGGCGGTAGCTGCCGCGCGGGCCTGGGTGACCTTCTCGAAGGTCGAGCTCTCGTGGGTGGCGTAGCCTTTGACAGTGTTGACCAGGTTGGGTATCAGGTCGGCGCGACGCTGATACTGGTTCTGTACCTCGGCCCACTGCTGTTCAACGCCCTGTTTCTGTTCCACCAGGGAGTTGTAGTTGCAGGAGCTCAGCACCGGCAGCATGGCCGCGATGAGGAGGAGAATTTTGAATTGTTTCATAGTAGGGTCAGGGGGGTGATGTTTTAGAGGAGGGGGAGGAGAGAGGTGAGAGGAGCCGATGGTGGCGCCTCGTGCATTTTTCAGCCGAGACGGCGCAGGAGGCTGTTGAGCGACACGTTCTTGTGGATGATCTTATGGAGGTCGTCGATAGAGACGCGGGTCTGCTCCATGGAGTCGCGCTCGCGTAGGGTGACGGTATTGTCCTCGAGAGTCTGATGATCGACGGTGATACAGTAGGGTGTGCCGATGGCATCCTGTCGACGGTATCGCTTGCCGATAGAGTCTTTTTCTTCGTAGTGGGTGGCGAAGTCAAACTTCAGGTCGTTGACTATCTCGCGGGCCTTATCGGGCAGGCCGTCCTTGCGCACCAGAGGCATTACGGCACATTTCACGGGGGCCAGCGGGGCGGGCAGATGGAGCACCACGCGGGTGTCGCCACCCTCGAGGGGCTGCTCCTCATAGCTCGAGCAGAGCACGCTCAGGAACATACGGTCTACACCGATCGAGGTCTCGATCACGTAGGGGGTGTAGCTCTCGTTGAGCTCGGGGTCAAAATACTGTATCTTCTTGCCCGAGAATTTCTCGTGTTGCGAGAGGTCGAAGTTGGTACGTGAATGGATGCCTTCAACCTCCTTGAAGCCAAAGGGCATCTGGAACTCGATGTCGGTAGCGGCGTTGGCATAGTGGGCGAGCTTCTCGTGGTCGTGATAGCGATATTTTTCGTCGCCGAGACCGAGGGCTTTGTGCCAGCGCAGGCGGAACTCCTTCCAGCGGTTGAACCACTCCATCTCTGAGCCGGGACGCACGAAGAATTGCATCTCCATCTGCTCAAACTCCCTCATGCGGAAGATGAACTGACGGGCCACGATTTCGTTGCGGAATGCCTTGCCTATCTGTGCAATACCAAAGGGTATGCGCATGCGGCCGGTCTTCTGGACGTTGAGATAGTTGACAAAGATGCCCTGGGCTGTCTCGGGACGCAGATAGACTGTCATGGCGCCGTCGGCGGTGGAGCCCATCTCGGTCTTGAACATGAGGTTGAACTGGCGCACATCGGTCCAGTTCTTGGTGCCTGAGATGGGGCAGACGATCTCTTCGTCGATTATGATCTGGCGCAGCTCGTCGAGGTTGCCGTCGTTCATGGCCTGAGCGAAACGCTCGTGGAGGGCATCGCGCTTGGCCACGTGGTCGAGCACACGGGGATTGGTGGCGCGGAACATGGCCTCGTCAAAGCTCTCGCCAAATTTCTTGGCGGCTTTGGCCACCTCTTTTTCGATCTTGTCCTCGATCTTGGCGATCTGTTCCTCGATGAGCACGTCGGCGCGATAGCGCTTCTTGGAGTCACGGTTGTCGATCAGAGGGTCGTTGAAGGCGTCGACGTGGCCCGAGGCTTTCCAGATGGTGGGGTGCATGAAAATGGCCGAGTCGATGCCGACAATGTTCTCGTGAAGAAGGGTCATCGAGTCCCACCAGTAGCGCTTGATATTGTTCTTGAGCTCTACGCCGTTCTGGCCGTAGTCATAGACAGCCGAGAGACCGTCATAGATTTCACTTGAGGGGAACACAAAGCCATATTCTTTGGCGTGGCTTATGATTTTCTTGAATACGTCTTCCTGAGTAGCCATTTTCTGAGATGGTTGATTAGGGGATATAATAAGGTTGTTTATATTAATGAGGTAGCCGTTAAGGCTGATGTCAGAATGACGGGCCGCAGACCCGACTGCACATCAAAGTGCAAAGGTAGGAAATTTTTCACAAGAGTCAATCCGTTTTGGCGTAGATTTTGTGATAGAAGTTTTGCAAATAGCGCGGAATTGATATAACTTTGCACTTGAAAACCGGGAAGCCCCGGCTAATTATTTAAGCGTCAAACATCAATCCGACGACACACTAATGAAACAGCTCGATCTTATTTTAGCAGAGAAACTTCTCAAAATCAGTGCTATCAAGCTTCAGCCCGACAATCCCTTCACCTGGGCTTCAGGCTGGAATTCCCCTATATATACCGACAATCGCAAGACTCTCTCCTATCCCGAGGTGCGTAGCTTCATCAAGGTTGAGCTCAGCCGTATTATCCTCGAGAATTTCCCTGAGACCGAGGCTGTTGCCGGCGTGGCTACCGGTGCTATCGCTCAGGGCGCTCTCGTGAGTGACACTCTGGGTCTTCCCTACGTATATGTGCGCTCTACTCCCAAGGATCATGGTCTGGAAAACCTCATTGAGGGTGATCTCCGTCCCGGCACCAAAGTGGTGGTGATCGAGGATCTGATCTCCACCGGCGGCAGCTCGCTCAAGGCTGTCGAGGCTCTGCGTAATGCCGGTTGTGAGGTAGTGGGCATGGTAGCCATTTTCAGCTACGAATTCCCTATCGCTGCCAAAGCTTTCAGCGATGCCAAGGTCAACCTCATCACCCTTTCCAATTACAGCGCCCTGATCACCGCCGCCCTCGAGACCGGTTTCATCCGCGAGGATGATGTGGAGACCCTCAAGGAGTGGCGTAAGGATCCCTCGGTGTGGGCCGGCAAGAAGGCTGTAGACTGATCTCAACAACCCTTGTAACGTCTAAGATATGTCAGTCTTTTCAGGAAAGGCAGTGGTGGTGGCCCGCCCCATAGCCGAGATCTATGCCCGGGTCAGTGATCTGGGCCAGTATCGCGAAATGGTAGAGCAGCTCCCGGCCGAAGCTCGTGAGAAGCTTCAGGGGGTGGAGTTTCGCGGTGATTCTCTCAAGATGGATGCACCCGGTGTCGGGGAGCTCGTGTTTAATGTCACCGAGCGTGTCCCTTTGAGCCATGTTGGGCTTGAGGCTGTCGGTTCGCCCGTGCCTCTGAAGCTTGCTATCGATCTCGAAGAGGTAGATGCCGGCTCGACCCGCATCATTCCACGTATCGACGTTCAGCTCCCCGCCATGCTCAAGCCCTTTATCGGGCCTAAGCTCCAGGAGGGAGCCGACCGCTTCGGCGAAGTCTTCACCGGGCTTTTCCGCTCGTGATATTCAGCGAAACCATTTACACAGGAAACTGTGTCGATAATCTGAAATTTAACTTTGTAGGGACGCACGGCTCGTGCGTCCTTTCTGTCTATCAGAGCCTTGGTGGCTGACTCTCGGGTCGTGAGTGTTTATGATACAGTCACCACTTTAGTTGTAATAGTCATATTGATATTAATTTTAAGAAGTTACTTAATATGCGCTTACTGGTACTGTCAATGCTGACGATTCTTCTCCTGGGAGCCTGTGACTCGGTAGACGATGATCGTATACCCTACGCGCCGGTACATCTGTCGTTTTCTACCATCGCCGATTGGCACACATGGGGCATAGCTGAGGAGTCGGCCGGCTGGCGCAGATATATCTACCGCCCGGGTACACGCGACAATATCCCTGCCGGATATCCCTACAAGGGGGTGGATGCCACCGGCTATGGGGGGGTGTTGCTTGTCACTGATGCGCTGGGCAATCCCGTTGCTTACGACCTGGCTTGTCCCTACGAGGCCCGTCCGGAGGTGAGAATAGAGGTTCCCGACGGCGAACTCTTTGCCAGGTGTCCAAAGTGTGGAAGCACGTATGACATTTTCACCAATCACGGCAATCCGCGCACAGGGCCGGCGGCTGACCGCCATTATGGTCTGAAACGCTATTCGGTGGTGTCGGGAGGCGCTCTCGAGTATCGGGTGGTCACTCGCTGAGAGCGTGCCGTCTTTCAGTTATCAGGATAAACTGAGAAATCGGGAGAATATAAAAAACGATAGGGCTGTCATCGCGACGGCCCTATCGTTTTTTAACCTTAAATCTAATACCATGAAAACACAGTGCAAATAATAGTAACTACATATATATAACACGCCCCTGCTTGAAAAGGTTCACGCAGGGGCATGATTTATGGAACAAAATTTTTATTGAATGTCGTTTGCTGAAATAAGCTTACGGGATCTCACTCAACTACAACGTCTTGCATTGTAGTAGCATTAAATATCGAGCCTTGCTGGATTTTTGGCATTGAGCCTTTCATACATCCGCTAATGAGTCCGATAGGGAAAAGTAGAACAGATAGCGCGATCACACCACCTATCTTACTACTTCCATTTTTACATTTGTTAAGACGAAGAGCTACGCGCTTATTGTCAATAGTTCTTGTGGAAGCACTTACAATACAAATCTTTCCAGCTTTTCCCCAGGCACCGTTAGGTTCGATTATGTATTCTATAAATGCGGGGGTTCCTGATTTGATTAACACTCTTGAACCATCAGCTGAGTAGACATCTGACTCGACGGTTGAATTAATGACTCCGGATTCAGTATGGGAGTCAGCCTTGAACTCCTCATTGACGCGCAGTAGTAATTGTGTGCCGTCCTCGAGAATATTACTTCTGTTATTTACAGTTTGAGCTAAGACTTCAAGCGGAGTACAAAGCGTGAGTACGAAGATAAGAACGCATGAGACAGCGCTTCTGAATAAATTTTTTTCTTTTTTCATGATTATGTGGTGATTGGTGATATTGCCTTTTAGCTCATCTTCTGCGTAATTGCTAAAACAAGAGCGCAGACTCTCTCCATACGCTCTCTGGCTCACCACAAGCCAAACATACTATGGAAAAGTCCGCGCCGTAAGACACGAATTCCAATGTATGTTTAGTTTGCTCGTTCTTTTCGAGGTGGTGATTCGAGAGCGATTGAGCAAAAAGAAATGAGTGTAACGCAGGTGTTGCGTTACGTTTGCAAAATTAGTGAATTATTGGGTTTTAGCAAATAGGTGGATGATTTATTCTTGTATTTTATCAAGATGGATGCAAAGCGGAAGTGGAAAATATCTTACCCGTTAATTTTAACTGGGTTGGTCTTGATGGTCTCAAGATGTTATGTAGAGGCGGAGTCTTGGGTGAAGTTGTGGCCTCGGTCGGGATTTGACCGTGTGCATCAATAACTCACTCGACCCTCTTATACTCTCTTATGGCCGGTAGGTAGACGTGGGCTTTCAGATGTATCCGGTTATAGCTATTGCCGAGTGATCACCGGCCTCGTTTTCCGAGCTCGATTACCTCGAGGCCTTTGGGGATGGAGGAGTCGACGGTGAGTTTGATGAGTGTACGCACCTGTTGCCAGCCCGACTGACCGGCAGCGCCCGGATTGATATGCAGTAGTCCGAGGCGGACGTCGGGCATAACTTTCAGTATGTGACTGTGGCCACACACCATCAGTCCTGTGCGATCTTCGCGCATGGCTTTTTCTACGCCCGGAGCATAGCGTCCCGGATAACCGCCGATGTGGCGAAGCATCACTCTGAGCCCTTCAATGTCAAACGAAAGCACTTCGGGACATTTCCTTGCCACAGTGCCGCTGTCGATATTGCCGCGCACAGCCCTGACCACCGGGGCGATTTCCTGGAGTCGCTCGATGATCGAGTAGTCGCCTATATCGCCGGCGTGCCATATCTCGTCACACCCCTCGAAGTGGGTGGCGTAGCGGTCGTCCCAATAAGAATGTGTGTCAGAGAGGATGCCTATGAGTTTCATTTGCGCAGCAGGTTAATGCGATGGAGCAGCAGGGTTGTTGACATGTAGGTGAGCGAGATCTTATTGACCCCTTCGTTGAGGCTCACGGTGATCACCGAGGAGGGGTGGGGTTTCACCCAATTGTTTGGGGTGACGGACGGACACACCAGCACTCCGGCATGCTGGCCGTTGACCTCGACTGTGCGCAACCCAGTGTTGTCGCTGCCGTTGGTATAGTCGATCGATATGAAGTAATCGGCGCGGCGCGGCGAGTTGACATAGAAGGTGAGGCGTGTGTTGTGACGGGCTGCCAGCTCGATATAGCGGTCGGCGGTGGCGCGGTCGCGTATCAGGTGCAAGGGTGGACGCCGTGGGGTGATGGCTGTGGCAGGGATGGAGATCTCGGCGTCGGCCGATGCTGTGACATGAGGCCGTGTGGCGAGACTCTCGTTCATGTCAGATATAGCTGTCAGTGCCGAGACCGTAGTGGTGGTGTCGGCGACTGTGAAGGAGCGTTGGTTGATGGCCGAGGTCAGGACTCCGTTGAGGTACAGATTATAGGTGTTCTCCGGGTCAAAATTGAGTATATTGGCGGTCTTGGACGAGATCCATTGTGTACGTGGAGGCTCGGGTGTCAGGAGATCGGCGGAGTTTTCGTGTCCGCCGGCATCGGCATGAAGTCTCTGGTCTGTTGCTCCTGTGAGGGGAGGATTACCGCTGAGGGTGATGTCGACAGTGTGGTGGCCGGTGAGAGTCGATGGTATGGAGGGCGATTGTGAGGCTATCGAGTCGATCTTGAAAGAGATGATTTTGTTGCCTGCGCCGCGCAGATTGATATCAAGTGTCGATTCGCGCCATGGGAGCCCGATGAGGCTGATCCCTTCCTTGAAGTGGGCCGGGATCATGGGATTGACGGTCATGGCTTCGGGTGAGACAGTGATGCCTAACAGGCCTCTTATCACGGTAGCGATCCAGTCGGTGGAGCTTGAGGTCTCTTTCATGGATAAGGCCCATAGCGGCCCGAGGGCCCTTAGCATCTGCACTCCGTCGCTGACCCTGGCGGCCGCGATGACTTGAAGCGACTGCACGCTTCGCGAGAATTTAAGGTCGGCTCCGGCCGGAAGCGGACAGATAGTCGGAAAGCCTTGAGGGGCTGAGGGTCGCGCTACCACTGAGCGTCGTCCCATCTCGGGGGTGGCGATGCCGAGTATCACACATAGCGGGTTGGCCATATTGTCGGCTGAGGGGAAGAGGATCGGATACATCGGGCCGTAGAGGTAGCTCCCATACCATGAGTATTGTGGCACCCAGAAGTTGTCGTTGATGCTTTCCCTCAGGGCTGCTGCCTGGCGAGAGTATTTCTCGGCGTCGGAGGCCGAGAGTTCCGAGGCCATGAGAGAGAGGGTTCGGAGAGTGGCGTAAAGCCATACGTTGGTGCCGAGCGACAATGATTGATAAAGGTCGACGGTGCCCATCCAGGATGGGTAATAATCTGCCCCCCTGGTGAGAGGACTCAGATAGGACGGGGCACTGTATATCAGGGGCGACGTTGACGAGGACAGCACTTTGAGGCGCGCGGCAAGCGAGCGTTTCGCTATGGAGTATGCTTCTTTCAGCCAGGAGGTCGACCCGGTGGCGCAGTAGACTTCCCAGGCTGCTGCTGTCCACGCCATGTTGGTAGATATTACGGGAAAAGCGGGGTCGCTGACTGTGCCTTCGGGGGCGAGATCGCGCAGTGTCTCCATGGCCTCGACGGGGTCGATCAGGGCCAGTCCGAGATATATGTCGAGAGGGGTGGCTATATTGTGGGGCTTCTGTTCCATTTCTCTGAGCCAGAGAGCGTCGGCCATGCGTGACGGGGTGGTCAGAGTGACGCTTCCGGGCCTCGCTACCGAGTCGTCGGCAAGCCATAGGTTGGTGATATAGCCGCGGCCTATGGCGGTGTATTCCTTGCCATCGATCACCACACTCTCGGGATAGACTTCAACTCCTCGGGCTGTGTAGAGCGCGTCATCGCGGTGCCAGCGGTTGTCGTCGCGCAGGGTGCACGAGACGAGAGCGGTCGCGGAGGCGAGCAGGAGGGTGATTATTTTCAGAAATGAAGTCATGTAGGAGCCTGTGTCGGGTGATCGGGATGGAGAGATACAACAATAACGATGAGGAGCCTCGCAGTTTACTTTTGTGGCTGTCCTCACCGTCATTGGTGATGAGTTGGTATGGATTCAGATAAAGATAGATTCGGTCTGTATCGCGGTGAGCCTTACTGACGGCCCACTCTCTTTTGCAACCTCCTTTCGGTTAGGGTAGTGCAGATGAGTTGTGGGAAATAGTACCGGTGGTCTGGCTCACATTGACTGAGCCCGAGTCGATGACGGCGTTTCTTGCCCGAGGGGGTATTTATTACTCCTCGTTGGCACGAAGCTGCTGCACGTAGACAGCCTTCATCATCTTCTTGCGGTTGGTCACCGAGGGCTTCTGGAAGGCCTGACGCGAACGGAGCTCGCGAACGATACCGGTCTTCTCAAATTTACGCTTGAACTTCTTCAGAGCCTTCTCGATGCTCTCGCCATCTTTAACTTGTACGATGATCATGTGGTTGATAATGAAATTATTGGTTGTGTAAATGTTGTTGTCTTGTGCTTGCGGTCACAGGGGGGATACCGACTGTCCGCTTAAATAGCGGGGCAAAGGTAGTCAAAAGATTTGATAAGAAAGCAGTTGTGAATGTTAAAGAATTTTAATTATACCTCGGCCTCTCGAGTCTTTTCTCTTATCACCTCAAGCATGGCTGTCTGAAGGGGATTTTTGAAAAACCTGCGTGAGGGCATGTTGTTGATAGCTTTCTCAAACTGTGGCTGCCACTCCTCGAGCAGGAGGAGTCGATTGTCTCGCCAAAAAATTTAACTATCGCCGAAAGCGTAGCGTCGCTCAGATAGCTGCCGTCGCCGCAGTTTTTGACCGACTCGAGCACTACAAACCCCATGAGTGACGCTACGGCCTGATCGCCTACATCGAGATTGGCAAAGCGTTTGATCTGAGCCTTGATGCGTGTAAATCTCGGTTTGGGGCTCCCCTTGTAGCGGCGGGTCAGCTCTTTGACGATAGGTTTCTCGATCTGTTCCCGTTTGGCGGCAATGTCGGGCACTGCATAGAAGTCGAGTATCTCGCGGGCTTCCTTGCTGCGGGTGTAGACGTCCATGATGAGCTGGCGCAGTTCGTCGGCGTCAAAGTCTTTGATAGCTTTTTTGAGGGTTGTTCGTGACATGGTGAGTTGCTTGGGGGTGAGTCCCCGGGTGAGCACTTTTGAAACTTGCTCCTCTTTTACAAGTGACACCGCCGTGATTGCTTGAGAGTCGCGGCGGTGTCAGTGAGGCTATATATTATATATAGGTGGTAGAGGGTGGCGTTTTACTTGGCGGCCTTGATGCCTTTTTCAAGAAACTCCACAAATCGTGGTATATTCTCCTCGTAGCTGAAGGGGCCCGAGAGGAGCTGACCCTTCTCGCCGAGCACGACATAGTAGGGTTGAGCATTGGCGTTGAACTTATAGCGCTGCAGGTAGCTCCACTTGTCACCGTATGTGTAGAGGGTCACCTGTTTGCCATATTCGGTCACCTTGATAGGCTCGGGCAGGGGGGCTTTCTCGTCGACCATGAGTTTGATCACTACGAAATTGTCTTCGATCATAGTCTTGACATTGGGATCGTCGAGCACTGCGCCTTCCATCTTGCGGCAGTTGACACATCCGTAGCCCGAGAAGTCGATGAGCACGGGTTTGCCCTCTTGGGCGGCCACTTTCATTCCCTCCTCGTAGTCGTCATACTCCTTGAAAGAGTCGCCGTAGAGGTTGAAATCCTGGGTGTAGAGCGGCGGAACGAAAGCGCTGACGCCCTTGAGAGGAGCTCCCCAGAGGCCTGGAATGAGATAGATGGTGAATGAGAACGATATCATGGCCAGGAAGAAGCGGAAGACTCCTATGCTGGAGTCGGCCTTGCCATAGTGGGAGAAGTTGAACTGTCCGAGCAGGTAGGCTCCGAGCAAGGCAAACATTACGATCCAGAGTGCCAGGAAAGCCTCGCGGTCAAGTATGTGCCAGCCATAAGCAAGGTCGGCCACCGAGAGGAACTTGAGCGACAGGGCAAGTTCGACAAAGCCAAGCACAACCTTGAGGGTATTCATCCAGTTGCCCGACGAGGGAGCGGCCTGGAGCATGGTGGGGAACATGGCGAAGAGCATGAACGGCAGGGCCAGAGCGGTCGAGAAGCCGAGCATACCGATGGCGGGGCCCCACATATTACCCATGGAGGCAGCCTCGACGAGGAGTGTGCCGATGATGGGGCCGGTGCAGGAGAATGACACGAGAGTCAGAGTGAATGCCATGAAGAAGATCGAGAGCAGACCCGAAGTGCGCTCAGCCGAGGCATCCATGCGGTTGCTCCAAGAGGCGGGGAGCTTGATGTCAAAGGCTCCGAAGAACGAGATAGCGAAGACTACCAGCAGCAGGAAGAAGATGATGTTGCAAGTAGCCGAGGTGGAGAGCTCGTTGAGCTTGCTGGCTCCAAACACGGCGGTGATCACCAGGCCGAGGGCTACATAGATGACTATGATCGAGATACCGTAGATGCAGGCGTCGGTGATAGACTTGCGGCGGTCTTTGCCTTTCTTGAGGAAGAAGCTCACGGTCATAGGTATCATGGGCCACACGCAGGGGGTAAACAGGGCGACGAGACCACCCAGGAAGCAGGTGAAGAAGATATACCAGAGCGAGCCTTGCGAGAGGGACGCGTTGGTGTTGTCCTCGTCGTATGTCACGGGACTCCAGAGATCGTCGGGAGCTGCAGAGTCGGCGGCCGGAGCGACAGCGGCAGAGTCGGCGGCTACGCTTGTGCTATCGGTGGTCTCGGCGGCTACTTCCTCCACCAAGGCTACTACGGCGGCTATATCCTCACTCTTGGGCTCAGCTTTGGGCTCGGCGGCAGCCTTGACTTTGGCGGTGCCGCTGAACGACCACTCCTCGCGGGAGGGGGGGATGCAGTTCTCATCGTTGCAGGCACCGTAGCGCAAGGTCATTTCGATCTTGAACTCGGGCTTGGTGGCTGTGAAATTCTGAGTGAGTGTCACAGCGTCGGTCCACCACGAGAGATCCATATCAAACATCTCGTCATGGGTCTTGTGGGCGGGTTTGGAGGGGACGGGCTTGCCATCGAGCTTGACACCGTCGAGCACGGGGAAAGCTATCTCGAGGGGCTGAGGGCCATCACCTGAAAATTCGTTGGAATACATGTGCCATCCCGGGTCAATGGTGGCCGAGAATACAATTTTGCCCTTGTCGTCGCCGGTCATGGTCATCGAGGATGTCCATTTTACCGGGGTCATGATCTGGGCTACGGCGGCGATTGCACACACCATGATGGCGGCGAGGGTCGCATAGAATCGTTTGAACATGATGATTGGTATGTGGTAATTGAAGGTTTTTTCTTGTGTTTTCTTGGTCGGGGACAGTGGTGCCCTTTCAGGTATTACGCAAAGTTAAGCAATATTGACGGGTTTTCCCAAGCTTTCTGATTGTTTTTTGGTCTCGAAGCGTAAAAAAGTGACGTTTCAGCGCGCCATGATGCGTTTCACCTCGTCGACACCGTCGATCACCGAGATGTGTTTCATGATGCTCTGCAATTCGGTGAACGAGTGGACGCGGAAGGTGATCAGGGTGGTGACTATGGCGTCTTCGGTGACGCTGTGGAGGTCGTCGATACTGAGATTGAGGTCGTTGGTGATACAATCGAGTATGTCGATGAGCAGGTGATAACGGTCGACGGCGCGGATGGAGATAGAGACTGTGTAGAGCGTATCGTCGGGCTGGAAGTCGACTACGAGCACATTGTCGCCGTTCTGCGAGGCCAGGCGTATGGCTTTGGGGCAGTCGCGTTTGTGGAGCGAGATGCTGCCGTCGCTCTCGCGAAATCCGATCACCTCCTCGCCCGGCATAGGGTTGCAGTCGGGGCAGCGGCGATACTGAGGTTTGGGGAGCTGACGCAGATAGGCGTTGATGGCTTTGCGCGCTTTGTAGGTCATGGCCGTGTCGAGCCAGTCGGGGGTAGGGTGTATCTCGGGGTCGGTGAACACCTCCACTATGTCGCCGCGGTGGAGACGGGTCTTGATCGAAGCCAGCTGCTGGTTGTTGATGCGCGCATATTTGGCATGCAGGCCGAGCTGAGTGTGTAGCTCGAAGGCAAAGTCCATCACCGTGGAGCGCTGAGGCAGGATGATCGGTTTGCCTTTGGGGGTAAAGGTCATGATGTCATCGTTGTAGAACGATCTCACTACCTCGTCCATAAATCCCACCCCCTCGGTGCCGCGTTCGGCTATATCGCGAAGCACCATACGGAACTTCTTGATCCATTGCCATATATTGTCGTCGAGGCTCGAGGCCACACATCCCAACTGGGAGTCGCGTATCATGCGCTCGCTGCTGATGTGTACCTCCTGCCAGCGGCCGAACGAGGCCAGCAGTTTGACGTGGAAGCTCTGATAGCCGTTCTCTTTGGGCGAGTCGATATAGTTGGCTATACCGCCGGGTTTTTCTTTGAAGTGGTCGGTGAGGATAGAATAGATGCGCATCACCATTTCCTTCTCCTCCTTGCCCTGGGGAGCGTCAAAGACTACTTCGGTGAAGTGTCGGTATTTCAGGTGGTTGAAGTCATCGCCAAACTTGCGCATCTTCCTCCACAGGCTATAAGGACGGCGATACTCGGTGTAGACCCGGGCCTTGATGCCATGGTCGTCGAGCAGTGAGCTGATCTCCTCGCGGAAGTCGCGCAGACGGTTGTGCTGGAGCTCCTCGTCGCGAGCTATCATAGTGGTAAGCTCCTCATATTCATGAGGCACTCTGAACTTCAGGCTCAGATTTTCCAGCTCGGTCTTGACGTTGTAGAGGCCGAGACGGTTGGCCAGCGGCGCATAGAAGTAGTCGGTCTCGCCGGCTATCTTCATCTGCTTGTCGGGACGCATCGACGAGAGTGTGCGCATGTTGTGGAGGCGGTCGGCCAGTTTGATAAGCAATGCGCGTATGTCATATTGCACCGAGTCGAGCATCTGGCGGTAATTGTCCACCTGCTTTGACTCGTCATATTTGTCTTTCTTCTGTTTGGTCACTACCTTGACCAGCGAGGCTACGTCGCGGCCAAATCGTCGCTCGATCTCTTCAAGGGTGTGATCGGTGTCCTCGACCACGTCGTGGAGAAATGCCGCTATCACGGCGTCGGTGCCGAGCATTAGCTCTGTACCGCAGATCGATGCCACGGCTATGGGGTGGAGTATGTAGGGTTCGCCTGTCTTACGCTTCTGAAGGGAGTGGGCCTCGCGCGCAAATTCAAATGCGTCTCTGAGGCGCTTCACGTCCTCGTCGCTAACGCGTTCAGCCATTGATGCAATCACGGCATCGGCGCGTTCGTCGATCAGTCGGTCATAATCCACAGTGTTGTCCATATTATGTAGGCTTAGTCAGAAAAGTTGCCGCAAGTTAAGCAAATTCTTCCGATTGGACAATATCGGGAGTGGACGTTTTAGGCCGACTGCTGAAATTTTCATGAGGATGCCGACTACATTATCTCACCATCGTGGAGGGTGGAGGAGCGTAATTTTGCAGGAGGATTATTCATTTGTAAAACACTCTATAATTTATTTGTTATGACTCAGACTTCCACTCGCTCGACTCTTGTCAAAATGTTTGCTCCGGCCACGATGCTCGCTCTGGGATTTGCCACCGGCTATCGTGTAGGCTCGGGCCCGGCTTCGGGCGAAGGGCTCATTCAGACTATCAGTCACGACACTATCACGCTTCGCGACACGGTGATTGTCAGTGCCGTAGTAAGGTCAGCCCGGCGTTCGGCAGGGCCCGCACTGTCAATCCCGCTGGTCGGTAGCGGTGACGCTCACTCCGGGTTGGCTGTCGGCGATCTGGCCGTGGACTCTCTCGGTCGGGCCATAGGGGAGGATGGATTTGCAGTTCTCTCTCAGACGGGCGATTCTGTCACACTTATACCTACGGTGAAAGTCTACTGCGACAGCACCTATCGCGCTGTGGTCAGCGGGGTCAATCCATCGCTTGACTCGCTTGAAATCTATCCGCTTGGCCACACGGTGACAAAGACTGTGGTGGTCGCCCGTGGTCAGAGGGATAGCTCTGACGGGATTGACGGCAAGAGGCTGGGCCATACCCGCTGGGGGGTTGGAGTTACTGCCGGCGTTGCCGCTACTCCGCGCGGTGTCGCTCCAGCTGTCACTGTCGGTCTCACCTATCGTCTGTTTTAGGCCTCGGAGAGCTATTCGCTGTCACTTCTGCATGCTTCCGGTCGATGAACTGATCTAAACTTATTACAAATTAACAATTCGAGATTGTTTTGGAGCTAATTTTGAGGCTTTTGAGGGAGCGATGGGGATCCATCGTGACCGATAAAACCGAAGAAATTAGCCTAAAACAAGCCGAAGGGTTAATTTAAATAATATTTCGGTTCTGGTTTAACTTTCTGTAATTAGTTTAGATCAGTTCTATATTTGCTATCTTTGGGCGAGGCCTTTGAGGATTAGGAAAATAATATGTAACTTTGCACCGGTTTTTCGATCACGTCAATAATAAACCAATTTAATATATCCCGCATGAAAGCATTTGTATTTCCCGGCCAGGGAGCCCAGTTTGTGGGCATGGGCAAGGATCTCTATGACAATAACGAGACCGCCAAGGAGATGTTTGAAAAAGCCAATGAGATACTCGGCTTCCGCATCACCGATCTGATGTTTGCCGGCACTGACGAAGATCTGCGTCAGACAGCCGTCACTCAGCCTGCAATCTTCCTCCACTCCGTAATCCTCGCCAAGACTATGGGCGACGAGTTTGATCCCTCGATGGTGGCCGGTCACTCGCTCGGAGAGTTCTCGGCCCTGGTAGCCGCCGGAGCCCTGAGCTTTGAGGATGGTCTGCGTCTGGTCTCTGCCCGTGCCAAGGCTATGCAGAAAGCATGTGAGCTCAATCCCTCCACAATGGCCGCTGTGCTCGCTCTTCCCGACGAAAAGGTTGAGGAGATCTGTGCCGAGATCCCCGGAGTTGTGGTATGTGCCAACTATAACTGTCCCGGTCAGCTCGTGATCTCGGGCGAGGTCGAGGCTATCGACGCAGCTTGCGAGAAGCTCAAGGCTGCCGGTGCAAAGCGCGCTCTCAAGCTCAAGGTTGGTGGCGGTTTCCACTCTCCCTGCATGGAGCCTGCCCGTGCCGAGCTTGCCGAAGCTATCGAGCACACCGAGTTCCACACTCCCTCCGTGCCCGTATATCAGAATGTTGACGCACTCCCCCACACTGATCCCGCCGAGATCAAGGCCAATCTCGTGGCTCAGCTCACCGCCCCCGTGCGCTGGACTCAGAGTGTCAAGAATATGGTAGCCGACGGAGCCACCGAGTTTGTCGAGGTAGGCCCCGGTAAGGTGCTCCAGGGTCTTGTGGCTAAGATCGCTCCCGAAGCAGCCACTTCAGGCCGTCAGTAAGACCTCAGGGAATAAACTCAGTTATATAGAATAAAGAGTCCGGTGTGTATCGCCGGACTCTTTTTTTCGCAAATAAATTGCTCTAAGGGTGGTAAGAAAAACCGAAAAATCGTAACTTTGCATTGTCATAACGCATCTTCAGAGGAAGAAGCTGTGCCATCGTGTCACAGACAGTATCGCCTCGACCGACGGTAACTCTCACGTAATCTTTATATCAACAAATATACGCCCCATGTCACAAAAGTTTGAAATGGTAGCCAAGACCCTCAAAGGTCTCGAGGATGTGCTTGCCGGCGAGCTCCGCGATCTTGGAGCACGCAATGTGCAGCCCGGATGCCGCATGGTCTCCTTTGAGGGAGATCTCGCCATGCTCTACCGTGCCAACCTCTGCTGCCGCACAGCTCTCAGTATCCTGCGCCCAATCTATAAGTTTCTGGCCTACGATCCCGAGGGACTCTATGAGATGGTCAAGGAATATGACTGGGGTAGTGTGCTCTCTTTGGGCAAGACTTTCTCTATCGATACCACTGTTCATTCCAACGAGTTCTCCCACTCGCGTTTCGTGACCTATCGTGTCAAGGATGCCATAGTCGATTGGTTTAAAGACCGCTATGGCGCCGACAAGCGTCCGGGAGTGAGACTCAACGATGCCGACGTGATGCTCAATGTCCATATCGACGGGGCTCGTGTCACCATCTCGCTCAACTCCTCGGGAGAGTCGCTCCATAAGCGTGGCTGGCGTGTCGCCACTACCGAGGCTCCTATCAACGAGGTGCTTGCCGCCGGCATCATTCTCAAGAGCGGATGGAAGGGTGACACTCCCTTTGTCGATCCCATGTGTGGCTCGGGCACTTTCCTGGTGGAGGCTGCCCTCATAGCCGCCGGCATCAAGCCTGGCTCGTTCCGCAAGTCGTGGCCTTTTGTGCTTTGGAAAGATTGGGATCCCGAACTCTTTGACTCGGTGCTCAACGAAGGCCCGGAGCCCGGAGAGCCTGCTTTCAAGATCTATGGCACCGATGTGAGCCCCAAAGCTGTTGATATAGCCGAGCAGAACATCCTGGCTGCAGGAGTGGACGAGATGGTGGTGCTCCGTGTGAGATCGCTCCAGCAGTGGGAGGAGGCTCCCGCCGACGGGGTGCCCGGAGTGCTGGTGACCAATCCCCCCTACGGCGAACGTATCAATCCCGATGATCTCGAGGGGCTCTACCGCCTGTTGGGCAACAAACTCAAGAAAGTCTTTCTCGGTTATCACGCCTGGGTCATCTCCTCCAACGAGGAGTGTCTCTCGCGCATCGGCCTGACCCCGTCGCTCAGCGAGGATCTCCAGAATGGAGGCCTGGATTGCAAACTCCGTGAATATGTCACGTTTGAGGGCACCAAGAGCCAGTTCAGGGCTGCCGGTGGTCGTCTGAAAGAGTCGTCGCGCGACGGTTCGGGCCAGAAAGGCCGACGCCTGGAGCGTAAGAACGAGCGCGAGTGGACCCGCGAGGCCGGTGAGAAAGGCCTGGGCGGACGTCGTGCCGACCGTCCAGCCCAGGGCAAGCGCCGCGGCCCGGGCGACAATCTGCTCTCTGAGAAATATCGTCCCAAGAAGGGCGGATATGCCCGCGACGAAGAGCGCCGTCGAAAATATAAGGAGTCGACCGCCCGCGACAACGACCGCTATAATACCCGTCACACTGATCATTACATCCCCCCGACCTCAGCCGAAGACATGGAGGAAGCCCGCGCACGCCGTCGCAATTTTCATGCTCTCAAGAGTATAGGCGAGACACCCAAGACCCCCTCGCTCCCCCCTGCCGAGGGCCCTATGATGAGAATGCGCCGTCGTTGGAAGCGTCCCGACACTGACTCCAACTCCAATCCCGACAACGGAGCCGAATGACAACGCCCCGCGCCCGAGTAGTCTCCAACCACTTTATACATCAGTCAAATTGTCTATTCAAGTCACCCTCAATACACTCAGATATCCCGTGAACTCACAGCCTGAAAAATCCCCCTTCAACGCAGGAGAGACTCTCTGCGAACTCACCTCTCCGCTCACTGTGCTCCTCCTCGGTTCAGGAGGCCGCGAATGTGCCCTGGCCTGGAAAATCTCCCGGAGCCCTCTGTTGCGTCACCTTTACATAGCTCCCGGCAACGGCGGCACAGGTGCCTACGGCGAGAATGTAGCTCTTTCACCTCTCGACTTTCCTGCTGTCGAGGCTTTTGTCAAGGCTCATGGCGTTGACATGATAGTGGTCGGTAACGAGGATCCTCTCGTGGCCGGCATCTGGGATTATTTCAACGGCCGAGAGGGCGCGCCCCTCATTGTAGGCCCCTCTCAGGCCGGAGCTCAACTCGAGGGCAGCAAGGACTTTGCCAAGCAGTTCATGGTGCGGCACAATATCCCTACCGCCCGCTATCAGAGCTTCACCGCCGAGACTCTCGCTGAGGGCGAGAAGTTCCTCGAATCGCTGCGTCCCCCCTACGTGCTCAAGGCCGACGGTCTGGCCGCAGGTAAGGGCGTGCTCATCATCGACTCGCTCGACGAGGCCAAGAGCTCGCTGCGCGAGATGCTCTCGGGTATGTTCGGCAAGTCGTCGGCTACCGTAGTCATCGAGGAGTTCCTCAAGGGCATCGAGTGCTCGGTATTTGTGCTCACCGACGGCAACGGTGGCTATCGTGTGCTCCCCGTGGCCAAGGACTACAAGCGTATCGGCGAAGGTGACACCGGCCCCAACACCGGCGGCATGGGCGCTGTGAGCCCCGTGGCCTTTGCCGACTCTGAGTTCATGCGTAAGGTTGAGGAGCGCATCATTCTCCCTACTGTCAACGGTCTCATAGCCGAGAAGATCACCTATCGTGGCTTTATCTTCCTCGGTCTCATCGAGGTAGAGGGAGAGCCGATGGTGATAGAGTATAATGTGCGCATGGGTGATCCCGAGACCGAGGTCGTGATGCTGCGTATCGCTTCCGATCTGTTGCCCCTGCTCCACGCTGCGGCCTGTGGCAATCTCGCCACCATGCCCCTTGATATAGATCCGCGCTATGCTACTACCGTGATGGTAGTCTCGGGCGGTTATCCGGGCTCCTATCCCAAGGGTAAGGTAATCACCGGTATCAAGGAAGCCGAGATGTCGGCCACACTCTTTCATGCGGGTACCGCTGTGGCCGAAGCCGGTGAGCTGGTCACCTCGGGTGGACGTGTGATCGCTTGCAGTGCCTACGGCAAGGATCTCGACGATGCGCTCGCTCATTCATTTGAGGCCGCGAAGGCTCTGCAGTATGAGGGCAAGTATTTCCGTACCGATATCGGTGCCGATCTTCGCCTCATAGAGCAGACAGCCCGATAAGCAATCTATCAACTGACTTCTCCTCGATGACCAGGCGGGAAACACGTTTCACCAATATACTTCGTTCGCGAGGCATAGGCATCATCCTGGCGCTCACAGGCGTCTGGATGGTGCTGAGATGTCCCGTGGAGACCCGATGGTCATTTGCTCTGCTGCCCGAGTGGATAGGGGAAGATATAGTCCGCGGTATCAATATACTCGGTGTCATCGCTACGGCGGTGGCTCTCGTTGTGCTCAACCGTTCCTACAATCTTCTCAAGACTCTCTCGGTCTTTTTTGCGGCCTATTTCATTTTTACTACATGTGCCACTCCCGAGATATTCTCGGGCCACACCTCCTCGGTCATTCTGGCTCTGACGGTGATCCTGGACACATGGTTACTCTTCTCGATCTACAACACCAGGGTGAGTGACCGGCGTATATTTTTGATTTTCACTCTGCTGAGTGCCGGTGCCCTTTTCGATCTCAGGTTTCTGTTTTTTGTCCCGGTCTTCGTCGCAGGTCTTGCACAGATGAAGATCTTGAAATTCAAGAAGATCGTTGCCGCAGTGATAGGCCTTCTCACTCCTCCCTGGATAGTGTGGGGGCTTGCCCTCATGCCTTTGCCGACTATGCCCCATGTCTTTTTCACTCCCCCGGCTCTCCTGCTCGAACAGCCCGGAGGAGTGCCGTTTCTCTGTACGGTAGGCGTGACTCTTGCGGTCGGTTTCATCGCCGGCACCGTCAGTCTGGTGCGCATCCTCGGTTTTAACGCCAGAGCGAGAGCCTACAACTCATTTATAGCTATGCTCGGTATAGTCACCGGTCTCATGGCATTGATTAATTTCACTTCGCTGACCACCTATATCACACTACTCAATGCCTGTGTGGCCATGCAGGTCGGACACTTTTTCAGAGCCACCGCCAACCGCCGTGGCTATATCGTTGTAGTGTTACTTCTGGCAGCCTATACAGCCCTCTACGTATGGACAGCAATCGACTGAGAATAGTCACTGACCGTAATATCCCTTTCATTGAAACTCCGCTGAGTCAGATCGGCGATGTCAGGATGCTTCCGGCCGGGGAGATCACGCCCGAGGTCATGGCCGAAGCCGATGTGCTCATCACCCGCACTCGCACCCGTTGTGATGCCCTTCTGCTTGAGGGGTCTCCATGCCGATTTATCGGAACAGCCACTATCGGCACCGATCATATAGATCTGCCGTGGTGTCGGTCTCGGGGCATCACTGTTGCCAATGCTCCGGGTTGTAATGCTCCGGCTGTGGCTCAGTGGGTTCTCGCCGCTATACGCGACACTCTTCCCCCCGGGCGCTCTCTCTCAGATATTACGCTCGGGGTCATTGGAGCCGGCAATGTCGGCTCGATACTCATACGCTGGGCTCGCTCGCTCGGCATGAAGGTGCTTGTCAATGACCCGCCGCGTCAGCAAGCCGACAGGGACTCAGGGTCGGAACCGGCTTATCGTTACTCGACGCTCGACGAGATAGCCCGGCAAAGTGATGTCATCACTGTCCACACCCCACTGACGCGGCTGACTCCATGGCCTACGTTTCATCTCATCAACCGTGAATTTGTCGACTCCCTTACACGGTCGCCCATGATCATCAATGCGGCGCGTGGGCCGGTCACAGACACTGAAGCACTGCTCTACGGTCTCCGTACAGGCAAAATTTCGGCCATAGCCGTTGACTGTTGGGAAGGGGAACCTGCAATCAATCCCGAACTATTGCAATCGGCATCTATCGCCACCCCCCATATAGCCGGTTATTCCCGTGAAGGAAAGACCCGAGCCTCGCAGATGGTGCTCGATGCCCTCGGCAAATACCTGTCAACCCTGCCCGAATATGATGGCGCCACACTGCGCCTTCAGGCCGATGCGCCCGCTCTCCCGCCTATACCCGAGACTATCACTCCCGACCGTATAGGTTACCCGACACTGCTCGACGAGACGAAAGCCCTAAAATCCTCTCCGTCCGACTTCGAGACCATGCGCAACACCTATCCCCTCCGCCCTGAACCGGTTTGAGTTTACTGCGTGAGAGGGGTGTACATTCCTTTGCTACACCCTGATTCGGGATATACAGCATCGTCACGATGACTACTATAAATCGATTTGGGTTTACTTTGTTTTAGGTGGTTATTTGGGGATGTGGTTGATTATCAGTATGATGGTGTTTGGGTGGACTTACTTTTTAAAATTACCCGATATTGGAAGCAATAATTATAATGTGTAATTTTGTGTAATACCATTTAACACATTACCTGAATCATATCATGATCTCAAAGAGCTCGAAGTTGTCTTTGCGTATCAATGACATTTCCCGTAGCCTATCTCTCATAAAGGTCACTGCTGTTGCTCTCGCTCTCTGTCTGTCGGGAGTTGCGGCTATCGGTCGCGAGGCGTTTACCGTCAACGACGGATGGCGTTTCAAATACGGGACCGATACGACATACACATCGGTTCACTTGCCTCATTGCTGGAACGAAGATGCCTATCTTACCCGTGATTACCGACGCGGAACCGGAGTCTATGTAAAGACCCTGCATATCCCCGGGCGCTTTGAAGACTGTAAGATCTTTTTGCGTCTTGACGGAGCCGCCAACCGCTCTGAGATAACTATCGACGGCAGGACAGTGGCCGGTCATATAGGTGGCTATTCATCCCACACTATCGATATAACTCCATTTGTCACCCCCGGGGGATCTAATCAGCTCTTGGTGACTGTCGATAATGCCGATAAGACGATACCGCCCTATTCAGCCGATTTTACTTTTATGGGCGGTCTCTACCGTGACGCCTGGATCATCGCTACATCTCCGATACATTTCGATATTGCTGACGGGCCGGCCGAGGGTGTGAAGGTAACCCCTATGCTTCTGCCTGACGGCAGCGGCAGACTCGTGGTCAGTGGAAAAATACTCAACGATACCGACCGTAAGGCTTCACTGAAAGTTACTCTGAGGTTGCTCTCTGAGTCGGGAGTTCAGGTGGCCGGGAAAACTTCGCGACTCTCTGTCGATTCCCGAGGGAATAAGAATTTCAGTATTGATATAGACGGATTGTCCGATCTGTCGGTGTGGTCGCCCGAGACCCCCTCTCTTTACACTCTGGAAACAGAAATCAGCCGCGACGGCAAGACTCTCGACAGCTCGCAGACCCGAGTCGGTTTTCGCTCCTATGGTTTTGACCGGCAGGGCCGTTTTCTGCTCAACGGCAAGCCTTATAAACTGCGTGGCGTCTGTCGCCACCAGGATCAGCGTCCCTATGGGATAGCACTCTCTGACCGGCAGCACCGTCGCGACATGGAGTTGATCAAAGATCTCGGAGCCAACTTCCTGCGCATCAGCCACTATCCTCAGGATGATGCCGTTCTCGAGATGTGTGACCGACTCGGTCTGATAGCCTGGGAGGAGATCCCGGTGATTGACTATGTCCCCGAGGGAGACGCTTTTGCCGATAATTCAGAGGTGATGCTCCGTGAGATGATACGCCGTCATTACAACCATCCTTCGGTAGCTATGTGGGGATATATGAACGAGATATTGCTACGCACTCCACGCGAAAACCGTGAATCCACTCTCGCCCGCACCGGCGCGCTCGCTCGCCGACTCGAAAAGGTGATTGCCGAGGAGGACACGACACGGTTCAGTACCATGGCTTTTCATGGCAGCGATGTCTATCATGAGGCCGGTCTTGGTGAAATCACCGACGTCAAGGGCTGGAACCTCTATCAGGGCTGGTATGGTGGTGAACTCGCCGGCTTTGAGGAATTTCTGTCACGCCAGCACCGTCAGCATCCCGACCACCGGCTGATAGTCAGCGAATATGGTGCCGGCTCAGACCTGCGCCTCCACTCGCTGACCCCTGAGCCTTTTGACTTCAGCATGGAGTATCAGCAGAAGTATCTTGAGCATTATCTCCCTGTATTGGAAGACTCTGCATTTGTAGCCGGATCCTCCCACTGGAATTTCATAGACTTCTCGTCGGCCAACCGGGCCGAGTCAATGCCTCATATCAATAACAAGGGTCTCGTCACCAACGACCGTCGCAAGAAAGATGTCTATCATTACTATCGTGCCGTCTGGCACGACGTGGCTGTTGACACGGTGGCCCATATAGCCGTGAGAGACTGGCCTGAGCGCACAGAGATCAGCGAGGAGGATGGCCGTGTGATACGCCCTGTCAAGATCTATACCAATCTGCCCGAGGTCAGTCTGAGTGTCAATGGCTCCCGACTTCCCGCGGGAAAGACGACCAACCATGCGGTTGTCTTTGACGTGCCCCTTAGGGAGGGACAGAATATACTGAGTCTGCTCACGCCCGACGGTAGTAAAGTCCTTGACGTTGCGACTGTCAATGTCAGGATGTTCCGTGTGACTGACGGCCGTCTAGATCTCGGCCCCGACGATGAGTTGGCTGTCAACGTGGGCTCCAATTGCTACTTCCGCAGCCACGACAGCGGCCTCACATGGCTTCCTGACCGTGAATATGCAGCCGGCTCGCTCTACGGTCATGTCGGCGGTACATCCAATGTAAGCCAGGATGAAATCGACCTGACATCCGACACCCCTCTCTATCAGCGCAATCTGATCAATACTGAGAAATACTGTCTCGAGCTGATGCCCGGACGGTATGAAGTGGAACTCGGTTTTGCCGATCTGGCCTCTCCCTCGGCACTCTCGGCTTATATGCTCGGTCATAACAGCGGCGGTAAGAGCGATCCTACCGACATGGCCGTCAGCATTAACGGCAAGGTGGTGGAAGAGTCTTTCTCCCCGGCTGGAGAATCGGGTGTGAAGACCGTGGTCAACCGACGCTACCAAGCCGAGACCGACTCCAGGGGCAATCTGACGGTCGACTTCAAGCCGCTTAAAGGTATTAGCTCGCTCACTACCCTAAAGGTCAGGCGGTTGTGATACTCCTCCCGTTTTGTTAGAGTGAGTAGTGAAATCAATCACTTTTAGAAACAGCAAATAATATTAAAACTACACAATAGAGTTATCTCATGGGAATTAAATCTATGACCCTTGTCGGTCTGCTGCTATCGGTGTCGGCCATATACACCGAAGCACAGTCAATCTGGAATCGTGATCATCTTGACTCGGTGAAGACTCAGCTCGACCGGCCCATGTATGGGGCCGCCTATTCGGCACTCATCGACAATGCCGACAGGCTGCTCGATGTCAAACCCTACTCGGTGATGGACAAGGAGCGACCAGCTCCGAGCGGAAACAATCATGACTATACCAGTCTGGCACGTTACTTCCATCCCGATCCCTCCAAGCCCGACGGCCTCCCCTACGTGAGCCGCGACGGAGTGAGCAATCCCGAACTCGAGCTTTATGACCGCAACCGTCTCGGCGCCACGGCCAACCGCGTGTCGACCCTCGCTCTGGCCTGGTATCTCAGTGGCGACGAACGATATGCTGCCAAGGCCTCAGAACTGCTGCGTGTCTGGTTTCTCAATCCGGCCACACGCATGAATCCTCATTTCGAGTATGCCCAGATGGTGCCGGGAGTCAACGGCAACAAGGGACGCTCCTTTGGAGTGCTCGACGGCTATTCATTCATAGAGATGCTCGACGGAGTCGCCCTGCTCTCGGGTTCCCGGTCGTGGACACGCAAGGACGACAAGGCTCTCAAGAAGTGGATGAACTCGCTTCTCGACTGGATGCTGACCTCTCCCCAGGGCCTTGAGGAAGCGTCGGCCACCAACAATCACTCGGTCGCATACGATGCCCAGGCGATAGCCATCGCCCTTTACACGGGCCGCGAGGATGAGGCGCGACGTATACTCTCGGAATTTCCCGAGCGACGCATGTTTGCACAGATCGCTCCCGACGGAAGCCAGCCCCACGAGATGAAACGCACACTTTCCTATCACTATTCACAGTATAATCTCACTCATTTCATCGATATATTCCTCATGGGCCGCAAACTCGGCATGAAGCTCGACGACATCACTGACGCCGAGGGCCGCAGTTTCTACAAAGCGCTCGACTATCTCGCCGCCTATCTCGGTAAAGACAAGAGCGAATGGCCCGGACAGCAGATCAGCGGCTGGGAAGGCAAGCAGCAGGAGGTAGCTTGCGACCTGTGGCGTGTGGCCAAGGAGCTCGATCCCTCTCGCGTAGACTACAAAGCTCTCTATCAGGCCCATCGAGTGTTCAATCCTTCCGATCGTTTCACGCTGCTCTATTATACTCCCGACGATGTCGACGATGCCTTTGTCAATGCCGGCAAGTCGTTGCGCTATGCCCTGAAGTGTGTCGACTCAGAGCGCAAGGCCGAGTCCAATGCCTCCAAGCGTCGTGTCAGCCCACGCACCGTCAATGCCGACAGCACTCTGGCACTGGTCAACTCCCGCGACTGGACCTCGGGCTTCTTCCCCGGCGAGCTCTGGATGATGTATGAATTTACCAATGATCCCTATTGGCGCGTCCAGGCCATCAGCAACACCTGGCCCATCGAGGACGCCAAGCTCCACGGTGGCACCCACGACCTCGGTTTCATGATAGGCGACAGCTTCGGCAAAGCCTGGGAACTCACCGGCGAGAGGAGCTATTATGACGTGGTGCATCAGGCTTCCAACACTCTCATCACCCGTTTCAACCCTACGGTCGGAGCCATCCGCTCCTGGGATCACAATCCTCAGCGATGGAAATATCCCGTGATCATCGACAATATGATGAACCTCGAGATGCTCTTCAAGATGACAGATGCCACCGGCGACCGTCGCTATCGCGACATAGCAGTGAGCCACGCCGACGTGACACTTAAAAATCATTTCCGTGACGATCCCTCTTCGTTTCATGTAGTCGACTATGATCCCGCCACGGGCGACGTGAGAATGAAAGTCACCGCCCAGGGATATTCCGACGACTCCTATTGGAGCCGAGGCCAGGGTTGGGCTCTCTATGGCTACACCATGTGCTATCGTTTCACCTCCGAGAAACGTTATCTCGATCATGCGACAGCCGTGGCCGACTGGTTCATCTCTCTCCCCAACATGCCTTCCGACAAGATACCCTACTGGGACATGAAGGCCCCCGGCACCGAGCAGCCCGACAACCGGCAGATCCCGCGCGATGCCTCGGCCGCCTCGCTGATAGCTTCGGGGCTTTATGAACTTGCCGAGTATGTCGACGGGGATCGGGCCGCCCGTTACCGCTCTCATGCCGACTCTATCCTCGACAATCTCACCGCCTCCTACACCCTTGCACCCGAGGAGGGCCACGGTTTCCTGCTGGCCCACTCGACAGGCCATCATCCCGCAGGCTCCGAGATAGATGTACCTCTGGTCTATGCCGACTACTATTATCTCGAGGCAATGATGCGTAAACGTGACATTTCCAAGACTATCGAGAGATGCAAACGCTGACCCTTAGACAAGCTCTGACTATTATCTCCGTTGTGCTGATAGCGGTGGTCGCCCGACTGCCGTTATCGGCACATAATGCTGAGATCAACACCCTCCTGTGTCGTCTCGACTCGGTGATCGAGCATCAGGAGGAGTGGGAGAGCCTCAAGCTTCACCGGCTGAAAGATCTGTATAAGAAAGCTCATCAGGCCCGCACCCCCGACGAGCGTTACTGGCTGAATAAAAATCTCTTTGAGGAGTACTCGGTGTTCAACGCCGACTCGGCCATGGCTTATGTCGACGGCAACTACGCGATAGCCGAGAGCCTTGGCGACGAGTCCAAGCGTATCGAGAGCGAGATCAACCGCTCCTTTATCCTCTCGGTCACCGGTCTGCTCAAGGAGGCTCAGGATGCTATCGAGAGGATCGATTCCGACAAAATCCCTGAGGATCTCCGTAGCCTGTACTACAACCAGCTCTCCTATCTCTACTCCCACTATGGCCAGTATCTCGGAGAGCAACACTCCTCGCCCAACGACTATTATGTCATCAGCCGCGCATATCAGGACTCCACCTATCAATATGCGTTGTCGTCTGACCCCCTGTACATGTGGTATAAAGGTTGGTCGGTGTTGCGCGGGCCCTCCGACGACCGGCGCACAGTGCTCAGAGAGCTAAAGGCCGATATTGACACGGCGAGAATGGACTCGCGCGTCGACGCTATGAAAGCCTATATACTCGCGCGTCTTTACCAGGCCGAAAACGATAAGGAAAACCAGATCAAGTATCTGGCCATCTCGTCGATATGTGATGTCAAAACCGCCAACAAGGATATAGCATCGCTCGAGGAGCTCGGAAAAATCATGCTCGAGGATGAGGATATCGACCGGGCCTACAACTATATAAACTATTGTCAACAGCAGGCCCAGAACTTCCACAACCGCGTCAGGGCTGTCTCGCTCGCCAACATCGAGAAGCAGATCAGCCGTGAATACTCCCAGCGCAATCAGTCTCAGCAGATGAGGCTTAACATCTATCTCATAATCCTGGCCACCGCCACGGTGATACTGATAGTGCTGTCGGTTCTCATCAACAGAAGAAACAAGAAGCTAAAGGAGTCGAAGGAACACCTCTCGCTGCTCAACTCGGAACTCAAGAACAACATCAGGGAACTCTCTGCCCTGCGTGAATATCAGGAGGCGGCCAATAAACGGCTCCGGGAGATGAACGACGAGCTCTCAGAGGTCAACAACCGGCTGAAGGAGTCAAACTTTATCAAGGAGGAGTATATGGGACATGTCTTCACGATGTGCAGCAATTACATCAACAAGATCGAAAACCTGCGCAAACTCGTGCTCCGCAAGCTCAAAGCCAATCAGATCGACGATCTCATGGTGATGGTCGACTCCAACACCATGGCTCAGAACGAGCTCAAGGAGTTCTACCAGAACTTCGACAGCATCTTCCTGAACATGTATCCCGATTTCGTCAAGGATTTCAACGAGCTGCTGCGCCCCGAGGAGCGTATCACCGTACGCGATAACACCTCGCTCAACACCGAGCTGCGCATCTATGCGCTCGTGCGCCTGGGCATCAATGACTCGGTCAAGATAGCCGCTCTGCTCCACTACTCGCCCCAGACAGTCTACAATAACCGTCTGCGCACACGCAACAAGGCCATCATCCCTAAAGAGAAGTTTGCCGAGACAGTCCAGAACCTCGGAAAGTTTCACGAATAGTCCCTCTGCCGACCTTAATAGTCCGGGGGGAAATGCTTACTTATATTAAGTGTTAATATCCTGATTTGCAGTGAGGTAATATTTACTTGACCTACTTCAAGCCGTTACTCACCGCGCGGGAATAGAAAGAATGTCAGTAATTTCGCAATGTTGACTGACCGACCTTCCGAGAGTCGCGATCATCACCTCTTTTCAACCCAATCATTGCAGGAATTGCTTTCAAACTTTTCTACAATAAATCTTATAATCATGAAAAAACAGTTTTTGATCCCCAAGGTGCGATTATTGCTTGCAGCGCTGTTGCTGGTCTGCACATTATTGCCCTTAGGAGCCTCAGCCCAGAACGGCTACACCGTCACGGGTCAGGTAGTCGACAAGACATCGGGCGAGCCGCTCATCGGAGTGACCGTCATCGAGAAGTCCAACCCCACCATGGGTACTGCCACCGATATCGACGGTAATTTCACTATTAAAGTAAGTTCCGAGAACACTATCCTCCAGTTCTCATACGTAGGTTACACCTCTCTTGATCTGCGCGCCAAGGATGCCGGGGGTGTAGTCAGCATGGAGGAGGAGTCTACCCTCCTCAACGAGGTGGTTGTCGTAGGCTACGGCGTGCAGAAGAAAGTCAATCTCTCGGGAGCCGTCTCCACCGTCAAGGGTGAGGATCTGGCCAACCGCCCCGCCTCTGACGCCGTCTCTGCCCTCCAGGGTCAGATACCGGGTCTGCAGGTGCTCCGCTCGAGCGGCGAGCCCGGATCGGAAACTTCGGGTATGCGTATACGCGGTTTCTCCTCGGCCAACAGCACCCAGACACTCGTCCTCGTCGACGGGGTCGAGAGCGACATGACCCTGATCAACCCCAACGACATCGAGTCGGTCTCGGTGCTCAAGGATGCCGCCGCCTGTGCTATCTATGGTGCCCGTGCGGCTGCCGGCGTGGTGCTCGTGACCACCAAACGTGGCTCTGAGGGCAAACCCAAGATCAGCTACAACGGCTATGTGGGTATGAACAAGCCCGGTCTCATGCCTGAGCGTGTCCCCGCATGGCAGGAGCAGGTGATGATCAATGAGGCCCGTATCCAGGCCGGTGGCACCGCCGACGGCACGGCCGAGTTTGCTTCCTGGATCGGCAACCCCAACTTCAGCTACCGACCCAATAATACCAACGGCCGCTGGGAGTTCTTCGAGAGCACCAACTGGGTGGCCGAGGGTACACGCAAGTACACTTTCCAGCAGAGCCACAATGTCAGCGTGACCGGCGGTAACAAGTCGACCAGCTATCTCATCTCGGGAGGCTACTTCTCCAAGAACGGTATCCTGAAATACGGGCCCGACAAGAACGAGCGCTATAACGTCCGCATCAACCTCAATACACAGCTCAATTCCCACATCACCCTCGAGGTGCTCGCCAGCTATGACGGAAAATTCCTCAAGCAGAACCCTTACGGCGCAGCCTCGATCCTGTCGCGTCTCTACCGTGTGCGCGGACGCCAGCCTATCTACAACCCCGAGGAGGATGCCAATCCCTACAACGGCGACCTTCAGGTCAATGCTATCGACGTCATGAAGAATGGCGGCGAGAAGGACACCCAGTATCAGTCCTATACCGGCAAGGCCACTCTCAATATCAAGGATTATCTGCTCCCGGGTCTCGGCCTGAGACTCAGCGCAAGCCGTGTGTCTGACAATTACAGCGAGCAGACCTCACGCCGCACTCTCGTGTGGAAAGACCGTCTCGGTATCAGCACCCGTCAGTCGGCCAACTCCCCCAACTCCTATTACCGTCAGAAGAACAACGCTTATCACGACAATGTCGAGGCACTCCTGACCTACAACGGCAAGTTTGGTAAAAATCAGGTCGACGTGCTGGCCGGCGCGTCCTACGAGCGTTACCGCAAGGATCAGTTTGACGCTACCGTCAGAAACCTCAACAGCAACGATTTCTTCTCATTCAACGCCTACGATAACTCGCTTCCCACCAATACCACTCTCGCTGACAAGATCGAGACCTGGGCTATGGGATCTTACTTCGGCCGTATTAACTACAATTTTGACGAGCGCTTCCTCCTCGAGGCCAACATCCGCTATGACGGCAGCTCGCGTCTCGCTCCCGGCCGTCGCTGGCACGCCTTCCCCTCTTTCTCGGGCGCATGGCGTGTGAGCCAGGAGGAGTGGTTCAGAGTAGAGCCTGTCAACAACTTCAAGATCCGTGCATCGTGGGGCCAGCTCGGCAACGGTGCTATCCTCGGTCTCTATGACTATATAGCCCGCATCAGCCGCGGCATCAATATGGGCGAGGCCAGCTACTATCAGTCAGAAATGGCTTCGGTCGACAAGACCTGGGAGGTAATCTCCTCGACCAACATCGGTGTCGATCTCGGTTTCCTCAATAACACCATCACCTTCACCGCCGACTACTTCTGGAAGAAGAACGACAATATGCTCGCCAACGTGACTCTTCCCCATATTGTAGGTATCACAGTCCCCAAGTCAAATGTCGGCACCCTCAAGTCGTGGGGCTGGGAGCTCGAGCTGGGCTACCGCAACCGCTTCGGTCAGGTCGAGGTCAACGCGTCGGCCAGCCTCAGCGACAGCGACAACAAGGTAGTGAGCTACAAGGGTCAGAACACTATCAGCGAGGGATCGGTATCGATCCTCGAGGGCTACCCGCTCAACTCCATCTGGGGCTACAAGACCGACGGCATGTGGCAGAGCCGCCAGGAATATCTTGACTACAAGGCTGCCCATCCCGGCTATGAGTCGTTCAACGACTCCAATGTCTCGGGCGGCGACATCAGATATGTGGCTCAGGGCGACGGCGCCCACACCATCGGGCAGGGCGGAGGCACTCCCGAAAATCCCGGCGACCTCGTCTATCTCGGATCGTCAAACTCCCGCTACTTCTACACCTTCAGCTTCGGTGCCTCGTGGAAGGGTTTCGACGCCAACATCATGTTCCAGGGCGTAGGCAAGCGCAGCGTGTATGTAGAACCCGATCAGCTCGCTCCCCTCAAGAACTCTTACGATATGCCCTGGACTATCCACACCGACTACTGGACCGAGGATAACCCCAACGCATCGCTGCCCCGTCTCTACAATGGCAACAACTTCAACTACAAGGCTTCCGACCGTTGGGTGCAGGATGGTTCCTACCTCCGTCTCAAGAATATCACTCTGGGTTACACCATACCCGTATCCCGCAAGGCTATCGAGCGTCTGCGTGTCTACATCTCGGGTGACGACGTCTGGGAGCACACCAATATGCTCAAAGTTTTTGACCCCGAGGTCGGCAACAAGCCTTCGGCCAACTACTATCCTTTCTTCCGCACATGGACATTTGGAGTTAATCTCACACTTTAAATCAATACCATCCGACAATGAAAACGCTTAATAAATATATCTTATTCGGAGCTATCGCTCTCACGGTGACCTCATGTGATCTCGACATGGTTCCCGAGACCGATGTGACCGATGCCAGCTACTGGAAAACCGAGACCGACCTGCGGGGTGCCTGCAACCGCTTCTACGAGCAGATGAACGGCAATAACGATCTCGGCGACGGCTTCAAGCACGACTATCGCTCAGACGAGCTGACCACCGGCGGAGCCAACGCCGTGAGCTCGGGCAACGTGCAGATACCCA
Organism: Bacteroides sp.; assembly: GCA_014802105.1. Classification (GTDB taxonomy): domain Bacteria; phylum Bacteroidota; class Bacteroidia; order Bacteroidales; family Muribaculaceae; genus Duncaniella. The sequence continues at coordinate 91,448 of JAAVCX010000011.1, read as the reverse complement.
ACACTAACGGTGCCTGGACCGATGCCTACTGGCGTATCTTTATCGCCAACAATATCATCGAGAAGGCTCCCCGCGCCGATGTGTCGCAGGAGGTGCTCAACCGCTACCTCGCCGAGGCCCGTTTCTTCCGCGGCTACTACTACTTCGAGCTTGTCAAGAAGTATGGCGATGTGCCCCTGTTGCTCAAGACTTTCAATGACACAAGCGATCCCGAGCTGAAGATGCCGCGCACTCCCCGGGCCAAGGTCATCGAGCAGGTCTATGATGATCTCCGGTTTGCCGCTGAGTGGCTCCCCGACATCGACAAGGTCGACAAGTGGGGCCATGTGGCCCGCCAGGCCGCTTTGGCCATGCAGGTCAGGGTAGGTCTCTATGAGGGCACCCACAATAAATATCATAATGTCGACGGCGATTACCGTGCTCATCTCAAGAACAGCATCGACGCTGCCGAGGAGCTCATCAACAGCAAGAAACATTCGCTCTATCCCGATTTTGAAAAACTCTTTCAGGATGTGGCAGAAGGCCGCTCCAACCGCGAGAATATCTTCGTAAAAGAGTATGGCCCCAACGGCTCGGCGGCCTCGACCGTTCACGGCACTATCCGCCAGATGGAAAACGCCGTCAGCCTCACCCGCAACGTGGTCGATCTGTTCCTCTACACCGACGGTCTGCCCCGCGAGAAGTCACCGCTGGTAATCTCGCCTGAGACAAGCTATGACGATGTGTTCACCAACCGTGATCCCCGTCTGTCAATGACCTGCTACAAGATCGGTGAGGATGCTTACAAGGGAGCTTTCTCTCCCCACGCTTTCCACCGCGGTTACAGTCTGAAGAAGGGCTTTGACCTGGCTCAGTGGTCGACCAACAGTAAGGAGTGGACTGACTGGATGGCTATCCGCTATGCCGAGGTGCTCATCTCCTATGCCGAGGCTCTCTACGAGTATAACGGCTCGATCACCGACGCTCAGCTCGATATGACTGTCAACGCCCTGCGTGACCGTGTCGGCATGCCTGCCAAGCTTTCCAATTCGTTTGCCGCTGCCAACGGTCTCGACATGCTCGAGGAGATACGTCGCGAGCGCACGGTCGAGTTTATCGACGAGAATAAGCGTTACGACGACATCATACGCTGGAAGATTGCCGAGAAGGTGCTCCCGGTCGATATAATCGGTGCTCTCTGTGTAGTCGATGAGGCCACCCAGGGCAAGTATGACGAGCTGAAGGGCAAACTTACCGTCTCGGGTCAGCTCCAGGGCAAGCAGCGCTATGGTTCTCAGGACAATATCTATGTCATCGAGCTGGCCGAAAACCGTCGCTTTGATGTCAATAAGGATTATCTCTATCCCGTGCCCCTCTATGAAATCTCCCAGTCGGGCGGTGCCGTGACCCAGAATCCCGGATGGAAATGATGATGCTCCAAAAGTCTCTACGCAAGTTATATCTACCTAAAACTACAACTATGAAAAAAGTTATATATACGCTGGTCGCTCTCTTTGCAGCTATGACATTCACCTCATGCAACGATGACGACTGGGACTATGACAAGACCCTCGAACACGAGTATTTCTATGGCCCGCAGGTGTGGGGCTATGACAAGCCCAATGCGGCGAGCGGTATCGGCAACAACAACGTGGTGTTCTATGAGGTCAACCAGGGCGAGACTGTGGCTGTGCCGATGCAGTTCTGGTGTGAGTTCAAGCGCGACTATAATGTAGTCACCTATTACTGGACAGCCCCCAAACCCTCGGGCGAGAAATATATCAAGGAGCTCAAGAATTATTCCAACTCTGATCTTGTATCTTACGATGGGCCCGAGCTGGTGCGCGGAGTCGACTATGAGGTTGTCGATGAGAATGGCAATGTCATCACTCCCGGAGCATCAGGTGCTTACGAGATGTTCTGGCCCAACGCTCTGAAGGGTGTGAAGAATATCTACATCAAGGCTCTCAACGGTAAGAAGGGGTCGTTTAATATCATGACCTGTGACCCCGATGGCACCGTGCCTTCCGGCTCTGACGTGAGCTCGACCATCCAGCATGCCACCGGGCCCTACACCGTGCGTGTCTTCTCTCAGAACTATCGCGTCACCGTCACTGTCAAGTAACCCCTGTCACTTCAGATAAGTCTGTTCAAGGTAAGTAGCTCTTGAAAATTAAGTTCTGCTGTCTGTGAGTTTTATGTTAACAGACATAAAGCCACAGAGAGTGTAAAAGTCCTGCAAGAGTAACAGTTGTGAAAAATCATTATGACGCTTAATTTTTAAGAGTTACTTAAATACTCAATATTTAAGAGTTACTTAAATAAAGGTTGTTTTAGTCAGTTCGTCATGATACCCGTGGCTCTCCCTTATATTGCCTATTGAAATTGAGGGTCTCGGAGTGTCGTGTGAGCCAAGGCCGTTAGCGATAATAGCTGTTTTTTAATCAACCGGGAGGCTGTGTCCCTGCAAGAAAATAAATCCAAGTTAAGACACAGCCTCCTTTTTTTAACCAATCACCTTCATTATGAGGAAGAATAACATCATCAGATATACATTTCTTGCCCTCGCGGCACTGGCAGGCTTGAGCGCCTGTCGCGGAGGTCGGGAGTCGCAGGAGGTTCAGACCGACGGATTTGTCAGGATCCAAGGCCCCGATCTGGTTACCCCCGACGGGTCGAAGTTCTTTATCGTCGGCACCAACCTCGGCAACTGGCTCAACCCCGAGGGATATATGTTTGGCTTCGGACGCACCAACGCTCCGCGTCAGATCAACGACCTGTTCTGTCAGCTCGTAGGCCCGGACTTCACGGCTGAGTTCTGGCAGAAATTCAAGGACAATTATATCACCCGCAAGGATATAGAATATATAGCCTCGACCGGAGCCAACACCGTCCGCCTTCCGTTCCATTACAAACTCTTTACCGACGAGGACTACATGGGACTCAACAGCTGTCAGGACGGATTTGCGCGTGTCGACAGCGTGGTGGAGTGGTGTCGCGACAACGGTCTCTATCTGATCCTCGACATGCACGATGCGCCGGGCGGTCAGACAGGCGATAATATCGACGACTCCTATGGCTACCCTTGGCTCCTGGAGAGCGAGAAGTCTCAGCAGCAGTTCTGTGATATATGGCGCAAGATAGCCGATTATTATAAGAACGAGCCTGTGATACTCGGCTATGAGCTTATCAATGAGCCGATCGCTCCCTATTTTGACACTGACGCGCTCAATGCCCGGCTCGAGCCTCTCCACAAACGGGCCGTGGCGGCCATACGCGAGGTCGATCCCAACCATATCATTCTGATCGGCGCTCCGCAGTGGAACAGCAACTTCGCCCCTCTCAAGGACACCGACTATGATCAGGGACTGATGTTCACCTGTCACCGCTATGGTGGCGAGCCCACGGCCGAGGCGATCAGGAGTTACATAGAGTTTCGCGACAAGTCGGGGCGCCCGATGTATATGGGCGAGATCGGCCACAACACCGACAGCTGGCAGGCCGATTTCGTGAAGACTATGACCGACAATAATATAGGTTATACATTCTGGCCCTACAAGAAACGCGACTCCTCGTGTATGATGGGTATCGGGATGCCCGAGGAATGGCAGGAAATAGTCAGATATTCCGAAGGCCCCCACGCGACTTTCAGTGAGATGCGCGAGTCTATGCCCGACCGCGACAAGGTGCGCAAGGCCATGACTGAATTTCTTGACAGTTGTCTGATCGAGAATTGTCATCCTCAGGAGGGCTACATCGCCTCGATGGGCCTGAAGCCTATGCCTGTCAGCCGGAATTGATAGAATACTAATCCCCCTATTGCTTAAAATGAAAAAACTAATATTCAGCATAATGCTCATTGCAGCCGGAGTTGTCTCGCTCACAGCCTCTACTCCGGCCTATCTCGATGAGTCACGTCCCGTCGACGATCGCATCGAGGATATACTCTCGCGCCTGACCACCAGGGAGAAGGTAGCTATGCTACATGCCCAGTCTAAATTCTCATCGGCCGGAGTGCCACGTCTCGGTATCCCTTCGTTCTGGACTACCGATGGCCCTCACGGCATACGCCCCGAGGTGCTCTGGGATGAGTGGGAGCAGGCCGGATGGACCAACGACTCGTGTGTGGCGTTTCCGGCTCTGACCTGTCTGGCCGCCTCGTGGAATCCCGAGATAGCTCTGCTCTATGGCACGAGTATCGGCGAGGAGGCACGCTATCGTGGCAAGGACATACTCCTCGGCCCGGGTGTGAATATCTACCGTACTCCTCTCAACGGCCGCAACTTCGAGTATATGGGCGAGGATCCCTATCTCGCCTCGATTATGGTGGTTCCTTATATTAAAGGTGTGCAGAGCAACGGAGTGGCTGCCTGTGTCAAGCACTATGCTCTCAATAATCACGAGGTCAACCGCCACACAACAAATGCTATCGTCGACGACCGCACTCTCTATGAGATCTATCTCCCGGCCTTCAAGGCGGCCGTTATGGATGGAGGTGCCTGGTCGATCATGGGCAGCTACAATCTCTATAAGGATCAGCATGCCTGCCATAACAAGTTTCTGCTCAATGATATTCTCAAAGGTGAGTGGGGATTTGACGGAGTAGTGGTCTCAGACTGGGGTGGCACTCACGACACTCCCGAGGCTATTGCCAACGGTCTCGACATGGAGTTTGGAAGTTGGACCAACGGTCTGTCTAACGGCAAGAGCAATGCCTATGACAACTATTATCTGGCCGATCCCTATCTTGATCTCATAGGGGAGGGCAAGGTCGGAACCAAGGAACTTGACGACAAGGTGCGCCGCATATTGAGGCTGGCTTTCCGCACCACTCTCGACCGCAACCGTCCTCATGGATCGCTCTGCTCGCCCGAGCATATAGCTGCGGCTCGCCGTATAGGCGAGGAGGGTATAGTGTTGCTCAAAAATACCCGCGGAGTGCTCCCGATCGATCCCGAGCGTGTGGGCAAGGTCGTAGTGGTCGGCGAGAATGCTGTCAAGATGATGACAGTCGGCGGTGGCAGTTCATCGCTGAAAGTAAAATATGAACTTTCGCCTCTTGATGGTATCCGCAACCGTCTCGCCGGAAAGGCCGATGTGGTCTATGTGCGCGGTTACGTAGGTGATCCTTCGGGCGAATACAACGGAGTGGTCACCGGCCAGAACCTCAAGGACGACCGCAGTGCCGAAGAGCTGATAGCCGAGGCTGTCAGGGAGGCTTCCGACGCCGATTGTGTGATCTTTATCGGCGGTCTCAACAAGTCGGCCCATCAGGATTGCGAGGACTCCGACCGCGAGGGACTGGAGCTCCCCTACGGCCAGGATGACGTGATCAGGGCTCTTGCCAAAGCCAATCCCAATCTCGTGGTGATAAATATCTCGGGCAATGCCGTGGCTATGCCCTGGGCCGGCGATGTCGCAGCTATCCTCCAGGGATGGTATCTCGGCACTGAGGCCGGCAACTCTATCGCCGCTGTGCTCACAGGTGATGTAAATCCCTCGGGCAAACTACCCATGACGTTTCCTGCCAAGCTCGATGATGTGGCTGTCCATAAGCTCGGTCTCTATCCCGGCACTCCGCGCGGCGACGGCAGCAAGACCGTCGACTGCAATTATGACGAGGGTATCTTTGTCGGCTATCGCTGGGCCGAGAAGAACGATATCAAGCCTCTCTTCCCGTTTGGCCACGGTTTGAGCTATACCGACTTCAAGTATGGCAAAGCCAAGGTCGACAAGTCGACTCTCACTCATGAGGGCAAGGTCACAGTCACTGTACCTGTCACCAATGTCGGTGCCCGCGAAGGCTCTGAAGTGGTGCAGCTCTATATAGCCGACATCAAGTCGTCGGTGCCACGTCCTCTCAAGGAGCTTAAGGGTTTCAGGAAAGTGAGACTCGCTCCCTCCGAGACGGCCGAAGTGAGCTTTGAGATCACTCCCGAGGCTCTGAGCTATTTCGATGCCGACACTCATTCGTGGGTCTGCGAGCCGGGAGCGTTTGAGGCGCTCGTAGGCTCATCGTCGGCCGATATACGTGGCAAGGTACGTTTCAGCTACGACGACAGCGTGGCTTCGCGTTGATAGTTCTTTCATGGAATAGTTGATAATTAACACCTACTCAATCTAACTCAGAGATTGGCGATTGTGACACATCGCCTCTGCTCGAAAGTCCTTCGTGCTGCGGATGCCGCGCGTTGGACTTTTTTCTCCCCCCTCTGCTAAAATTATGAAAAATTCGGTAATCAGATCGCTGTTTGTGGTGGCCGTCTCGTGTCTCGGAGTGCTCTCGTGTTCGACACCGTCGGTAACGGTCACGGTGTACAATCCTATTGCCAAGCCGCGCCCGGCTGAGATTGTGGAGATAGATGCTCCCTCGGTCTTCGGGCGTGTGGGCGATGATTTCGTCGTGACCGATGAGGCGGGTCGCCCGATGGTCGCTCAGCTGACCTATGACAACAAGATATTGTTTTCAGATGATTTCGGCCCTCTCGAGACCAGAAAATTTCTGATCCACCGGCCTAAGCCGTCCGATAGGCAGGCTGGCGACACTGTCTGTGTGGGTATGATAAGACATGACAAGCAGGACGACTTCGCCTGGGAGAACGACCGAGGCGGTTATCGGCTCTACGGGCCCTCCTATCGCCGGGAGGGTGGAAATGTCAGCGGATATGATATTTGGACAAAGTCGGTAGACTATCCTGTGCTTGCCGCGCGCTATGACGATCACGAGTTCTGCAACGCTTCCTATCACAAAGACCACGGGTCGGGAATGGATGTATACACAGTGGGGCGTACTCTCGGGGCCGGTATGAACGCGCTGGTGGCCGATGGTGAGACGGCCTATCCGTGTGCCTACAGGGAGTGTGATATTCTTGAGAGCGGCCCGCTCAGGATGACCGCGCGTATCACTTGCTATCCCGAGCTGATCGGGACTGACAGTTGCGTGGTAGAGACCCGTACTATCTCTCTCGACCGTGGCTCGTGGCTTAATAAGACAGAGGTGAGTTACGAGGGCCTTTCGCGCCGACATCAGCTGATCAACGGCATTGTTGTCCACCGGCAGAATACCCGGGGCTATGTCAAAGATCCCGAGGGACGCTATCTTGCTTATGCCGATCTCACCGACAATACCGACCGTGGCAACGGTATCATCTTCATCGGAGTGGTCAATCCCTCGCGCCCCGACAGTGTGGGCTACTCGCCCCTGGAGGCTCCTCTGGGCGACGCTGTGGGCCATGTGCTGACCCATACGTCCTACAATCCCGGCGATACCTACACTTACTACTGGGGGGCCGGATGGAGCAAGGGGGGCGTCAGAGGCATGAGGGCCTGGTGTGACTATCTCGCCGATTTCCACGAGCGGCTCGGCCATCCGCTCGAAGTGACCGTGAAATAGTTGCTCTGCTTATCTTTAATTAATCTCCGGGTGAATTTATGCACCGGCCTCCCGGGGCTTTATTCAACAAACTGCCGGCTCCTCCACGGTTGACAACCAGATACAGAATCCGGTGCGCCGAGAGGAACCGGAGACCGGTGATGATCAGAGTAGGGTGATTTTGGCGCGGGTGTTCTTGATCTTTTCATTGGCTACTCTGCCGAGGACTGCACGGGCCTTGTCGAGTGGCACGGCTACGAGGGCCGAGTGGTCGCGCAGGGTGATCTGGCCTATATCGGTAGCCTGTAGGCCACCCTTGGCTATGAGAAATCCCACGATGTCGCCACGGGAGATTTTCTCCTTGCGCCCTACGTTGAAATAGAGTGTGGCCGTAGTGGCGCGGATGGGATCTTCAGATCTGCCTGTCGGATAGTAATCGCGGTCGGTGACGATATACTCGGGCATATCATCGCTCTCAGAGGTGATGACATAGACTTCGCCCCGAGCTTGCTGTCGGGCGGTGCGTCCGTTGCGGTGGGTCCAGGCTTCGGGCGAAACGGGCAGATGATAGTGGACGACAGCCGAGAGCTCGGGTATATCCAGGCCACGGGCGCCGAGGTCGGTCGACACGAGTATTGGGGTCGATCCGTTGGAAAGCTTGACGATTGCGTTCTCGCGGTCGTTCTGGTCGAGGCCGCCGTGATAGATACCTGCCGGAAGACCGTCGGCCTTGAGGGCAGAGTAGATGCGCTCGGCGCTCTCGCGGTGGTTGGCAAAGACTATGACACGGCCGTTGGGCAATGCGTGGAGCAGATCTTCGAGAGTCTGAAGCTTGTCGCGCGAGGTGGAGATCACTCTCACTACCTGCATGCGCCGGCGCGGTGCCTCGCCCGAGTCGCTGAAGTCGATCACCTCGGTCTTGGCTGTGGAGGGGAGATAGTCGGGTAGGGCGCCAAGCTCGGTGGCCGAGGTGAGGATCACGAGTCTGAGTCCGGCCAGACGCCGGCACACACGTTTCATCTCATCGGCAAATCCGAGCTCGAGGGCTTTGTCATACTCGTCGAGCACCAGTGTCGAGACAGTCGAGAGATCGAGCTGTCCACGCTTGAGGTGATCGAGCAGGCGCCCCGGGGTAGCCACTATGATGTCGGGCAATACAGCCAGCGAGGCAGTCTCCTCTTGCATGGAGTGGCCGCCATAGAAGGCTACCGTCTTGAGACCGGTAGCAATGGGACGTATCACTCCGGCGATCTGAAGCACCAGCTCGCGCGAGGGGGCTATGACTACGGCCTGGACATGGCCGGCTGCCGGGCCCACGCTCTTGAGCAGCGGGATGGCAAAGGCCAGAGTCTTGCCCGAACCGGTCGGGGCGAGCAGGGTGTATGTGCCGCGCACGGCCAGGGAACTCATGCGTTCCTGCATGGGGTTGAGCTGCGCGATATGGAGCTTGTCTGATATGTTGGCTAAGATTTCTGAAAGTTTCATTTGAATAAGTTCTGGATGTTTTCCTCGTAGGTCTCCTCGGCCTGGATATATGGAATGTCGGCCCACACTTCGGGAGTCGAGGCGGTGAGGGCCTGGGCCGGAGTGCCGGAGTATCGGGGGGTGAGGGCCCGGAGCTGGGAGTAGAGGCGCAGGATGTTTTTACCGTAATTCTCGTTCATGGCCCATTTGCCCGAGAGCGACTCCCAGGTAGGAGCCGAGCCGCGTCTGACAAACTTGAAGCGCGGATCGGTCACGCTCTCTCCCTCGGGCAACGGATCGTGGCAGGAGTAGGCATAGAGATGTTGGATCATGGCAGTCACTCCCTCGCGCAACGAGGCAAACGAGCATCCCTTCTGACCGCGGGAGTGTACGCCGAGTCCACAGTAATTGTGGGCATCGGCCCTGACAGCCGTGCCGTTGTCGAAGCGAAACCAGCCGGTCTCGATAATTGCTTGACACAGTGCGATGTCGCCACGTATGCCGTAGGCTTTGCCTACCTCATAGAAGGCCTCGGCTATGCTGCGGTCAAACGAGGGGTTGCGCTCGGCCACGAAGCGGAACATACTCTCGGCGTCGGCCTCCTGCACTCCCCTGATGGGCGTATTGGATCTCAGGGCCAACGGTAGAGCTATAAATGCAAGAATGATTATGTATATTCTGGGTGATTTCATATATGAAGACTACATATTTCGACCTGATCAACCGATGAGGTTTAATCGGTTCACTAAAAGAAACAACACGCAAGTTACAAAAAATTCCTCACAAATGACTATTTTTGCATCATGAGATACTTTTTTTCAGCCGGTGAGGCCTCGGGCGACCTGCATGCCGCCGGGGTGATACACTACCTGCGCAGGCTTGATCCTGAGGCCGAGATCACTTTTCTCGGGGGCGACGCTATGGCCTCCGAGGCCGGCCACGCGCCGCTGATCCACTATCGCGACATGGCGTTCATGGGGTTTATCGATGTGGCCCGTCATCTGCCTCAGGTCTTGGGCAATCTCAAGAAGGCCAAGGAGGCGCTCAGGCGAGAGCGTCCCGATGTGCTTGTGCTTGTCGATTATCCGGGATTTAATTTCAAACTTGGAGAGTATGCCCGTGGGCTCGGCATCCCTGTCCATTATTATATAGCTCCCAAGCTCTGGGCCTGGAAGGATTACAGGCTCAAGTCGATGCGTCGGTGGGTGGACAGGGTCTACTCCATTCTGCCGTTTGAGCCGGAGTGGTTTGGAGCGCGCGGACTTAAGGTGGAGTATGTCGGCAATCCCTCGGTCGAGGAGGTTGACCACACTCTGGCCGGTCTGGGCGATGGAGTTTCTTTCAGGCGTGATCACTCGCTTGACCCCGGGCGACCTATTCTGGCGCTCGTGCCCGGAAGTCGTGTCAGCGAGATACGCACCAATCTGCCGGTCATGGATGCTGTGGCGCGTCGCCATCCCGAGATGCAGGCTGTAGTGGCCGGAGCGCCTGCTATTGACGAGGATTTCTACCGTAGGTTCACCGACTTTCCCGTAGTCCAGGCCTCCACGTTGTCGTTGATGGCCCACTCTCATGCGGCACTGGTGACCTCGGGAACGGCCTCGCTCGAAGCCGCGTTGGCCGGAGCTCCCCAGGTGGTGTGCTATCGGGCCGTAGGGTGGAAGTGGGCCCACGATCTCTTCACACATATACTTAAGGTGCCCTATTGCTCGCTACCAAATCTCATCACCGGGCCTATCGCCCGATCAGACCGCGGGGAGGCTAACCGTCAGGCTCGCGCAACCGGTGCCCGCGGGTGGATCATCCCGGAGGTGCTCGTGCATAACTGTACCCCTGAGATTGTGGATCGACACCTGTCGCCTCTGTTGGGTGACACTCCCGAACGCTCAGCACAACTACGGGGTTATCAGGTACTTCGCGAGCGTCTCGCCACCGCTCTCCCGGCCGCCGAGAATGTGGCCATGCAGATATATGACTCGGTCAAGACGAAAGTGAAATAAAAAATATCGTGATCAAACTGAACTTTCCGACTCCTGAGATTGTAGTTATAGTGTAACCCCCAATTCATAAAAAACATTATAACTCTATAACTCTCATGGATAAGAAATCTATCAAAGGCACCAAGACCGAACAGAATCTGCTCAAAGCATTTGCCGGCGAAAGCCAGGCCCGTACCCGCTACTCTCTTTTCGCCAAGAAGGCCAAGGAGGAGGGATACCGTCAGATCGCCAAAGTGTTTAAACTCACCGCCAAGCAGGAACTCGCTCATGCCGAGCTCTTCTTCAGCAAGCTTGAGGGTGGCCCCGTGACTATCGAGGCTGCTTATCCCGCCGGAGTAGTGGCCGACACTATGACCAACCTGCGCGAGGCTGCAGCCGGCGAGCGCGAGGAGTGGAGCGACCTCTATTCTGATTTTGCCGAGACTGCTCAGGCCGAGGGTTTCCCCGACGTAGCTGCCCTGTTCAAGCTTGTAGCCAGTGTGGAAGTACAGCACGAGGAGCGTTACCTGAAGTTGCTCAGCCGTCTGGAGTCGGGCACCGAGTTCAGCTCCGAGGATCCCGAGCAGGAGTGGCAGTGTGCCCACTGCGGTTATGTCCACAAGGGCAAAAACGCCCCCAAGAAGTGTCCCGTCTGTGGCAAGGAGCAGGGTGTCTTCGAGCGTAAGGCCAAGAACTATTGATCATTCCGGTCAGAGTAAGCATCTTGCTTTATATCACTGACCGTTCCTATAACCGTTAACACGGCCCGGAGGATGTCTCAGACATCGCCCGGGCCGATTTTGGTTTTGTGGGTGCCGATCTACATACAGAGCAGATCTGGTATAAACATTTGTGTAGGAGAAAAAATATGACTAACTTTACAACGTTATCACAGTCACTCCGCTTGATTAATGCGGATGTTGGCAGAGAAGTAACTGTAAGATCCAGTAGCTCAGGTGGGTAGAGCGACTGCTTCCAAAGCAGGCTGTCATGCGTTCGAGTCGCATCCGGATCACTTAATGGCTTCGGTTAAGAAAAATATAATTCTGAACGGAATCAATACGCTCACATCGGTATTGTTTCCTGTAATCACCTTTCCCTATGCGGCCCGCATCCTGCTTCCCGAGGGTATAGGAGCCATAAACTTTTTAAATTCCATCATAGGATACATAGTGCTTCTCACGAGCCTCGGTATTCCTATGTATGCGGTCAGGGAAGTGGCTAAATATCGCGATGATATAGCGCGCCGCAACACAATCACGGTCGAGATCATAATTCTGAGCACTTTGCTGTGTCTTTTGGGGTATGTAGCCGTGTGGTTTCTGGCAAAATTTGTTCCCCAGATCCATGAGCAGGCAAGTATCTTTTATGTGCTGAGTCTATCGATAGTATTCAATTCGATAGGTGTCAACTGGTTTTATCAGGCAATAGAAGACTTTAAGTTTATCACCATCCGAGCTGTGATAATCAGAGTGCTGTCAGCGCTGGCTCTCTTTGTGTTCGTGCATCAGCCTTCTGACCTTATGTGGTATGCTTTCATAGTGGTAGGCTCAACGGTGGGTAACAATTTCATTAATTTTATTCACCTGCGCAAACACCTGTCGCTGAAGGATATTACGGTGTCTGAACTTAATGTCTGGCAACACGTTTCGCCTGCTTTCCAAGTGTTTATACTCAATCTGATCATCAGTCTATATATCCAGCTCAATTCTATAATGCTCGGATTTATGGCCGGTGAGACGGAGGTAGGCTATTTTACGGCCGGCACCAAGATCTCCCACATAGCGCTGACTGTAATTTCGTCAATCAGCACCGTGCTGCTCCCGAGGTGTGCCCATCTGGTCAAGGCCGGGCAGATGGAGGAGTTTGTGAATATCATAAAAAAGTCGGTAGCCCTGATTTTGGCTTTGGCTTTTCCCATGACTGTGGGAATGATGGTTCTTGCCACTCCTATTACGGTGGTGTTCTGTGGAGTTGATTTTGCCCCGGCCTCACTCGTGCTTCTGCTCAATGCCCCGGTAGTAGTGTCGATAAGTATGACCAACATTCTGGGTATACAGGTTTTATATCCAATGAACAAGATCGGGCTTGTGACCTGGAGTGTTGCCGGAGGTGCTGTAATCAATCTCATATTTAATTTCGCTCTAATCCCGTCGATGGGTGCCAATGGCGCGGCGATAGCTACGCTTTTAGCTGAATTCGGAGTGTTTGGTCTGCAACTGGTTCTGGGATGGAAATACTATCCATTCTCGCTGGGTTGTATGCTCCAGTGGCGTTATATGATTGCTACCGCGCTGATGGGATGCGCCGTGTGGGCTACCACCTTTATGCTCGAAGACAACTGGGTAAAGCTCATTATTGGCGTGCCTGTGGGAGTAGTGGTGTACCTTTTGTATCTTGCTGTTACTAATGATCCTGTACTTCGCGAGATAAAACAATTCTTCCGATTGAAAAGTAGTAACCCGAAATCGACTTATTAATTATTCTCTCAAATGAGTTCTGCTACCGTAAAAAATAATGTAACAGTTTTGGTGTGTTGTCACAAAAAGGACTTTTGTCATGAAGGTGAAGGTTTTTATCCTATTCATGTAGGAAAGGCATTGCATCCTGAACTCGACCTCGGAATTCCGGGAGATAATACAGGCGACAATATTTCGGCTAAGAACCTCAACTATTGTGAACTGACTGCTCACTACTGGATGTGGAAAAACGGGCCTGAGACTAAATACGTGGGCCTTAATCACTATCGCCGGTACTTTGATTTCAGATCGGAATTACCTCGTTGGGTTCCTTTAAGAATTGTTGGTGAGAATAAAATTAATGAGATTGAGCTCGACCTTCCTGACCTTGACAGAGAGCTGAAGAGGCATGATATAATTCTCCCCCGAAGAATTGTTTTTCCCCATTCTCTGGCCGATGATTACCGGTGGGCTCATATCAACGAAGATTTGGAGATTTTGGATGAGGTGGTAAAGGGCTATTATCCTGAATATTACAGTAGTTTCAGACACATAATGTATAGGACGAATTGGCTTGCACATTACAATATGTTCATCACTCGCAGGGAGATTTTTGAGGATTATTCTGCCTGGTTGTTCGGGGTACTTGCTAAGGCTGAGGAAAAAGTAAAGATTTCAGCCTATCCTTTTCAGGCACGAGTATTTGGATATATGGCAGAAAGATTGCTCAATGTCTATGTACATAAGCATGATCTGAAAGTAAAGTATCTGCCTGTCATCAAAGTGTCGGATGAGCGACCACTGTCGTCGGGTGTATGGTTCAGAAAGCTATTGAAAAACTCGGGCGCATGGTATCTCACCAAGGGTTATCTGAACCGGGAGTAGTAGAATGGGCCTTGAAATGTGAGGCTTACATAGCTCATATAATAATTCCCGGTGGTTTATGGCGGATTTTCGGGAGATTTTGATTACCTTTGCGGTGCCTTAAGGGGCGAGAGGAAAAATTTGGCTGCTTGCAACCTCTTCAAAAAAATGCTAAAACTGCACAGGAGTATTTTTAGAGTCTCCGTTATCCCCTGAGAAACGGGAGTTTAGGTCAGTCCGGCCGATAACGGAGCGAGATGTTTGAAGCAGTCACTTTCACCCTCGGCCGACCCCGAGAGGATGTTTGAGAGACTGTTTCAAAATTTTTTTGTCAATAATCAAAATTACTCCCGGATATATTTATGAAAACTTATCTTTTTACCTCAGAGTCGGTTTCGGAAGGACATCCCGATAAAGTGGCCGACCAGATTTCTGACGCTGTGCTCGACGAGTTTCTGGCGCGTGATCCTCAATCAAAGGTCGCCTGCGAGACTCTGGTGACCACCGGTCAGGTTGTGCTTGCCGGCGAGGTCAAGAGTCAGGCTTACGTCGACCTGATGGATGTCACCCGACGTGTGATCAAGGAAATAGGCTATGACCGTAGCGAACTCAAATTTGACGGTGAAGCCTGTGGCGTGTTCTCGGCCCTTCATGAGCAGAGCGCCGATATAAACCGAGGAGTGGAACGCGAGGACGCTGAGGCTCAGGGAGCCGGCGACCAGGGTATGATGTTCGGTTATGCCTGTGATGAGACTCCCGACTATATGCCGCTAACTCTTGACCTGAGCCATCGCCTGCTGAGGGAACTCTCTGCTATACGTCGCGAGGCCAAGGAAATGACATGGGAGAAGCGCGGTAGGGTATTCACCTATCTGCGTCCCGACTCAAAGAGTCAGGTGACTGTGGAATATGACGAAAACAACCGTCCGCTGCGTGTCACCACGATAGTGGTCTCCACCCAGCACGATGAGTTTATCCTCCCTGTCGACTCCACTCCCGAGGCTCAGGCTGCCGCCGACGAGGCTATGCGCCGCCGCATCACTGACGATGTGCGCAATATACTGATACCACGTGTCAAGGCCGGATTGCCTGCCCGGGTGGCCGCGCTGATAGGCGATGACGTGGAACTGCTGGTCAACCCCACAGGTAAATTTGTGATCGGAGGCCCTCACGGCGACACCGGTCTGACCGGCCGTAAGATCATTGTCGATACCTATGGAGGCCGCGGTGCCCATGGCGGCGGAGCCTTCTCGGGCAAGGATCCCAGCAAGGTAGACCGCTCTGCAGCCTATGCCGCCCGCCATATAGCCAAAAATCTCGTGGCGGCCGGAGTGGCACGCCAGGCTCTGGTGCAGGTAGCCTACGCTATCGGCTGTGCCAGTCCTGTGAGTCTCTGTGTCGACACCCATGGCACAGCTCTCGTCCCGCTGTCTGACTCGGAGATCGCCGACAAGGTCAAGGCCATGAAGTGTTTCGACATGACGCCCTACGCTATCGAGAAACGATTCAACCTGCGTCAGCCCATCTATCGCGAGACAGCCTCTTACGGTCATCTCGGACGTGAGCCGCGCAAGGTCACCAAGAAGTTTCATTCGCGCTATGAGCCCGATTTCGAAAAAGAGGTAGAGCTCTTCACCTGGGAGAAGCTCGACGCGGTGCCTGAGGTGAAAAAAGCCTTTGGTCTCTGAAGAAAACCATCTGCTGTTCAATAGACATGACTATGGATATACAGAGCCTGCTCCCCGAGGGGATACTGGAGATCAACTGTGCGGTGACGGTGACCGATGCCGACTGTAAGATCATTTATATGAACGGTCGTGCGCGCGAGACCTTTGCCTCTCATGGCGATCTGATAGGACGTAATCTGATGGACTGTCACAATCAGCGGTCTATCGGGATAATACGCCACCTGCTGGCCACCGGCGGTCGCAACTGCTACACCATTGAAAAGGGTGGAGTGCATAAACTGATCTTTCAGTCGGCGTGGCGTAAACCCGACGGGTCGGTGGGCGGACTTGTCGAGATTTCGATCGTCACCCCCGATGATATGCCCCATTATGTAAGATAGCGACTTCGTGAGACGTGGCCGGTGGAGATCACATGATCACTCCCCGCGCAAGGTCAACGCTGAAAAATAGACAGCCTCCCTGAAGGAATTTTTCATCCCGGGGAGGCTGTCTCGTCTTATTTTTGGTGGTTTATAGAGTGACGTTGTATTTACGCAGGATCATTGCCGGATGATATGACTCCTTGGCATGGCGCAGACCCGGATCGCCGGTATCCTCCTCGCGGTTGATATAGTCAAGGAAAGGATAGCGGGCCGTCATCATGCCGGCGAAGAGCTTGTTGATGGTCTCACCGGCACCATTGACGGTGTGATCCATTTTTTCGATATGGGTATAGAGCGTGTCGCCGATGACTTCGCCGAGAGTGAAAGCTACCACGCCGAGATCGGGAGTAGATAGGACAGCTCCCTCAAAGGGATAGCGGTCGAGATTGTCAAGCACCTCAAATACTTGCTCGCGCTCTATGTCGGCCAGGGCCGGCTTGGAGTCATCGAGATGGGAGGCACGATAGAAGTCCTTGACGACCTGTAGATTGTCGGCATTGAGAGGTTCGAACACATAGTCGGGGTGCTCGATCATGAAACGGTTGACATGATTACGTTTTTTGCCGAGTTTCTTGCCCGAGAGAGTGGCCAGGTCGGAGGCACGATAGAGATAATCGCCCCAGTCCTCAAGCTCGGTCACATTGACGGCTCCGAGCCGACGCAGAGTCTCGACGGCTTCCTCGGGCACCGCCGAGAATACCAGCGGAAGTCCCTCGTTGGCGCGGCAATACTCCTTGAGCAGTCTCACTGACTCCTCGACGGGCAAAGCTCCGACCGGGAACGAGAATGCCGGCCGGGTGATGTCGTCCTCGGTCACCCCTTTGATGAACAGTGTGTCACGATAGATCGCGTAGGAGTAGTCGAAATATCCGGCCCACATCACCAGACCTCCGATCGAGTAGTCGCAGGTGCGCGATGTCGCCGCTTCCATATAGGGACGCAGGGAGGGGATTGCGTTGATGGTCAGTGGCACGAATTTTAGGGGAGAACTTACGGATTTTCGTGTGGTCTTCTCTGTGGTCTGACGCTCCTTGAGCGGCAGAGCCATCGTTGACACGACAGTGAGGGGCAGTGTCGGTGTAGAGTATCTGTTGGAGGGAAGAGACGTGAGCATAGGATATTTACCGGTCCCGCTTATGGGCTCCGATCTATAATTTTAACGTCTGTGACGGCTGAATGGTTCTGTATTTTCGTCCTCGCTTGCTTCTGACTACCGATTGTGTAGCTTCAGGGATATAAAAAAGCGGCGGTCTGCCGGGCTTTTCATTCAGCCCGGCAGACCGCCGGTATTATCGTTAGGATCGATTTAGAGCTACGGCCCCGTTGAGGGGTCAGAGCACTTTGGAGATATTGTAGCGAGAGAACTCGAGGTCGGCGGCGGCGCGCTGAGCGAGTTTGGGATCAAGCTTGATAGCCTGGCGGAGATTGGATGAAACCATCTGCTCGTTGCCAGTGCGTGCTCCGAGGATAGCCATGAGGTAGTAGGTCACGGCGTCGGGTGAGTTGATGCCGGCGAGAGTGTTTTTGGCGGCGGCATAGTCCTTGTTGAGTATCTGGGCCAGAGCTGCATTGTTGCTCTTGTCGTTGCCGAAAGCCTTGACGGCACCGGCTACATTGCCCTGCTTGAGATAGAGCAGGCCCAGGGCGGGATTGAGGTCGGGCAGGCCGGCAGCCTTGCCAAACTGAGCGTTGGCGGCGCGCACATCGTCATTGACGAGGGCTACGAGGCCCTGATTCATCTGGCTCTCGGGGGCGTTGGGGTTGAGACGGGCCGCTTTCTTGAAGCTTGCCATGGCGGCATCATAGTCGCCCTGCTGATACTGGACGAGACCGAGGTTGTTGAAACCACGGTAGTCGTTGGGGAAGAGACGGGTGGCGGCGGTGTAGATCTCCTGGCGACGGGTCGGGTCGTCGGTGAGGGTGGCTGTGTAGAGAAGCTCCTCGACGTTGAGCTGAGAGGGGTCGGAGTTGTAGATGCTCACGAGCTCGGCGTCGCTCTTGCCGATGACGTTGACACTGGCGGTGATGCGTGAATAGCGGAGCTGGGGGAGGATCTGATCGGCAAGCTGGTCAAACACGCTTGAGAGATTGCGTATCTCGCGCTCGCGCTGCTCAGGTTCTTTGTACATTTTCAGTACGCTGAGGATGAGGTCTTTGTCCTGGATGTTGCTGGCGGCTACGAGCTTCTGGAAGCCTTCCCAGTCCTCGGGGGTGAAATTGGCTGTAAGTTCGCCAAACTCGGTCACCTTGTCCTTCTTGAGCTGAGTGGTGACATAGCCGGTGGTATTGTCCTCGCGGTTCTGGGCCAGACGGGTGTTGAAGGCCAGAGTGCCGTCGGGCGAGGCATAGCTGAGGATGTTGATCTCCTCGATCTGACGGGTGGGATCGGCGGCGGCGGCGCGTATGTCGCGGTTGAGTCGAAGCATCTCGTCGCTCTCGAGCTCGCTCTTGCGCAGGTTGGCCTGATTGATGAGGAAGTGGATGTCGGCCGAGTATTTTTCGTTGATGATGCGCTGGAATTTATCGGGAGCTACTGCCGGAGTCAGAGTAGCAGCGTCAGCCAGAGCTGCGGTGGCTACCACGCCGTCGGCCACCTTGACGCGGGGCAGGGCGTAGCGTTTGCCCTTCTGGTCGACGTCAAAGGCCAGATAGAGCTCCGAACGCTGCATGGAAGGCTGGTAGAGATAGTTGACGGGTATAGTGACGGTACCTCCGTTGTCATAGGAGATCACGGGGTTATTGCCGCGCACTTTCTCGCCCTGGAAGGTCATGGGAGATGCCATCTCTTCGCCCGAGCCATAGACGAGCACCGGGGTGACTGTCACAGAGGCATTCTTCTGGAAGAATTTGGCGGGAACGTGGCCGGTGACTGTGGCGGGCACATGGGTGCCTACAACCTCGAGGGGGTTGGGGGTGGTGGTGAAGTAGTCGGCGGCAAACTGACTCATCTTCTTGTTGCAGCCTGTGAGCAGCATTGTGGAGCCGAGCAGGAGTGATAAGCCTGAAAGCTTGTTCATGATAGTGGTATGATTAGAAATGTGATAAAAATCTGTGATAAAGTCAGTGACAAAGGTAGCACCTACGGGGCGAGATTGCAAGAAAACTGAATTAATTTTTCCAAACGGTGGAGATTTAGTTGAAAAATCACTACTTTTGTAATTTAAATCAGTAACTCTCATTTCAATATTCACTTTACCCTCATTTATCATTATCTAAAATGCCGATGAGAAGATGGCGCATAGAGGATAGCGCGGAGCTTTACAACATTCAGGGATGGGGACGCAAATATTTCTCCATCAATTCCAAAGGCAATGTAGCCGTAACCCCCAAGGAAGGCTATGCCTCGGTCGACTTGCGCGAGGTCATGGACGAGCTGCAGGTCAGGGATGTCACCTCGCCGGTGTTGCTGCGTTTCCCCGATATTCTCGACAACCGTATCGAGAAGATCTCAAAGTGCTTTCAGGTAGCTTCCGAGCAATACAACTATAAGGGAAAGAATTATATCATCTATCCCATCAAGGTCAACCAGATGCGTCCGGTGGTGGAGGAGCTCGTGAGCCACGGCGAGAAATTCAATATAGGTCTCGAGGCCGGCTCCAAACCCGAGCTTCATGCCGTCCTGGCCACTAATATCAAGGAGAACGCCCTGATCATTTGTAACGGTTATAAGGACAAGACTTATATAGAGTTGGCTCTGCTGGCCCAGAAGATGGGCCGACGCATATATATAGTTGTCGAGAAACTCAATGAGTTGCGTATCATCTACGAGGTAGCGAAGAGAATGGACATCAAGCCAAATGTCGGCCTGCGCATCAAGCTCGCTTCGTCGGGTTCGGGCAAGTGGGAGACCTCGGGCGGCGACCAGTCGAAGTTTGGGCTCAACTCGGCCGAATTGCTCGAAGCACTCGACTTCATGGAGCGCAACAAGATGAAAGACTGCCTGAAACTCATACACTTCCATATCGGCAGCCAGATCACCAAGATACGTCTGATAAAGAACGCTATCAGAGAGGCTACTCAATTCTATGTCCAGCTCACCCGCATGGGCTTTGACGTTGAGTTTATGGATATAGGCGGAGGCTTGGGTGTTGACTACGACGGCACCCGCAACTCGGCTTCGGGATCGTCGATGAACTATTCGATACAGGAGTATGCCAACGACGCGGTCTCGGCCATAGTCGATGCCTGCGAGAAAAACGGTATCAAGCAGCCCAATGTCATCAACGAGAGCGGTCGCTCGCTGACCGCCCATCACTCAGTGCTGGTCTTTGAGGTGCTCGAGACCACCCAGCTCCCCTTCTGGAAAGAGCGTAACGAGATCTCTGATAAGGATCATGAACTGATACGCGAGCTCTACCAGATCTGGGACGGCCTCGATCAGCAGAACATCCTCGAGAACTGGCACGACGCCCTGCAGATACGCGAGGAGGCTCTCGATCTGTTCTCTCTGGGACTCATCGATCTGCGCACACGTGCCCAGATGGAGGAACTCTTCTGGAGCATAGCCCGTGAGGTGGGCAGCATAGCAGCCGGCATGCGTCATGCCCCCGAGGAGCTGCGCAAGGTCTCCAAGATGATCCCCGACAAGTACTTCTGTAACTTCTCGCTCTTCCAGTCGCTCACCGATTCCTGGGCTATCGACCAGGTGTTCCCGATCATACCCCTTTCGCGCCTCGACGAGCGTCCTACCCGCACCTGCACAATCCAGGACATCACCTGCGACAGCGACGGTAAGATCTCAAGTTTCATCTCCACAGCCGGCACCACCGCGGGCTCGCTGCCCGTCCATCCCGTCAAGCCAGGCGAGCCTTACTATCTCGGAGTCTTTCTGGTCGGAGCCTATCAGGAGATACTCGGCGACATGCACAACCTTTTCGGAGATACCAACGCCGTACACATCTCGGTCTACAAAGACCGCTATGAAATCGACCGTGTGATCGATGGCGAGACCGTGGCCGATGTGCTTGACTACGTGCAGTTCAACCCCAAGAAACTTGTGAGAAACGTCGAGGCTTGGGTGACCTCTTCGATGAAAGATGGAAAGATTTCGCCCGAAGAGGGTAGGGAGTTTCTCAGCAATTACCGCTCGGGTCTCTATGGCTACACATATATAGATAAAGACTGAAACCGACGTCGATATGCGCTACTTCATGACATTGAGCTATCGGGGCGCTCCCTTTCACGGATGGCAGTGCCAGCCTGGGGCCCTGACTGTCCAGGAGGTCATAGAAACAGCCCTCAGCCGGTTGATGTCTTATCCCGTAAAGATCACAGGAGCCGGTCGCACCGATGCCGGTGTCAATGCGCGCAAGATGGTGGCCCATTTCGACACCGCGGAGCCTATCGCCGATACCGACAGGATGGTCAACTCGCTCAACGCCATGGTGGGACGCGACATAGCCATTGAGAAAATCGAGAGGGTACCCGATGAGCTTCATGCACGTTTCGACGCTCTATCGCGCACCTACCACTATTATGCTATGGCAGGGAAGAGCCCCTTTTTCCACACTCTTGCCTGGAAAGCCCCGCGCAATCTCGACTATGAGGCGATGAATCGCGCGGCCGACCTGCTGCTTACTACCGACGACTTCACCTCATTTGCCAAACTTCATGCCGACACCAAGACCAATATCTGTCATGTGACCCACGCGCGCTGGCATCGTGTAGAGGGAGTCGGCGACGAAGCCTGGGTATTCGTCATCACGGCCGACCGCTTCCTGCGCAATATGGTCAGGGCTGTCGTCGGCACCCTTGTGGAGGTCGGCCGGGGCAAGATCGATGTCGAGGGTTTCAAGGCCATCATCGAACGACGCGACCGATGTGCTGCCGGCACCTCTATGCCGGGCCATGCCCTATATCTGTGGAACGTAACTTATCCAAACAATTTATAAGATTTTCATCATGAAACAACCTCTCTTATCTCTGTCGCGCCTTGCAGCCTTGATGTTGGCTTTGTCCATGGGTTTTAATCTCAGCGCTCAGTCGCTATTCTGGAATGACGGTAAGCCCGCCGAGCGGCTGACTCTCGGAGCACGCTTCGACTGGAACTTCGCCCGTCTGGGCGGCGATGCCCCCGACAACTACAACGGGCGCAACGGCTTTGGTTTCGGAGCTTCGGCCGACATTAATATCTTTAAGAGCCTGTCGGTCAACACAGGTCTCTTCTTTACTATGAAGGGTTGTACCTACGAGGCCGACCGTCCTGTAGGTGACATGATTAATATCCCTTACAAGTTCACCGAGGCCGTCAACTTTCTCGAAATACCTGTCTATGTCTCCTATCACCTGCGTTTCAGACCCGACGAGGATCTTCAGATATACTTCGGCCCCTACATAGACCTCGGTGTCTATGGTAAGCTCGGCATGAAGATGCGCGACGGCGACGACGCTTATTCTCAGACCAAGGAAAACATGTTCGGAAAGCACAATATGGGTTATCATCGGTGGCAGTATGGCCTCGGTCTGGGAGCCTCTTATACTTTTGCCGGACATTATCTCGTCGGACTCCGTTATCAGTGGGGCGTCAAGGATGTGGCCGAACTGGTAGATGCCCGTTGGAATTGTTGCCAACTGACAGTAGGCTACAATTTCTGAGCCGATGGGATTTGTTAAGAGTTTGAAAAATTTTTCCTCAATTACAGCTAAAAAATAGAGCGTAATTGAGGAAAATTTTCTATATTTGCACACGTTTATGCAGACACGTCTCTGCTATAAACGGTAATCACGATATATTCAACACATTATATGATAGCATTAGCGATCCAGAACGTAACGCTCGCGGTGGTGGCCCTGTGTACAGGCGTGGCCCTCGTGGCTATAGCTCTTTGGCTTGCCGGGCTTATTTCACCCAAGTCGTTCAACCCTCAGAAAGGAGAGGCTTATGAGTGTGGTATCCCCACCCGTGGCGAGTCAATGGCTCAGTTTAAGGTAGGATACTATCTGTTTGCAATCCTCTTCCTTATGTTTGATGTCGAGACAGTCTTTCTCTATCCCTGGGCTGTAAGAGTCCATGAACTGGGCACCTCGGGACTGACTGCCATCGCAGTATTTTTCGGAATCATAGTGCTGGGCCTTGTATACGCCTGGCGGAAAGGAGCTTTGGAATGGAAGTAACTGCTCAAGGCATGCCCTACGAGGCATGGAAAGATAACGAATATATCGAAAAGCTCGTCAAGGAGCTTCAGGAGTCGGGCACTAACGTGATCGTCGGCTCGCTTGACAAACTCATCAACTGGGGGCGTTCCAACTCCATCTGGCCCCTCACCTTCGCCACCAGTTGTTGCGGCATCGAATTTGTGTCGCTTGGAGCCGCGCGCTATGACATGGCGCGTTTCGGATGGGAAGTTGCGCGTGCCTCGCCCCGTCAGGCCGATTTCATGATGGTGGCCGGAACCATTGTCCATCGCATGGTGCCGGTGTTCCGCCGTCTCTACGATCAGCTCGCCGAGCCTAAATATGTGATTGCCTGCGGTAGCTGTGCCATCTCGGGCGGCCCGTTCAAGAAGAGCTACCATGTGGCTATGGGTATTGAGGATATCGTGCCTGTCGATGTATTTGTGCCCGGATGTCCTCCCCGCCCCGAAGCTATGATCTATGGTATCATGCAGCTCTCCCGCAAGATCAAGGTCGAGAAATTCTTCGGCGGAGTCAACCGTCAGGAAAAACAGCAGGACTTCCTGCGTGAGCATCCCATACCCGGTGTGGACGATTGATGAAATCGGTCGTTTGCCCTGCTTGATTAAATAGCCGCTTCTCTCTCCATCTATTACCAAAACTCAACACATTATTATATATAATGGCCACTACACAGGAAAAGATCTCCACACTGCTGCCCGAAGCCACTTTCGAGACTACCGACATCCTTGAGGTGACGGTCGATGACTCCAAGTGGCACGACCTGGCCCACGCCCTGCGTCACGACCCTGAACTCTCGTTTGACTTCCTGGTCACCATCGTCGGCATGGATTGGAAAGAGGCCGGCCTCGGATGTATCTATGAGCTGATCTCCACCAAGCGTAACGAGCGCATCTCGGTCAAGGTCATGGCTACCGGCGACCGGGAGCATCCTTTCATTCACTCCATCTTCGACATCTGGAATATCGCCACTATCTTCGAGCGCGAGGTCTACGACTATTTCGGCATAATTTTCATCAACAATCCCGATATGCGTCGTCTCTTCCTCAATATCGACTGGAAGGGCTACCCGTTGCGCAAGGATTATAACGATGATCCTAATATCAACCCTATATCGACTGAAAACGAGCGTCAGACCGATTTCACCGACACATGGGTGGAAAAAGACGGCAAGATCGTCAAGGAGGAGCGTCGCATTTTTGCTCCCGATGACTTTGTAGTCAATATCGGCCCCCAGCACCCGGCCACCCACGGTGTGCTCCGCTTCCGCACCGCGGTCGACGGTGAGATTATCAAGAAGATCGATCTGTATCTCGGATATATCCATCGCGGAGTCGAGAAGATATGTGAGGGACTCACCTATCCCCAGACTCTCCACTTCATGGATCGTCTCGACTATTTCTCGGCCCATCCCTATCACCACTGTCTGTGTATGCTCATCGAGGAGGCCGCCGGAATTCAGATCTCGCGTCGCGCCCAGGTGATACGAGTGCTCATGGACGAGCTCTCGCGCATCGCTTCCCACTGTCTTTTCTTCGGCACCTACTGTATGGACCTCGGTGCTACCACCATGCTCTTCTATACTCTCAGAGTGCGCGAGCAGATCCTCGACATCATGGAGAAGACCTGCGGTGCCCGCATGACTTTCAATTATGATTGTATCGGCGGCGTGATGCAGGATCTTCACCCCGACTTTGTCAGCGATGTCCACGCTCTGCTTGATGTGCTGCCCGCCAATATCAAGGAATACAACAAGATCTTCACCGGCAATGTCATAGCCCGTGACCGTATGGAGGGCGTAGGCGTGCTCAGCCGTGGCGACGCTATCTCATGGGCCGTCACCGGCCCCAACGGCCGTGGCTCCGGTTGGGCCTGCGACGTGCGCAAGTGTGCTCCTTACAGCATCTATCCCGAGCTTGACTTCGAGGAGTGTGTGCGCCACGAGGGTGACTCGATGGCTCGCTTCAAGGTCAGAATGGACGAGATGGAGCAGAGCGCACGCATCATAGCCCAGCTTATCGACAATATCCCCGAGGGTGACTACTGTGTCAAGGTGCCCAAGGTGATCAAACTCCCCGCCGGCCACTGGTTCAAGATGGTCGAGGGTTGTCGCGGCACATTTGGTATCTATCTCGAGAGCGACGGCACCACTTCCCCCTATCGTCTCAAGATCGCTCCTCCATGCCTGCCGGCTGCCGCTGTGGTCGACCACATCACCCGTGGCCAGAAGATCGCCGACCTCATCACTATCGGCGGCTCTATGGACTACATTGTCCCCGACATCGACCGTTGATCTTCAGCTCCTGTTAATCAGCAACCATACGGTATTTATATTCATCAGCCAATCGTTTCATATTAACTATCCGACAGTATATGTATGACCTTTCAGTAGGCACAGCCTGGTTTCATTCCTTCCTCCTGCGCTTTATGCCCGAATGGGGAGCGGTCACTCTCGAGTGTCTGCTCGTCGGAGTGGGTTTGATGCTTCTCTATGCAGTGCTCGCCCTCTTCTATATTCTTTTTGAGCGTAAGGTGTGCGCCTATTTCCAGTGTCGTCTGGGCCCCAACCGCGTAGGCCCCTGGGGTCTGCTCCAGAGCGTGGCCGACATGTTCAAGATCCTCATCAAGGAGCTTATCTCGCTCAATCATATCGACAAGTTCCTCTTTGCGCTCGCTCCCTATCTGGTGATCATAGCCTCTATGCTTGCCTTTGCAGTGCTCCCCTGGGGCAACGGCTTGCAGATCATCGACTTCAATGTAGGCATTTTCTTCCTGCTTGCTGTCTCGTCGATCGGTGTGCTCGGTATCCTGCTGGCCGGATGGTCGTCCAACAACAAGTTTACCCTCATCGGTGCCCTCCGTTCGGGCGCGCAGATGATCAGCTATGAGCTTTCCATGGGCCTCTGTGTGATCACAATGGTGGTCATCGCCGGTTCGATGAATGTCGGTGACATCGTGAGAGCTCAGGATCACCTCTGGTTTATATTCTCGGGCCATATCCCCGCTATCATAGCCTTTGTGATCTTTATGATTGCAGGTACGGCCGAGACCAACCGTGGCCCGTTCGACCTTCCCGAGGCCGAGAGTGAGCTTACTGCCGGTTATCACACAGAGTATTCAGGTATACACTTCGGTTTCTTCTATCTGGCCGAGTATCTTAACCTCTTCATCGTGTCGGGTGTCGCCGCTCTGCTCTTCTTCGGTGGTTGGATGCCCCTCCATATCCCCGGCTTCGATGCCTTCAATATGATCATGGACTACATCCCCTCCGTGATCTGGTTTATAGGCAAGGCTGTCGCTCTGTCGTTTATTATCATCTGGTTCAAGTGGACATTCCCCCGTCTGCGTATCGACCAGCTCCTCACCCTCGAGTGGAAATATCTCCTCCCCATCAATCTCTTCAACCTTGTGCTCATGGTCCTCGTCGTGACCTATAGCCTCTATCTCTGATCAATCAATCCCCCCACCTTCCTCTTAAATCCCCCCCTAAAGCGATGAGTGAAAATTACGGCAAAATCGTCCAGGTGATCGGCCCCGTGGTCGATGTGATGTTTGACGGCGACGAAAACATCCTCCCCCCCATCTATACCGCGCTCAAGGTAGTGCGCCCCGACTCTTCGGAGCTCATTCTCGAGGTTGAACAGCACATCGGTGAAAAGACCGTGCGTTGCGTGGCCATGGAGAGTACCGACGGTCTCTGCCGCGGCACTCGTGTCGACAATCTCGAGCGTCCTATCGCTGTTCCCACCGGCGAACAGGTCAAGGGTCGTCTCCTCAACGTTATCGGTGACGCCATCGACCGTCTGCCCGAGCTCAAGCGCGACGATCTCCGTCCCATCCATCAGCCTGCTCCCGAGTTTGAAGACCTCACCATCGGCACCGAGATACTCTATACAGGTATCAAGGTTATCGACCTGCTCGAGCCTTATAGCAAGGGCGGAAAGATCGGACTCTTCGGCGGTGCCGGCGTGGGCAAGACCGTGCTCATCATGGAGCTCATCAATAATATCGCCAAGGGTCACAACGGCTTCTCGGTGTTCACCGGTGTCGGCGAGCGTACCCGCGAGGGTAACGACCTGCTGCGCGAGATGATCGAGAGCGGCGTAGTGAAGTATGGCAAGAAATTTGAGGAAGGCATGGAGAAAGGTGAGTGGAACCTCGCCGATGTCGACATGGAGCAGGTTAAGGACTCTCAGGCCACCCTGGTGTTCGGTCAGATGAACGAGCCCCCGGGCGCACGTCTGCGTGTAGCTCTCTCAGGCCTCACGGTGGCCGAGCAGTTCCGCGACCAGGACGGCGGTGGTAAAGATATTCTCCTGTTTATTGACAATATCTTCCGTTTCACTCAGGCCGGATCAGAGGTTTCGGCCCTTCTGGGACGTATGCCCTCGGCCGTAGGTTATCAGCCTACTCTGGCCTCAGAGATGGGTGCTCTCCAGGAGCGTATCACATCTACCAAGAACGGTTCGATCACCTCAGTTCAGGCTATCTATGTGCCTGCCGACGACCTTACCGACCCCGCGCCTGCTACGACTTTCTCATTCCTCGACGCCACCACCGTGCTCTCGCGTAAGATCACCGAGCTCGGTATCTATCCTGCTGTCGATCCCCTCGAGTCGACTTCGCGTATTCTCGATCCTAATATCATCGGCGAAGAACACTATAATACCGCCCAGGCTGTCAAGCAGCTCCTTCAGAAATACAACGAGCTCCAGGATATTATCGCCATACTTGGTGTCGACGAGCTCTCTGACGAGGATAAGCTCGTGGTAGCCCGCGCACGCCGTGCTCAGCGTTTCCTCTCCCAGCCCTTCCATGTGGCTGAGCAGTTCACCGGCCTCCCCGGTGTAATGGTGCCTCTGAGCGAGACCATCCGCGGTTTCAAGATGATTCTTGCCGGCGAGGTTGACGACCTCCCCGAACAGGCATTCCTCAACGTCGGCACTATCGACGACGCCATTGCCAAGGGTAAGAAACTTCTTGCCGAGGCCGGTGCCTGATATTAAGCCCCGGTTCTCCCTGCGGCTCTACTGTTAAACATCATCCTTTCACCCCTCTACACCCCACACACTCTACGCGATGACACTCAAGATCATTTCGGCCGACAATGTCCTATATGAGGGCGAAGCCTCGGTAGTACACCTCCCGGGTGCAATGGGAGCATTCACGGTGCTTCCCGGCCACGCATCGCTTATCTCCACGCTCACTCCCGGAGTGGTGCGTTACGCGGCTCCCGACGGCGAACATTCCCTCTCCATCGAGGGTGGTATAGCCGATGTCGACCGCAATATTGTGTCGGTGTGTATTTATTAACCTCTCCCGCTCTTTCAAGATGATGAAACAAATTTTTTCATTGCTCACCCTCGCGCTTATAGTCATGATGATGCCCGTCATGGCAGAAGCTCGCGTCCCGGCCACGCTTCAGGACGAGTCGACCGCGACCGCTGACCACGACGAAAAGTCAGGCAGCGTGGATGCCCAGAGCATTATCTTCGAGCATCTCGGCGACCGTTACGGGTGGGAGATGCCTTTCAATCATCACAAGTCGATACCGCTCCCCGTCATCGTGTGGGGTAGCGACGGCCTTCATGTTTTCTCCTCGGCTCGTGTCGACCATGGCAAGACCTATCGCGACGGCAACTGCGACTTCCGCATTGCCGGAAAGGACAGTCCTTACAAGGGAAAGATCGTCGAGATCATCGACGGCAACGAGGTCAAGCCGGTTGTTGATATATCCGTGACAAAAAACGTGTGTGCCCTCTTCATCACTGTTCTCCTGTGTTGTTGGGCTGTCCTCTCGGTGGCCCGGTGGCACAAGACCCAAGGCAAGAAAGCTCCCCGCCGCATGACCGGTGCCATAGAGTTTGTCATCATGTTCATCTATGACGGCGTCATCAAACCCACGCTCAAGGATAAGGCCGATAAATTCGCCCCCTATCTGCTCACGGTGTTCTTCTTCATCCTCATTATGAACCTCATGGGTCTGATAGTCGTCTTTCCCGGCGGAGCCAACCTCACCGGCAATATAGCCGTGACTCTGGTGCTCGCGCTCCTCACCTTCTTCATCACCAACATCTTTGCTACAAAGCATTATTGGAAGGAGATATTCAATCCCGATGTGCCCTGGTGGCTCAAATATCCTCTGCCCATCATGCCTGTAATCGAGATCTTCGGTATTTTCACCAAGCCTGCGGCTCTCACCGTGCGTCTCTTTGCCAATATGATGGGCGGCCACATGATTGTCATCGTGCTCACTCTGCTCATCTTCATATTTGCAGCCATGGGGCCGGTAGTCACCGGTGCCACTACCATTGTCTCGGTGATCTTCTCGGTGTTCATGCTCTGCATCGATGTGCTGGTGAGCTTCATTCAGGCCTACGTGTTCACCATGCTCTCGACCCTGTTTATCGCACTTGGCCAGGAAGAAGGCCATCACGAGAAACACTCCCCTGAGGCCGAGACTCCTGTTGTACCCTCCAATCCCTGAGTGGCCGACCTCTCCTCTGAATAGACAGATACTCACATCAAGATAATTAATCAAAAATATACCAACCCCTCAAATCCCTTTACCATTATGTTAGCAACAATTTTAGCAGCTATCGAAGGAACTCTCGGCATCGGTGTGTGCATCGGTGCAGCTATCGCAGCAATCGGCGCAGGCATCGGCATCGGCAAGATCGGTGGCTCGGCCATGGAGGCCATCGCCCGTCAGCCCGAATCGACCGGTGATATCCGTAGCAACATGATCGTGATCGCCGCCCTTATCGAGGGTGTGGCTCTCTTCGCTGTCATTGTTTGTATCCTTGCAATGTTTGTAGGCTAACGTCTGGCACTCCTCCGTTATGGAACTGTTCACGCCTGATTTCGGTCTGATATTCTGGATGTTCGTGTCGTTTGGCATCCTCTTCGTCATCCTGTGGCGTTGGGGTTGGCCCGCGATCATCAAGGGTGTATCTGACCGTGCCGACCTCATCGACAAGGGTGTGGAGTATGCTCAAAATGCCAAACTACAGCTTGACCATGCCCGCGAAGAGGCGGATAAATACATAGCAGAAGCCCGTCGCCAACAGGCCGATATGCTCCGTGAGGCCGATCGTATGAAGACTCAGATTATCGATGAGGCTCGATCGGCTGCCCAGGCTGAGGCCAAGAAAGTGATGGACAACGCCAAGATCTCTATCGAGCAGGAACGCAAAGCCGCTCAGGAGCAATTCCGCAATGAGGTGTCGACCTTTGCGCTGGACATCGCTCAGAAAGTGGTGCGCAATCAGCTCAAGGAGGAGAAAGCTCAGGAAAAACTCGTGAGCTCGCTCCTCGACGAGATGGAGAAGCAAAGCAACTGACCGTGATTACCGCGGGGCTCTTACAGAGGCCCCAAAGTTCTCCCGGCAGTCCCTTCCACTGACATCCACCCGCTCTCTCAACGTCCGTCGGAGTCCTCTCCGGCGGACGGGCGAGAGTCCTCCCGCAACGGAAATATCCTTCTCCCGCGCACTCCTCCAGTATCTCCCAACTCCCTTATATCCACAACCACCAACCATCGAGCCATGAATCAAGGTCTCATCCCAAGCCGCTATGCCAAGGCCCTCTATGAGTATGCCGCCGAGAAAGGCGACGACTCGCGTCTCTTCGAGGGTATGAAACAGCTTGCAGACTCTTTTGCCTCCGAGCCGGCACTCGACAAGACCATGAGCAACCCGTTTGTGCCCAAGGCCGACAAAATAAAGCTCATATACACCGCTGCCGGTGTAAGTCAGGGCAACGACCCCGTTGTCGACAGCTTTGTAGCTCTGCTTGCCGAGAACAATCGCCTTGACATGGCCCGCGATATCGCCCTGTCCTACCTGCGCATCTACAGGCAGCGTCATAATATCCGTCTGGTCACCGTCACCTCCGCGGCCCCTATGGATCCCGCCGACGAGGAACGACTGCGCAGGCTTATAGCCGGTCATCTCGACGGTGCAACCATGGACTATCATCATGAGATAGACCCCGACCTGATAGGCGGTTTCACCGTCAGTGTCGACAATGAGCGTCTCGACGCTTCAGTGGCCAACGAGCTCAAACAGCTTCGCCACAACCTCCTTAGAAAATAATCACCCCCATTCTTTATACCCCCCAATCTCACACTTACAATGATTAACCCCAGCGAGATTTCTCAAGTGCTGAAACAGCAGCTCGAGAATGTTAACTCTAAAGTGTCGTTTGAAGAAACAGGCACAGTGCTCGAAGTCGGAGATGGCGTGGCCCATGTCTACGGTCTCGACAACGTCTGCGCAAACGAGCTCGTTGAATTTGAAAACGGCGTCACCGGCGTGGCCCTCAATCTTGAGGAGAGCAATGTGGGTGTGATCCTCCTCGACAACGTCAACTCCGTTACCGAGGGTATGACCGTCAAGCGCACCGGCGAGATCGCCTCGATCAATGTTGGCGACGGAGTGTTTGGTCGTGTCATCAATGTCCTGGGCCAGCCTATCGACGGCCGCGGGCCCATCCAGGGAGAGCTCCTGTCAATGCCTCTCGAGCGCAAGGCTCCTGGTGTAATCTTCCGTCAGCCTGTCAAGCAGCCTCTCCAGACCGGTCTCAAGGCTATCGACTCTATGGTGCCCATAGGTCGCGGTCAGCGCGAGCTCATCATCGGTGACCGTCAGATCGGCAAGACTGCCGTGGCCATCGACACCATCATCAACCAGCGTCAGAACTTCGAGCAGGGCAAACCTGTCTACTGTATATATGTAGCCATCGGCCAGAAAGCCTCGTCGATAGCTGCTATCGTCGAGACTCTTCGCAAACATGGAGCCCTCGACTATACCGTTGTCGTCGCCGCCACCGCCTCAGACTCTGCCTCGATGCGCTACTACGCTCCCTTTGCAGGCGTAGCCATCGGCGAGTTCATCCGCGACACCGGCCGCGACGCCCTCATCGTTTACGATGACCTCTCCAAGCAGGCTGTCGCCTATCGAGAGATCTCCCTCGTACTCAAGCGTCCCTCGGGTCGCGAGGCGTATCCCGGCGATATCTTCTATCTCCACAGCCGTCTGCTCGAACGTGCCGCCAAGATTATCGACAATCAGCAGGTGGCCGAGAATATGAACGACCTCCCCGCCTCGCTCAAAGGTCGGGTTAAAGGTGGCGGTTCACTCACGGCCCTCCCCATCATCGAGACACAGGCCGGCGACGTCTCGGCCTATATCCCGACCAACGTGATCTCCATCACCGACGGACAGATCTTCCTCGAGACAGCCCTCTTCCACCGCGGCATCCGTCCTGCCATCAACGTTGGTATCTCCGTGTCGCGTGTAGGTGGTTCGGCCCAGATCAAGTCTATGAAGAAGGTGGCCGGTACCCTTAAGATCGATCAGGCTCAGTTCCGTGAGCTCGAGTCGTTCACCAAGTTCGGCGGCGACATCGATGCCGTGACCGCCCGAGTCATCGACAAGGGTCGCAAGAACGAGCGTCTGCTCATCCAGCCTCAGTATTCGCCTATGGCAGTCGAGGACGAGGTAGCCGTGATCTTCTGCGGCACACACGGACTCCTTGAGAACGTGCCCCTCGAAAAGGTGGCCGAGTGGGAGAAAAACTTCCTCCAGCTCATGCACGCCAAACACTCCGACGTGATGGACGCCATCCGCTCGGGCAAGCTCGACGACAGCATAGCCGACACTCTCACCAAGGCTGCTGCCGAGACCGCCGGCGCCTACAACTGATAATTGCATTTACTCCTCAGCTCCTTACCTTTTCATTCACCGTCACAGACAATGGCAACACTCCGCGAACTAAAAGGCCGCATCGGCTCAGTGGCATCCAGTGAGAAAATCACCGGTGCCATGAAGATGATTTCATCGGCCAAGATGCACCGTGCCGAGGCCGACCTGCGCAAACTGCTCCCCTTCCGCGCTCAGATCGAGACCATCATAGGCAATCTGCTCTCCACCGATGCCGACTTCTCCTCACCCCTGAGCGAGCCTCGCCAGGTGAGCAATGCCGCTATCGTGGTGCTCGGCTCTGACGATGGCCTTTGCGGCGGATACAATATCAATATTTTCAAGGATCTCCTCGCTCGAATCAACGAGGGCCGTGAGAAGTGGGGTAGGGAAGTGAAGTTCACCATCTTTACCGTCGGACGCAAGATCGACCGTGCCGTCAGAAAGATAGCCGACAGCTCGATAGTCGTGGTCAATGATCCCGAGATCAACTCCAAGAGCGCCGGCGACGCCGTCAAGGCTTTCTCGCGCCGGCTCTGCGACATGTACCTGGCCGGGGAGATAGACTGCGTGGATCTTCTCTATATGAATTTCCAGAGCGTCTCGCGCCAGCGTCTGCGTTGCGACCGCTATCTGCCTGTCGATTCCGCCGATCTCACCTCCTCGGGGGCTCAGGCCGCTTTCCGTCCCTGCATCTTCGAGCCCGACGCCTCCACGATCTATCGATCGGTGCTCCCGATGTATCTCCTCTCGGTGATGCAGGAAGTCTTTACTGAAAACCGCGCTTCCGAACAGGCCGCCCGTGTCATGGCCATGCAGAGCGCCAACGATAATGCCAAGAACCTCCTTGACGACCTCCAGCTCGAGTATAACAAGCTGCGTCAGCAAGGTATCACCACCGAACTGCTCGATATACTCGGCGGCCAGGTGAAAAACGATTAAACACGCGCAAAATATTTAGAAACGAAATAGTAAAATGGGTAGTGTAAAAGAATACTTCTCAAATCTCGGAACCGGAATCGCCTCCCTGCTCAAGGGCATGTCGGTGACCGGTAAAGAGTTTGTTACCCCTAAAATCACCGAAGAGTATCCCGACAACCGCGACAATCTCCCGGTGGCCGACCGCTTCCGTGCGGAACTCACCCTGAAGTATGACGATCAGGGCAATCACAAGTGTATCGCCTGTGGCACCTGTGAACGTGTATGTCCCAACGGCACAATCAATCTCGACATCTCGACCGTCGAGACCTGGGACGGACGTAAGAAAAAGAAACTCGACAAGTATATCTACGACCTGGGCTCTTGCACCTTCTGCCAGCTCTGCGTAGTGAACTGTCCGACCGACGCCCTGGAGTTTTCCAACGACTTCGAGCAGGCTGTCTTCACCCGTGGCAAACTTGTCAAGAAGCTCAACTATCTCCCCGAGAAGCCCGAGCCCGAACCAACGGCTGAGGAGAAGGCCAAATTCCTGGCCGAAAAGGAGGCTAAGATAGCTGCCGCAAAGGCTGCCGCCGAGGCTAAGAAAGCCGCCGCGTCGACAGGCGTGGCCGCCGACAACGATCCCCTGGCAGGCATCGAGCTCACCGAGCCTCAGAAGAAGGCACTCGCCGCTGCCGCCGCCGATCCCGCCAAGCTCGAAAAGATCCGCGAGGCTATCCTCAAGGCTGCCGCAGCCAAGGCCGCCAAGAACTCCGACACCCAGGCCTGATCCTCTTCTCACTCCCTTTAAGCAATCTACATTTCTACCGTATATATGGAATCAGCAGGAAGCATTATTTGTTACTGGATCATCGCTCTGGCGATCGTCATCTTCTCGGTACTGACTGTCACCACCCGCAAGATCCTCCGCGCCGCTACATATCTGCTCTTTACCCTCTTTGCCACAGCCGCGCTCTACTTCAAGCTCGACTATGAGTTTCTGGGCACAGTGCAGATCGCGGTCTATGCCGGAGGTATAGTGGTGCTGTTTGTCTTTTCTATCCTACTCACCACCCGTCCCGGCGACAACTCCCGCTCGCTCGAGTCGCGCAAACGTCTGCTCGGTCTCACCGGTGCTCTGGCGGCTGCCGTGGCTTGTGGCTGGGCACTGTGTTCACGTTGCTCCGACCTGTTCACCGGCCTCCCCTTCATGTCCAACCCCACCATGCAAGAGATCGGTGTCTCTATGCTTGGCACAGGTCATTCACAGTATCTGCTCCCCTTCGAGGCCGTCAGTGTGTTGCTGCTTGCCTGTATCATAGGCGGCGTGGTCATAGCCCGTAAACGTTAAGTCCCCCCCCCACACCACACACTTACCTGATTAATCATGGATATAACATTAATATGGTATCTCATCCCCGCCCTGGTGATGTTCTGCTGCGGGGTCTACGGCTTCATTACCCGCCGCAACATGATAGCGATGCTCATCTCCCTCGAGTTGATGCTCAACGCTGTCGATATCAACTTTGTGATCTTCAACCGCTACCTCTATCCCGGTTCTGACCAGGGATGGATGTTCACCCTCTTCGGCATCGCTATCGCCGCCGCCGAGACTGCCCTGGCTATCGCTATCATAGTCAACCTCTTCAGGGTCAGCAAGAACATAGATGTAGCCGATGCAACTAAAATGAAACATTAAGTCCCCCTATGGATATCACGATTCCCGTTCTCATTCTGGCCATTCCGCTCTTCATGTTCCTGTTGCTGGGACTCGGAGGCGTGAAAATGACCCCTAAGCTGGCCGGCACTCTCGGCACCTTGGGTATGGGTGTAGTTCTCGTCCTGTCTTACTACACTGCCTTCACCTATTGGTTCTCAGGTTCCGAGCTCTTTATCGACGGTACCAACCGTCTGCAGTACACAGTGTTCAACTACACCTGGCTGCAGTTTACCCCGGCCCTGGCTATCAGACTTGGATTTCTGCTCGATCCCATCTCGGCCCTGATGCTGATAGTCATCCCCACTATTTCATTCATGGTTCATGTCTATTCGCTTGGCTATATGCATGGCGAGAAAGGCTTCCAGCGCTACTATGCGTTCCTGTCGCTCTTCTCTTTCTCTATGCTCGGCCTTGTGGTGGCCACCAATATTTTCCAGATGTATATCTTCTGGGAGCTTGTGGGTGCCTCTTCATTCCTGCTCATCGGTTTCTTCTACACCCTTCCCTCGGCTGTGGCCGCTTGTAAGAAGGCCTTTATCGTCACCCGTTTTGCCGACCTGGGCTTCCTCATCGGTATCCTGATACTCTCGTTCTACACAGGTCACCTCGACTTCCTCCCCATGACGGGCGATCCTCAGGGTGTCCTCGAGAGCTTCGGAGGCGCAACCTTCATGGGTTGCTCGGTATTGACCTGGGCGCTGGTGCTCATCTTCACCGGCGGTATGGGTAAATCGGCCATGCTCCCCCTCCACATCTGGCTCCCCGACGCCATGGAAGGCCCCACTCCCGTGTCGGCCCTCATCCATGCCGCCACGATGGTCGTGGCCGGTGTCTATCTCGTGGCCCGACTCTTCCCCCTCTATATGCTCGAGGATGCGGCTCTGACATTCATCACCGTGGTCGGTGCGATCACCGCTTTCTATGCAGCCTGTGTGGCCTGCGCCCAGATCGACATCAAGCGTATCCTGGCCTTCTCGACTATCTCTCAGATAGCCTTCATGATGGTGTCGCTCGGCGTAGCCTCCTACAATAACCACGCCATCCACGAGGGTCTCGGCTACATGGCCGGCATGTTCCACCTCTTCACCCACGCCATGTTCAAGGCCCTGCTCTTCCTCGGAGCCGGCTCGCTCATACATGCAGTCCACTCCAACAACTACACCGCTATGGGTGGCCTGCGCAAGTATATGCCCATTACCCACATCACCTTCCTCATCGGCTGTCTCGCCATCGCAGGCATCTGGCCCTTTGCCGGTTTCTTCTCCAAAGACGAGATCCTCACGGCCTGCTTTGCCCGCAATACTTTCTGGGGCATCTGGATGATGATGGTAGCCGGCATGACCGCTTTCTACATGTTCCGCATGTACTTCCTTATCTTCTGGTGGGACAACCCCGACTATGCCGCCCGCGTCAAGGAGCAGGAGGCCCACGGCCACCATGCCTCCATGCCTCATGAGTCACCTCTGGCCATGTCGTTCCCGCTGGTGTTTCTCGCCATCGTCTCGTGTGTAGCCGGCTGGGTACCCTTCGGTCGACTCGTCACCTTTGACGGTCATGAATATCACATACACATCGACTGGACTGTAGCTGCCATTTCTATGTCGATAGCCATCATCGGTATCGGCTTCGCAGCTTTCCTCTATAAGACTAAGAACGATCGTCCCACACGTATGGCCGACTCCTGCCGTTGGCTCTGGACCGCCGCACTCCATCGTTTCTATTGGGATGAGCTCTATCTCTTCGTCACCCGCCGCATCATCTTTGACGGTATCTGCAAACCTATCGCCTGGTTTGACCGTCACGTCATCGACGGCACTATGAACGGTCTCGCCTACATTACCAATGCCGCCTCGGTAGCTATCCGCGGATTCCAGAGCGGCAAGGTGCAGATGTATATATGGTGGTATCTCGTTGGAGCTGTGCTCCTGGGTCTTGTCACCGCCGTGTGTGTCCTCTGATCACCCATTCCTACCACGAACTCAATGCAAATACTCAGCAACGCTATGTTCTCCAATATATTAATCTATTTCGTGATCATCCCCCTGGTGATGCTCCTGGGGTTGTTCCTTTGTCGCGACATCAAGCAGATACGCGCCGTGGCTGTGACGGGCTCAGTGGCCCTGACGGCTCTCTCGGTGTGGCTGCTCATCGACTATCTTGGCCTGCGTGCCGCCGGAGTTGACGCTCCCATGCTCTACACAGGCTCCTGGTCATGGTTTGCTCCGCTCAACATCAATCTCGCGGTCGGAGTCGACGGTATCTCCATAGCCATGCTCATCCTCACGGGTGTCATCATGATCACCGGCAGTTTCGCCTCGTGGGAGATAGCCCAGCCCAAGGAGTTCTTCCTTTGGCTCGTATTGCTCGCCACCGGTGTCTATGGCTTCTTTATCTCGATCGACCTCTTCACCATGTTCATGTTCTATGAGGTGGCGCTGATACCCATGTATCTCCTTATCGGAGTGTGGGGCTCGGGCAACAAGAACTATTCGGCCATGAAGCTCACCCTTATGCTCATGGGTGGCTCGGCTTTCCTGATGCTCGGTCTGATCGGTATCCACTATCACTCGGCTCCCGCCGGTCAGCCTCTGACATGGAATATCCTCGAGATCGTTGCCAACGACTCGATCTCGGCCGGATGGCAGAAGTTCCTTTTCCCGATGACTTTTGTCGGTTTCGGTGTGCTCGGAGCCATGTTCCCCTTCCACACCTGGAGTCCTGACGGTCACGCCTCGGCTCCTACGGCCGTGTCGATGCTCCATGCCGGAGTGCTCATGAAACTCGGTGGCTACGGCTGTTTCCGAGTAGCCATCTATCTGATGCCTCAGGCTGCCAATGAGCTCGCCTGGATCTTCATCATCCTTACCGGTATCTCGGTGGTCTATGGTGCTTTCAGCGCTTGTGTTCAGAACGACCTCAAGTATATCAACGCCTACTCCTCGGTGAGCCACTGCGGCCTGGTGCTCTTCGCCATTCTGATGCTCAACACCACTGCCATGACCGGCGCCATCATGCAGATGCTCTCCCACGGTCTCATGACAGCTCTCTTCTTTGCACTGATCGGTATGATCTACGGACGCACCCACACCCGCGACATACGCGAGATGGGTGGCATGATGCAGATCCTTCCCTATCTCTCGGTATGCTACGTCATAGCCGGTATGGCCTCTCTGGGTCTCCCCGGTCTCTCGGGCTTCGTGGCCGAGATGACCATCTTCGTCGGCTCTTTCGAGCACACAGATCTCTTCCACCGCGTCTTCGTCATCGTGGCCTGCAGCTCTATCGTCACCACCGCAGTCTATATCCTCCGCGTGGTCGGCAAGCTCCTCTACGGCCCTGTCTACGATCAGCATCACCTCAACCTCACCGACGCCAAGTGGTGGGAGCGCCTCTCGACCGCCACTCTGATCGTCTGTGTGGCCGGTATCGGTTGCTTCCCCAATTTCTTTGTCGATCTCATCAAGTTCACCTTCAGTCCCGCCATCTTCGCGGTACTGAAATAACGCATGACTCCGCTCGCAATGGATTACTCACAGTTTTTAGCCCTCAAGCAGGAAATAGGGCTGTTCATAGTATTTCTGATAGTCTTTCTCTACGACACCTTTGCCTCCCGTAAGGCTCAGGGAGCTCTCCCCGTGGTGAGCACCCTGCTCATGGTGCTCTTCACCTTGACGGGCTTTTGTCCCTGCCTCAGGGTCGACACCTCGGCTTTTGCCGGAATGTATGTCACCACCCCGGTGATCGTGGCTATAAAGAATATCCTCAACGTAGGCGTGGTCATCGTCTTGCTTCAGTCAGTCAAATGGGCCAACTCTGATTTTATCTCGGTGCGCCGTGGTGAATTTTATGAGCTGACACTGCTCACTCTCCTGGGCATGTACTTCATGATCTCCTCGCGCCACTTCCTGATGTTTATCATCGGTCTCGAGACCGCATCCCTGCCGCTCTGCGCGCTGGTAGCTTTTGAGAAAAACCGCTACGAGAGCCATGAGGCCGCCATCAAATATGTGCTCACCGCCGTCTTCTCTTCGGCTATCCTTCTGATGGGTCTGAGCTATGTCTATGGTCTCACCGGCACTCTCTATTATGCGGAGATCTCTCGCCTGTGTGTCTCCAACATGGGTGTCATGATGGTGATCGCACTCGCTTTCGTCATCGCCGGTTTCGGTTTCAAGATCTCGCTGGTGCCTTTCCACCTCTGGACAGCCGACGTTTACCAGGGAGCTCCCACTTCGGTGACCTCCTATCTCTCGGTCATCTCCAAGGGATCGGCCGCCTTTGCCTTCATGGTCGTGCTTACTCAGGTCTTCGGCACTCTTTACAGCGAAGCCTGGGAGTGGATGCTCTATGCCCTGATTATCCTCACCATCACCGTGGGCAACCTCTTCGCCATGCGTCAGACCAACATGAAGCGCTTCCTCGCTTTCTCGTCGATCTCTCAGGCCGGCTATATCATGCTCGCGGTCATCGGTGACAATCCTATGGGAGTCTCGGCCCTCATGTTCTATGTCCTGGTCTATGTGTTCTCCAACCTCGCCGCTTTCGGTGTGATCGGTGCTATCGAGAATGCTACCGGCAAGCTTGACATGAGTGACTATAACGGCCTCTACAAGACTAATCCCCGCCTGGCGTTCACCATGATGCTCGCGATGTTCTCGCTGGCAGGTATCCCCCCGTTTGCCGGATTCTTCAGCAAGTTCTTCGTATTCACCTCGACGCTCAACGGCACTGACTCGGCTGCTCTCTATGTGCTGGTGCTCATCGCCCTTATCAACACCATCATCTCGCTCTACTACTATCTGCTGGTGGTCAAGGCTATGTTCATCAACGACAGCGAGACACCCATCGCAACCTTCCGCTCAGCCTGCAGCGAGCGTCTCGGCATGTGGATCTGTGTTGCCGGTATCATCGGTCTGGGCATCGTAAGCTACTTCTACGACTACCTGCTCAGAATAGCGGCTTAAAAACAGTCCCGGCCGCTCAGGTGGCTGTAGACAATACAGATTTCAACGTCTCCGACCAGAGGTTCAGTCCCCTATGCCTCCGGCCGGAGAGCGTTGTTAAAAAAAGTTTTCCTTGCGGGCATGTCTGACACATGCTCTCTCAGAGGTAAGTAACTCTAAAAATATATACACCTATGGGACGTATAGGTATCTTTGATTCAGGCTACGGAGGTCTCACTATCCTCCGTTCGATACGTGAGAAACTTCCCGAATATGACTATCTCTATCTCGGCGACAATGCCAGGGCACCCTATGGCACACGCTCCTTTGATGTCGTCTATGAGTTTACTCTCCAGGCAGTCAAGGCTCTCTTTGACCGTGGATGCGAGCTGGTCATTCTGGCGTGCAACACAGCTTCGGCCAAGGCTCTGCGCACAATCCAGCAACGCGATCTGCCCCGTCTGGCCCCCGACAAGAGAGTGCTTGGCATCATCATACCGACTGTCGAGAGCCTCGGATCGACCTCGACCGGAGGAAACATAGGCGTGCTTGCCACAGAGGGCACCGTCTCATCGGGAACCTACGACATCGAGATAGCAAAATTCTTTCCCACGTTCCGCACCGTCTCAGTGGCCTGTCCCATGTGGGTGCCGCTGGTCGAGAACTCTGAGTATGATGCTCCCGGAGCCGACTATTTTGTGGCCAAATACATCGAAGAACTTTTCTCGCAGGAGCCTGAGACCGACACTATAATCCTCGGTTGCACCCATTATCCGCTGCTTCTGCCCAAAATCGAGCGTCAGGTCGCCGGGCGCGCCCGCATCGTCACTCAGGGTGAACTCGTGGCCTCGAGTCTCGTCGACTATCTGAAACGTCACCCTGAAATAGAGTCACGATGTGACAAGGGGGGCTCCGTCGAATATCTCACCACCGAAAATGTCGACAAGTTTGCCGCCCTGGCCGGAGTGTTTATGAACCAGCCTCTGCGCGCAGGTCGCATAGAACTCTGAGAGTGTGTTAATTTTCAACAGTCAGTCTCGATGAAACGTCTGAGTGTCACTGATCTCCTCGCTTTCCTTTGGCTCCTTTTTCTCTCGGGAGGCATGGTGTCATGTGGTGGCGACAATCTGCTCGACGGCCCTTCGCGCGCCGGCACGTTGACCCTGCGAGTCGAGACCGATACACGGGCAGTGACTGCCGGAGGGCTCACTGTGGACACCGGATTTGACGAACCACAGTCAGAGATCTCCCTGACACTCACTGATCTCACCGGTGCTTACAGCCACACCTGGGCCGACGCTCAGGAGTTTCCTCAGGGTGAATACTTCCTCTCGGGTAGCTACCTGCTCTCGGGAAGCTATCGGGCTTCCTCGCCCGAGGGGTTTGACAGCCCGTCCTATTCAGGCTCGGTCGACCTGGCGATAGAGGAGGGGAAGAACACCGAGGCACTTCTCACCCTTTCTCTTGACAAAGCTCTGGTCAAGGCCCGCTTCGACTCCTCGATCGACTCGGATTTCAGTAAGTTCTCACTGTTGGTTCACACCCCCGGCGGACAATTCTTCGAGATACAACCCGGCGAAAACCGTACACTTTGCCTGAATCCCGCCCATACCGGCATCTTTGCCGAACTGACCATGCCCGACGGGCGCCGGGCCAGGCTTCTGCTTCTGACCCGCGAGACCACCGAGGCCGCTATGCTCTATGAAGTAGAAGTGTCGTCCGAGACCACTCCCGACGGAGTGAAGCTCCTGGCCTCGTGGGGCGATGAGTCCACTTCAATACTGATCACCGACCGGCTGCTCGATGATCCGGCCCCGGCGGTGACTCTCAGCTGGGATCCCGACAAGATCATCTCTCTTCCCGAGGGTGAGACCTCCCCTCAGCCGCTTGTGGCCAAGGTGTCGGGCTCGGATGTGTTAGGCTCTGTGATGCTCTCGACCGACTCCAGGTCGCTCTGTGAAGACGGATTTCCCGCCGAGGTTGATCTGCTCCACCTCACCCACGCTCAAGATGCCGCCCTCCGATCCATGGGACTGGTCACCACCGAGACCACCGAAGGACTTGAAATAGATTTCACCGCCCTCACTTCTCAACTCTATTATATCGACGAGCTCAACCGACTGTCGAGGATCACGTTGCTGGCCATAGGAGCCGACGGACAGATAGCCGATCCGGCCGTGCTCACCATCGCCTCCACGCCGGTCGAAATGACGGTCACTCCTGTCGGCCCGGTCACAATGGGTGTCGACCGTGGCGAGCTCATCATCGAGTGTCAGTCCTCGTCATTTGCCTCCAATGTAGAGATACTGGTAGCCGACAAGACCACCGGCAACTACCTGAAAGCCACGCCGCTCGAGATCACTCCGATTACTACCGGCAGCTATAAAGTCGGCTTTCCGGTGCCCGAAGGTATAGGGCCTGTCGATGTCAAGGTCAACTATTGCAACGAAGAGCGTGCATCGGTCTCGCTCGAGAGAGAGATGCCCGACTATAAGATAGAGGTCGACGCCTTTGCCACTATGGCCGTTATACGTGTAGTACCCTCCGACGATTCGTTGCTCGAAGCCATCACTTCGGCCACAAGCGTCTATATCGACAATGTCGCTGCCCCCTCTTATCTCACCGATCCCGATCTCGGTATCATCACCGTGATCGGCCTCACCCCGGGGCGATCCTATACATTCAAGGCCACCATGATGGGTGGAAGCCCTTCGCCCGAGTTCACCAAGTCGGTGACCGCTTCGACCGAGCAGGCCCCACAGTTGCCCAACTGTGACTTCGAAGAGCGTCAGGACGGCCCTTCCTACAAGTCCATGCCTTCGGGCGGACGCTATTCCCGCACACCTGTCGAGATATTCAATATGCAGCATTTCACCGACTTCTCGACCGAGACACCCAAACAGTGGGCCAATACCAACGCCAAGACCTTTGCCGGAGGCTCTGCCAATATCAACACCTGGTATCTCCAGCCATCGGCCTATCTCACCCGTGACCCGGTTTTCTCCCAGAGTTTCGCGGTAGAGCTCGTCAGCACGGCGTTCGACCCTAAAGGCCAGTCTATCCCCCCCTATGCCCAGACTGCACAGCCCTATCTCGATTATTCTCCCATAGTACCCGAGATAGCCTATCGCGCCGCCGGCAAGCTCTTTCTCGGATCTTATAGCTATGATCCGGCCACGGTCACCGAGACCTACAACGAGGGCATAGCCTGGAGTTCCCGCCCCATGTCGCTCAACGGATATTACCGTTTCCGCCCCTGTGATGCCGACCGCAATGACTGTGGCCTGGCGCGCGTAGAGCTCCTCGGCAAGATCGACGGCCGGGAGACGGTCATAGCTTCGGGCGAGACACGCCTGGCACTGGCTTTGTCCTACACGGCTTTCAGTGTGCCGCTCTCCTACAAATATTATGGAGTAAAAGCGACCCGTATAAAAGTGATGTTTGCCTCT
The DNA here is from genome assembly GCA_014802105.1 of Bacteroides sp. Lineage (GTDB taxonomy): Bacteria > Bacteroidota > Bacteroidia > Bacteroidales > Muribaculaceae > Duncaniella. The sequence goes on along the minus strand of JAAVCX010000011.1, from coordinate 47,353 downwards.
TCGGCCTCGATAGGCACGATAGCCGACGAGACCTCCTCGATAGTCACCGTCGCCGATCCTGTCTCCTCGCGCTCTCTGGGCTCCCGTCTGTGGATCGACAATGTGACGCTCGCCTATTGAATCTTACGCATCCCCTCAGCAAGCCATCATTAAAGAGGTTGTTTTAAGCAATCTATAAATCACACCTTCCGTTACCGACCCGATGAAAACACTACGTCATATAATCACCCTGCCACTGCTCTTGTTGGCTCTGCTGGCCGCTCTGCCTGCCTCAGGACAGGCTCCCTTTGAGAGAGGCCTGGAGCAGATCTCGTTTATCCCTGCCGGACAGTGGATCACCGGAGTCAATGTCAGCTACTCCCAGAGCGACCTTGAAAATTACAAGTTTCTCATCATAGAGAACCTCCATGGCGATACCTATAATTTCAAGGTCAGTCCTATGCTGATGTACTGCTTCAAGGACAATCTCGCCGCCGGCGGACGTTTTGCCTACACCCGCGGACGCACGCGCCTGAACAGTGCCGACATCATCCTTGACTCCGAGACCTCCTATTCGCCCGGTCAGCTCTATCTGCTCTCCCACAGCTACTACGGCACCGCCTCCTTCCGCAACTATATCTCCCTGGGACGTTCCATGAGATTTGGTTTCTTCAACGAGGTGCAGTTTCAGCTCGGAGGTGGACAGAGCAAAGTGATCAACGGCGAGGGCGACGACCTGACAGGCACCTACGCCCGCAACTTCTCGCTCGATGTGGGTCTGACTCCCGGCCTCATCATGTTTCTCAACAACTACTCGGCTATCGAAGTGAGCGTCGGAGTGTTGGGCTTCAGCTATAACAAGACCCATTCTGTCACCGATCAGATCTACATCTCTGACCTTCAGACCAAGAGTGCCAATTTCAAGATCAATCTCTTCTCCATCTCCTTTGGAGTGGCGTTTTATCTCTGACGTCTTTCCCGTTCTCCCCCTATGAACCGACTTATCCTTACAATACTTACGGCGGTCATGACAGTGATCACCATGAAGAGTGCCGTGCCCGACTCGACAGTCACAGTCACCACCACAACCCGGGTGGTCACCACAGTCTATTCCAACGGCGAGGCTACTGTCCTTCCCGCCGACTCGTCGACAGTCACCTCGACCACTCCCGCGACAACCGTCACCGTGGTGCGTGACACTGTCTATGTCCCGACCCAAAAACTTCACCAGGTGCATATCTACTCCGACCCGGCCGAGCGTCCGCGCAATGAGGCCGGCAAGACCGTGCTCGCCGAGGTCGATCCCGAATTGCTGCGTCAGACTGTGATAGTCGGTGGCGACACTGTGCCCATCGTGTTGCCGCTGCCCAACTACGGACGCTATGACCGAGGTCTGTTCAACTTCCTGTTCATCCCGCGCGGACAGTGGATGTTTGGCATGACAGCCTCCTATGGAGAGTTTTCAAGCGACGATGTCCAGATCCTGTCGCTCATCAAGGATTTCAATTTCAAGGGTAAGATCTACTCCCTCCAGCCCAACATCAGCTACTTCTTCCGGTCCAACCAGTCGATTGGCCTGAAGTTCAACTATTCGCGTGGCTTCGGCGATCTCGGAGGCCTCGCGGTCGACTTTGACGACGACATGAACTTCACGCTCAGCGACATCAGCTACTATTCCCAGACATTCACCGCCTCGGTGTTCTACCGCAACTATGTCGGTCTGGGCACAGATAAGCGTTTCGCTATCTTCAACGAGGTGGATCTCTCGTTTGGCAGCGGCTCGTCGCGTTTCAAGCGTTCCTATGACGGCGAGCTCAAAGATACCAAGACCCTCACCTCCAAATGGGGCCTGAATTTCTCGCCGGGTCTCACAATGTTCATCATGGATCAGGTGTGTTTCAATGTCTCGTTTGGAGTATTCGGTCTACATGTCACCCACGAGAAACAGTTTACCAACGGTGTCGACGAGGGCAAGAGGGTGAGCTCGGGTGCCAATTTCCGTTTCAATCTGTTTAACATAAACTTTGGCTTAGGTGTTACGATCTGATCATATATTCCTGTCGCTGTCGCGCTATCGCGCGGTCATCGTCCTCAGCCTGCTCCTCTCGGCCGGCGCCCTGACGGGGTGTATCGAAAACAATATACCCTATCCCCATATCCAGGTCAACTTCTCGTCAATCTCGATAGCCGGAAGCGAGCGACCCGCCGCTATAGACTCGGTAGGTCGCACAGTCACCGCCTATCTCAGCGAGGATACCGACATCTATTCGGTAGTCGTCGACGGCTTCACGCTCAACCCTCCGACGGGAGTGTGGGCCGACTCGGCCACCTTCCTCAACGGGGTGGATCTCTCCGAGCCTGTCACTACTCAGCTCGCTCTCTATCAGGAGTATGACTGGACTTTCAACGCCGTACAGACCATCACCCGCTATTTCACCGTCGAGCAACAGATCGGTGCCTCGGTCATCGATGTGCCCGGCCGTCGCGTGGTGGCCAATGTCTCTGATCAGGCTCCGCTGTCGGCCCTGACCGTCACCTCTATCAAGCTTGGAGCTCCCTCAGCAGTCATGACCCCCGATCTGGCTGGCGAAAAAGTCGATTTCACTGAGCCGGTCACTGTCACCCTCACCAATCATGGCCGCTCGGAAGAGTGGACTATCTATGTCTTGCCGACCGAGACCACTGTCACTACCGGCAGTGTCGATGCCTGGAGCTGTGTGGCTTGGCTTTATGGATCGGGTCAGGAGGGCAAGGACAATGGCTTCGAATATCGCCAGGCCGACTCGGAGACCTGGATCAAGGTGCCCGAGTCGATGCTCACAGTCGACGGCGGCGACATCAGTGCCCGTCTGACCGGCCTGAAACCTCTGACCTCATACGAAGCGAGGGCATACTGTGAGGGCGACTATGGCGACGTGATACCGTTCACTACCCAGGCCACCGAGCAGTTGCCCAACAGCGACTTCTCCTCCTGGTGGCTCAACGGCAAGGTGTGGAATCCCTGGGCCGAGGGTGGCAGCCCCTTCTGGGACACCGGCAACACCGGCGCCACCACGCTCGGATCCTCCAACACCTATCCCTCCGACGATACTCCTACCGGCACCGGCCGCTCGGCCTGTCTCTCCACCAAATTTGTCGGCATCGGTATAATAGGCAAACTTGCGGCCGGAAATATCTTTGCCGGCAGCTATGTGGCCACCGACGGCACCAACGGCATCCTGTCGTTCGGACGTCCTTGGACACTCCGTCCCACACGTCTGAAAGGCTGGTTCAAATATCACTCGGCCCCGATCAGCAGTGTGACCTCGGGCTTTGAGGATCTTAAGGGTGAGCCCGACACCGGCATAGTGTGGATAGCGCTGATCGACTCCGACGACCCCTACGAGATACGCACCAATCCTTCCAAGCGTCAGCTCTTTGATCCCCAGGGGCCCGAGGTGATAGCCTACGGTAAAGTGGAGTGGAACAGCGATGTCGATGAGTGGACTCAGTTTGAAATCACTCTCGACTATGTGTCGACCTCGAGAGTGCCGCGCTATCTGCTCTGCACAGCCTCGGCCTCGGCGCTGGGCGACTATTTCACGGGAGGCAACGGCTCGGTGCTCATGCTCGACGACTTTGAGCTCCTGTATGACTACTGATAAGACTCATCTTAAGGCCTGACACTTTTACCGATCGATACCATGATAACAGTCATAATACCTGCCTACAACTCCGAGGCTTATATCTGCCGATGTCTCGACAGCCTGCTTGAGCAGACCTATCGTGACTGGGAGGCTGTCGTGATCGACGACGGGTCGACCGACTCGACGCCTGAGATAGTCGGCCGGTATATGGAGAGTGACCAACGTTTCAGGTTGATCTCGATAGCCAACAGCGGTCAGTCCACTGCCCGTAATATCGGACTGGAGGCTGCCCGTGGCGAGTGGATCTCATTTCTCGACAGCGACGATGCTTTCAGGCCGACCATGCTCGAGGTGCTCCTTTCGGCGGCTCAGACCACCGGCGCGCCTATCAGTAGCGTGGGCTACGAGATAGTCAGGGAGATCCCCACTGTGCAGGAGTCTCAATCATCTCAGAGCCAAGCTGTCACCATCGTCGACGGTCGCGACGGCCTGCTCGATATTCTCTATCAGACCCCCGGGGGTATCAGCCCCTCGGTGTGGGACAAGCTTTGGAACCGGAAGTTTATCGGAGGCGAGAGATTTCTTGACGGAGTCTATTACGAGGATCTCGAGTTTTCGGCTCGTCTCGTCTCGCGGGCCGATAAGGTGGCGATAGTCACCGAGAAACTTTACTATTATGTGGCAACCCCCGGGAGTTTCCTCCACACCTTTTCCGAGCGCCGTTTCGATTCGCTCAAGGTCACTCTGAAGATGGAGCAGGATTTTCATTCAGATCCCGAGAGTCTCAGAGCCACTCGCGAGCGCACTATGAGCGCGGCGTTCAATATACTTTGGCTTCTCACTATCAACTCCGACCGCCGGCACCGCTACAACGATATGGCCCGTCGGTGCTGGACGGTAATCAGAGAACGCCGCCTGGCGAGTATCCTCAACCGCCGGGTGAGACTTAAAAACCGTTGTGCGGCTCTCCTGAGCTATTTAGGCCCGTCGGTGACCGAGGCGGCTCTGCGTCTGGGCAACCGCTTCATGTTCTTCAGGCCCCACCAGACCTACTGAGCGGTTTACTCCGGCGGGGAGCTTGAAATCTTTATATCATTTTTTCGATCATGATGAAACGTTTTATCGTATATTTAACTTTTGCCGTTATCTGTGGTGTGGTTACGGCCGGAGTAAGGTCAAAAGTATGGGATAACCCCGAGGCCGTGATCAATCCCCGTCTCGGTGTCGAGACGAGAATGAAAATCTCGCGTGTGGAGTTCAGCCCCGAAGAGACGGTCGTCTATATTTCGGTCATAAAGTATCCCGGAGCACTCCTCAGTTTCTCTGAGAATACAGTCCTGAGGGTCGGCGGTGAGGACTATCGGGTAGTCTCGGCCGAGGGGTTGGAGCTTGGCAAGACCGATACGATCCCAGCTGACGGACGCCGTGACTATGTGTTTCATTTCGCCCCGCTGCCACTGACCACCTCAAGTTTTGATTTCATAGAGGGCAAGTCAAAGAGAGGATTCAATTTCTCGGGAGTGAAGGATCACGACACCTCGCTGGTCTCGAGCAATTGGCGCGACGTGTCAACGGGCGATTGGGTGATAGGTTTCATGCCCGGTTTCGCCATTTATGACTCAAAGGTGTGGAAGTATGCCGACAAGGATTTCGAACGCGGCCGTTTCATGCTAACCGACGGCAGTCAGAGCCTGAATGTCGAGGCCGGCAAGGAGAAGAAAGGAATACGCACCCTCCGCATCGGCCACCGCAAGGTCAAGGTCTCGCGTATCGGAGGAATGACACTCGAGCCTTATCCGTTATCGGGCGGGGTGACAGAGTTTGCCGACAACGGTTACCGATCGGGCGACTCGGTGAATATATGCGGATATCTTGTCGGTTATCCGGCAGGAAAGAGGGAACTCTCGGTGATGGTGGACAATCTTGTCAATGAAGATCAGATCTACACCGCAGAGATTGACTCAACGGGATGTTTCAGCCTCACATTTCCTGTCGATAACACTCAGACAGTCATTTTTGACTGGCATAATATGAACATCCACCTCCCGGTCGAGCCTGGCGAGAAGTATTTCTTTTTCGGCGATCACGCAAACCGTTGCAGGTTATGGATGGGCTCCAAGAGCCGTCTGGCCAATGAATTGATGATGTTTAATCCCGACCGGTGGATCACCATCAGAGACGTGGCTTCGGCCAAGGAGATTGTAGGAATACTTACCGATTTTAACGCTGACTGTGCCCGGGTGATCGACAGCATTGCATCGGCCAATCCGACCCTGTCGCCGCTTTGGGCCGAGTGGCAGAAACAATGTATCCTGCAACAGACCGCTTTTCATGCCTCACAGACGATATTTCGCACTCCCGGCCGAGTGTTGGCTCCGGCTATCAGGGAGTATATCGAGACCGCGGTAAGACCCTCGCTAAAGGATCCGCTGGGAGCCTGGAACCCCTCGATGCTGTCGACGTTTTACACCGACTATATCTCTGATGCCATAGAGAGCTCGCCCTATATCTATAAAGTGCCTTTAGGGCAGGGGGGCTATGCACATCAGTGGATGCCACAGGCCACCTACGAGTCTATGCGCGACTCTATCGAAAATATCAGGGCCGGGATCGACAGCGTGATGGCTGCCGGAGCTGAGAAACTTCCCGGCGATATGCACTCCAGGGCCATGAAGCTCTTATTCGAGATCTCAAAAAACGCCACAGATCTCGGCTATGATAAGTATGGCCACCGGGCTGAAATAGAGGCTATGGTCAAGCTTCTCGATGACCTGAAACTGTCGTCCTACGAGCATGACATAGCGTTGGGTCAAGCGCTGTTGGAAATGATAGATGACACGCAGGAACCTCTGCCCCAACAGATTGAAGAGACTATATGTCGCGAGATACGCCATGAATCGGTGCGTGAAAAAGTGACCTCGCTAAACGACCGTTACAAGCGACTCTCTACAATGGAGGTGGAGATGGGCAACGGTCTAATGGTGCCTGTCGATTCGCTTCGGGATGTGACTTCGGGTAAACAACTGTTTGACAAGGTGCTTGAGCCGTTCCGCGGACGCCACGTGATAGTGGATGTCTGGGGCATCTGGTGTGGGCCGTGCCGTAGTGTGCTCAAGGAATTTCCCCGTCATCGCGAGGAGCTCGACCCTTACGGAGTGGTGTATATGTTCTTTGCCAACCGTTCATCGGAAGAAGGCTGGAAAAACACCATCAACGAGTATGGAATAACGGGAGAGAATGTGGTGCATTACAATCTGCCCGACAATCTCCAGTCTATGCTCGAGAACTATCTCCAGGTTCATTCCTATCCAACCTATCGGATTGTCAATACCGACGGCTCGTTGCTCGACGTGAATGTCGACATGAGAGATAACAGTCTCCCGAAGCTTCTCAAGAAAATGACCGGTAAGTAAAGCTCAGGCTCAGAGTAATACTATTGTTTTTAATGGATTGATATTCAATGACGTCACTCGATGAGATCGACGAGGATAGAGTCGGCCACGAGCCAGCGTGACTCGGGAATGGTCAGCCTCACGGAGCCCGATGGAGTAGGGGAGGCTATGAGATCGCCACGCTCTACAGCCCGGGCGGCATCACGGTTGAAACGAGATTTAAATTCCTCGGGCACACGAGCGGTGTCAAGACCGTCGATGGTGCGCAGGGCTGTGATTATGACATCGTTGAAACGCGAGGCCGCGTCCTCCTCGTCAAAGACCCGGGCCTTGCCGGGCTCGGCGGCGAGATAGGCGGCGAGATTGGAAGGGTTATACCAACGCTTTCCGTCGATCATGGAGTGGGCTCCCGGGCCCAGTCCCAGGTAATCTGATCCGTCCCAATAGGCCGAGTTGTGGATAGCCCGTCGGCCGGGCAGAGCGAAATTACTGATTTCATAGTGCTCGTATCCGGCCTCGCGGGTGAGTTCACAGAGCAGGGCATACATCTCCTCGGCCAACCCCTCGGGAGTCTCCGAGACTTCTCCCCGGCTCAGCATCAGTCCTAAGCGGGTGTGGGGCTCGAAACTCAGCAGATAGCAGGAAATGTGCTCGGGCCTCAGATCTATCAGCCGCTTGAGATTGTCTTTCCATCCCCCGAGGGTCTGGTCGGGCAGACCGTAGATGAGGTCACAGGAGATATTGTCTATCCCGGCCGAGCGTAAAGACCTGAAGGCCTCGACTGCACGCTCCGAAGAGTGGCGCCGGCCCAGGGCTCGCAGAGAGTCGTCGTCAAAGGTCTGTATACCCATGCTCACCCGGTCAATAGGGGTGAACCCTGCCAGATGGGAGGCAAAATCACGGCTGACGTCCTCGGGATTGACCTCGATGGTAAACTCCCTCAGCCCCTCGACCGGGAAAGTTGAGATCAGGCGGTCGAGACTCTCGCGGGGAAGCACCGAGGGGGTGCCTCCGCCTATGTATATAGTGTCGGGCAAGCGTTCCTGAGACAGAGCCTGCCATTCGCGTCGGGCCATGTCGAGCCACTCGGGCACCAGGCGTGTCTGAGCGTTGGAGTAGAAATCACAGTAAGCACACTTAGACCGGCAGAACGGCACATGTACATAGAGCTTGACAGGCCCGGGGCCCTGAGACCCCGGAGAGGAGCCGTTGTCAGCGGCGACACAGTGAGCGGAAGAGACAGTATTTGCAGTGGTCATGGATAGGAGTCTGGGTGAAAGGCTTGTCTGAAAGGATTATTTCCCTCACCAGTGCCTCGAGGCGCGGCATATATTCGTCCTCGACATCATGATAGTCTTCGAGTGTATCCTTACCATATTTCAGCGGAGTCAGTCCGTCGGTAAACACCGAGACGAGTTTATATATCACAGGCTGGAGCGGCCCCCGGTAGCCGGTCGAGTCGATATAGGCCCGGCTGTAATAGAGGAGCTGGAGGATAGCTTTGCGACGGTCTTTTTTCTCGGGATCAAACACCTCGTCAAAGTCGCTGAACTCGGTTTTGTCGCTGCCGGTCTTGTAATCGACGATACGCACACGTGCGGCGGCTTCCTCACCATATCTGCCGGGGGGGTAGACGCGGTCGATGCGGTCGATGATCTGGCGTATGTTGACTGTGAGGTCGGGAGCCAGGGTCATGGTCGAGTCGATGTCACGCTCGGCATCAATGAAGTCAAAGGGAGCCAGCTTCTTCTCCTGCTCAAACATGTGGCGGAGTATATGGCTCAGCAGATTGCCCATCACTCTGGCTTCGCCTGTCAGAGGGGAGGTGTCGTTGTCGCCCAGACGGTTGAAGTAGCGGTTGACGGCAATGGTGATCAGCTCGTCGAGCATTGTGCCTTTGCCCACACTGTCGAGCATCTCTTCGGTGACCTTCACTTCGTCGGCATCCCCTTTCCACTTCTTGTAGACTCTCTCGGCCACCTTATGGATGATGTTGCCTATCGTCGCGCTGTCCATATAGTCGGCCTCGGGGATGTCGGTGTCGAGACGTCTCACAATCTTGAGATAGAACTGCAGCGGACAATTGAGGTAAGTGTTGATGGCTGAGGCCGAGAGCTTGCGTCCGCCCGGGGTGATGAACGATCGCAGCGCGCGTTTCACTTCCTCGGTGCGCGGCATGGCCAGCACGGTGTGATCGGGAGTGTTGAGATGGTAGAGACCTTGGGTGTGGGAGGCTATGCTCTCGGGGTGGAGATAGATGAGCTGGGTGATGTAGCGCGACATCTCGGCCGTGAAAGTGGCACCGTTGCGCGAGTCATAGAATATTGCCACCCTCGAGGCTCTGCTGATGAGCCGGTAGAAGTAGTAGGCGAAGATCGATTCCTGGAAATCGTTGGTCGACATGCCATAGCTGCGTCTGAGCGTATCGGGGATAAAAGAGCGCTTATATTGCTTGCGTGGGAAGATGCGCTCGTCCATCGAGAGGAGTATGATATTGTCGAAATCGAGGGCGCGGGTCTCGAGCACACCCATGAGCTGGAGGCCGGCGATGGGCTCTCCGCTGAAGCTCACCGAGGCTCCGGCCACAGTCTTCTGAAGGAGCTGGATGAAGGTGATGTCTTTCATCGAGATGCCGTAGCGCGCCACGGCGCGTCTCATCTGCCCGACGGCTTCGAGATAGGTGTCAATAAGCGAGGCCTGGATCTCGGCGGCTGTCAGCGGTCGATCGTCGGGCCTGGATCCGGGATTTTTGCGAGTGGAGAGGTTTTCGTCGGGATCAGTATCATCGTCAGGTTGGCGCAGAGGCAACAGCGATCTCAGGCGTGAGAGCATGGCCGAGAAGTAGTCACACACCTGGCCGGGCGAATTGGTGTCGCCGATGGGTGTGAAGAGTTCTTTGAGCCCCGGGGCACACTCGCAGAGCTCTGACGAGGGGATCATGTAGCGGCGACGTCCGCTGAAGAGCTGCAACACGTCGCGACACGCCTCGGGAGCGATGGAAATGAGCAGAGGGTGGGTCACCACCTTGCGCAGGTCGGTGTGAAAGAACTCCCATTGCCCCCTGACCTGAGAGGCCCTGAGCTGCATGCTCACTATCAGAGAGACGAGCGAGGCGAAAGAGGTGGTGCGCATGGGCAGTCCCATAGTGATATTGAGCTGGGTATAGGCCTGAGGCACCGAGTGGATCATGGGGGTGAGCAGCGAGTCGTCGGGGAGCACTACGGCTGTATTGATGGCATCGGCCGGGTCGGTGACACGGGTCTCGACGGCCGGGCCCCCGGGGGTATCGCCGCCGCTCTTCAGTCCGGCCCATTCCATAAGGGTCTCGCCGGCCATCTTGGTCTGGCCGACAGCCGAGGGTACTGCCGTGAGAGTGACGGAGGGGAAGTGGGTTGGCGCGAGGGGTTCATGAAGCTCCAGTCGCGATGGAAAGCGCTCGATATTGCGCGTGATGAAACGGGCGGCGGCATTGCCCTTGACTGCAAAGGCCGGCGAGAAGGCATCCCAATAGAAGTCGGCGATACCGAGGGCCTGCAATCGTTCCATGATTGCTATCTCGGCGGTGGTCAATACGTTGAAGCCCACGAAGATGTATCGGCTGTGGGGATAGTCAGAGGCCTGGCGGTGGCGCGAAGCCTCGGCGGCGCGGCGCGCTATCATGCCGCGCGTAGCCAGCGAGCGGGAGCTCAGCGAGGAGTGGAAACGCTTGTAGAGCACGGCCAGCACCTCCCAGAGTTTCAGGAATTTGCGTTCGAGGTCGGTCGGCGCGTCATAGTGAAGATGACGCCAGAAAGTGTCGGGCGACTGGGGCTCGAACTCGGCACCCCAGTAGCGGGCCAGTATCTCTTTCTGCTCGGGGGTGAGGAAGTCGGCGCTGACATCGCGGTAGCGGCGCAGGTTGACAAAGAGTTTCTCGGCATCGACCAGATAGAGGTCTACGTCGTCAAAGTCGCTCAGGATCATTTCGCCCCAGAACATGAAGCGGTCGAAGTCTACCCCCTCCTCCTCGCCGATGATTTCTGAATAGGCTCCATAGAGGGTGAATAGTTGCTCTATGCGCGAGGCTTCGGTGAGAGTCACCATCGAGGCTGTGAGATCGCCGATAGTGGCTATCTCGGGCATGGCCAGGCTGAGGTTGTCGCGCATGGCCAGATCTCTGAGATAGTGATTGAAGAAGGTGCCGCTGCGCTTGTTGGGGAACACGAAGCAGTAGTCTATCAGGTCGTGAGGGCCGGCCTGATAGTAGGCCTCGGCCACCTGTTGCAGAAAGGGGGTCATTGTATAGGTGTTGAGTGCGTGGACTCTCCCGGAGGGTTAAGAGTGTGTTTACTTTTAAACCAAATTAGTAAATGAAGAGAGTGTCTAATAATTTTTGATTTCATCACAAAGAATCTTTTGGGAGCTTTTTCAAAGTTTCATCAGTCGCAATGCCCGCATTGCTCCTTCTTCAATTTTGAAAAATCACTCCAAAATCTCTCTTTGTGCTAAAATCATTTAAACGTAAACACACTCTAAGAGTGGGTTCATAACATCGGCTATGAACCGCTCACTAATAGTTCTTGATGAGGATGATCATTTTGACGGCAAAGTCAAAGTTGACGATGTTGCCGTTGGCGTTACCGGCAATGTCGCGCGAGGCTTCCCCCAAATGACGGATGATAGCCTCGGCGTTGCGCTCGGTGATGAAGCGTGCGAAACGCTGGGAGAACTGTTGTTCCTGACGGTTGAGGTAGGTGATGGCAGGGACTCCGAAGCGAAACATGAAATTCTCGCGTATGAGCCGCTGGCAGTAGTCATAGAATTTGATCTCGGTCTCGCGTCCGAGGGCTGTGAGCTCTGCGCTCCATTGTCGGAGAGCCTTGACATCGCGCTGATAGGCCAGGCGCATCAGGGAGACAAACATGTCGAAAAACAGTCGGCTGACACTCGTAGCGTCGGCCGAGCGCAGGGCCACGTTGACATCGCCCAGTGCCACGTGGGCCACGGCCAGGGCGTCTGCACTGTCCATGGCCAGGCGCTCCTCGAGCACCGAGGCCACCGAGGCATCATCGAGTCTGAGCACCTCGATGGGGCGGCATCGCGAGAGGATAGTCGGGAGAATGGCTGAGGCGTTGTTGCTGACCATGATGAACACGGTGTCGGGCGCAGGCTCTTCGAGCAGTTTGAGCAACTTGTTGGCGGCAGCCTCGTTCATCTTCTCGGGCAGCCAGAAGAGCACTATCTTGTAGCGGGCGGTCGAGGCCGAGACGGCCAGACGACGCTCCAGGGCTTCGCTCTCGCTCACATAGATCTGAGGCTGAGCGTTTTTCTTGTCAAACGATGAGGCCCAGCGGTCAAAGTCCATATATGGACTCAGGCGCATGAACTCGCGGAACTCCTCGAGATAGTCGTCAGAGACGGGAGCCCGGTGTTTCTCGTCCTTAACCACGGGAAACACCATCAGGGTGTCGATCTGGCTGCCTGAACGGTGGCGTTGACACTGGGCACACACTTCACATGGCTCTCCGTCGGCCCCGGGGTGCTCGCAATGGAGCAGTTGGGCAAAGACCCTGGCAAGCATGAATTTGCCTCCACCCGACTGACCGTGTATCAGCAGGGCGTGGGGCACCCGGCCCGAGGCCGCCATTTCTTTGAGCTGGCGCTTGACTGACTCCCGCGCCGGTATATCACTGAATTTCATATAGCAAATTTAGCAAATTCTCGGCTATTTTTAATAATTTTGTAGAGGAGGCTGTGTCAAAAATGCAGGTATAGGTACGCACGGCTCGTGTATCGGTCGATAAGATGCTGATACACAGAATTGATGTGTGAGTAGTGTGTCTCTGCAGAAATTAAATTACTGATTATAAAACACCCTCTTGGAATAGATGAAGTTTAAGTTTTTAATTTCGGCTATCCTCCTGCCGACATCGTTGATGGCAGCCGGCGGCGAGGATCTGTGGGAGAGCTTTGTGCATCCCTCGCGCGAGGCCCGCACCAAACTGTGGTGGTTTCACGGCGAGACCGAGACCACCCGTGAGGGTATAGATGCCGACCTTACGGCTTTCAAGGAAGCCGGGATCGGCGGAGTGGTTTTCTATGATCAGACCCACGGCAAGCAGGATGGGGCCTCCCCGTCGATGTCGGCCGAGTGGTGGGAGATGCTCAGATATGCTGCTCTCAAGGCCCGGGAGCTCGGCCTGACTTTCGACATGGCTTCGACCAACGGATATGTGGCCGGCGGCCCGTGGATTACTCCCGAGACGGGCATGAAAAAGATCGTCACTCTGCGTCCCGGAGAGTCGGCTCCCGCCGGCTTCAGGGAACTGATACGCCTGTCGGTTCCCGTCGTTGACGAGATAGCCGACACTCTCGTGGTGGGTGACAAAATCACTCTCACCGACAATCAATCGGCAACGATCGAGGTTGATTTCGGCCGTCCCACCCAATTGCGCACCATCAGCTATAATGTCACTCCTCGCGGCAAGGGATCGTTCGGATCCATGAATGTGTCGGGCAAACCTCAGGAATTGTATTCGGGTGCCGGATATGTCCACTTCCCCCCTGTGGGGCAGCTCGAGTGGAGCGACGACGGCCTGAAATGGAACGTTGTCACCGATCTGCGCGGCGTGGAGGATGTCATAGGTCATAAATCGCGTCAGCGCACTATCAACTTCCCTGCAGTCAGTGCACGCCATTTCAGGGTGAGGATTCACGACTGGCTTGAAGAGGACAGCGCGGCCGCAGCCATGCGCACTACTCCCGTCCCTCCCAATCAGAACCGCTACCGTAAACTCCAGCTCAGCGACGTGAGACTCATGGGCTACGACATGACCGACAACTGGGAGGAGAAGTCGGGATTGCGCAGCGAGATAGCCTGGCGACCTTACGACTATCGTGTCGATGAGGATTTCGTGCCGTTTGCCGGAGAGGTGATTATCGGATATGTGCCTACCGGCGGCCAGGCCAAACACGGACGTAAAAACATCGTGTGGGACGGACAGCAACTCTCCTCCAAGACTTGGCTCGAGGCCGATGTGCTCAGCGCCGAGGCCGCCCGGCTCCATTACAACAGTTACTTCAAGGCTGTACACGATTCGCTCGCGGCCATAGGATGTGCCCCCGAAGGGATGCAGCTCGACAGTCACGAGGCCGGTATAGCTAACTGGACTCAGGAGATGCCCTCCCATTTCAGGCGTCTCAGGGGCTACGACATCACTCCCTGGCTCCCGGCTTTGGGCGGATATATAGTAGGCAGCCGTCGGGCCACCGAGAAGTTTCTGAAAGATTTTAGGCTGACAATCAGTCAATTGGTGAGGGAACAGTTTTACGGCACGCTCGACTCTCTGTGTCGTCGCGACGGGGTTGTCTTCACCTCCCAGGCCATGTTGGGCTGTGTCAACGACAATATAGCCTCGCGAGGAGTGACCGCCAAGCCTCAGGGGGAGTTCTGGGCCTATCAGAGTGATGGCAATTACGATTGTCTCGATGCCTCGTCGGCCGCCCATCTCTATGGTAGGCGGGTGGCTTCGGGCGAAGCCTTCACCGACACTCCCTACTTTTTCCCGACAGACTCGGCCGACAGCGACTGGAAGGAGCGTGGCTGGCACCACCTGTTGCGCATAGCCAATATCGCCTATTGTCGGGGAGTGAACGAGTTTGTGGTGTGTGCCTCGACCTATCAGCCCTGGCTCGACCGCAAATATGATGACACTCAGAGTGCCCATCCCTATATCTTCCATCGTCACAATCCGGCCTGGGACAAGAGCCGCGACCACTTCTGGGAGTATCAGGCACGCTGCTCACAGATGCTTCAGACGGGGCGTCCGGTGGTCGATATATTGGTCTATCTCGGCGACGAGGTGCCCGTCAAGACCATGACCTACAAGCTCCCCGAGATCCCCGAAGGGTATCAGTTTGACTGTGCTACGCTTGCCTCGCTGCGCCACTGGATGGATCATCCCTCTGAGCTGTCGCCTGCCTACAAAGTGCTCGCCGTGCAGGCGCGCAGCTCGGTGTCGGCCGAGTCGGAGAGCCTCTTTGACGAGCTTGAGAAGAGGGGAATGATCATAGTGCGCTGTGACCGGGGCGAGACTCTCGCCGGGGCCCTGGAGCAGGCCGGTCTGAGTCCCGATCTCAGGATCAGGAGCAATGATCGTCCTGACGATAAGGTCTATTTCTGCCACCGCGCGGCCGACGGAGCCGATATATACTTTGTCTACAACCATAGCGCCGAGCCCTGGACAGGCCCGATAGAACCGCGCACCTCCTCGGCCGACATCGAGCTCTGGGATCCTCTCACTCTCGAGCGTCGTAGTGAAGTCGGGGAGCTCTCGCTGGCACCCTATTCGAGTGTCTTCGTGATAGCGCGCAATTCCATACAATGACTCGGGCTGTCAAATAAGAATAAGTGGGTGAAAAGGTGTAGCTTTAATCCGCGGAATTGTTACCTTTGCAGTCGGAAAAATTTTTCAATCTGATATATGCTTGACAGGTTTAAGTTTTCAAGAAAGCCTTACAGGATAGGGCTCGTCCTGAGCGGAGGCGGTGCGCGTGGCTTTGCCCATGCCGGTGCTTTGCAGGCTCTGGAGGAGATGGGGATCCGTCCCGATGCCATAGCCGGCGTGAGTGCCGGATCGGTAGTCTCGGTGCTCTATGCCGCCGGCATGAGACCGGCCGAGATCCTCAAGGTTTTCTCTGACGCCAAGTTCACCGACTTTGCCGAGATAGGGGTACCCCGCGACGGTTTTTTCTCGATGGACGGCTTCAAGAAATTCCTGCGCCACCACCTGGGTAAGTATAAGGACATCTCAGAGCTACCGCTGCCCACCCAGGTCTGTGCCACCGACCTGCTGGCCAATAAGGCGGTGTCGTTCTCGTCGGGCGACATCGGGGAGTGTGTCTCGGCCTCGTGCAGCATACCGATAGTGTTCAAGCCGGTCAAGATAGGCGGTGTCACCTATGTCGACGGTGGCGTGGTGGCCAACCTCCCGGCCTGGTGTCTGCGCGAGAAGTGCAAGTATCTCATAGGTATCAACTGCTCTCCGCTCCCCAAGCGCAACCAGCCCAAGACTCTGCTCGACGTGGCACAGCTCACCTACGACATACTCGTGAAGGCCAACACCATAGCTCAGATGGAGCTATGTGACCTGGCTGTCAATATCGACGATATAGCAACCTATAAAGTGTTTAATCTCAAGGAGATCAACCGGGTGTTCCGCTCAGGCTACGACTCCACCATGCAGCAGCTTCTCAACGCAGGCTTCCGCCATCCGTGAGCGCTGCCACTTATTATTAATATCCAATCTCAAGTGAAACAGATTATCTATCAAGTATTTCCCCGACTGCTCACCAACACCTGCACCAATTGTGTGCCCAACGGCACCATCGCTCAGAACGGTTCAGGCAAGATGAACAGGATCACCGACAAGGTGCTCGCCTCGATCAAGGAGCTCGGAGTCACCTCGGTGTGGTACACCGGCGTGATCGAACATGCCACCAAGACCGACTACACCGATCAGGGCATAGTCCCGGCTGACAATCCCCACGTGGTGAAAGGACAGGCCGGATCGCCATACGCTATCAAGGACTATTATGACATCGACCCGGATATAGCCGAGAGTGTCCCCGACCGTATGGCCGAGTTTGAAGCTCTGGTGGCCCGCACCCACGATGCAGGTCTCGAAGTGATCATAGACTTTGTGCCCAACCACACGGCGCGTCGCTATCACTCCGACGCCGCCCCCGCAGGAGTCGAGGATTTCGGAGCCCATGACGACACCAATTATTTCTTCAAGGCCTCCAACAATTATTATTATATCACCCGTCAGCTCTTCGCCCCGTCCATCGATCTGGGCACCGGGAAGAAGGCATACGTGGAGTTTCCGGCCAAGGTCACCGGCGACGACTGTGTCTCGGCGTTTCCCGACTGCAACAACTGGTATGAGACCGTGAAGCTCAACTACGGGCGCGATCTCGGAGACGGCTCCACCCATTTCGACCCCATCCCCGACACCTGGTTCAAGATGCTCAACATCCTGCGTTTCTGGGCTTCCAAGGGGGTCGATGCTTTCCGTTGCGACATGGTGTTCATGGTGCCTCTGGAGTTCTGGCAGTGGGCCATCCCCAATGTCAAGGATCGCTTTCCCCATGTGAAATTCATTGCCGAGATCTATGATGTCAATCTCTACCGCGACTTCATTCATCTGGGAGGTTTTGACTATCTCTATGATAAGGTAAATCTCTACGACACGCTTCGCGGCATCCAGTGTCACAACTTCTCGGCCGCCACGATCACCAATTGCTGGCAGACGGTCGAGGGGATACAGCACCACATGCTCAACTTCCTCGAAAATCATGACGAGCAGCGTTTCGGCTCCCGTTTCTATGCCGGCGATCCCGCCAAGGTGATCCCCTCGCTGGTAGTGAGCTCTATGATCTCGACCGGCCCCATGATGATCTATGCCGGCCAGGAGCTGGGCGAGCAGGCCACTGACTCTGAGGGTTTCAGCGGTTATGACGGGCGCACCACCATCTTTGACTACTGGAGCGTGCCTACTCTGAGACGCTGGTATAACGAGGGTAACCCCGACGGCTCTCAGCTCACTCCGCGCGAGCGCTGGCTACGCTCTCGCTATGCCTCTATCCTGCAACTGTGCAACTCCGAAAAGGCCATCTCTCAGGGCCGGTTCTATGACCTGATGTATGTCAACTACGAGAACCCCACGCTCAACCCTCACCGCCAGTATGTCTTCCTGCGTAGTTTTGACGGAGAGACACTGCTGATAGCGGTCAACTTCGGCGCTGAGTCGTGTGACCTGGCCATCAATATTCCGCTCCATGCGCTGGAGATGCTGAATATACCTCAGGGCACCGTCGAGGCCCGCGAGCTGCTGAGCGGTCAACGGGACATCAAGCAGCTCAGTGCCGATCAGCCGTTCCGCACCATGATCCCACCCAGCGAAGCCGTGGTGTGGAAGATACGCCACAAGGACATCAGGAAGTAAACGACCGCCTCCCTGGAAAAAACATCGGCGACAAAAGAATCAAGAGTCACAGCCTTGATTTTTGTCGCCGATTTATTTATGTCATGATGTCAGAATACCGGGATATTGTCAACATGCCCCGCAAGTGATTTTGTGAACCGGAGCAAAAACCTTTTTAACTGAGGGAATGTTATAATTACAAATATAAAATTATAATCATCAATTTCAACTATTAAAAGCTACACGTTATGAAAGCTCTATTTAACAGTTTTATGGGAGTGTCCCGCTATTGGTGGGTAGTGCTCCTCGCAGGTATCCTTATGGTCGTATGTGGTTTCGCCTATTGGTTCTGGCCCATGGCAGGATATGCAATCGCTTCACAGCTCTTCGGCTGGCTGCTTATTCTCGTAGGTATCGTTCAGCTTCTTCAGGCTTCAGGCCCCAAGATGGGTAAAGGCTGGGGCTGGTGGCTGGCCGGCGGTATCATCGATATGTTCATCGGTTTCATGATGGTACGTTCGGTAGTGCTCTCTGAGGCAGTCTTCCCCTATTTCCTTGCCTTCATCTTCATCTTCTGGGGTATCAGCGCCTTGTGCTCGTCGGTACAGAATAGCGGCCGTCGCTACTGGTGGCTCCAGCTTATCAACGGTATCCTGCTGATGCTCATCGGTTTCTTCTTCATCGAAGCCGGTTGGATCCAGGATGTTGCAATGACCAGCTTCATCACTTCACTTGCCTTTATCTACTGGGGCTTCTCGCTGGCAATGCTCTCCTATGACATGAAGCCCGGTATAGAGCAGTAACGAAACATATTTATCCCTGAGGTCACGCTCAAGGTGATTGACCTCCCGGGGATACAGATAATTAAAGGAACAGCCTCTACCCACCGCAAGGTGAGCAGAGGCTGTCTCTTTATAATGAAAAACGTGAAGTCGGGATCACTTGAGCAGCTCGGTGGCAGCCGTCTCGACAGGGATGCAGGCGCTGAAACGCTCGGTGAAGGCTTCGAACCCGGCCACATCGGCGGCATCGGGGGCTATCTCGTGGCCTTTGGCTCCGTGAAACACACGGTCGTTGAGCCATTGAGCGAGCGATAGCCCCTCGGGATTGTCGACTGTATAGGCCGCGAGCAGGGCTATGCCCCAGGCTCCGCCTTCGCCGGCGGTCTCCATCACCGAGATGGGTGAGTTGAGGGCTGCCGCCAACACTCTCTGGCCTACGCCGGGGGTCTTGAAGAGACCACCGTGGCCGGTGATGCGGTCGACGATGACTTTCTCTTTGTTGAAGAGGATGTCGTTGCCGATCTTGAGCACTGCCACCGAGGCATAGAGATTGGCCCTCATGAGATTGGCCAGAGTGAAACGGTCGGTAGCCTTGCGCACGAGCATGGGACGTCCCTCGGCCAGGCCTACTACC
The DNA here is from genome assembly GCA_014802105.1 of Bacteroides sp. GTDB lineage: Bacteria > Bacteroidota > Bacteroidia > Bacteroidales > Muribaculaceae > Duncaniella. The sequence continues at coordinate 27,976 of JAAVCX010000011.1, read as the reverse complement.
GGCTCGCCCGAGAAGAAGTTGTAGCTCAACAGGCCTCCACAGTCGGCATCGCCTGTGAGAGCGTGATTGTAGAGCCGGCCATAGAGGGTGTCGAGATCAGTGTCGGCTCCCATGACGCGGAGAAATTCGCGGAAGACTCCCACCCAGGCATTGAGGTCGGAGGTGCAGTTATTGCAGTGTACCATCGCCACGGGCGAGCCGTCGGGGGTCGTGACTATATCGATGACCTCATAAGGGCGCGAGAGCTCCTTGTCGAGCACTATCATGGAGAACGATGAGGTACCTGCCGAGACATTGCCCGTGCGTTTGAGCACGGCGTTGGTGGCGGTCATGCCGGTACCGGCATCCCCTTCGGGAGGACAGAAGATGACTCCCGGTTGCAGATGTCCCGAAGCGTCGAGCAGGCGGGCACCGCTCTCGGTGAGCTCTCCGGCTTTCTCTCCGGCCACGAGCACCTTGGGCAGGATGTCGCGCAGTTTCCAGGGGAAGCCTTGGGGAGCTATCAGTGAGTCAAACTCCGAGACCATTCTCTCGTTATAGTCCTTGGTGGCCGGATCGACAGGTATCATGCCCGAGGCGTCGCCTATGCCGAGCACTTTCTCGCCGGTGAGTTTCCAGTGGATATATCCGGCCAGAGTGGTCAGGAAGCTGATGCGGGCCACGTGGGGCTCATGGTCGAGGATGGCCTGATAGAGGTGGGAGATGCTCCAGCGCAGGGGTATGTTGAAATCAAAGAGAGCCGATAGTCTCTCAGCGGCCGCGCCGGTGTTGGTGTTGCGCCAGGTGCGGAACGGACAGAGTATCTCTCCCGAAGCGTCGAAGGGCATGTAGCCGTGCATCATCGCGCTGATGCCTATCGAGGCGAGCGACTTGATCTCTATGCCATAGCGACGGGTCACATCCTCGCGCAGCGAGCCGTAACAGTTCTGAAGGCCGTAGAGGATAGCCTCGATGCTGTAAGTCCAGAGTCCGTCGGAGAGCTGGTTTTCCCAGTCGTGGACACCCTGGGCTATGGGGCGCATCTCGGCGTCGGTGAGCACGGCCTTGATGCGGGTCGAGCCGAGCTCGATGCCGAGCACCGCTTTTCCGGCCTCAATGGTGGTCTTTGCGTCCATCATGGTGCGGGTCAGAGATAGAGTGACTTGCCGAGCATGTAGTAGACTTCGCCCAGACGCAGTTGGTTCTTGAAGTTTTCGATGGTGGTATCCTTGTCGATATGCACCATTTCAATTCCGGCTATCTCGGCATAGTCCTGCCAGTATTCGGGAGTGATGTCGTAGGAGAAGCAGGAGTGGTGAGTACCGCCGGCGAGGATCCAGGCGGTGGCGCCGGTCTCGAAGTCGGGCATGGGGATCCACAGGGCCGAGGCTACGGGGAGCTTGGGCAGGGGCTTGGACTTGATGCACTCGACATCGTTGACGATGAGGCGGAAGCGATTGCCCATGTCGACGATGGTGGCGGTCACGCCCTTCTCGGGCTTGGAAGTGAAGACGAGACGTGCGGTAGGGGTTTTGCGTATGCCGATGCCGAGCTGATGGACTTCGAGGCGAGGACGCTGTTCGGCGATCGCGGGGCTCACCTCGAGCATGTGGGCCTGGAGGATAGAGCTCTTCTTGCCGTCAAAATTGAGGGTATAGTCCTCGAGAAACGAGCAACCGCCTTTCTGGCCCTGAGTCATGACCCAGAGAGTGCGCAGCAGGGCCGCGCTCTTCCAGTCGCCCTCGGCGCCGAAGCCATAGCCCTCGGCCATGAGACGCTGGGAGGCGAGGCCGGGTATCTGGTCAAAACCGCGGCCGGTCTCCTCGACGTTATAGTCGCCGAGATCGTCGAAGTTAGTTGTGAAGCCCTTGGCTCCTTTGTCCTTGAGCATGGCGCGCAGGGTGAGTTCGGCCTTGGCTGAGTTCCATATCTTGCGGTAGGCTACCGAATTCTTGTCCTCGAGCTCCTTGTCGTGGGCATAGAGTGTGAAGTATTCTTTGACCAGGGCGTCGACATCGGCATCGGCGATGCTGTCGAAGTAGCGCATCAGCGAGCTGAAGGGCATATAGTCTACGTGATAGCCCAGGCGTATCTCGGCCTCGACCTTGTCGCCGTCAGTGACGGCCACGTTGTTCATCTGGTCGCCCAGACGTATGATACGCATGTCCTGAGCGTCGGCCCAGCCTACACACACTCTCTGCCATACGGCGATACGCTCCTGGGTGGCACTGTCTTTCCAGTAGCCGGTGACCACCTTGCGGCGCACTCTCATGCGTGCGCAGATGTGGCCGAACTCGCGGTCGCCGTGGGCACTCTGGTTAAGATTCATGAAGTCCATGTCCATGGTCTTCCAGGGGATCTCGGCGTTATACTGGGTGTGGAAATGGAGCAGGGGTTTGGCGAGGATCTTCAGGCCATGGATCCACATCTTGGCGGGAGAGAAGGTGTGCATCCAGGTGATGATGCCGGCACAACGCTTGTCGTTGTTGGCGGCTTTCATGATGTCTTCGACCTCCTCTGAGGAGTTGGCGGTACCTTTATAGACTACTTTGACGGGAAGATTTCCCGAGTTGTTGAGTCCGTCGACCATCTCTTTGGAGTGAGCGTCGACTGCTACCACGGCATCGCCTCCATAGAGGAGCTGGGCGCCGGTGACCCACCATATTTCATAATTGTCAAACATTGGATTAGGGGTTTGTTTTAGAGGATTATAGATTTTCAGTGATTGTTGGCGGTAGGCGCAACCGGTTATTGGCCGTAGTAGGCTCCGGGCCCGTGCTTGCGGTTGAAGTGTTTCTCGATGAGGAGGGGGTTCATCGTGAGCGACGGATTGACTCCATAGGAGATATAGGCCATTTTGGCCACCTGTTCCAGGACGACGGCATTGTGGACGGCATCGTGGGGATTTTTGCCCCAGGCAAAGGGGCCGTGGTTTTTCACCAGCACTCCGGGGGTGTGAATGGGGTTGAGGCCCTCGAAGCGTCTGACAATCACGTTGCCGGTCTCGAGCTCATAGTCGCCCTTGACCTCGGCCTCGGTCATGTCGGGGGTGCAGGGGATGGCATCGTGGAAATAGTCGGCATGGGTGGTGCCTATGTTGGGGAGGTCAATGCCGGCCTGAGCCCAGGCGGTGGCGTAGGTGGAATGGGTGTGTACCACTCCGCCTACCTCGGGGAAGGCACGGTAGATGGCGAGATGGGTCGGAGTGTCGGAGGAGGGCTTGAGGTTTCCCTCGACTTTCAGGCCTGTGGCCAGGTCGACCACCACCATGTCGTCGGGGGTCATATTGTCATAGTCGACCCCCGAGGGCTTGATGACAACGAGACCTCTTTCGCGGTCGATACCCGAGACGTTGCCCCAGGTGAATATTACCAGGCCGTGTCTCACAAGGTCGAGATTGGCGCGGCACACTTCTTCTTTAAGTTGGCTGAGCATAGTGGATGTTATTGGTGAGGAGCGGGTTTGGATTACTTGATGACAAATTTTGAGTCGGGCGAAAATCTCTCGGCATCAAACCGGTAGAGCGAGGCTCCGCGACGGGAATTGGTCTTGTCGATGAGATCGGTCTTGACTATCGAGGGGATCTCGGCAATACGTTTGCGGAAATTGCGCTTATCGATCGGCTGGCCGAGGATTGTCTCATAGAGAGTCTGTAGTTGAGGAAGCGTGAAGAGCGGCGGGAGGAGATTGAAGCCGATAGGCTCGGTGGAAAACCGGCTGCGTATGAGACTCAGGGTTTTCTCGACCATGAGCGGATGGTCAAAGCCCAGCGGCGGGAGATTGTCGAGGGGTATCCATTCGGCCGAGTTGGCCTGCAGGACGGCGGGGTCGTAGTCGCCGGGCCCCAGCAGCGCATAGTAGGCTATGGATATGACGCGCTCGCCGGGATCGCGTTCGACGCTCCCGAAGGCTCCGACCTGTTCCATATATATGTCGCGAAGGCCTGTGAGATTGAGCAATACACGCCGGGCGGCGTCGCCTATGCTCTCACCCTCCTGCACGAAACCGCCCATGACGCTCCATTTCCCTTTCTCGGGATCGAAGCGGCGGCGGCCCAGGAGGAGGCAGAGCCTCCCCCCGACCACGCCGAAGATGATGCAGTCGACAGCTACATAGAAGCGAGGTTTGTCACTGTAATAGCCCATTGGCATCGCTGATTCTTGTTGAACTGATTAATACGAAGGGTTAGTTCTTAGATTATTTCAGCTCTGTTTTTTAATTGTTTTTTAATCAGTTCTTTACCAGAAGTAGCAGTAGAAGACTACTGTGATGGCAAGGATCACACAGGTGTGGAAGATGTCCCAGCCGTTCCAGCTGGCGCGGGTGACGGCGCGCTGCTCGGGGGTGGAGGTGCCGAAGACGAGACCCTGGATCTTCTGAGCGTCGGGAGCCTTGGTGAAGAGCGAGACCACGATGGCTACCAGCAGGCAGAACACGAGCATCCAGCCACAGAAGAAGAGCCAGTTGACATCATAGAAGAGATATTTGAAGATGTTGTCGTCGGCTCCGAGAGTGGCGGCGTTGCTGTAGTAGACCTTGGCACCCAGACGGCTCAGACCTATGACAAGACCGGTGATCAGTGCCCACATACCGCCCTGGGCAGTGGTGCGTTTCCAGCACACACCCAGAAGGAAGGCGGCGGCGATGCCGGGAGCGAGCACCGACTGTACGTCCTGGAGATAGAGATAGAGCACGTCGCCCACCGAGCGCATCACGGGGATCCAGAGGATGCCGAGGATAACGATGACGATAGTGGCGGCCTGGCCGATGCGCACGAGTTTCTTGGGATCGGTGTCGGGCCGGTAGCGCTGATAGAAGTCGATGGTGAAGAGGGCTGCCGAGGAGTTGAAGAGCGAGGCCAGCGACGACATGAGAGCCGCGAGGATGCCACAGACAATCAGACCTTTCACACCGGCCGGAAGCAGTTTGGCCACGAGGGTGGGGAAGGCGGCGTCGGCGTTATGGGAGCCGTTGGCCAGCAGGGGGAGGAAGCCCTCGCCGCCGGCTGAGAGAGAGTTCTGATGGAGAGCAAAGGCTATCATGCCGGGTATGAGGAAGAGAAACACGGGGAGCAGCTTGAGATAGGCACCGAAGATAGTGCCTCGGCGTGCCTCCTTCTCGTCTTTGCCCGAGAGGACGCGCTGCACGATAAACTGGTCGGTACACCAGTACCAGAAGCCGATCACGGCCGAGCCTATCAGGGCACCGAGCCAGGGATACTGGGGGTCGCCGTTGTTACGTATGAGGTTGACCATCGAGTCGCCATATTCGTTGACCTTGACAGCCGAGCACACTCTCATCATTTCGTCCCAGCCGCCGAGCTCGCGCAGACCGAGCACAAGGATGATCAGCGAGCCGAGCAGAAGTATGGGGGTCTGAAGCACCGAAGTGTAGAGCACTGATTTCATACCGCCGAAGATGGTGTAGAGGGCGGTGATGATCACCAGGCCGATAGCGGCGATCCAGAAGAAGTCGATACCCCAGACCTCCTCGATGCCGAAGACCTGCTGAAACACCAGGCCGCCGGCATAGACGGTGACGGCCACCTTGGTGAGTACATAGCTGATGAGCGAGATTACCGAGAGGATGGTGCGCGACTCGGGATTGTAGCGACGCTCGAGAAATTCGGGCATGGTGTAGACCATCGAGCGGCTGTAAAAAGGCACGAATACCCATCCCAGCAGCAGTATCATCCAGCCCTGTATCTCCCAATGGGCCATGGCCATGCCCGAGGAGGCTCCCGAGCCGGCAAGACCTATGAGGTGTTCTGAACCGATATTTGACGCGAAGATAGAGGCGCCGATGGCTATCCAGGTGGCATCCTTGCCGCCAAGGAAGTAGTCGGCCGCATTGTTCTGTTTCTGTTTCATCACCCACACGATGATACCCACCAGTGCAAGGGCGAAGATGGCTATGACTATCCAGTCGAGTGTTGCCATGATTATCTATATATTAAGGTGTGAATTATTCAGTGACTGAAAATGAAAAGATGGTGTGGGAGTTGTAGGTCTCGCCCGGACGCAGCAGGGTAGAGGGCCATTGGGGCTTGCCGGGGGAGTCGGGATAGTGTTGGGTCTCGAGGCAGATGCCTGTGCGTTGTCCGTAGGTGATGCCACCCTTGCCGGTGACGGTGCCGTCGAGGAAGTTGCCCGAGTAGACCTGTACGCCGGGTTCGTCGGTGTAGACGCTCAGGGTAATGCCCGAGAGTGGAGAGCAGAGGGCCACGGCGGGTTCCTCGATGTTGCCTTTGGTATCGAGCACCCAGTTGTGGTCATAGCCGTTGCCGTTGCGTATCTGCTCGTAGTCGGTCGAGTCGATGGCCTCGCCTATGCGTCGGGGAGTCGAGAAGTCCATGGGTGTGCCGGCCACGGCTATGATCTCGCCGGTGGTCATATAGGTTGAGTCGACGGGAGTGAAAGTCGAGGCGTTGATATAGAGGATGTCGTCGGTCACGGCGTTGGCCGGGTTGCCCGAGAGGTTGAAATAGGAGTGGTTGGTCATGTTGATGACCGTGGGAGCGTCGGTGGTGGCGCTGTAAGCGATGTCGAGCTTGTTGCCGGGCAGGGCGGTGTAGGTCACGGTGGCCTTTACGTTGCCGGGGAAATTATTGTCGCCGTCAGGCGAGTCCATTGTCAGGATCAGGGTCGAGTCGTTGGGTTGCTCGGCCGAGTAGACCTGATACTGCCATCCGGTAGGGCCGCCGTGGAGACAGTGGCCGAAATTATTGGTGGGAAGCTGGATCGTGTCGCCGTCGATGGGGAGCAGGCCCTTGTTGATGCGGTTGGCATAGCGGCCTATGGCTGCGCCGAAGTCGGTCTGATTGTTCTCGGGAAAATAAGCCTGGATACTGTCAAAACCGAGCACCACGTCGCGCAGCTCGCCTTCGCGGTCGGGCACGCGGAGGGCTACGATGCGGCCGCCATAGTTGGTCACGGCTACCTCCATGCCCGAGCTCGAGCGCAGCGAGTAGAGTGCTACGGGTTTGCCGTCGACAACGGCCTCAAATTTAGTGGGATCGAGTCCGGCTACATCTGACGGCTGAGTCTTGCCTGCGCCACACGAGGCGAGCGACAATGCAGCCGCGGCGGTGACACCGAGAGTCACCAGCCCTGAAGATAAAAGTCCTTTCATGGTATAATTAAGGTTATTGTATTTTTGGCAATAAGTGTATAAATTACACTTACAGGTTGCAAATATACGATACCTCTACTCCTCTGGCAAATTTAAATACATGTTGTTCAGCATAAAAATGCCGGGAACAGCAGAAATAAATGCCTGGGAGATGACGTAGACTGATGTTTTCTCGGGATAGAGTGTGAGGGGGCGGTGTCGGTCGTCGTGGTTTATACGACCTTGACGTTGAGCAAATCGTCGGTGGCGGTTATTCTTGATTTGGGCGACAGGCCCACTGAAGCGCCGAGCGGTATCAGAATGAGGTCGCCGGTGCGTAGGGTGGTGTGTAGCGATAGGCGGTTGATCACCGGGTCTATATCGGCCGTCGGTAGCCGTAGTTCTGCCGTGGATCCGGGCTCGCCGTTAGCTCTGACGACGCTGACTGTGGTCGCAGACACTTCGCCGGGGGCTATCCAGCGGCCGTGGGTGATACTGCTGTCGAGAGCGTTGAGCCACCCCGGGTAGGGGGTGAGCGATGAGTCGGCCGTGCCGCCCATATCGGAGGGGGAGATGATCAGGGCCAGAGAGATGGCATCGTAATAGCGCGGGGCAAATTTCAACGCTATTCTCTTGCCCAGACGGCCGATGCGCACGGCCAGATAAAGGTCGGCACGCCAGTCGCTCCCGAAGTCGGGATAAAACAAGGGGCGGCCGTCGGGGAGGAGGGCCGAGTCGGGGTGGAGATCCAGTCTGAGCGGAGAGCCGGTGAGACGCAGTATTTTCATTTTTCCTGATTACCCATGCGATTATACATTACCGCCAGATGGGCGTAGATCGAGGTGTTCTCTATGATGATGCCGGGGCGTGACTTGATATGGAAAGGGGTGAAGTTCCACAGAGCCTTGATGCCGGCGTCGATACACATCTCGGTGACTTTGGCGGCACTCTCTACCGGGACAGCGATCACGGCTATCTCGGCGCCGAGTTCTTCGCGGCGCCAGGAGAGCTCGCTGATATCATAGACGGGCACTCCGGCTATTGATGTGCCTATCATACGGGGCGACACGTCAAATCCCGCTACTATATTGAGTCCATATCTCGACAGGCCCGAGTCGGTCACGAGAGCGCGTCCCAGCGAGCCCACACCCATCATCACTGCCTTGTGGCTCAGATGAAATCCGAGGAAATCATTCAGCCCTTTCTCCAGCTCGGCCACCTCATAACCTATGCGGGTCTTGCCCTTGATGTTGAGATAGGAGAGGTCTTTGGCTATCTGGGAGGCGTCGACATTGAGTTGCTTGGATATGGCCGTGGAGGAGACATGCTCCACCCCCTGGCACTTAAGTTGCTGCACACAGGCGAGATACCAGGGCAAGCGGCGTATGGCGGGTTCGGGGACGTAAGGGGTGCGGGTATCCATAATATTTAAGGTAAAGAGTGACTCTGGCGCGACTCGGGGTCGTGGCCCGGGGTAGTCCCGTATGTCTGCAAAAGTACAACTTTTTTTCCTATTATTTAGAAAACAACCGAATTTTAGCTATTTTTGTAGCTCAATTATTGTATACCTACTCACTGTCTCAACATATATGGAACGAAAAGTAAGAGTAAGATTTGCGCCCTCGCCGACAGGGCCTCTTCACATCGGAGGAGTTCGAACAGCTCTCTATAACTATCTTTTTGCCCGCCGTCACGGTGGCGACATGATACTCCGCATCGAGGACACCGACTCCCAGCGTTTTGTGCCCGGAGCCGAGGACTATATCAACGAGTCGCTCGCCTGGCTCGGCATTAAGATCGACGAAGGTGTGCGCGAGGGTGGTGCCTACGGGCCCTATAAGCAGAGCGAGCGTCGCGACATCTACCGCGAGTATGTAGGCAAGCTGCTCGATGCCGGCAAGGCTTACATAGCTTTTGACACTCCCGCCGAGCTGGAGGCTGCGCGTGCCGCTACGCCCAATTTCCAATATGACGCTTCGACCCGTCTGAATATGCGCAACTCTCTGTCGTTGTCCCCCGAGGAGGTGAAGTCGCTGATGGATGCCGGCACCCCCTACGTGGTGCGCTTCAAGATAGAGCCCGGGCGCGACGTGGTGGTCAATGACCTCCTGCGCGGCCAGGTGACTATCAATTCCTCGATTCTTGACGACAAGGTGCTCTACAAGAGTGCCGACGACCTGCCCACTTATCATCTGGCCAATATCGTCGACGATCACCTCATGGAGGTGACCCACGTGATACGCGGTGAGGAGTGGCTCCCCTCGGCTCCACTCCATGTGCTGCTCTACGAGGCGTTCGGTTGGGCCGACAGCCGCCCCGATTTCGTCCATCTGCCCCTGTTGCTCAAGCCCGACGGCAAGGGCAAACTCTCCAAGCGCGACGGCGACCGTCTCGGTTTTCCCGTCTTCCCTCTGGAATGGCACGATCCCGCCAGCGGCAATGTCTCTACCGGCTATCGCGAGAGCGGCTACCTGCCCGAGGCTGTGATCAACTTCCTGGCTCTGCTGGGCTGGAATCCCGGCGACGATACCGAAATCATGTCGATGGACGAGCTCATCTCGAAATTCTCGTTTGAACACTGTTCTAAGGCCGGAGCCAAATTTGCCTATGAAAAAGGACGCTGGTTTAACCACGAATATCTCCAGACCACTCCCGACGAGGAGCTCGGCGAGCTGTTCCGCCCTGTGCTCGAGGCCCACGGGGTCAATCCCGACGACTTCTCACGCGAGTATATAGCCCGTGTGGTAGAACTGGTCAAGGGTCGCATCAATTTTGTCGGCGATCTCTGGGATCAGGCCAAATTTTTCTTTGTCGCTCCCGAGACCTACGCCGAGAAGGATATACGCAAACGCTGGAAGCCCGAGACTCCGGCTATTCTCACCGAGCTTATCGGGGTGCTTCGCGCTCTCCCCTCGTTCAAGGGTGCCGACGCCGAGCCTGTTGTGCTTGGCTGGGTTGAGGCCAACGGCTATCATCTGGGCAATGTCATGAACGCCTGGCGCCTCACTCTGGTGGGCGAATGTAAGGGCCCTCATATCTTTGACATCACCGAGCTGATAGGCCTCGAGGAAACTGTGGCGCGCATGGAGCGTGGTATCGAAACCATTCAACCTGTCGATCAGCAATGATAAAAGTCGGTATAATAGGAGGTTCGGGCTATGCTGCCGGTGAACTTATCAGGATACTGATCAATCATCCTGACGTGATGCTCAAGTGGATCCACTCGAGCACCGTGGCCGGGCGCAGGGTTGTCGATGTCCATCAGGGTCTCTATGGCGAGACCGACCTGGTTTTCTCGTCGACATACGATCTTGACGACATTGACGTGCTCTTCTGCTGTCGGCCGGCCGGAAAGACCCGCGAGTTTCTTGCCTCGGTCAAAATCCCCGACCACCTCAAGATCATCGACCTCTCGCGCGATTTCAGACTGGCCCCGACCGACGATAATCCTCATGAGTTTGTCTATGGACTCTCGGAGCTCAACCGCAAACCGATGGTTCGCGGCGCCCGTTTTGTGGCCAATCCCGGCTGTCTGGCCATGGCTGTGGAGCTCTCGCTAATACCTCTGGCCAAAAATCTCCTGCTCAATACCGATATACACACTACAGTCATCACCGGTGCTACCAGCGAGGGAGCCGAGTCACGCCCGACTACCCACTACTCCTGGCGCAACGACAATATGGTGGTCTACCGGCCTTTCCGTCACCCCCAGGAGGCAGAGATATTGCAGACCCTCTCGGCCATGCAGCAGAGCTTCAGCTCGCGCCTCCACATGATGCCTGTGCGCGGAGCTTTCTCCCGCGGTATCATGGCTGTGAGCTATCTCGACTGTCCGCTCGAGCTCCCCGAGATCATCAAGCTCTATCAGGACTATTTTGATGATCACAACTTCACGTTCATCACCTCCAAGATCCCCGATCTCAAGGATGTCGTCAACACCAACAAGTGTATCATCCATCTTGACAAGATCGACGGCCGTCTGCTTGTCACGGCTGTGATAGACAATCTGCTCAAGGGTGCGGCCGGTAATGCCGTTCACACCATGAATCTTCTCTTCGGTCTCCAGGAGACCACAGGGCTCACCATGAAATCGGTGGCTTTCTGAGACCACCGTTCTAAAAAATCAATCGGCATCCCGGTATTTTACCATCGGGATGCCGATTGATTTTTTTCCTGACATCTATAATGACATCAGTGACAATAACGTCAATACTGCCGGTCAGTCAGTGGGGTCGGTATACCAGCGCGAGTACATGAGATAGTTGCGGGCTATCTTGGTGTTGAGCTCGCGCGAGGTCTCTGGATCGACCATCTTGATGAATTTGGCCGGAGCGCCGCCCCAGAGCTCGTTAGGCCCAATCTTGGTGCGTGAGAGCACTACCGATCCGGCCGCTACCAGAGCTCCTTCGCCAACCTCGGCATCGTCCATCACCACCGCTCCCATGCCTATGAGAGCCAGGTCGTGGATTTTGGCACCGTGGATAGTGACATTGTGGCCGATCGAGACATCGTTGCCTATCTCAATGGTTGATTTCTGATAGAGAGTGTGGAGCACCGAGCCGTCCTGGATGTTCACGCGGTCACCGATGACGATCGAGTTTACATCGCCGCGTATGACGGTGTTGAACCACACGCTACACTCGCTGCCCATCTTCACGTCGCCGATGATCGTGGCGTTTTCGGCCAGAAAAGTGTCGCGGCCTATTTCAGGAGTAAATCCTCTTACGGGAATGATTAATGCCATGGTTTTAATCAGTGATAAGTAACTCTTTATTTGAGCGGAGCGCAAGCCTCGGCGAGCCAGGCGCGCTCGTTCTCGTCGAGCAGGGGTGCGACATTGTCGTAGACACGACGGTGGTAGAGGTTGACCCACTCTATCTCGGCCTCCGACATGATCTCGGTGTCGAAGAGGACGCGGTCAAACGGACACATAGTCACTGTCTCAAAGCCCAGGAAGTCGCCAAACTCGGTGGTCATAGCCGGGACAGTGAGCACGAGGTTTTCGCAGCGTATGCCATAGCGCCCCTCGAGGTAGACTCCGGGCTCGTTGGAGGTGAGCATTCCCGGCATCATCGGAGCCATAGTGTCGTTGAGGCGTATGCTCTGAGGCCCCTCATGGACATTCAGGAAGTGGCCTACACCGTGGCCTGTGCCGTGGAGATAGCTCTTACCCTCTTTCCAGAGCGGCATGCGGGCCATAGCGTCGAGCTGGTGGCCGCGTGTGCCGGCCGGGAATATAGCTGTGGCGATGGCGATGTGGCCCTTCATCACAAGGGTGAAATCGTGACGCATGTCGGCCGAGGGGGTACCCAGGGCGATAGTACGGGTGATGTCGGTGGTGGCATCGAGATAATTGGCGCCCGAGTCGATGAGCAGCAGGTTGTTGAGCTCGAGACGGGTGTCGCTCTCGGGTGTAGCCGAGTAGTGGACGATAGCTCCGTTAGGGCCGAAGCCACAGATGCTCTCGAAGCTCAGGTCAAAGAAGAGACCATCCTTGCGGCGGTTGCGCTCCAGGATCTCGGCCACGCCGATCTCGGTGAGTTCGCCTCCGTTGTCCATGATATGCTTGATCTCGATTATCGACTTGACCATTGCGGCTCCGTCGCGCACATGGGCCTGACGAATACCCTCCTGCTGAACGGCGTTTTTGATAGCCTTGGGGAGCTGAAGAGGCGACTCGCCTATGACATAATGGCCATCGAGGGCGGTCATGACTCCCCACGAGGCTTTGCTACCGCTCAGAAGCACCTTCACCGAGCTGTCGATCCCCTTGAGGTAGTCGAGAGCCTCGCCATAGGGACGGGTCGAGACTCCGGCTTTGGCAAGATAATCGTTGGCCTCGGCGGTCATCTTGGCAGGGTCGATAAACAGCACTGCCTCCGACGGGCCTACATAGAGGAATGAGGTTGCTACAGGGTTGCAGGGCACGTCAGTTGACCGCAGATTGAGCACCCAGGCTATCTCGTCGAGAGCTGAGGAGAAGAAGGCGTCGGCTCCGGCTTTGGCGATGTCGTCACGCAGGGTGGCGAGCTTTGACGCTGCGCTCTCGCCGGCATATTTCTCGTCATGGATAAACACGGGATCCTGGGGCAGGAGAGGACGGTCGGCCCACACTCTATCCATGGGCGTATAATTTACATCGAGCTTGATGTCGCGGGCCGAGAGTGCCCCCTGGAGCGAGCGGGCCTCCTGTACCGACATCAGCAGGCCGTCGATACCGACCGTGTCACCGGCCTTGAGAGTCGAGGTGAGAAATCCGGCTATCGTGGGGGTGCCGGGCAGACCCTCCTTCATGAGGGTGATGCCTGTGTCGCGGGTCTGCTGTTCGCCCTGCAGGAAATAGCGCGAGTCGACCCACAGGTAAGCACCGTCGAGGGTGACCACCAGGGTGCCGGCCGAGCCGGTGAAGCCCGTGAGATAGCGCACGCAATGCCAGTGAGATGAAATGTATTCGCTGAGATGGGGATCGGTGCGGGGCACGATAGAGGCCTGAAGGCCTGCACTTTTCATATCCTCGCGATAGGCGTCCAGACGCCCTATGATAGTAGAGGGTGAGGTAGTCATTGCTTGAAAGATTTATTAAGGGGTTGGGTAAATTTCAGAGTGTAGACGGACAGCGACCTTGACAGGCTTCCTGACCTATGTGATTTCCAGGAGTTACATATACAAAAGTAATGTTAATGCCTCTTATATTCAACTTTGCCCGAGGGGCTTTAACATTTTTTGTCGAAATGATGGGTGGTTAAGTTTTTTTAACATCACTGGGTGTCGGTTTTGCTCCGGGGTGACCGTTGCTTTGGCCAAGTGAAACAGTTTTAGGATTACAACTCTAAATTACAAGGCTATGACCGTTATATTGATTGTGATATTGTTTTTTGCATGGATAGGCCAGGCTCTGAAAGACGGCGCCGATATATGACGGCCTCATTCTTGCCGGCAACCCGGAGTCGTGGGGCCGCAGATCTGACAGGCTTATTTTTTCACTAATTTTATGGTTCTGTTGAGAAATATTACAGTATTATATAGGTGAAATTAGTGGAAAAATCACTAACTTTGCACACCTCCGCGCTCACCCCTCAGCGGTGTGGCGCCTTTAAGCTGCAAAAACGAAGACACAAAACAAAGCTGAATTAACCAATTTATGAATCCAATCAAGAAAACCATCGCGCTTCCCGACGGCCGTACCATCACCCTCGAGACGGGCAAGCTGGCCAAGCAAGCCGATGGAGCGGTAGAACTCCGCATGGGCAACACCATGCTTCTCGCAACAGTCTGCTCGGCCAAGGAGGCCGGCGAAGGCGTAGACTTCATGCCCCTGACTGTCGAGTATAAAGAAAAATTCTCGTCCAACGGACGTTTCCCCGGTGGCTTCACCAAGCGTGAAGGCCGTGCCGGCGACTACGAGATACTTACCTCTCGCCTTGTAGACCGCGCCCTGCGCCCCCTCTTCCCCGATAATTATCATGCTGACACCATTGTCCAGGTCACCATGTACTCGGCCGACGGTGTCGACATGCCCGACGCTCTCGCCGGTCTTGCCGCCTCGGCAGCCATGGCCGTCAGCGATATTCCTTTCAACGGCCCTATCTCCGAAGTGCGCGTAGCCCGCGTCGACGGAGAGTTTGTCATCAACCCCACTTTCGAGCAGTGTGAGAAAGCCGACATGGAGCTCATGGTCGGTGCCACCTACGATAACATCATGATGGTAGAGGGCGAGATGAACGAGGTCAGCGAAAAAGACCTTCTTGAGGCTCTGCGTGTAGCCCACGAGGCTATCAAGGAGCAGTGTAAGGCTCAGATGGAGCTTGCCGAGGAAGTCGGCTCGACCGTCAAGCGCGAATACTGCCACGAGGTCAACGACGAGGCCCTGCGTGCCGACGTCCGCGAGAAGTGTTATGACAAGGCTTATGCCATCGCCAAGGCCGGCTGTGCCGACAAGCATTGGCGTCAGGATAGCTTTGACGCTATCTGCGACGAGTATATCGACTCTCTCCCCGAGGAGGAGCGTGAGGAAAAAGCTCCCCTGGTGAAGCGTTACTATCATGATGTCGAGAAGGAGGCCATGCGTCGCTGTGTGCTCGACGAGGGCATACGTCTCGACGGCCGTAAGACCAACGAGATACGCCCCATCTGGTGCGAGACCGACTATCTGGCAGGCCCCCACGGCTCGGCTGTCTTTACCCGTGGTGAGACCCAGAGCCTCGCTACCGTGACCCTTGGCACCAAGCTCGATGAGAAGATTGTCGACGACGTGCTCAATCAGGGCCGCGAGCGTTTCCTGCTTCACTACAACTTCCCCCCCTTCTCGACAGGCGAGGCGCGTGCTCCCCGTGGCGTAGGCCGTCGCGAGGTGGGCCACGGCAACCTTGCCCACCGTGCCCTCAAGCGCATGTTCCCCGATGATTTCCCCTACGTCTGCCGCATTGTCAGCGACATCCTCGAGAGCAACGGCTCATCGTCGATGGCCACTGTCTGTGCCGGCACTCTCTCGCTGCTTGATGCCGGCGTGAAGATGAAGCGTCCTGTCAGCGGTATCGCCATGGGTCTCATCTCCGACGGTGAGAAATATGCTGTGCTCTCTGATATCCTCGGCGACGAGGACCACCTCGGCGACATGGACTTCAAGGTGACAGGTACCCGCAAGGGTATCACCGCCACTCAGATGGACATCAAGGTCGACGGCCTCAGCTACGAGATACTCGAGAAGGCTCTTCTCCAGGCCCGCGACGGTCGTCTCCACATCCTCGACAAGATCGAGGAGACTATACCCGCTCCCCGCGAGGACTACAAGCCCCACGTGCCCCGCATCGTCACCATGCTCATCCCCAAGGAGCTCATCGGTGCTGTCATTGGCCCGGGCGGAAAGGTCATCCAGGGCATACAGGAGGCCTCGGGCGCCACTGTCTCCATCGACGAGATCCCCGAGGGTGGCTACATCGAGGTAGCTGCCGCCAACAAGCCCTCTATCGACAAGGCCCTCGAGATGATCAACGCTATCGTAGAGCTGCCTGAAGAGGGTAAGGTCTACACCGGCAAGGTGCGCTCGATCCTTGAGTTTGGAGCATTTGTAGAATTTATGCCTAACCGTGACGGTCTGCTCCACATCTCCGAGATCTCTTGGGATCGTCTCGAGAACATGGAGGCCTCGGGCCTCAAAGAGGGAGACACTGTCGAGGTCAAGCTCATCGAGATTGACAAGAAGACAGGTAAATATCGTCTCTCCATGAGAGCTCTTCAGCCCAAGCCCGAAGGCTATGTAGAGCGCGAACGTGCTCCCCGTGGCGAACGTCCCCGCCGCGAGGGTAACGACCGTGGTGAGCGTCGTCCCCGTCGTGACGGCGATCGTCCCCGTCGCGAGCACCGCGATTGATTTCTGCAATTGAATAGATAAACAGATCTCCCTGAGTCGAGCAGTCGTTTGACTCAGGGAGATCTTTTTATGATGGGGATATGAAAAGACGGTTAGAGAAAAATCGTGATGGGCCGGCAAGGCCATGCGAGGAGTATGTGAGGTATATGCGGGATATAATGGTATAAGACTATCGCCGGATCTCGCGCTATTTGACCCAGGTCACCCGGCCTCCGTGCTGCTCGGCATAAATGGCCAGAGGCAGATCGTCGGGATGGTCGGTCAGAAAATGATAGGGAGGCGGAGTGAGGGCCAGCAGGGTCTTGAGCTTGTGGACGCCGCGGGTCTCGCGATAATCAGAGTAGGCAGGGGTTGTGACCGTGGCCACCCATCCGTCAAACCCGAGGAGGGCGGCAAGCGGCCTGGCATATTCGGCGGGAGCGGCCGTGGCAAGTATACACGGGTGGGGGAGGGGGCTGAACCGGGGTCTCACCCTCGAGGCAAGCTCAAGAGCAAAGTCGGTAAAATCTTTATCTGACAGCTCACGGCAGGCAATATGCATCATCTCCCATTTGGCACGACGGTGGCTGATGAGCCGGAGTTTGCGTAGGGCCGCCAGTCCGAGCAGGCGTACCAAAGCAGCACGGTTGCCGCGTGTGTGTATCAGGGAGATAAGTCTCCGGCCAAACAGTTGCAGGGAATTTTCGGGGATCAGCGTGCCGTCCAGATCTATTACTGTCGTCATCGGGATGTGTTCTGTCTATAATCCTTTGACCAGGGGAAACGCACGAGGGTACGCCCCGAATAGAGACTGAAGTCGGGATTTACAAGCGGATTGGGCATTGTCACGGTGAGTGTGGCGACGGTAATGCTTATCCCGGGGTTGACCTCGCGCAGTGCTTCGAGACATCCCGCGATGGTGGCTCCCGAGTCAATGGAGTCGTCGACCAGGAGTATCGGGCTACCGGGGGGTAGCGACGCGACAAATTCTCTCAGATCGTTGTCGAGGGCAGGGCGGCTCACATTGCGCTGTTTGCGCGAATGGAGATAGAGATACTGCGACTCGGCCATCCTCAGCCAGTCTGAGACCACCAGGGGCAGATGCTTGAGTACCGAGAACACTCCCGGGGCCTTGTCTTTTAACTTTGTCGACGGACGCCGGAATAAAATCTCAAACCTCTTCATCGGAGGCAGATGGGGTTGCATCAGATCGGCAAGCACAGCTCCGCCGGTGATCACTCCTACTATGGCGGTATAGGGAACTTTACGTTGGTCTGTGACAATCCCGGCAAGCTGCGCGGCAGCCTGAGAAAGTAGGGCAGGTGTGAGTGTGATTACTTTCATCCGGGAGGTCTGAAACAACGTGATTGTAAACTGATTTGGACTTATTGAATATTACAGGTTGTTTGGTCGATCTGTGGAACAGAATCAGGACGTAATAAGTTTAAAACAGTTTTATTCTAAAGTATAACGTAAGAAAATGATAAATCTTGCATGACCTGTCAAAAATATGGAGGACACTTTCCGAAATTGGCTCCCAAGGGATATTTGCGTGAGTCGGGGCTATTTTGTAGCTTTGTATATAATTTAAGTAACTCTTGAAAATAAATCTCACAGAGAGTATAAGAGTCTATCACGGGTTACTAATGGAAAAATATATTGACGTTTAATTTTTAAGAGATACTTAAAAACAATCCTATGGTATCAGTAGACGCCCTCACGGTAGAGTTTGGAGGTACGACGCTCTTCAAAGATGTTTCATTTGTGATCAATCCCAAAGACCGCATAGCCCTGATGGGTAAGAATGGCGCGGGCAAGAGCACCCTGCTCAAGATCCTGGCCGGAGAGCGCACTCCCACGCGCGGATCGGTCTCGGTGCCCAAGGACTGCACTGTGTGCTATCTGCCCCAGCATCTCATGGCCGAGGACGGGCGCACGGTCTTCGAGGAGGCTTCGCAGGCTTTTGCCCATCTGCGCGAGATGGAGGCCGAGATAGACGCCATGAACAACGAGCTGGCCACGCGCACCGACTATGAGAGCGATTCCTATATGGAGCTCATCGAGAAGGTAGCCGCCGCGAGCGAGAAATTCTATGCCATAGACCTCACGCACTTTGAGGAGGATGTCGAGAAGGCACTGTTGGGTCTCGGTTTCAAGAGAGAGGATTTCTCGAGACCGACCTCGGAGTTCTCGGGAGGCTGGCGCATGCGCATCGAGTTGGCCAAGCTTCTATTGCGCAATCCCGATGTGCTCCTGCTCGACGAGCCTACCAACCATCTTGACATTGAGTCGATAGGGTGGCTCGAGGAGTTTATCATGAATAGTCCGATGGCCGTAGTGGTGATCAGTCACGACCGGCGGTTTATCGACACCATCACCACTCGCACCATCGAGGTGACTCTCGGACGTATCTATGATTACAAAGCCCGTTACAGTCACTACCTGGAGTTGCGTAAGGAGCGTAGGCAACAACAGCAGAAACAGTATGACGACCAGCAGAAACAGATAGCCGAGGCACGAGAGTTTATCGAGCGTTTCAAGGGCACTTACTCCAAGACTTTCCAAGTGCAGAGCAAGGTGAAATGGCTCGAAAAACTCGAGATAGTCGAGGTGGACGAGGAGGATACCTCGGCCTTGCGGCTCAAGTTTCCTCCATGTCCGCGTAGCGGCAGTTATCCTGTGATAGCCGAAGGGGTCGGAAAGAGCTACGACGGAGTGCCGGTATTCTCGGGCGCATCCTTTATGATAGAACGCGGCGACAAGGTGGCGTTTGCCGGACGCAACGGCGAGGGTAAGTCCACTATGGTCAAAGCCATCATGAACGAGATAACCCATGAGGGCTCCTTGCAGCTCGGCCACAATGTCAAGATCGGCTATTTTGCCCAGAACAGTGCCGCTCTGCTCGACGAAGAGCTCACCGTGTTCCAGACAATCGACGATATAGCCGTCGGCGATGTGCGACTTAAGATACGCGACCTGTTGGGAGCATTCATGTTTGGAGGAGAGGAAAACCAGAAGAAAGTGAAGGTGCTTTCGGGTGGTGAACGTGTGAGATTATGTATGATAAAACTCCTGCTCGAGCCCATCAATCTCCTCATTCTCGACGAGCCCACCAACCATCTTGATCTCAAGACCAAAGATATACTCAAGCAGGCCCTGCGTGATTTTGACGGCACTCTGATAGTTGTGAGCCACGACCGAGACTTCCTCGACGGTCTCGTCACCAAAGTCTATGAATTTGGTGGAGGACGTGTTCGCGAGCATCTCTGTGGCATCAACGAATTTCTTGAAAAGAAAAAGGCCGAGAAAGCATAGAGTGCAGAGAATTTTTGCGGAGTTGGAGTGACGGTTTCAGTATAGGAGACAGAATGTCTCCATTCTCCCCCCTAAAAATCTCTATACCCTATACTCTATACTCTATACTACTCTGTACTCTATACTCTATACTCTATACTCTATACTACTCTGTACTCTGTACTCTGTACTCTGTACTCTGTACTCTGTACTCTGTACTCTGTACTCTGTACTCTGTACTCTGTACTCTATACTCTATACTCTATACTCTATACTCTATACTCTATACTCTATACTCTCTCCCCCCCTTGTTAAGTCGGGAAATTTTCTTTACCTTTGTGAGTAAGTTAGCGACAGACTGTCCTGTCAGCAGCTACGAGGTCTCCGCGACTTAAACAACTATCTGGTATGAAGATATTTAGCACTGAAAATATACGTAAGATCGACCGTATCACCATCGAGGAAGAAGGAGTAAGCTCCCAGGAGCTTATACGCCGGGTAGCCGAGGGAGTGGTCGGTGAGATCGTGGGCCGCTGGAGTCCTACGACCCCCGTGGTCATCTTTGCCGGATCGGGAAACAATGGCGCTGATGCCCTTGTGGTCGGTCGATTGCTCCTCGAGGCCGGTTTCTATCCCAGCATCCTGCTCTTCAACTTCAAGGGCAACTCCCTGTCGCGTGACTGCCTTCAGGCCAAGCGCGACCTTCTGGCCACCGGCTATCAGGGACTGATCGAGATCATAGACCGTGCCGACCTCCCGTCGCTGGGCCCCGATCATCTGGTGATCGACGGTCTCTTTGGCAGCGGTCTTCGCGACCCCCTCGAGGGGGGCTTCATGATGCTGGCGCGAGTCATCAGCGAGTCGGGAGCATACGTCATCTCTATTGACGTACCCTCAGGCCTCTTTGGCGACTGGAACTCACGGGTCATAGGCCGCAACGTGGTTCATGCCAATCTCACCATGGCCGTGCAGTTTCCCCGACTGTCGTTCTTCATGGCCGACAACGCTCCACTTGTCGGGCGATGGAAGACTATAGATATCGGCCTCAGTCCACGGGCTATCTACGATATACCCACCAAATATTTCTATGTCGAGCGCGATGAGATCAAGGCTGTGTTGCGTCAGCGCGAACCTTTCTCCTCCAAGCGCGACTATGGCCACGCCCTGCTTTTTGCCGGATGTTACGGAATGGCCGGAGCAGCCCTCATGGCAGCTCGCGGAGCCTTGCGCAGCGGTGTGGGAAAACTGACAGTCCATAGCGCACGGGCAGTGTTCCCCATCGTTCAGTCTCAGGCACCCGAAGCACTCTTTTCGCCCGACCGCCAGGAGTATGTCATCTCCGACATGTCGGCACGCTTCAACTGTTCGGCCATAGGTGTAGGCCCCGGCATAGGTACCAACGACGCCACCCGTGGAGCCTTCGAGACGCTCGTCAAGAGCTACAAACGGCCGCTCGTGATCGACGCCGACGCCCTCAATGCCATAGCCCAAAATCCCACTCTGCTCGACCATATAGCTCCCGGCAGTATACTCACCCCCCATGCCGGAGAGTTTGACCGCATCTTCGGCACACAGGTCTCGGCCGAGGGCCGTCTGCTCAAAGCTATCGAAGTGTCTCATCGCTACAAGCTCCTCATTGTGCTCAAAGGCCGCTACACAGCCACTGTGCGCCCCGATGGAAAAGTGTTCTTCAACTCCTCGGGCACACCCGCAATGGCTACCGCCGGCAGTGGCGATGTGCTCACAGGCATCATCACTTCACTGCTCGCTCAGGGCTATAAACCCGAGACTGCCACGGTAGCCGGAGTCTATATCCACGGCGTGGCGGGAGAGATAGCCGCCGAAGCCCAGGGTGACTACGGCACCACCGGAATGGATATAGCCGAAGCCGTAGGCCGCGCTCTCAAGACCATAATGGACTGACCTCCATCGATCCACTGTAGCTTCCAAAGGTCTCTGAACACCATACGGAAAAACACTCTCCTCCTCCCCAATAGTCTCTATACATTATACTATTATACTGAAAATAAACATCATGCATCTACCCATAGCCCTCGTCATCTGTGTCGCCTTAGGTACACTCGCGTCATCGGCCCAGTCCACCACGCGACTCTCGGCTTCCAAGGTCAATGACTATGGTGTCACATACACTCTTCCGCTCACCCGTTTCCAGGTCACATTGGCAGCCGAAAAGACCGTCAAGACCCCGGGCGAATTTGCCCGTTATGCAGGCAAATATCTCAATGCTACTCCTATACTCCATCCCTCGGTGAGCTGGCGTCTCACCGAAGCCGTCATAGCCCCCGACTCCTATGCCGATCCCGACGAGCTCTATCTCGTCACTTTCCGCAACGGCGACGGCACATATATTAATCTCACCGACCTCGGCACACCGCTGTCGATCAACGATGAAACTTACACAGGCGAGACCCCCGACATAGACTTGCCCGTCAACATCCCCCCGAAGCCTACCATTCTCGAGCTCCCCGTGGCGCGTCAGGCCGTGACTGCCGATATGATACAGAGCAAGTCGGTAGCCAAGAAAGCCGAGCTCGCGGCTGCCAAGATCTACGAACTGCGCGCCAACCGCAACGAGATCATCACAGGACAGGCCGACGGAATGCCCGCCGACGGAGAGGCTATGAAACTTGCCCTCGAGCAGATCAACGCCCAGGAAGAGGCTCTGACAGCCATGTTTCTCGGCACCGTCCAGACTTCGGTAGAGGTTAAGACCTTCACAGCCGGAGTGCCCGACGACGGAGCACCCGGGCGCAGCGTGATCGCTCGCCTCTCGGCTCTCGACGGTATTGTCGATGCCGACGATCTGTCGGGTGCCCCGATCTATTTCAGCGTACTCGAGAAATCACGTGGCCAGCTCCCTCTCACCGATAAAGGTCAGCCACGCCCGTTCCCCCGCGGAGGAGTGGCCTACCGTATACCTGGCACCGCCGAGGTCTCGGTGAGCTATGATGGACAGACCCTTGCCGAAGATACCTTTGAAGTGGCTCAGTATGGGGTTGTCTATGGACTCGACCCGGCCATGTTTACCGCCAAAAAAGCGGCCTGGGGAACTAAAAATGCCCCCTCTTATCTCCATTTCAATCCACTCACCGGCTCTGTAAGCCGCATCGGAGTAGTAGGAGAATAATTTGACTCACACAGTGTTTTTTAATCTGTAAAGCCATGAAAGCCGGAGGAATACCCGGAAAAAATTCTCAGTGGCTCTATCATTGTTTTGCAATGATAGTAGTCATCGCGTGGGGTCTCTCGTTCATCTCGACGCGCGTGTTGCTCGATAACTCGCTGAGTCCCATCGAGATATATATCTATCGTTTTGCCATCGCCTATGTGAGCCTGCTCGCTATCTGCCACAAACGTATCTTCGCCTCCTCGCTGCGTGACGAGCTGATGTTTGTGGTGTGTGGCCTCGTGGCCGGCTCCATCTACTTTATTTCTGAGAACGTTGCCCTCGAGTATACACTGGTGAGCAATGTCTCGCTGATCACCTCGCTCTCGCCCCTGCTCACGGTGCTCATGGCCGGATTTATCTATAAGTCCAGCCGGCCGGCGCGCGGTGCCTACGTCGGGTCGACAGTGGCCTTTGTCGGAGTGGGACTCGTCATTTTCAACTCGAGTTTCAATATGAGTCTCAATCCTATCGGTGACCTGCTGGCTCTGCTCGCCGCCTTGTGTTGGGCTGTCTACTCGATCATGATCAAGCCTCTCAACGCTCACTATGACGCCCGATTTATCACGCGCAAAGTGTTCTTCTACGGCATCGTCACAGCCTTGCCGTTTCTGGCTGTCAACTCCCATATCACTCCGCTGTCGGTAATCCTCAGGAGCGAGGTGCTCCTCAACCTGCTCTTCCTCTCGCTTGCCTGCTCGCTGGGCTGTTACCTGCTCTGGGCACTCTCGGTGATCAGGATCGGAGCTCTGAAAGCGAGCAACTATCTCTATTTCCAGCCGGTGGTCACCCTGGTGTTCTCTATGCTGATACTCGGCGAAAAGATCACCCTCGTCGGTGGCAGCGGATGTCTGATGATACTCCTGGGAGTCTGGCTCTCAGACTTCCTCCAGAAACGCTCATGGCTCAGATAAGTCACCTTTCGGTATCCAAGACTGCCTAATTACCATAAACACATTTTAAGTAACTCCATCCCTCAATGAAAAAGATCCTTGTCGGCCTCGGTCTACTCTTAGTCTCGGGCGCCTCGCTCCAGGGAGCGACTCCGCTGTGGATGAGAAATATCAAGATTTCTCCCGACGGCTCACGCATAGCCTTCACCTATAAAGGCGATATCTACACGGTGCCCGTCGCGGGCGGAAGCGCCACGCGGCTCACTACCAACCCTGCCTACGACTCAAACCCCGTTTGGTCGCCCGACGGCTCGCGCATAGCTTTCTCGAGCGATCGCGAGGGGGGATTCGACGTCTATGTGATGTCGGCCTCCGGCGGTGAGGCCAAGCGTCTCACGTTCAACTCCGCCTCCGAGGCTCCCATGACTTTCAGCCCCGACGGTTCCAAGGTGGTCTATGCAGCCGCTATCCAGCTCCCCGCTTCGAGCATACTTTTCCCGAGCGCACGCAACAGTCAGGTGTGGCAGGTGGATGTCGAAGGCGGACGACCCTCCATGCTGCTCGGCTCTCCTGCCTCCCAGATCTCTTTCATGCCCGACGGAAACTCGTTTGTGTATATGGACAAGGTCGGCATGGAGAACGATTTCCGTAAACACCACACCTCTTCCACAACCCGCGACCTCTGGTTCTACAATGCCAAGGACGGCTCTCACAAAAATCTCACCTCGCGCGACGGCGAGGATCGCAACCCGGTGGTCAACGCCGACGGTAGCAGCGTCTATTTCCTCAGCGAGCGCGACGGCGGCAGTTTCAATGTGTGGACATTCCCTCTCGACAATCCCTCGGCAGCACGCCGTCTCACCGATTTCACCACCCACCCCGTGCGTTTCCTCTCGCGTGCCAACGACGGCACCCTTGCCTTCGGCTATGACGGAGAGATCTATACGATGAACGAGAAGGGGGGCAAACCTGTCAAGGTGAACGTCGACATCGTGCGCGACGACTCCGACCCGCTCCACGAGCTTTCGGTCAACTCAGCCCGTCAGAGCAGCGTCTCTCCCGACGGCAAGCAGGTGGCTTTCGTGCATCGCGGCGATATATTCGTCACCTCGACCGACTATCCCACAACCCGTCAGATCACCCACACCGGTCGCGGAGAGTCGGCTCCGTCGTGGGGTGCCGACAACCGCTCGCTCTATTACACCAGCGACCGTGACGGCCACTCCAATATCTATCGTGCGCGTATCCACCGCAAGGAAGACCCCAACTTCCCCAACGCCATGCTCATCGAGGAAACCCCGGTGTTTACCGACGGTGTGGCCCGTCAGGATCCTCTCGTCTCGCCCAACGGTCAGCTCATGGCTTTCATTCAGGAGGGCAATAAGATAGGCGTCATCGACCTGACTACCCGCAAGATCACCATGCTCACCCAGGGCGAGACCTCGACTTATAAGAACGGAGGCATAGAGCTCGACTGGAGCCCCGACTCGGAGTGGCTTGCAGCCACGGTCGACGTGCATCAGCGCAGCCCCTACTATGATATAGCTCTCTTTAACGTCTCGACCGGCGAGATGACCAATATCACCGACGACGCTTACTCCAACTCAGGGCCCCGATGGGTGATGGGGGGCAACGCCATCATCTTCAGCAGCGACCGTTACGGCATGAAGAACCATGCCTCGTGGGGCTCTACCGACGATGTGCTCATGGTATTTGTCAATCGCGAGGCCCTCGACCGCTACCGTCTCTCCGACGAGGACTATGCCCTGCTTAAGGAGGCCGAGAAGTCGGCCAAAAAGCCCGAGACATCAGGCGATGACCCCAAAGCCATCAAGATCAAGGCCTCGGGCAAAAAAGGTGGAGCCAAAGCCAAGGCAGAGGCCGACAGGAAGGCCGACACTCCCGCCGATCATGTCAATGTCGAACTCGACGGTATCCAGGACCGCATCATACGCCTCACCCCATTCTCGGCTCAGCTCTCTGACGCCTGGGTCGATCCCGACGGCGAGGCCCTCTACTGGCTGGCCAAGGTCGACGACGGCTTTGACGTCTGGAAAAAGGAACTCCGCAAAGGCTCCGTGTCTCTCTTCAAGAAGCTCGGTCTGCCCGCAGCCTCTTTCCAGCCCGACGCTTCGGGTAAGAACCTCTTTATCCTCAGCGGCTCCCTGCGCAAGATGGGCATCCCCTCGGGCAAGGTCGACAATATCTCAGTCAGAGGAACTCATCTCATCGATCCCGCCGCTGAGCGTGACTACATGTATGACTACATGCTCGAACAGGAGCAGAACCGCTTCCTCGTGGAGGATATGTTTGGTGTCGACTGGAAGGGGCTCGGCGAAGACTATCGCAAATTCCTCCCCCACATCAACAACAACTACGACTACTCCGAGATGTTGAGCGAACTCCTTGGCGAGCTCAATGTGAGCCACACCGGCAGCGGCTATCGTCCTGAAAACTCCCCCGTGGCCACGGCTTCGCTCGGTTTGCTCTATGATACCGATTACGCCGGGCCCGGCCTCAAGGTGGCCGAGGTGCTCAAGAGCGGCCCCTTTGACCGCGCCAAATCGGCAATGGTGGCCGGCGCGATCATCACCTCTATCAACGGCGAGACTCTCGACAAGGATAGCGATCCTCTGGCAGCTCTCAACCGTCTGGTGGGCACCAAGACCCTCGTGGCCTTCACTCTCCCCTCGGGCAAACAGGTCGAGGAGGTAGTCAAGCCTGTGGGCAACAGTTTTGTCGGCGACATCCTCTATGAGCGTTGGGTCGAGCGCAACCGTCACCTCGTGGACTCTCTCTCGGGTGGACGTCTCGGATATGTGCACATCAAGAGCATGGACGACCCCAGCTACCGCCGCATCTATGCCGACGTGCTCGGCCGTTATGCCCAGCGTGAGGGTATCGTGATCGACACCCGTTATAACGGCGGCGGCCGTCTCCACGAAGATATAGAGGTGCTCTTCAGCGGCAAGAAATATCTCACTCAGGAGATACGCGGAGTCAAGAGCGGCGAGATGCCCTCCAAGCGCTGGCTGCGCCCCTCGATCATGATCACCTGCGAGGCCAATTACTCCAACGCCCACGGCACCCCCTGGATGTATAAACACAACAAACTGGGCAAGGTGGTAGGCATGCCTGTCCCCGGCACCATGAGTTCGGTCAACTGGGTGACCCTTCAGGATCCCTCGCTCTACTTCGGTATACCTGTCGTAGGGTTCCGCACAGCCGAGGGCAATCTCCTTGAGAACACTCAGCTCGAGCCCGATGTCAAGGTCGAGAACAATCCCGCACGCACCTTGCGAGGCATCGACGATCAGCTTTCGACAGCCGTGAGCACCCTGCTCCACGACATTGACGCGAAATAACTCCCCCTTCGCGACCCTATACGGCAATCCCCCTCACCGGAGCTATCTCCGGCGAGGGGGATTGATGTTCTGTGATCAGGAAGCTGTTTCATTCATGCTCCCGTCGGGACGGTCATTCAAGAGATACTCGGGAGCGGGATCGTCTATGACCCTATTTTGCCTTGGGCGCGGTCTCTTTCTGGATGAAGATAAAGACAAGGGCGATCACTGAAACTACAATATAGGGGAGGAACATGGCATGGAAACTGTGACCGCTGCTGCTCAATGATGAAGGTATATTCTGGAGGATACCTCCGAATATAAACATTATGCCGTTGAGGAAAGCGCTCGAAGTGCCCACAAGCGGGCCGCCGGCCACGTCACCGCCTACACTGAAGGCAATCATGTGGGCCGTAGCACCCATACCGATCATGAACATCATGACCGTGAGCAGCCACATCGGCATCGCCACATAGACGGTGAGTACAAGCGCCACGATGATCATTACGGCGCCTATGATTGAGGGGATGCGGCGGCTGGCTATGCGGTTGCTCCACTGCGGCCAGAAGCAGGAGCCGGCAGCCAGGCCGAGCCACAGCAGGGCTGTGCCGATATATCCGGAGTCACCGAAGCCATAGTGCTCATAGATTTTAGGAGTCCAGACCACGCCGAGCGCGAGGTTGAGACCGAAGATGATTCCACCCCACACGGCTGCTATCCACATCTGAGGCTTCTTGAAAATCTGAAGGAGATTGTTGCCCACTACCTTGAATGGATTTTTGGTCACAGGTACCGGCTCGGGATTACGCATGAAGATGAA
>JAAVCX010000010.1 GCA_014802105.1 Bacteroides sp. | reverse complement strand
GCTAATTTCTTCGGTTTTATCGGTCACGATGGATCCCCATCGCTCCCTCAAAAACCTCAAAATTAGCTCCAAAACAATCTCGAATTGTTAATTTGTAATAAGTTTAGATCAGTTCATTGTAAATTAGATTTTTACTTCTCTAACTTGGATATTGCCAACTCTTTTCCTGTTATTCTGTGTAGGCATAATGACTCTCACATCATATTTTCCCTTAAGTACATCGGCCGTAGCGTCAACTGGCGGACACGTCATATTCATGCCAGGCCAATTATAGAGATTGGGATTGTTAAGGTTATAAAGCTTTATACATATAGCCTGAAACGTCGACTTGAGTCGGGATGCAAGTGTACCAACCAATCGGTCACTCTTATCCATCAGATGATTGGCCCAGGCCGGTATCAGCACAACATTCCATAAAGCGGTGTAATAACGCGGGTCCGAGGCATTACCCCAGACGTGGGAAATGATGTAGTGACGGAAAGGTTTCACGTCAGTATTGACATTAAGATTGTAGCCGGTATATTCATTGATCAAGGAGCATACCGGCTTATTACCATTGTTCTTGTCATTGTCATCTTCATTTTCCTTACGTTTCGGAAACGAAAACGGATCAACGAGCATTTCAACAAACCGCTTTTTCACAAGTTCAGGCTCAAAGAAATAAGATGACTCCACAGCCATTTTGATGATCCCGTTCTCTCCGAGTGCGTTGATAAGAGACTCCATTCCATCAAGAGGTGACAGACTTGACTTATTGATCCCGGAACAAATATCCATCAGATCATCAAGTGACATAGTCGGTTTCAAAACTCCGGCCTGCACCCTTTTCATTATAGAGTTCTCAAATTTCAGCAGGAACTCGCGTATCTTTTTCAGATAGACAAGTTTATTACTAACCGATTTCGCAGCAAGACCCTTGTGGTTGTTTCTGATAGATTTTTCCCACATATCCAAGACAGTGCGGGCCAGAGACAGTTGCCCGTAGCCAATCAGATTGGCTATTATCTCGAAGTAGGGAATGTCAGTTCCGGGAAAGCAGTCAGCCATAACATAACATGCCCTTGACTCTGGAGTTGTCAATCCGACTTCAGTTTCCAGCCATTTTTCAAACTCTTCTCTCAAAAAGAAATCATTTTTTACTACCATTGTCGTGTTTTTTTAGTGATTATTTGATTTAAGTTTATTAATATTTCATCAATTGAAAATGGTAGCCGGAACAGTTACGAGCGGTGGTCGCGACAGGATGAGAGTCGCGTTTTCGTTGGATGTCACGTTACCGCTTGCAAAAATATATAATTTTTTTTCAAAAAAAAAAATAATTTTGGTTCAAACAAGTTCAAATTCCAGAAAAATTTAAATTTTTTTTCAACATCCCCCAAAATCCTCAAAAACCCCTCAAAAACCCTCCGAAACTCCCCCCCGCCCCATCCTTAATTCCTGATTTTTTCCAAAACTGTTAATATCTATCTTTTCTATAAAAAAATAAACCTGCAGATTGATTTTATTTAAGAATAAATTACTACTTTTGTCCTTGACATCCCACCAACAATGGAATATAACATCATATATCCCAACGACGAAAGTCAGTTAGGATGCTTTTCTCGGTTATAATTAAGTAATGACTGATTTAACAAAGGAGAATATGGAAAATATCGCTCGGAAAAGAGGTTTCAGAAAAGTATCCTCGTGGATGGCTGATGTCGCAGCGTCGATTGAAAACGAGGATGAGATAATAGCCGTAAAGAAAATCGTGCTCAAAATTCTCCGTTACATGGAAACAAACGACCTGTCACAAAAGGATTTGGCTGAAAAGCTCGGAGTCTCTCCTCAATATATGAGCAAATTTCTCCACGGGCAGGAGGATATTAAAGTTTCGACAGCTCTCAGATACGGTAAGATCCTGGGATTAAATTTCATTGAAATCCCTGAAGATAGGGTGACAGATCAATGAGTGAGCTCCCGGGGAGATGGAACTTTCTCGGGGGAGAAGGTGTTATAAGTAATGTAACAGCTATATAGGACGGCATTTTTTACTTTTTTAAATAAAAAATACATCTACCGAACTAAAAATCTTATAACTTTGCACATTGTAGCGTGGTCTCCCCCGGAGCCCACGCTCATAAACAACGATTAAAATTATGGAAAACAAGGAATTAGACCGCATCTCCTATGCCCTCGGTCTGAGTATGGGCAATAACTTCCGCGCCAGCGGCATCCAGAGCATCAATGTCGAGGATTTTGCCGACGGCGTGGCCTCGGTGTTTTATGGCTCGGAGCCTAAGATGACCTACGACGAGGCCAAGGCCGAGATACAGAAATATTTCACCGAGCTCGAGGCCAAGCAGCAGGCCGAAGCAGCCAAGCAGGGCGAGATCAACGCCCAGGCCGGCAAGGACTATCTCGAGAAAAACGGCCAGCGCGCCGAGGTACACACTACCCCCTCGGGCCTGCAGTATGAGATCATCAAGGAGGGCGACGGCCCCATACCTACGGCCAACGACCGCGTGGAGGTACACTATACCGGCACCCTGATCGACGGCACCGTCTTTGACAGCTCGGTAGAGCGCGGCGTTCCCGCCACTTTTGGAGTCACCCAGGTAATCCCCGGATGGGTAGAGGCACTCCAGCTCATGAAAGCCGGCTCGAAATGGCGTCTCCACATCCCCTCCCAGCTGGCCTACGGCCCTCAGGGAGCCGGTGGCATCATAGGCCCCAACTCTACCCTGATCTTTGATGTGGAGCTTCTCAAAGTGCTCTGAGACTGATAGAACTGAATTAAAATTTTAACCATATTTCAAATGAAGAAAACACTCATGGCGTGTGGCCTTGTGGCCGCTATGCTCGGCGTCACCTCGTGTGGCGGCTCAGGCTCTCAGGCCGATAAGGGCTTTGCCGACTCTCTCTCTACATTCATGGGCACCACCCAGGGCCTGCGTCTGGCCAACGATTATGCCGGTATCCCCCAGGATCAGAAAGACGCTATGCCCAAGGACGAGATCCTGCGCGGTCTCAAGACCGTCATCATGACCGACACCACCCAGCAGGGTTATCTGACCGGTCTGTCGTTTGGTCTGCAGCTCTCGGGCCAGCTCTATCGCTACGAGCAGGCCGGTATCAGCATCGACCGCAGCAAGGTCTATGAGGCTTACGCCAAGGCTTTCAAGAACGACTCGGTCGACATGGAGGCCCTGCGCAACGCTCAGATGACTTTCCAGCAGCTCGCCCAGGACGCCCAGCAGAAGATGATGGAGTTCTATGCAGCCAAGGAAGCCGCCGCCAAGGAGGCCAAGGAGAGCTCTCCCGAGGCTAAGGACAACAAGGAGAAGGGCGCTGCCTTTATCCAGGAGGCCATCAAGAACGATCCCTCGATCAAGACTACCGAGAGCGGTCTGGCCTACAAAGTGGTCAGCGAAGGTAGCGGCGAGCCCGTCGGCAAGACCGGCAGCGCCGTGGTCAAGTATAAGGGTCAGCTCATCGACGGCACCGTCTTTGACAGCAACGAGGATGGCGTGTCGCTCAGCCCCCGTGGCACAGTGGCCGGCTTTGGCGAGGGCCTCTCGATGATGAACAAGGGTGCCAAGTATATCCTCTATATCCCCGGCGAGCTCGCCTACGGCATCGATGGTGCCGAGCAGGCCGGTATCGGCCCCAACGCTACTCTCGTCTTTGAGGTAGAGGCCGTAGAGGTTACTCCCGGCAAGTGATCCATCTTGACTCCATCATGCCCTCCCGGGGCGTGAAATGAAATAGAAAAAACGACCGTTCTGTCGGAGCTTCGGCTCGGCGGAACGGTTTTTTTACGTATCTTTGCAACCGACCATCCCCCCCTACCCGTCCACGGCCATGAAACTCATTACCGACTATCTATATCCGCTTAAAGCCGGCGTGCTTGCCGGGCGCTACGAGCGTCTCGAGCAGGCCGACCATCCCCTGGCCCTGACCATGGTAGAGGACGGAGTGATAGTCACGCCTCAGCTCAGGGGGTGTAACGACACCTGCGTGACCGATCCCCGAGGCTCGATAGTGGAGGGCTCGGTCAGGGAAGCCGAGGAGGAGTTTACCGCCCGTGTGGCCCGGCTTGGTCAGGAAGATATAGCCGAAGCCACGGAGGAAGCGACTGTGCTCTACGGGGGATATTTCAACACCCACTGGGGGCACTTCCTCACCGATGTGCTCTCGCGTCTGTGGCCTCTGTTCGGCACCCCCGGGGGTGCCGGGGTCGACAGGATAGTGTTCTGTCTCCACGAGGGTGAAAAGCCCCGCCTCAGCGGTAATATCGACCGCGCGCTCACACTGCTCTCGGTCAGAGACAAGATAGAGTTTATCGACCGCCCCACGCGCTACCGGCGCGTGTTGGTCGGTGAGACAGGGGTCTACCCGCGCTCGATCTTCGCCAAAGATGTCAAGGTGGTCTACGACCGGCTCGCAGAGGCCGCCCTGAGCCTGCCGGCCCCCTCGACCGACTATGGCAAACGCCTGTATATGAGCCGGAGCCGTCTGCCCAAAGCCGTGAAAAACGAGCCTGGCACCGAGCGTCTCGACTCCCTGATGGAGAAGTGGGGCTACCGGGTGATCTATCCCGAGAAGATGGATCTCGCCGAGCTGATCCACGCTCTCCACGCAGCCCGGGAGGTGGCGGCCGTGTCGGGCACTCTGCCCCATAACATGCTGCTGGGGCGCGACGCCACCTCACTGACCATTCTGGAGAAATATCCCGCTGTCAATAATTACCAGCCCGGAGTCGACAGGCTCAGGGATCTGAGGGTCACTCCCGTCGACTGCGGCGCGTTCATACGCCCTGTCTCGGTGGGTCTCGGCCCTTTCATCATCTACCCTACCCGGAAGCTCATGGCCTGGGCGCGCGACAATAAAAAGACACCCCCCACCCCTCTGAGCGACAGAGAGTGCAGGGTGTATCTCAGGAAATTTCAGAAACGTTTCCGCCGCAATTACGGCGAGCAATGGGTGATGCCCGACTGGCTGATCGACGAGACCGCGCTATGTTGCGAAGCCTATCGGGAGACCGCGCTGACTTTCGGCCCCTGGCTCGAAGGGCTCAGGCCCGTGACACTAAGCGACCTTCTCAGCCCCCCCAGGATAGCGCGACGGCTCAAACGCCTGCTGAGCAAGCGCCGCTGAGAGATAAGCGGTCAGAGCATCCTCAGCGCATCGAGCAGCTCCATGACGTCGAGACGGCTCAGATGGCGGCGTGAGAGCAGAGCCGAGGCAAAGTCGTGGGCCACGGCCTGGACGCCGCGATGGGAGAACACGCGAGTGAGATAGCCCATATTTTTGTCAAAGAGACGGTCGGTCTCGTCCTGCTCGAGCGAGCAACTGCCCATGCCCTCGTCGCGGGTCATGAGCCTGAGCTCCTCAGCCATATCGGAAGGGAGCTCGACACGCCGTCCCACCAGGTGGCGACACAACAGATTGGCCATGAGCATCGAGACACCCAGATTGTAGTTTTTGAGCATCTGATTCCAGGCACTCTTGGCCGAGACACCGGGATTGCCGGCAAAATAAAAATCGGGCGACAGAGCCATCATCTGCCCCTCGTTGTCGAGATCGATCGAGTAGAGCATCTCTTCTCCGTCATATATCATCAGACCGATAGCCATGCCGGTGGCGCCATAGGCACGGTCATTCTCATCATTATAGCTGAGATGTTGTTGCATAGAATATAGAGTAGCTTAAGAGTGGAGCTTTTAATTGTAAACACCGCGGAGGGCCGGTTAGTTGACCACCATGATCTTGCAGGCCACGGCAGCAGTCACGCCCCCAGAGAGAGAGTCGGAGTCGGCCGAGCTCGAGGCCATCACGTAGTAGACACCGCTTCTCACGCGGTCGCCGCTCATGGTGCAGCCGTCCCAACGGGCCATACCTCCCTCTGAAATAGTCTGATAGACAAGTTTCATGGAACTGTCGACTATCTTGACCAGCGATGACTCCATGAGTCCGGTAATGGTGATCCATCCGTGATAGTCGGGCGTCACGGGATTGGGATAGGCATAGACGTCAGAGAAGTCGGGGCGCGCCGGCGCGGAGGTCGAGGAGAACTCAAAGAGCCCCACGGGGGTGGCTATGAAGATGGAGTTGCTCCCGGGATCGGCATAGAGCGCCGTGATGGTATTGGTCGGGAGCAGGGAATTGGAACTGTTGTAGGAGGCCAGCACCTGGTCGCCGTTCTCGCTCACCAGAAAGAGCCCCGAGTTCTCAGTGCCGAGCCACTTGCGGTTGCTGTTGTCGACAGCTATGCAGGTGACGGCATCGGTGTCGAGCAGATAGTCGGCCAGGTTGGTGCCATCGTTGCGGGGCACCTTGACACGGTTGACATAGAAGTCACTGTCAAAGGCACGCGCGGGATTGCTCACGGTGATTACTCCGGTCGAAGTGCCTATCCAGAGCTGGCCACGCTTATCTTCGGCGATAGAGTAGATAAACTTGGGCGCAAACGACTTGCCGTCCTGATCGGTGAACTTGGTGAAGAAGACCTGACTGTCGTCGTCGAGATTGCCGGGAGTGCCGGCATGGTCGATAAACTGTATCGTGGAGCCAAACGAGATGCCGACAGTCATCTTGCCCGAGGAGAAATGGAGCAGTTGAGTGTTGAAGGAGTTGATCACGTTGCCGTATGGAGCCACCACCCAGTCGCTCTCGGCTATCCCCTTGAGCGAGGCCTGGCGACGCTTGTCGCGCGGCAGCATCATCACACACGCCTGGGAGGCCGTGGCGCGCTTGGTCACCCAGAGGTTGCCCTGAGTGTCGATAGAGAGACCGCTGACACCATAAAAACCGCTCATAGTCCTCAGAGGCGAATTGGTGTTGTCAAATTTAACAGCCTCCTCGCCATCCTCGATGACATAGATACCCTCGGTAGCCGAGGCTATGTAGAGACGGGAGGGATTGTCGGGATCCTGCAACACGTGGCCGGGCGAGAGGATGCGGTAGTCACATTGTGGCCCGAAATAGCGGCCGTTATCGGTATCGACACTCACCGGGTGAGGATCTATCTCGGTAATGGCCACTGAGCCTGAACCTGAGCCCGGCGACACATGGTTGAGCGACAAGACCTTGCCCAGAAGGTCGCCCGAATCAATAGGATCGAGCTTATTCATGCCTCGGTTGACTATAAAGAAGCCCGTGCCGTCGGCCGCAGGGAAGATACGGGAAATACCGGCAAAAGAGGTGGCGTTTTCAAGCGGCTCGCGATGGCTCAGCAGCGTGAGCTCACCCTGATCGCCGACTTTGTAGGAAGAGATCTCGCGTCCCTGCGCGATCCACATCTCCCTGTTGCCTCCAAGGGCCGACATCCTGAAATTGCCCGAGGTGACCGGCACCCGGCCCACTACTTTACCATGACCGTCGGCATAGTGGCCTACTTCATAGACTATACCTTTTGCACGGTCGACGGTCAACACCCGTCCATCGCCACTCACAGTGAGTCCATCGGTGAACAGCAGCTCATCGTCAGCGTCGATAAGCCACTCCATAGCCTTGAACTCCCCTTCGGGAGTAAGCTCGAAAATCTCGACGATCTTCGACAGAGCCACGCGGGCATAGAGATTAGCCTCAGCGTCGACCTGCGCCCAATCGAGTATCGCCATATTACACACATCGCCCAGCGGAGTAAACGACGCTATATTGCGCAGCGACTTGCCACGCTCGATGGCATAGACATTACATCTGTCCCAGGTGTCGGCCGGAGTCTGCTGTATGTAGATATGGGTAGGTGAAATGATCACAGCATCCAGGCCAAATCCATAGAGGCCCGACTCCTTGACCTCCAGACGCCCGAGGTCATAGACCACCAGGCCGAAAGGACAGGCCACAAACATCTCGTTGCCCGAGATGCGCACATCATTGACACCTTTTTCGACCTGGGCAAGAGTCTCCTTGATCTCCGGGAGATTGCGGCAGGTACCGTCGGGATAGAGCAGGTCGATATTGCCGTTGGTATAGACCACTATTATAAACCGCCCCTCGGGGTCGGCTCTGAGAAACTTGACATCATAGTCGGATATATCTGTCCCGTTGGCATAGAAACGGGTCTCGTCGGCCTTCTTGTCATACTGATAGAGGCATCCCCCCGAGTTATACCACAGGTTGCCGGGAGTCTCGACGATTGAAGACACTGTGCCATGGACAGGATATTGCCGCCAGGAACCGGGCGCAAGCTGAGCCTGACCCGTCAGGAGCGACATCAGGGCGATAGAGAGAAACAGGAGTCGAGAGAAGAGATTGTTCATTGCAATTGCTGATTGAGGAAAGACAAGAGAGAAGCAGTGGCACGGCCACGGTGGCTGATAGCATTCTTGGCATCGGCATCCATCGTGGCAAATGACCCCTCACACCCCTGAGGGCGGAACACCGGATCATAACCGAAACCCTCCTCGCCACAGGGCTCGCTGAGTATCTCGCCCTCGACCGTGCCTTCGAAGAGGGTCTCCTTCCCGCCGAGACACAGAGCTATGACAGTGACAAAGCGGGCTGTGCGCGGAGCAGGGACGTCGCGCAGATTTTCGAGCAGCAGCTTCATATTGGCAGCACTGTCGTGGGCCTCTCCGGCATAGCGGGCCGAATAGACCCCCGGAGCACCGTCGAGCGCGTCGACCATCAGGCCGGTATCGTCGGCAAAACAATCCTTGCCATAACGCTCCTTGACCCACCGGGCCTTGATCAGAGCATTGCCGGCAAGCGTATCGGCTGTCTCGGGAATATCGTCATGACAGCCTATATCGGCCAGCGACAGTATAGTGAAGCGGTCGCCGCAAATACGGCGCAACTCAGAGAGTTTGTGAGAGTTATTGGTAGCAAATACTAATTCCATGTATCACAGCGAAGAGGATTAATAAATTAAACGTAAATCATCATCCGAATATTTTATAGCGATTGACAATTTGACAATTTGACATGGTGACTATATATGAGTTTACCCTAAAAAAAACTCTGTTAATAATTTTAAACGCCCGATATATAAGTATCGGGCGTTAGCTTTTGTGATTTTAGGACATTAATACATCATAAAATATGAGTTCCAAAACATACGGTCAGAGTACGCTTTAAACTCTAAATATCCATACCAAATAGATAATCCAAGCATAATTAGGCTTATAAAGAAGATAATCCAACCCAGGGTGTCGGTTTCTCTAATATCCAACTCTTCGTCATAATCTAAAGTAGATGAGCAAGCAACCACTAAAAGACCAAATAAACCTGATGTCATACAGTTTATAAACCATAAACTTTGATTTCGATTTCGCTTCTTAGCTAAATTACATCCAGCAACTGCAATGAGTACCCAAAAGCATACTAAGATAATCAATAAAATAGATTGAGGCATAATATTATTCTTCCCCTCAGACAGCCTTGTATTGGAGACGTTATTTTCAGCGTTACTAATAAGAAAGTGGGCTGTCATCTGTGCTAACTTGAAAGCATCGCCAAACGCTCGTACATACACACAGATGAACAGCCCACTTTGTATATGAGCTATTCAAGCTGTGCTTCGATGTACTTTTAAAAATTTGGCGATTTTTCAAGTTAGAAGCACTTTCCGTTTATCAAAACATTGTCACTCTTGACGGTTGCAAAGTTACGGAATATTTTGTAACTTTGGGAATTGTTAAACGGAAATAATTATAAATTATGGAAAGTGAGATAAAATGGGCAAGATTTAAGAACGGCCCTAATAAATTCTTTAAACCTCATCATATGCCTTCTAAATATGACAATACAGTTGAATATTATAACCTTATTGATAAACAACGATGTATAGCTTGGCTCGATGAAATAGAATTTATCGAAGAAGATAATGTCCCACAAGAAATTAGATACTTATGGGACAGATACGAATGTGGGCGTGATACCAAGATTTAATCCTCTTTTATTGGAGGGAAATCAGTATGTGGGAAATATATTGGATGTATTACCGCATCCGATAATATTGGTTTAATACCTCCGTTACGTTTACTATATTCAACGGCTACGGCGGAGTCATCTAAATGTGTGTTAAGCTCTTTGGCTATTTTCATTAAAGCCATTAAAAACTGTCTTACTTCTTCCATAATTATATTTAGGGTAATTTCGTATATAGTCACCTTTGACATTTTGAATAAGTGATAATACTTTTCCAATCAAAATTCAAAACTTCGCTTCTCTTTATCCCCAAAAAACCGACCATTCCATTTCATGTTGTCAGGGCGGCCGTCCCGTCGACATGAAATGGAATGATCTGATTGACTATGGATAGTTTGAGATAACCGACAGCTTGAAGATGAGCAAGAGGATAAGGGAGTGCGAAAGACCGATAAAAGCTGAAAGCAGTGAAATGTGTCAGAAGAAACTACTTTGGATTCAGGCCCGAAAATCCATATATCGCTTTTATCTCTTGTTTCCTTAAATTTCCTTATTGTTCAAGACTATCTTCTCTTTGCCTTCCCGGCGTGATCTGCGCGAGGCTTTGTTTTGCGTCAGGCTCAGGCCGCCGACTGCTTGGGGAGGACTCTCATGTGAACCTCGGGATAGCGGAGCACCAGGCAGGAAGCCTCGGTGAGCACCACTCCCTCGGTGTTGCGCACTCCCTGCTTGCTGAAGCTGATGCGGTCGGCCGTGAAGGGGATGTGGACATACTTGGTGATATACTCGGGATCGATCACAATACCGGCATCGGCCATTCCGCAAAGATCAAATACCTCGCTGCGCACCACATAGAGGGTGCCAAACTTAGAGACGATCTCATCGAAATCGATGCCCCACTTGGTGACACGATGATTGTCAGAGATAGTGCGTTGCACTTCCTGGCGCGAGAGTGTCTCGATGAGCGACGAGCCGGCGAGCAGTATCTTGCGTGGCGAGCCGTTGCAACCCGAGAAGGCTTCGCGCATCATGCTGATCATATCCTCCTTGATCGAGCTCGCCGAGTTGCTGTAATGAAACTCCTTGGCCGCCTGGTGCCACACACCGCCGGTGAGCATCACGTCCTTGCCGTCGCTGAGAGTGATCTTGCTCTTGGTGCCGAAAAGAAACGATCGCTCCATGGTCATGCGCATATCGAGGATCGCTGCCTCCTCCTGATCACTGAAAGTCCATCCCACTTCCTTGTCGGAGAGTCGCTGCAACAGTCCCTCCTCTACCTGGCTCTTGAAGATCTGGCAGTAGTTGTTGCGCTTGACAGGCAGAGTGGTGTAAGGGGTGGTCTGCACGTCGAGCTCGCCGGCAGCACGTCCCATGCGCACCACCTCGCTGTTCATAGGAATCATTGGCACCTCGACCTTATCCACTTCGTCGGAGAGTCCGATATTAGTGGGCATCACGGTGATAGAACGTGCGCTCACCTCGGTGATATAGCCCGTGAGAGGCTGACCGTCGGCTGTCTTTACAGTGGGGAAAAGCACTGTGTCAGAGACGGCAAACATGGTGATGTCCTTGACCTGAAGTTCGACGGTGTCGCCCGAATATATCTCCGCGCCCTTGAAGCCCGACGAGATGTACGAGGAGCCCTTCTTGAGAGCCACGGCATAATATTCCACCTTCATGGAGCCGCAATGACGACCGCCGGCTATGCGCGAGATCTGGTCAAGAGGTGTGGAGGAAGGACGTATCTTGGTGATACGTGTGTCGATAGCACTACGGAGCAAACCGGGTGCGACCTGAGCGGTGATGTCGGTAGTGAGCGCATGGCCCATAGGGGAATTGTTGATAAGCTGGGTAGCCATAATTATTAATTTTAAGTGGTTGAATAGTAGTATTATAGTCTATGACGGTGATTTATTCCATATCCCAGATGCTGGGACGTCGGTTGGCGAGCACACGCGCTGTCACTTCGTCCTCATCGTCTTGAGCGGCGCCCTCGCCCGAGGGTGTGTCTTTACGCATGAGTTCCCAAGTGTCGAGCTGAGGCTCAGCTGAAGGAGTGGAGGGAGTCGAAGGTGTTTCCATAAATTGATGAAGTTTTCTGTTTTTGAGTAAGTGTTAGTTTCTTCTGACAGTGCAAAGTTACGCCCGCGAAAAACCCAAAAAGGTGCGATAATGTAGTCCGCAACTGATTTTTTTATTACTTTTGTAAAATAGAAAGGATTTAAACTAATTACAGAAAGTAAAAAAACTTGGCCTAAAATAATCTTATAATTAACCCTTCGGCCTGTTTTGGACTAATTTTATCGGTTTTATCAGTCACGATGGATCTCCATCGCTCCCTCAGAAAAAACCTCAGGATTATCTCCGTGACATCCTCGGATTGTTAATCCGTAATAAGTTTAAATCAGTTCACAAAGCTCTCCCCCCACCTTAATAAAATAAGAACAGATAGATGAACTTACCCTCCGACAGGATTCTCATTCTCGACGGTGCGCAGGGCACTATGATACAGCAGCGGCAGCTCACCGAGCAGGATTTCCGTGGCAACAGATTTGCCGACTGGCCCTCTGAACTCAAAGGCAACAACGACCTGCTCAACCTCACCCGCCCCGACATCATAGCCGACATAGCCCGGCAGTATGTCGAGGCCGGCGCCGACATAATCTCCACCAATACCTTCAATTCCAACGCCATCTCTATGGCCGACTATGGTATGGAGAGCCTCGCTCCCGAGATGGCACGCGAGGGTGCGCGCATAGCCCGCCGGGTGGCCGACGAGGCCGGTAGGCCGGTGCTGGTGGCCGGGTCAATAGGCCCGACCAACAAGACAGCCTCAATGAGTCCCGACATCGACGACCCCGGTTATCGCGCCGTGACCTATCAGGATCTCTATGAAGCCTACCGTCACCAGATACAGGCCCTGCTCCAGGGGGGAGCCGACATGATACTCTTTGAGACCGTCTTCGACACTCTCAACCTCAAGGCCGGCCTGGCAGCCGCGGCCGACCTCGCTACCGAGCTCACACGCGAAATACCCGTAATGATCTCGGTGACAATAGCCGGTAAAGACGGTCGCACCTTCTCGGGTCAGACTCTCGAGGCCTTCATAGCCTCCATCGAGCACTCCCGACCGCTTTCGATAGGTCTGAACTGCTCGTTCGGCCCGCGCGAGATCATGCCCTGGCTGAAAAAACTGTCCGAATTAAGCCCATGGCCTGTAAGCTGTCATCCCAATGCAGGACTTCCCGACGCCTCCGGCTCCTACGGAGAGACTCCCGAGAGTATGGCCCGGGTGATAGAGACAATGTGTCGGGAGGGAATGGTGAATATCGTCGGCGGATGTTGCGGTACCACCCCCGCCCATATCGCCGAGATAGCCCGGGTGGCACGCGGCAAAGCCCCCCGTCCACTCCCCACCCCCAAGCCTGTCGAGAGTCTGCGCCTATCGGGTCTCGAACTGCTTGAAGTCGCTAAAGGAGAACGTTTCATCAATATCGGCGAGCGTTGCAACGTGGCCGGATCCCGCAAATTTCTGAGGCTCATTAATGAGAAAAACTATGACGAAGCACTCGCCATAGCACGCCGCCAGATAGCCGACGGAGCCGATATAATAGACATCAACATGGACGACGGACTGCTCGAGACAGCCACCGAGATGGTCACCTTCCTCAACCTGCTGGCCGCCGAGCCCGACATAGCCGGAGTGCCAGTGATGATCGACTCCTCTGACTGGGAGGTCATCACCAGGGCGCTGGAGTGCATACAGGGCAAACCCGTGGTCAACTCCATTTCTCTCAAGGAGGGCGAAGAGACATTTCTCAGACGCGCCGAAGCCCTGCGGCGTGCCGGAGCGGCCGTAGTGGTAATGGCCTTTGACGAGGAGGGGCAGGCTGTCACCTACGAGCGCAAGATCGAGGTGTGTGAACGCGCCTACCGCCTGCTCACAGAGCGTCTCTCTTTCCCGGCCTCCGACATAATCTTCGACCCTAATATACTCACGGTCGCCACCGGTATCCCCGAACACGACCGCTATGCTCTCGACTTCATACGCGCCACCGCCTGGATACGTGCCAATCTGCCCGGAGCCCATGTGAGCGGTGGTCTGAGCAATCTCTCGTTTGCTTTCCGCGGCAACAATCCCCTGCGCGAGGCAATGCACTCGGTTTTTCTCCACCACGCCCGCCTCGCCGGCATGGACATGGCTATCCTCAACCCGGCCACACGTGTCGACTATGACTCTATCGACCCGGAACTCAGGGACTTGCTCGAAGATGTATTGCTCTGCCGCTCCGATGGCGCATCTGAGCGACTGGCCGCCTGGGCTCAGGAGCATCAGGCAGTAAAAGGAGCTCCGTCCTCCTCTCCCCGGCCTACAGTAAACCGTGAGAAAACACCCGTGGAAGAGCGTCTCACCGAGGCGCTGGTACATGGCGACAGCTCATGGCTCGAAGCCGATATAGCCGAGGCTCTCGCTTCGGGATCCGACCCCGTGGCACTGATAGACGGCCCTCTGATGAGGGGTATGGAGCGTGTCGGCACCCTCTTCGGCGAGGGGCGCATGTTCCTGCCTCAGGTGGTCAAGACTGCGCGCACCATGAAGGCCGCCGTGACTATCCTTCAACCCGAGATAGAGCGTCGCGGAGCAGCCTCAGGAGCCGCCAAAGCCGGCAAGATAGTCTTTGCNACAGTCAAAGGCGACGTCCACGACATAGGCAAGAACATAGTCTCCATAATCCTGGCCTGCAACAACTACGAGGTGATAGACCTCGGAGTGATGGTGCCGGCCGAGACTATTCTCGCCGCCGTCAAGGAGCATCGCCCTGATATAGTCTGCCTCTCGGGCCTGATCACTCCCTCGCTCGGCGAGATGGTCAATGTGGCCCGCACCCTGCGCGACAACGGCATCGACACACCGCTAATGGTGGGGGGCGCCACTACCTCGATGCTCCACACGGCCCTGAAGATCGACCCCGTCTATGATGGCCCCGTGATGCATGTGGCNGANGCNTCCCAAAACCCCATAATGGCCGCCACNCTNCTCAATCCTGTCACGCGCGAGGACTTCATCACCCGTCTCAAATCAAGCGCCCGCGAGGCACGCGACAACTATGAGCACCGCCGGGCNCTCGAGCAGCTTGTACCTGTCGCCGAGGCACGGTCAAAACATTATGTCACCTCGTCTCCGGCGCCCGCTCCTGCGGCCTACGGANGCCGGGTCAGCACCCTGAGNGTGGCCGACGTGGCCCCGCTCATCAACTGGAAAGCCTATCTCACAGCCTGGAGCCTCCCGGCCACTCTCTCGGAGGCCTTCTCGCTCCCGGGCGACAGCGAGTCGCGCCGCGCCTGGACAGAAGCTCAGACCTCGGTCGACAAGGCNGCNCAAGTGCTTGCTCTGGCCGATACCACCCGTCAGGTACTCGCCNGCATCATCGACCTCGACTCCCCCGACATGATACGCGCCGTGACCTCCCTCAACCATTGCACTCTCACCCCCGACGACACTCTGGTCATCGAGNCNGCCGCCGGCAATAAATCAGGAGCCACCCTCCCNTTCCTGCGCCGCCAGAGTCCCGACGATCTCGGCNCCTACACATCTGTGATGGACTATCTGCATGCNCCGGGCGACACGGTCGGCGCTTTTGCGGTGAGTGTCAACATCCCGGCCGACATAGCNGGCGACGACGATTATCACCGTCTCATCGTCACCCTGCTCTCCCACCGTCTGGCCGAAGCCGCCTCGCAATATCTNCATTCTCANGTGGCTCCGTCCCTGTGGCCCGGAGTAGAGAGAGGCATACGCCCTGCCATAGGCTACCCCTCCCTACCCGATCAGACCCTCATGCACCAACTCGACAACCTGCTCAATATGGAGGAAATCGGCATCACCGTGACCTCAAACGGAGCCTTGGAGCCTTCGGCAAGCGTGGCCGGCCTCTATATAGCCAATCCNGAGGCGCGCTACACNCTNCTCGGCCCGGTGGGCGACGACCAGCTCGCCCTCTATGCCGACCGNCGCAACCTCCCCCTCCCCACCCTGCGCTCCATCCTCAACCGCTG
This sequence comes from Bacteroides sp., assembly GCA_014802105.1. Classification (GTDB taxonomy): domain Bacteria; phylum Bacteroidota; class Bacteroidia; order Bacteroidales; family Muribaculaceae; genus Duncaniella. Next base: position 9,285 of record JAAVCX010000010.1, on the reverse strand, counting down.
AGAAGACTAACCTATAAAAAACGACAGGGACGCGATTTTNAGAGTCAGATAACCTAAAAATCGCGTNCCCGCTGTAAAATGTAGTGAGGGAGGGTAAATATCAGAAAATGATCTGGAGACGAGCTTCNATAGTGTTGACGTGGCGATGGCCAAGAAGATTTTCTACCTGACGGTCGCGCACTGTGGTGTAGGAGTAGCGCAGACGGGCCAGCATCCACGANTTGATATAATAGTTGAAAGTGCAGTTGATGTCGTTGGTGATACCGCCCCACACTCCCGCACGGCTGTCGCTGGCATTGGTGTAGTTGTAGCCGACGGCCATTTCAAGCGAGCGGGGATCGGGTGTAGCCACGCCGGCATCGGCATGTGAATACTTGTAGCGCGAACCTATGAGCAGTGTGCGCACTATGCCGTAGGCACCCTGGGCCTGATAATTCCTGAAACCGTCCTTACGGGCCACGTTCATGTAATAATACTGTGCCTCGAGAGCCCAGTTGCCTTTCACCAGNAGAAGCTCGGGNGTCATCTTGAAGAGGCCGCGCGCGTGGGTGATGTCGGCGTTAAGGAGCTGCACCTTGGAGACTCGGCTGGGGAAATTGGAGGTGTAGTCAAACCCGGTGTGATCGTCGGCCGTAGGGGTCGAATAGTTGAACGACGAACCTATCTGCACCACATCGCCGTCGCTGCAACGCGGACGCCACACGAGTCGGGTCTGAGCTCCCCAACCCTGTTTGCCCATAGCGTTGGCGTTCTGGGTCATGGCCGCCTGCTCGACAAAGAGGGTGGTTCCGGCAAAATACTGCCCTTTGTCATATACCCACATAGCCGCCAGCAGTCGAGGATTGGCATAGAAGAACTCGTTGGAAGTAGGCTCCTCGTAGGTGAATTTCATCGAGGAACTGGTCTCGCTGTTAAGGCCCCACTGAGGCACGAAATAACCNACTCTGATCAGGTTGGCAGGATTGAAATCATACTCGAAATAGGTGTCCTTGAGCCCTACTTTACCATAGCTGAAACCTACGTCTATCTTGGCTTTCCACTTGCCGTAGGAGGCCTTGGCTCCCAGACGTATATCGGGAATGGCTACTCCGTCGACAAACTTGGTGTCCATCTCGTCGGTGACACCCGAGTTACCGCCCAGATAAGCGGCTCCGTCCATGAGGATACGGCCGGTCGGTTTGATAGTGAACGAGGGCTTGGAGTCTTCGCCTTCGGCTGACATTGAGAGTGCGCTCAGCATAGCGGCCAGAGCTATGTATATCTTTTTCATAGGAGGGATGTGAGNGTTGTGGAGAAGTGTATCGCCGCGCCACGGCGGCGCTACACTTCCCTGATTAACAATGAGGTGAATTATTTAAGCTGTTAAAGCGTGATTATATTGTCGGCCGTGTGTGGATGTGTCAGTCGGTAGTGGTGGGGGTGGGNACGGGAGTACCCTTGGCCACCTTACCCTCTTTCTTGAGCTTGCTGAACTCTTTCTTGGCCTTTTCGAGCTGCTTCTGGAAACCGGGATCGGCATGCAGACGTGCCACAGTGACAGCNCCCGTGATGCGTCCNGCGTCTACGTCGCTCTGGAAGTGATAGCCACATATCACTCGGCTCTCTCCCATCTCATATCCGCGCTTGAGGATCTCGTTCTGACGCTCGGGATTGATCTCGGCAAGCACCAGAGCAGTGGCCCAGCCTATNGATGTGTGGCCCGAAGGATAAGAACCGTTGGTCGAAAGCTCCTCCTGCTGCTCGGGATTGCAGGTATCTTCGTTATAGAACGAGAACGGACGCTGACGGTTATAGTAATTCTTGGCCTCGCGGGTGCCCAGGTCGCCGGCATCCTCGCGCATNCCTACTATGAGCTTAAGTATCTCGGGGGTATTCTCGTCAATCTCTATGCCNAAAGCCTCCGAGAAAGCCTGAGGCACACCGTTGCCCTCTACACGCGCATCGGTGACAGCCTGGTCGCCACGCTCGGTGTTGCGCATGGTCTTGCCCCAGCTATAACGCGCCTGATCGTTGAGGAACGTGATGGAGGCTCCGTCGGGTGGAGGAGGAAGGAGAAGGAAACTGTTGGGTACATCACCCTCCTGCAGGAAGAACACTTCGGGATTGGTGCGGTGATCCTTAATCTTTTTAGCGGTAGTCTCGCTCTGAGCTACGGCTGTCATTCCGGCAAATACCATGCCCACGCCCAACAGNGCGGCACGAACGATCGAAATACGTGTTCTTTCCATAATTCTTAATTTAATTTTAGAGGGGTGAATATTTAGTAAATGATTAGATCTTTTAATATTTATGAAATATACACTTTAAACCCCATGCCTCCTCTCAGAGTTTTTCTGATTAATATGTTATAAAACACAATCATACGCCTTTAACACTTTTAGTTAACGTGAAAAAAACACCCTCCNTCTCATCTGTTTCATTACGTGACACCTGACTACATGAATGATCNAACTGTAGATCTCTAAAAATTTTGTACCTNTATTGANATTGGTATATGCCATATCAATACAGGTACAAAATATAAATCCTCCTACTTTTTAAGGAATTCCCGCAGCGAGTGCATTTCTATGCCTGCCTGGGTGTTGGGAGCGGAGTCGCGCATGGTCACGACTATCTTGCGGTAGTTATCGGGGATATCCATGAGGTTGCCAAACTCACGGGCAGCCGTGGCAGGATCGTTGACGTTGAGTGCCACCTGTACATAGCTGCGTTCGCCGCCTCGCTCAGCCACAAAATCTATCTCCCTACCCTTGTTCATAACACCTATCCTGACATCATAACCGTCGAACACGAGCTTATTGTAGACAGCGTTTTCAAGTATTGCTCCTATATCCATAGGACGGTAGCCTACTATGCAGTTGCGCAACCCGAGATCTTCAAAGTAATATTTCTCTCCTATCTCAAAATATTTCTTACCCTCGATATCCCACCGCTTCACTTTATTGACTATATACGCCTCGCATATATAGTCGGCATAAGTCTGGACACTGCTCACCGTACCGCTCACCCGCTGTGACTTCAGATAGTCAGCTATGCGTTTAGCAGTGAATATCTGTCCTACATTGTCGGCAAGATACATCAGCAACCGTTGCAGAAAATCGTTATTCCTCACCGAGTGACGGCTCACTATGTCGCGATAGACGAGTGCATCGATAACTCCGGTCAGATACTCGTTCCATGTTGAAGTCTCAGCCAGATTTCTCAGGTAAGGCATTCCACCATATCTCAGATACGTGTCAAGAGCCTCGTCAGTATCCTCCAACGCATGAAATTCCAGAAACTCCACATAGGTCAGAGGATGCACCTTGACTTCCACACTTCGCCCGGCGAGCCGTGATGCAATCTCGGAGGAGAGCATCGCCGAGTTGCTGCCTGTCACATATATATCATTCCCGGAATCGAGATTGAGCGACCTTATCACCTTGTCGAATCCCTCCACCTCCTGAATCTCATCAATGAAAATATGGTTGGTTTTGTCGGCCGATAGTCGTGACTTGACCTCATCGTGAAGTGCAGCCGCATCCGTGATGTGGGAAAATGCAAAATCCTCAAGATTGATCATCACATAGTTGTCGTCAGGATTAGATTTTCGCAGCGTATCCTCAACGGATTTCAGTATATAGCTTTTGCCCACCCTGCGCTGGCCGGTGAGCACCTTTATGACTCCCTTATTGACATAAGGAAGAAGTTTTTCCAGATAATGCTGACGAGGTATATTCACAGGAGTTTCCATTATATCATAAACTTTTGCCAAAAATAATAAAAGTTTCCATCATATCATAAACTTTTCTCAAAACCGATGAGAGTTTATGATATAATGGAAACTTTTTTCGGATAAGAATGTGTGGGCTGATCAGCCTACCACTATATTGACTATCTTGTTGGGGACAACGATGATCTTGCGTATAGTCTTGCCTTCGATCCACTTGGAGGCATTCTCGTGAGAGAGAGCCAGTTTCTCCACCTCCTCGCGGGGAGTGTCGGCAGGCACCTGGATATTATAGCGCGCCTTGCCGTTAAACGACACCGCATAATTGACGGTGCTCTCCACGAGATACTTCTCGTCCCAGCCCGGCCACTTGGCGTCACACACCGTGGTGTCATGACCCAGAGCATTATGCCAGAGCTCCTCGGCGATATGGGGGGCGAAGGGGGCGAGCACTACCACGAGGTCGCTCAACACTACGCGCGAGCGACACTTCTGGGCTGTCAGCTCGTTGACACAGATCATAAATGCCGCTACCGAGGTGTTGTAGCTGAACGACTCTATATCGGCTGTCACCTTCTTGATGAGTTTATGTATCGACTTGAGTGACTCAGCCGTAGGCTCGCTGTCGTCGACAAGCAGAGTGTCCCCCTTCCAGTAGAGGTTCCAGAGTTTCTTGAGGAAACGGTTCACTCCGTCGATACCGTTGGTATCCCAGGGCTTGGATTGCTCCAGCGGGCCGAGGAACATCTCGTAGAGACGCAGCGTGTCGGCTCCGTAACGGTCTACTATATCATCGGGGTTGACCACGTTAAACATCGACTTTGACATCTTCTCGACAGCCCAGCCACAGATATACTTGCCATCCTCGAGTATAAACTCTGCATCGGCATAGTCGGGGCGCCAGGCGCGGAATTTATCGGTGTCGAGCACATCGTTGCTCACAATGTTGACGTCGACATGTATCGGAGTGACCTCGTAGTTGCCCTTGAGACCGTGGCTCACGAAGGTGTTGGTGCCCTGTATACGATACACGAAGTTTGACCGGCCCTGTATCATGCCCTGGTTGATAAGCTTGCGGAAAGGTTCTCCCTCGCAGACATATCCCAGATCATAGAGAAATTTGTTCCAGAAACGCGAATAGATCAGGTGGCCGGTGGCATGCTCGGTACCTCCTATATAAAGGTCGACATTTCTCCAGTATTCATCAGCCTCGGGCGACACCAGATCATGGTCGTTATGGGGATCCATGTAGCGCAGATAGTAGGCCGACGAGCCGGCAAAACCGGGCATGGTGTTGAGCTCGATGGGATAGCCCTCCTCGGTGACCCACCCCTTGGCACGTCCCAGCGGAGGCTCGCCGGTCTCGGTGGGAAGATACTTGTCTACCTCGGGCAGGAGCAGGGGCAGCTTGTCCTCGCTCATGAGTGTGGGTATACCATCTTTATAATAGACGGGGAAGGGTTCGCCCCAATAGCGCTGACGCGAGAAGATGGCGTCGCGCAGACGGTAATTGACCTTGACACGGCCTATACCCTCGGCCTCGATAAATTTCTTGGTGGCGGCGATAGCGTCCTTGACCTCCATGCCGTTGAGATCGAGCTTATCGCTTGCCGAGTTGATCATCTTGCCCGACTTGGCGTCAAAGCTCTGCTCGCTGACGTCGGCACCCTCGATCAGAGGTATCACCGGCAGATCGAAGTGACGCGCAAACGCATAGTCGCGCGAGTCGTGGGCCGGAACAGCCATGATGGCGCCGGTGCCATAGCCGGCGAGCACATAGTCGCTGACATAGATGGGTATCTGACGCCCGGTGAGAGGATTGACGGCATAGCTGCCGGTGAATACTCCCGACACCTTCTTGTCGATCATGCGCTCACGCTCGGTCTTATGCTTGATAGAGTCGAGATAGGCTTTCACAGCCTCGGCCTGATCGGGGGTGGTGACCTGCTCCACATACTCGCTCTCGGGTGCAAGCACCATGAAAGTGACTCCGAAGACAGTGTCGGCTCGGGTAGTAAAGATTTCAAGCACCACGTCGCTGCCGGCTACGGGGAAGAGCATCTCGGCACCCTCCGAGCGTCCTATCCAGTTTCGCTGGGTCTCCTTGAGCGAGTCGGTCCAGTCAAGTTCGTCAAGGCCGTCGAGCAGTCGCTTGGCATAGGCCGAGACTCTCAGACACCACTGATACATCAGTTTCTGCTCTACGGGGTAGCCGCCGCGCACCGACAATCCCTCCGAGACCTCGTCGTTGGCCAGCACAGTGCCCAGCTCGGGACACCAGTTGACCATCGTGTTGCCCAGATAAGCTATGCGATAGTTCATCAGAGTGTCGCTCTTAGCCTTGGCATCCATAGCTTTCCACTCGTCGGCCGTGAAGGAGAGTTCGTGGGAGCAGGCGGCATGTATCCCCTCGCTGCCCTTCTGCTCAAAGTGAGCTATGAGGTCGGCGATAGGCATGGCTTTCTCGGCGGCGGTGTCATAGTAGCTCTCTACCATTTTCATGAACGCCCACTGTGTCCACTTGTAGAAAGCGGGATCACAGGTGCGCACCTCACGATCCCAATCATAGCAGAATCCGATCTTGTCGAGCTGCTCGCGATAGCGGGCAATGTTCTGCATGGTAGTCTTCTCGGGGTGCTGGCCGGTCTGTATGGCATACTGCTCGGCAGGGAGGCCGTAAGCATCGTAGCCCATGGGGTGTAACACGTTGAAGCCCTGAAGACGCTTGTAGCGCGAGTATATATCGGAAGCTATGTAGCCCAGAGGATGTCCTACATGCAGACCTGCTCCCGAGGGATAGGGAAACATGTCAAGCACATAGTATTTGGGACGCTCATGATCTATCTCGGTCTTGTATACTTTATTGTCGCGCCAATACTGCTGCCAGTGTTGCTCGATGCTTTTATGATTATAATCCATTTTAGTATATAGGTTATAGTATAGAGATTTTGGTAGTATAGGGGTCAGGAGAGGATGAGTGGCTATTTTATTTCAAGCATGCGTGAGATGGGACGACGTGCCCGGTCGATGATCTCGGCGTCCACCTTTATCTCGGGCTGCTCATATCTGAGAGTGAGATAGAGTTTGCGCAGGGTGTTGAGCTTCATGTAGCTACACTCGTTGCAGGCACAAGTGGAGTCGTTGGGAGGCACGGGTATGAATCTCTTCCCGGGACACAGGCGTGTCATCTCGTGGAGTATGCCGCTTTCGGTAGCCACAATGAAAGTATCGGCCTCGCTCTCACGCGCCCATTGCAGCAACACGGCTGTCGATCCTACCTTGTCGCCCACCATTCTGACCGGGGCAGTACACTCGGGGTGTACCAGCACCTTGGCCTCGGGATACTGTTTCTTAAGCTCCAGAAGTTTCTCGAGCGAAAATTTCTCATGCACGTGACAGGCTCCGTCCCAGAGCACCATCTGACGCCCGGTCATCGAGTTGATATAATTACCCAGATTACGGTCGGGCCCGAAGATTATCTTCTCGTCGGCCGGCAGTGAGCCCACTACCTTCATGGCGTTGCCCGAGGTCACCACTATATCGGTCAGAGCCTTCACGGCAGCCGTGGTGTTGACGTATGAGATCACCGTGTGGCCCGGATGCTCCTCTATAAACTTTTTCAGATCCTCGGCCTTGCATGAATCGGCCAGCGAGCATCCCGCGTTCATGTCGGGCACCAGCACCTTGCGGTCGGGACAGAGTATCTTGACAGTCTCGCCCATGAAGTGGACGCCACACATTACTATTATATCATTGTCGAGCTTGCTCGCTATCTGTGCCAGCGCAAGCGAATCGCCAACAAAGTCGGCCACATTCTGCACCTCGCCGTCGGTGTAGTAGTGGGCCAGGATGACTGCATTTTTTTCTTTCTTGAGTCGCTCTATCTCAGCCTTCAGGTCGAGATCCTCGGCGACAGGTGCATCTACGTAGCCGTTTTCGACGTTCATTTATTTTTAGTTGAAAAAAATTTTTTAGAAAAGAATTTATAAAAGAAGAAGATCAATCAGTGTTAATAGTGAAAATAACTTTTAGCCATTTCTGTTGCATTTTTGACTTATTGCACTCCATTTACATTATTTGCTGAGTTATTAACACTCTAAAACTCTATAAATCAGTTCTTTAACATAGTTATTAACATAGTGTCAATAATGTGCAAAGTTAATAAATTTTCCACGCTCTACAAACTAAAAACTGTTGAAAAACGGCTTGAAAACCCGCTGACAGCTTATGAATAACTCTTTTGGCCGGGTCGCGCCGGCTGTTATACGGAGTTTGCCTGATATGAGTCAAGAGATAGTTTTGAAAAAGTATTCAAAAGTTTTTTACAGTTATTGACACAGTTTTCAACATTTGTCAAAAACTCCTCGGACAGACCTCGCCCGGGGGATAAAAACACTCCCCGGCCGCTTCGCGCCCGTCCACCCGAAAAGGCAGGGAGGCTCCCCTCTCTGATAAGAAGATTTTTTATAAAAATCATGAGGAAGATATGACATTTTTGCTTTACCTTTGTTAAGTAAAGTGTAGTCACTAAAAAGATAAGTATATGAAAAAAGCAATCTTCATCGGCGAGCTTGCGCTCAATATCACTCTTCCGTCGCGTGGGTCGATGACGGCGACCGCTGTCATCGGTGACCGTGCTGTCAATGCTGCCATGCTCCTGGGCAAGATGGGAGTGGAGACTATATTTATGGGTGAGGTTGCGGCCGACAGTGTGGGCGACCATATAGTAGGCGCGCTTACCGACAACGGTGTCGACACATCGTCGATCGACCGTTTCAGCGAGGGAGCAAGTCCCGTGAAGATAAGCTCTCCGGAGGGTGAGAGCGTAGGCGCTCCTGTGATACATGCGTCCTATCCAGCCGAGCCGGTCGATCCGAGGTGGCCCCGTTTCGATGAGGGCGACGTGGTGGCCTACGGCTCCTACATGGCTCTCGACAAGCGCAACCATGACCGCCTGCTCGAGATAGTGGGATATGCCGCCTCGCGTAAAGCCGAGTGTGTCTATCTCCCCTACTTTGACCTCAACCAGGTGCCGCGTACTACCCGCGTGATGCCCGAGATCTGGGATTGTCTCGAGAAAGCTTCTATGGTGATAGCCTCTGTCAGCGATCTTGATGCCATATTCCCCGGCGAGGATCCCGCCAAGGCATTCCATGATCATATACTGTTCCATTGTCCGCGCTGTCTGGTCACCGACTATGCCAATCTCAAGATGCACTTCTATGACCATGATTCCTCCTGGACGCTCGATTGTCATCCTACCACCCTCGATGAGTTTCACTGGACCTCGGGAGCGCTGGCCGGAGCCATCAGAGCTCTGAGCGAAGGTATGAGTGACCCCGACGAGATAATGCGCAAGGCCAACGAGACCGCCCACTCCCGTCTCGCCTCAGAGTAAGTGATAAGTAACTCTTAAAAATTAAACGTCAAAATGTTTTTCCCTTAGTAACCCGAGATAGACTTTTATACTCTCTGTGGCTTTATTTTGGCTAAAATCCACTCATTCATCGGTCACCTATAACTATAGGCTCCCTCTTCATTCATGGATTTTATCTCAAAATAAATCTCACATATAG
>JAAVCX010000009.1 GCA_014802105.1 Bacteroides sp. | reverse complement strand
CTGTCGCGCAGTAGTTGGGGATTGACGCGATATTCAACGCCTCTTGTCTTTGCATCATTGGTTTCTACAACCCCTATCTCGATAAGGGGACGCAGCCACGGACGCAAGGCGACATTATCTCTCAATTCAAGTTGGCGAATCAGTTCCGAACCGGAGATACTTCCGGCTTGTGCTATCATGCCAAGACAGATTACGTGCTTCTGCTTCAATGGGAAATTTTCGGAGGCTCGTTTGATAACCTTTATAGCCTCTTCACTGACAATCCGTCGTTCGACAATGGCTGTCACCGAATCATCACCCTCTTCGACTCTTGGCACTTGCTTGCCGTTCGTCAGCTGGACTTCGTACATCTTATCGTAGCCTGATCCCTCACGTTCCATCAGATGAAGCGAAAAAAAGAGATTTGCCATCCGCTCGTTTCGCTTTATCGATTTGTGGAGTATATTGTTCTCTGTTACACCCAAAGGCAGCTGGCCGGGATTTACAAATTCCACTCTGTCAGGATGAATATTGATGAAGATGTCGCCAGCCACTGCGTATGAGCGATGCACAAGTGCGTTAGCGCTCAGTTCGCGTATCACCCTTTCATCGTATGCAAGAATATTTCTTCTGTATAGACCGTCAGCAATCTCAGTGGATTCTTTCCAATCCGGCACTCGCTCCCATACACTTTCTATTATCTCAATGGGATTCATCGTGTAATCATCCCAAAGATACTTCTGCACCTTCTCGCCATCAGCATCATATTTGATACACTGGATTATAGGCGAATTGAGCAGAGCACCGCGTTGGGATTGTGTTCCGATAAAAAGCACGCCAAGATTGGTCATCTCATTACTGTCCTCCTTCGTCAGACCGAAATGGTCAAGAATCTCTTTTGTCTCCTTTGATTTAACAAAATTAGAAATTCGGTCGGATTCCTTGATTCTTAGTAGCAGGTCAGACAGTTTATCCTTGTCGGATTTCTGCCAATCATATTGCGAGCGGATGTTCTCCCACTTAGTGGAATCTTTCTCTCCTGCCAGACGGAAAAACTCATCACCCAAAACCGGCTTTGAGGAGTCGCCGACACGCAGATAATAGCGACCGTCGCTTGTGGAAGCCAATGAATGAACATTACGATGAATTGAGAGACGAAGAAACTCACCACCATTATTTGCCGCAATAACCTCGGCATAAGCCGAGACATTCACGGTTTTACCGGCTATTTCATTCAACAGTTTGACATCCAAATCTTCAGGAATACATTGATCGGCATACGGCAATTCTTCATTATCCTCAATCCCGAAATCAATCACGCCTCCCTGTGCATTGGCAAATCCAACACAATCCTTGGCGATTTCCTTGAAGTTGGCTTTCGGACCATGAATTGCTCTTAAAGACTTCTTGTCGTATAAACTGTTTTCTTTCATTTCGACTGCAAAATTAGATAAAATATTCGACACATCTATGATACCAAGCCTATAATGAGACACATAACTCGAACTCCGAGAGGAGCAAGGGCTATTGCATAACAATCGTAAGTGAACACTTAAATTGATGAATGATGCCGTCAGTAACGTTCCGCAGGCTACGCTATCACAGACCGCATCATCATAGTTTAAGGGAGGACTAAACACCGCGTGACTGACGGCTTTTGCAGGTTGCTTCGCTGTACCTGCCTGAGTCTTTCAACCACTCCGTGCTCTTAACGCCCTCTCCATTTCAATTTCTTTCAGAGCCGTTGCGCCACTCTCCGTTTATCAGCAGTCCACGGGACGAGACAGTGATAATCCGCCTTCATACTTTGTCGGCATATCACAGACTCGCCTTCCCGGAACTGAGCAGTTCCATTATTATGGAATCCAGTAGTACAGTGGATTCTATTGATGTTCTATGACCCATTTTTCAAAATCGGTCATAGAATAGTGAATTGAGAATTATTTTCAATCAATCATAGCCGAGGAGAAGCCCCACGGAGGGGTCGGCCACGGATGGCACACCCACATTCTTCATCATTCTTCTCCGATATATAAACCCCGTAAACGCAACAAAGCCTCGATAATGTTGATTATCAAGGCTTTGTTGCATTTTGAATGATGTTTAAGTGGTCCCACTAGGGCTTGAACCTAGGACCCACAGATTATGAGTCTGTTGCTCTAACCAACTGAGCTATAGGACCGTAGTTTGTCTCTGAAAAGCTATAAAGCTTAGAGGTCTCAAACCGTTTGCAAAGTTATAAGTTTTTTTTGAAAGCCGCAAGTATTTGCGGAGATTATTTTTTAGAAAGTTTACCCCAAAGTTTCCAATAAGAAGCGCAACGCGACATTCTCGTCGCTTCCTTGCGGTCTAAATCAAAATACCACCCTCGCCTTAATTGGCCGGGTGGTATTTTGACGATGTCCTTATCAGCGGACAGTTCGATTTGTCTAAAACAATCTTTAAATCTTTACCTTTTAATCGTTTACCTGGAAACTTTAGTTTAACCAATCATTATCGTTGTGAATCCGGGCCCGTCGCGGGTTGGGAAAATCGTTTCGGAATCTGAAGCCCGATGAGCCAGCGCTTAAATTCCGTATGAGTGATTTATGGGGCAAGGTCAGTGAAACTTAGCGATAGTCGGCGAAACGAGTCTGGAGCTTCTTGCGGGCGAAGAAGATACGGCTCTTAACCGTGCCGAGGGGGAGGTTCATCTTCTCGGCGATCTCGCCATATTTGTAGCCGGCCACGTGCATCGAGAAAGGTATGCGATACTCGTCGGAAAACTCGTTGATAGCTGCGGTGATTTCAGCTGCGCCATAAGAACCTTCGGGAGTAGCGAAACCTGAGTCCTGGCTGAGGTTGAGGTGATAGAGATCTTCGGTCTGATCAACAACAGTTGCAGAGCGAACGTTGCGACGGTAGTTGTTGATAAAGATGTTGCGCATGATGGTGAAGACCCATCCCTTGAAGTTGGTGTTGTCTACATACTTGCTCTCGTTATCAAGCGCCTTGAGGGTAGTGTCCTGAAGGAGGTCGTATGCGTTATCGCGGTTAGACGTGAGCATGTATGCGAAGTTGAGCAGGTTGCTCTGGAGACCCATCAGTTTAGTTTCAAATTCCTTGCTTGCCATAATATATTTTTTTAGAGAGATTTTTTACTTAGTTGAGTGTCGTGAGGTGGGGTTGTTTCCTTTTGACATTTCAAAGTTACATCTATTACTGACGGTGGCCTAATATTATTGACATAAATTTGTAACTGAAATGTAATTTAAAACAACATTCACACATATGTATCTAATTTTCAGTATATTACAAACCAAACAAAAATATTACGGAATTGTTACAACCCTCTTTGTGTTACATTTGCTGTTACATTAATTGTTACAATAGCTGTTACAATAGGCTCGATATACGGCACAATATACTTGAACCGACAATAATCCGTTATATATAAGGTGGAGGGAAATGTTACAGTCTCTGTAAACTATTTTGACTGAGACGTTGTTTTCTGATAAAAAGGATATCGGAGCCTCCGATGTCTCATCTCACGTTTTAACACATATATTGCTATGAACAGTCGCCTTAAAGCGTACTCTCTATCATTAATCATGGCCGGAGCGGCAATAGTGCCCGGCCTGGCCGGAGAAGTTACGACCGACATAGAGCCCGGATCGGTGCTGACGCTCGAACAATGTCGCTCTATGGCTATGTCAAACAACAAGATGCTTCGCCGCATGGCCTACGATATACGTGCGGCCCGCTATCAGAAAGAGGAGGCCTTTGCCGCATATCTTCCTGCTATAGACTTTGCCGGCGGATACATGTACAACCAGAAGAAAATCGCGATGTTTGACAAGGATCAGTATCTCCCTGTCAAACAGTTTGACATTGAAAAGCAGAGCTATGAGTGGCAGATAGCCACCAACCCCATGACCGGCGAGCCGCTGGTGGTCAACGGTCAGCCGGTGCCCGAAAAGGTCGCCTACCTGCCCAAAAGCGCGCTTGAATATGATATTCATAATGTGTTTTTCGGAGCAGTGACTCTGACCCAGCCTATATTTATGGGGGGCAAGATCGTGGCTATGAACAAAATCACCGGCTATGCCGAGGAGATAGCCCAAGCACGCCGCTCGTCTCAGGCCCGTGACGTAGTCTATGCTGTCGATGCCGCCTATTGGGAACTTGTCTCTCTCAGGGCCAAGCAGCGGCTGGCTTCGAGCTATGTCAATCTTCTCGACACACTCAGATCCAATGTCGACGCAATGCTCCGCGAGGGAGTGGCCACCCGTCGCGATCTGCTGGCGGTAGATGTCAAGCTCAACTCTGCTAAAGTAGATATGACCAAGGTCGAGAACGGACTGCAACTGTGTCGCATGGCTTTGGCTCAACTTTGTGGTTTCCCGATACACACCCCCTACACTGTCACCGACGAGTCAGAGACAGCACTTTCGGAGGCTCCTCTTGTAGAGCGCTCCCAACAGCCTGTAGACATGAACGAAGTCTATGACCGTCGCGACGACCTGCGTCAGCTCGAACTGGGTGTCAAGGTCTACAAACAGAAAGAAAATGTAGCGCGCTCGGAGATGCTCCCGACGCTCGCACTCGTAGGTGCCTACTCGTTCAGCAATCCCAATGTTTTTGACGGCTTCAAAAATCGTTTTGCCGGAGCCTTCTCGGTTGGCGCCATGCTCAAAGTCCCCCTGTGGCACTGGGGCGGCAACTACAACAAGCTCAGAGCCGCTAAGGCCGAGACCGAGGCACTGAAAATGGAACTGGAGAACGCGCGTGAGATGATAGATCTTCAGGTAAGCCAGGCCGGCTTCAAAGCCGACGAGGCTGTCAAGACCTGCCGCATGACAGCTTCAAATCTTGCCGAAGCCGACGAAAACCTGCGTTGCGCCTCACTCGGGTTCAAAGACGGCGTGATGACTGTCGACGATGTCATGGAAGCCCAGACCGGCTGGCTCAAAGCCCACAGCGAGGACATCGACGCCCGCATTGACCTCTATCTCTGTGACGTGTATCTGTCCAAGGTGCTCGGCACTCTCTCCACCCCTTCACTCACCGAAATAAAATAAAAGTCATGAACGATAAGAATACTTTACCCGCAGGACAGTCACCCGTGTCGGGATCCTCAACAGTAGAACAGCGTGAAAACCGTGCGCTCCTCGTAGCCATGGGTGCGATAGTGGTCGTAGTCATAGTGCTCGCCATCATTGGTTTTGTATTTCTCGGCCAGCCCGACGAAATAGTGCAGGGACAAGCCGAGGCTACCTCGATACGCATCTCGGGAAAGTTGCCCGGGCGAGTGGTCAAACTCTATGTCACCGAGGGACAGACAGTCCATGCGGGCGATACACTGGTGCATATCCACTCCTCGCTGGCCGATGCCAAACTGATGCAGGCCGAGGGAATGGAGACCGTGGCCCGCACCCAGGAGAGTAAGATCGATCAGGGCACACGCTCTCAGATCATACAGGCTGCCGCCGATCTCGTGAGACAGGCCGAAGCCTCGGTATCGATCACTCAGAAAACCTACAACCGTCTTGAAAATCTCTATAAAGAAGGGGTAGTCTCGGAGCAGAAACGCGACGAAGCCAAGGCTGCCTACGACGCGGCTCAGGCCGGACTCAGTGCAGCCCGCAGCCAGCTCAGCCTGGCCAAAGACGGAGCCCAGCGTCAGGACAAGGAGAGCGCGGCAGCCATGGTCAACGTTGCACGCGGCGGTGTCGACGAGGTTCAGAGTCTGCTCGAAGATCAGTATCTCATAGCTCCCTGCGATGGACAGATCGATCAGATCTACCCTCACGAGAGCGAGCTCGTGATGCTCGGCGCTCCTATCATGAGTCTTCTCAAGATTCAGGACAAATGGGTGACCTTCAATGTGCGCGAAGATCTGCTCAAGGATATGCCTCTGGGAGGAGAGATCGAGATCATGATCCCCGCTCTCGACAAGAAGAAAGCCAAAGCCCGCATCTACTATTCACGAGACCTTGGCAGCTACGCTACCTGGCAAGCCACTAAGAGCGTAGGCCAGTGGGACTCCAAGACTTTTGAGATCAAGGCCCGCACTCTCGAAGATATTCCCGAGTTGCGTCCCGGAATGACAGTAATCTACTTAAAGTAATACGATTATGTTAGCCTCACTCCGCCGCGGCATCCTCACGCTCGGTCGGCGCCGCATCCACCTGTTCATGATGATTGTGGTGCCGCTGGCGGGTGCCTTCTTCTTCCTCTCGCTGATGCACTCGGGTCTTCCCGTGAAAATTCCCGTAGGTATCGTCGACCAGGACAACTCGCCTATGTCGCGCCAGATCTCCCGAGGGCTCGACTCCGAGATGCTCATAGACATCACCCAGAGCAGTGAAAGCTACTCGGCCGCCATGGCCAAGATGAGATCGGGCGAGATCTACGGGTTCTTCCATATCCCCCGCGGTTTCCAGCAGAAGGTGCTGAGCGGTCGCACTCCCACCGTCTCATATATCACCAACATGAGTATCTTCGTACCCGGCACTCTATCCTATAAAGCTTTCACCACCATAGCGGTAGAGACCGCCAGCGACGTGGTGACCACCACCCTTGAGGTCAGCGGACTCTCGGCCGCCATGGGTGGGGGCGACAGCAGTGCCCTGATGCCCCTGAGACTCGACACTCACCCTATCAGCAACCCGTGTACCAACTACTCCATCTATCTCTCGCCCTCTTTTCTGGTTGGCCTCATAGCACTGCTCACGATGGTTGTGACAGTCTTCACGATCACGTCCGAGTTCAAGCAAGGCACTTCGCCCGAATGGCTGGCCACAGCCCGCGGCTCGATGCTCAAGGCCCTTGCCGGTAAACTGTTGCCTCAGACAGTCATATTCAGCGCAATGGGCATATTCACCCAGGCCATAATGTTCAAATGGCTTGACTTCCCGATGCTCTGTCCGGCGTGGCATATCATCCTGGCCATGATACTTCTGATTCTTGCCTGCCAGGCCTTTGCCACAGTGATTGTAGAGATAATTCCCAATATGCGTCTGGCGCTTGTCTCGGTGTCGCTCGTCAGCATCCTCACCTTCTCGATCGCCGGTTTTTCGTTCCCGGTCGATAAGATGTATGGAGCCATAGGCATCTTCGCCTACATCCTGCCGGTGCGCTACTACTTCCTGATCTACATCGATCAGGCTCTCAACGGGCTGCCCCTCTACTATTCGCGTGTCTACTATATCGTGCTGCTGGGGATGCTCCTGCTGCCCCTGCTCGGTTTGGGCCGACTCAAGAGACGGTGTCTCAACCCGGTGTACGTTCCCTAAAATATATTGTTTATGAAATGGTTCATTGATCTCTTCAGGGTGTGGCGGCGCGAGCTATGGCTCAGTGTCACCGATCTGGGAGTGCTCATATTTTTCGTAGCTCTCCCGTTGGGCTACCCGATAATATATACGCTCATCTACAACCCCGAGACCATCAGGGAGATCCCGATGGTCATCGTCGATCATTCGCGCACAGCCGAGAGCCGCGACCTCGTGCGTACACTCTCGGCCACGCCGGCCATCAAGATCGCCGGCTATGCCTCCGACATGGGTGAGGCCAAGCGCGCCTGGGCCGAGAAGAAGTGCTACTCCATCATAGAGATACCCTCAGACTATGCGCGCAAGATCGGCGGCGGCCAACAGGCTGTCATCTCTTACTATCAGGACATGTCGCTGCTGTTCCGCTACCGCCAGAACCTCTTCTCGCTCACTCAGGTGCAGATGGCCGAGACCGCCAAGGTGACAGCACAAAGGGTGGCCGACGAGGCCGGCGGAGTGTCGACTCTTATCACAGGTCTCCCTGTCGCTACCCAGAGCAGCATCGCCGGCGACCCTACCCAGGGCTTCGCGTCGTTCATCATGCCGGGAGTCGTGATACTAATCCTCCAGCAGGGTATGCTCATGGGTATCACCATGCTTGCGGGTACACGTCGCGACCGACGTCGCCGCAATCCGCTCGGCATAGATTCCACCGATATAGGAGCCGGCCCTCTGGCCACTGTGTTGGGACGCGCGGCCGCCTACCTGACCATCTATCTGCCGATGACCTACTTTGTGGTGGCCCTCATCCCGGCCATCTTCTCACTGCCTCAGGCCGGACATTTCATGGACTATTTCCCCTTTATCTTCGTGATGCTGCTGGCCACCGCTTTCCTCGGCCAGACCTTGCAGATCTTTGTGCGTGAGCGTGAGACCTCGATGGTGCTGATTGTGTTTACATCGGTATTTTTCCTCTTCCTCTCGGGTCTCACCTGGCCGCGCTATGCCTTCCCGTGGTTCTGGAAAGCAGTCAGCGACCTGATACCTGCCACCTGGGGCGTCGAGGGTTATATCCACATCCATTCCAACGGAGCCACGCTGGCCGAAGTCTATCCCCAGTTCTGGCCTCTGTGGGGACTGACTGTCCTTTATCTCATCACAGCCCTCATCATCAGAGCCTACACCTATCCTCGCAAAAAACTCCGGCAGTCAGAGACTCTTGCCGATGCAGAAGTTGCTCGCTAAGAGGGGTTGTGACCCAACCGCCACCCGATCCAAGTGAGACAAAATATATACGGTAGACATGGTTTGCAATGTCTACCGTATATATTTTGTCTCATCATGAACGTTGATCATCGGCGCTGCGACGATCAACCTATTTTTTCTTCTTGTTGGAACGCTGTATCTTGATATACAGCACACCGTTACTCTTCGCGCCGATATACCCGGCGATCACCTTGTTGCCACGATTGATCATCGAGACACTCAGAGGGAGACCGACAGTCACGGAGTGGAGAGTCAACACATCGTTGACCCTGAGTTTGATATTCTGAGTCAGGGTCACCTTGAAACGATAGTCGCCCAAAAACTCCATCTCACACATTTTATCCTTAAACCACTCCACTATCAGGACATCGCCGGGACTGAGCGACTCGGCAGTCACCACCGACTCAGTCAGGTAGACCGAAGTGTCGCCGTCACAATTCCTTCCTGCATTCTTGACAAAAGAGTTCCAATCGATATAATCGTTATAACGGGCGAGCCTGTTGAGTGTATTGGGTGACGGTTTACTGCCATATCCGATATACCCCCACAGTCTTTTGAGGGTAGAGCTGCTGATGGTGGCCTCGATCTTGCGTCTGATAATTATCGAGGCCATATTGAAATCGGCCGGAGTGCGAGGTGTGAAACCCAAATTCTTTATCGTGATTTTCAGGAGTAGTTCCAGCGCTTTATATTCGTCCATAGTCTGTTTTTAGCTTTTTCTGATTTAAAGACATCAGCTCAGTTCATATAACTCAGCCCGATAAATATAGCGAGTGCTATGGCCACAAACCCCAGCACAGCCGTGAGTACCGGTGACTCGAGATGATACCAGGGCAATCGCTCCCGGTAGTCGCCCTGGCGCGGTAGTCCCTGAGAGACCAACCGGTCGGGACGACGGTCGGGATCAAGCATCGCACACCTGCGGCCAAACTCTCTGAGCTCCCTGTCATTGCCGACAGCGGCAAGTTCCTGTACCACCAGCCCGTAGGAATAGATATCGGCCTTGACCGAGGGCCTGGCACCGGGCAACAACTGCTCCGGGGCGACATAGCGGCGGGTACCGGCAGGTGTTTTGACCACGACAAAAGTCTCGCTGTCGGACAAGCTGAAATCTATCAGCTTGACGGTCGGGCCCGAATAAGTCACCATGATATTTGCAGGCTTGAGGTCGCGATGGACAGTCTGCCGGGCATGCAGATACTCCAGCGCCTCGGCCAATTGGAAGGCCACGGTACGTGCATTCAGGCCATTGACATGACCTCGCTCCATAGCCTCGCCGAGGGTCTCTCCGTCGACATACTCCATAACTATCACATTACCAAGCCCGTCGAGCGACTCAAAGCCTATCGTGCGGCGTATGTTGGGATGATCGAGCGTGATACCTATCTCAAACTCCTTTCTCAACATCATCTGAGCCACGGCATCCTCGCGAAATTCTTTTCTGATAGCCTTGAGAATATAACGCTTGCCATAACGGCACGCCTCATAGAGCTCCATCATCCCCGAGGGAGACGTGTAGAGGAGCACCGGCTGAGTGAAACGATCGGTTGCAATGGCCGGGAAAACCGGGTCACTCCCGGTCGAGGGAGCCATGAGGAGTTCAGAGCTATCCTCGTCGGCTATATTATCAGTTGAATTATCAGTCATCAGCGACTATTTTAACAAATTTACCCCACCGGGCATGGCTGCGGTAGCGTGAGCGCGAGGCCGAAGGGACATGAAGTGTACACTTGTTGAGGAGATCCCAAGAGCGGTCGGTAAAAGCGTTGCCGCTCACGTAGGGAGGAATCTCCGCCGTGATATAGAGATCGGTCAGCTGACATCCGTCAAACACGTAGTCACCAAGGAAATTAACCTTTGACCCGAGCCTGACCACTCTCAGCGACGAGCAATCCTGAAACATGCTCCCCGACACATTGGTCAGGTCGTCGGGCAGAGTGATCTCTTCGAGCGATGATCCTGCAAAAGCTCCACGGGATATGGTCTTGACCGTCTCGGGGATAATCAGCGTCTTCACGGGTATATTCTTGAAAGCTCCCTCGCTGATCTCGGTGACATTGGAGGGGAGCGTGAAAGCATCCTCCTTGCCCTCGGGAAACCACACTATCTGAGTGAGATCCCGTGAATAGAGCACTCCCTGATAACTGCTGTAAGAGGTGTTGGCTTCGGAGACCTCAATAGACTTGAGCAGACTGCAACCAAGAGAAGGGAGCACTTCAGTCACGCCTGCGGGGATGGTCAGAGTAGTCAGCCCTGAGCAGTCGAGCAGGGCGTTCCGCTGAAGTTGCAGGGCTGTCGCGGGTAAAGTGATGGAGAGCAGGTCGACACATCCGGCAAATAGCCCCGTGCTCAACACATCGGCTTCGATATATCTCTGCCCGTCATAGGATGCGCCCCCCTCGGTAATAACCACGTCACTCAGATCGACCCGCGACACCTTGACTCCGGGCTTTGTCTCGCTCTCGGCCACCGGGGCTCCGAGCATCAGACGCAACAGATGGAAATCATCTCCGTTCATAGGCCCCGAGACAGTGAGTTCGTCAAGACACCCCGCCGCATCGCCGCCAAAAAGTAGGGCAAACTGGCCTGCCTCCTCGAGCACAATACTGTTGCGCGTGGTGTAACTGAACGTCTCGCCGAGAGTCTCACCCGCGCTATTGGATGCAAACGGGGTGATCTCATACTCGTTGTCGACCTTCAGGGGGGAGATACAGAGTCGGTGACTCCCCTCGGTGAGTTGATCGGCTGCAAGCTCCTGGCGCGACTCAAGCCCCGTGGCAACCTCCCTGACATAGCAGCCGGCACCGGTCAGCGACTCGCCGCCGTCGTCGATCACCTCAAACCCCACGATGATGCTCAGGGGGCCGGTCGAGAGCGCGGCTACAGGCCCGACTTTGGGTTTATCGTTGGGCTGAGTGACAAAACTGAGTGGCTCCGAGCGGAGCGAGGCCGTCGAGGTGCCTCCGATAGCATAATAAGTATATGTGGATCCGGGGCGCAGACCTGTGAGCCTCAGGCTCACTCTGCCCTCGGCATCGGGCTCAAGATTGTTGCTCATAGTCTCGGCCGCCCCTTCGGGAGCATAGACAAATCTCACGTAGGTCAGCGTGGCCGGCCCATGACGCTCCACTACCGCTCCGAGCGTAGCCTCGGTGCGGGTCACGTCCCGGGCCTCGGCCAGCATCAGCGTAGGCTCGATATTTTCAGGGTCGTCAGCACCGTTACACGACTCGAGCGCGACCATAGCCACGATCGCGAGCCACGCGAGCATAATACCAGTTGCCTTATATCTCATTATTTCCTGATTTTCTTGAAAAACAATAGCATATACCGAGAGAGCCATACCAACGGCGTCCCTTGACGGTCGACACCGCCGCGCCGAGGGCCCACCGGCCGAAACTTATCATCGATCCGACCTGAAATGTCAGTCCTTTATGACAGTAATGAGCGTTCTTGACATAACCGCCCCCCTCCGACCGAGCCAGTTGCCAGGCCTCTTCGTTATATCCGTAGCCGGTTCCTTCAAAGACCGTCACCCGCCGGGAGAGTCTGTGCATGAGTCCGGCATTGACCATCAGAAAGCTATGGCGTTTTTTGCCCGAATAGAAAGGCTTGTGCTCACCTATGGCTCCGTCTCTGTCGCATTGGCCCAGAGTCTCCCCCACTCTGCCGAAATCACTCGCGACACTCACATATCCGCCAATACGCTTCATCACGCCTATCATCACACCCGGAGCGACAGTCATCTGATTGCCGCCGACAGTCACTCCGCCACCGGCCATAAACGTCAGAGGATAGACCTTGCGCTCGGGCGTTATCACCAAGGTGTCGGTGCGTGTCACTACGAGAGTGTCGCGCACAGTGGTCACCACCTTAACCGGCACTTCTCTGATAGCCTGGGCCGAGGCGAGTTCCTCAAGACGCAGTTCATAGGTCAGATGAGAGTCTATCTTCATCGGGAAACGGTAGTCGCGCATCACTCCCAGGCGCGGATGCTTGATGGTCAGAGTCTTGCTCTTGCGAGGCAGATAGATCCATATCTCGCCCGTGTTGTCGACGCGCTTGATGATGCCCAGAGGGGAGGAGAAAACATAGTCGGGGCCTGCCATCACCTTGATCAGGGCGCAGTCCTCGTCATTGAGATCCTTGACAGGCTCTATGAAAGCACTTACATCATTGGGCAGCTGGCGGAAACCCTCTACCCTGAACTTCTGAGCCACTGCCTCGAGGGAGGTCAGCGTCAGTAGAGCCATTATGATATATCTTAGTTGAAACATAGTCTTTACGGCACTTCAGTGCCGGGAGATTGATTATAATGTCTACCTCAGATTGAAGTCTCCGAGTCCTATCACATCGTCGGGATCGTCGAGATCCGAAGCCTCCTGCCATGATCTCACATGAATGAGCGGCATAGCCTGATCCCTGAAGTCCCAGAGCAGAAACAGATAGCCGTCGTCGGCATATCCGTCAGAGGCATAACGCTGCCTGAGAGTCACGCCATAGATCCCCTCGCGCGAGGGGTGACGGCTGATATGGAAATCTGAGAATTTCATCTCTATCTTCTTGTTGGCCCGGAATATCTTCTCGAGGCGAGTGAGATACTCCTCTTTTGACCTCACAGAATAGCGCGTGAGGCCGCCGGTCAGTTTATCATCACCCCGGCGTGTCCTGACGGTCGAACCCACTATAATCAGGGCATCGTTGCTGAACACCTGGCGCAGGAAGTCGATGTCGCGAGTGGTGTAGGATGTGCGCAGATGCTCGCAGTAATCGAGTATGCGCCGCCGGCTCAGCGAGTCGGTCTCCTCGAGACCACCTGAGAGCACCTTGCGGGCCTCGGCGGCAAACGGGTGGCCGTCTCTCATAGCCGCAGGATCGGCGTGGCTGATACGGGCCACGGGCAGCTCGACCGGTGCAGTAGACCTGACGGCCGGCTCATCGGCCGACATCCCGGTATCGACCTCCTCGGCTAAAGAGTCAGCCCTGACCGGCAGTGAATCGGTAGCGGTAGCGTAGCCTGTGTCGGCCGACGGTCGATCAGCCGACAAGCTATCGGCCGCAAGCGGCCCGGCAGCGGTAGCGACCGCCACATCGGCGGAAGGCCGCCGGGTCACCCTGGCAGCCTCATAACCTAAAAATATGCACACGAGCAGCAGCGATATGTTGATATACCCTCGTCGGCTCATGCTATAGTTGTGATTGATAAGCCCATAATACTTTAAAAAAATGATAACGCAAGGACAGCCACTTCAAAAAGAAGTGATATGTATATATCAGATTTGTCATTCAATAGTAAAGTTAGGGAAAAAGCGCTTACCCGAAGGCATAATCGCTTTAAAACTGCCCTTGCGTTAACATTCGTTCAGAATATAGCTACTTATCAGATTTTTCAGTTCCAGTTGGTGAGCTCACCGCCTATCTCGACCCTAAGCTGATCGGGGTTCTTGTCGATCACGAGACTGACAACGTGGTTAACACCGCTTTTAAACACAAATTTACTGTCAAAGATATAAGATACACCCCGGGCGAGCACCTCGACCAGCGGCTGACGGGTGTCGAGACGCTGAGGCACGATAATGGCCGAGTAGACTCCCGTGGCATCCTTGCGGGCCTTGATGGAAGCGACCGAGCCGCGGAGGTTGCGGGTAGCCACGCCCCCCTCCATATCGATGGTGGCCTCGGGCACGGTGTTGTGGATTATAACCACGGCATCTTCGGGCAGTTCGCCATCATAGTCTTCGCCCTTGACCAGACGCACTGTGATACGGCTCATCACGTGACGGAACGTGAGTTTCACGGGATCGGCCGAGGCGGTCAGTCCAGTGGCCGAGGCGTGAAGGAAGTCTGAACTCTCATAACCGCCGAGAGTCTGCCCGTCACCGGTGGTGCTCTGATCGGTGCTCACACTGAAAGGCTGATCAGTGGTCGAGCTCACCTCGCCTATTGCAGGATAGTAAGCGTAAGCCGACCACACTCCCTCATCCCAGTAGAGCTGACGGCGTCCGGCCCAGGAGGTGCCGTTGTAGGTGAGTATTTCGTTATTGACTATATTTCCGGCGATCTCGAGAGGAGCGTCGGCGACGGCCACAAAGAGACCTACCTGATCGCCTGTCTCAAAGTTGGTGTCGGTGACACGCGATCCCTGAGAGGGATGGGCGAAAGTAAACTTCATCTCGGCGCGGGTGTCTGAACCGACACTCTGCTCGCCGGGCAGATCCTGAGAGCACGAAGCCAGAGAGGCTATCATCGCCACTGCCGCTAAAGGATATATAATATGATTTAACATTTTTGTTTCTTTTAAGTTAAGTAATTCTTGAAAAGAATAGACACTGCGACCGGGTCTCCGATTATCGGCGTGACCGGCCGAGGCGCTTGGCGGGATCATCGTGATGGATCACGGGGGCGAAGCTGCGGCCCGGATCGGGCGAAGATACTGTGCGCTGAGACTCGTAGGCGCGCGAGAGGCCGCTGGTGCGTTTATCGTTGGCCACAAAATCCTCATAGTCAAAGGTCTCGCCTGCATACTGCTTGATGCGGCGCACTATACTCATGCGGCTGATGGTGCTGAAATAGGGGATGTTGTTGTTCATACAACTGTTCTGCTCAGAGCGGAACACTCCTCGGGAGTGGAAATAGCCACCCTCATAGATATCCACTATATCGCTGTAGCGCGGGTCTAATATAAGCTTGCTCCAGCCTACCTGGTTCATCTTGCCGGTGAGTTCGAGATTGTCGGCCCAACCCTTGTTCTTCATAGCCTGTAGACTGCCGACATGTCCACAGCAAACACAATTACATGCATCTATAAAGGCATTGTGATAGATATATTCGTCGGCAAGTTTACCGAAACCGTGACCGCCGGCCTCATGCTGTATCACTCCGCGGGCATCAAGAGGATAGTCATAGTCGCTCATGGGGCAGAAAGCGATAGCGGCTCCACTATCCCACAACTGAGTCACGCCACCATACTCCTTGCTGTTGGGCACCATTATTATAAGTGTCTGATTGAGATTGCCCGAAGTGACTGTCGGCGCATTCATCACATAGCTGAACACCTCATCATTGTCACATTTCAGACCCGCACCACCGGTATAAGTAGTTGAGAAGCGGTTGTTGCGGAGAGTATTGACCGTACCTACACCCGACTCGGTAGAGAGAGGTATAGCCGTATAGACATTGAAATAGTCACGGTAGGTAGTGTAAGGCTCGATAGCGAAGAAGCGCTCCACCTGCTCTTTCATGTCCTTGAGATAGGTGCCATCGGCTATATTCTTGGCGTTGTACCCGTCGCCGAGTATCACTATATTGATACCACCCCTGTTACCTCGGGTAGCACGCTGGAGGGTGATATACTCATCCTCGCCATACTCGTAACCATACTGGCTGACGTGACATGCGTGGGTGTAGTCCTTGTCCTTTAGGCGGAACACGATATCCCCCTCGCGGGTTTCGGCACCCTTGGCACAGGCCTGGATAGTGAGCCTGACAGCAGTCTTCTTGCTGCCCGAAGTCTGAGAGAGCGAAACCCACTCGGGCATCGACTCAACTTCCCAATCACCCTCGGCATCGATCAGAAGTTCATCGGTGTGGGCGGTCGACAGAGCGCAGGCTACGGCCGGTCGGCACACAAGCTCATGGTGAGCGGCGATGCGCTTGAACTCATTCCACCCGGGAGTGGTCTGATACTGAATTACGGCAGTCTCGGGGACTTCGAGAACAAAATTATCTTTAGCCACACCGTCAAACGCACCCGATCCGAGATAAGGAGGATTGGGATCTTTACAAACTATCGAGCCTACGCCAAAACAGTTAGAAAACGTGCGATTGCCTATTGCATCCAAGCCATCCGGCAAAACTATTTTTTCAATAGAGTTGCAATTACTGAAAGCAGAGGCACCTACACTTCTTACTTCAGGGCCGAACTCAAGCGTACCGGTAATATTATAGCATCGGGCAAAGGCACCGTCACCAATGTTTACCAATGATTCATGAAATTTCAGTTCTCCTGAAAAGCTGTTACCCTCAAACGCCTCATTACCGATTGTCGTAAGATTTTTGGGGAGGACAAGTACTCCTCTAAAATGTGTACGCTGGAAAGCTTGTTCAGCAATTTCCGTTATTCCATCATGCAGTATAAGATTTCCGTCAAAACCACATCCACAGAACGTTGCAATTTCAATTTTTGACACACCCTGCGGAATCTCAAGCGTTCCTGTGAGATTTGAACAGGAAAAAAAAGCATTATTTCCCAAATACTTCAAAGACTCGGGCAATCTTAAAGAACCATAAAAATTATTTGATGAAGAAAAGGCATAATTACCTATATATTCACACTTATCAGGTATTATTAATTCACTGATAAAGCCACAACGTCCAAATGCCTGACCACATATTTTTATGAGTGTAGAAGGCAATGAAAGAGTGCCCTTTAGCGACTGACATCCATAAAAAGCAGCTTCTCCTACTTCGACTACTCCTTCAGGTATCGTCAACGAGCCGGTAAGTCCTGCACATCCGTCAAAAGAATTGTTGCCGATTCTTTTTAGTTTATCAGGAAATGTAAAATATATCAGAGACGTTTTTCCCGAAAATGCAGAATTTGGAATTTCATCATCTCCATAACTTTCATAACCATGACTCGTCGCTCTTATCTTTACCTCTTTTAGGTTGACAGCCTGAAGTTTGGTCATGGAGTCACGCATGAAGAAGAAGTCGGTGGCATTGATCTCGCCGGTGACTTTGAGATTTTTGAGCTCGGCGGCATCTTTACCGGCATCGGCAATAGCCTGCTGGAGACCGCCGGGAGTGGAATTGATCACCACATATTCACGGGCGGTGGCATCGTGGCTCACCGGATCGTTCTCCCACGGAGTGATGCTCTCGCTGATGAGGGTGAGCTGATAGGTGCCCGAGGGGGTCTTTTTGTCGATGCGTATACCGAAGTTGTTCATCTTACCGCCGACGTAGGTGAAATCTTCGTTTCTGGCGAAACGGTAGGGCATACCGCCGATCGAGAGATTGAACAGCGTGGTGCCTCCCGCGACGGTCTGAGGCACGACGATGGCCCTCCAATCGTCGCCGCTGCGGGCAGGAATAATGGAGGTGGAGCTCACCTGACCGTAGGGGGTGATCGAGCCGGTAGAGAGATCTATCTTGGCCGAGTGGATAGTGTTGGAGACGACCACCTGTCTGGACAGGTCGGCCCACTCGCCGTCGGCAAACCCCTCGCCCTCGATGAGAGTGACGCGCGCACAGGCCATGCGGTGGGCCAGCGGCAGACGTATCAGGTTGGCAGTAGGCTCTACTCCCTCAACCTTACCCCACAGGAAATCCGAGGCCTCATAGTCGCCCATCGTACCGTCGTCGTAGGTTAGACTCTGATCGGTCTTGACGGTGAAAGAATAGTCGTTGACCTTGTCGGGCGAGCCGAAGGGATAGTAGCCGTAGACGTCGATGCGTGTGTGATTGTCTTTCCAATAAATATCATAAGCCGAGTTCCAGCGGTAGGCCTCCTCGTCAAACGTATGGGCCACGTTGTCGGCACGGTTGCCGTTGTCGAGAAGCGATCCCGGGCGTTCTCCTTCGTAGTCGACTACATAGACACCCATACGGTCGCCGTTGACAAAACCCTCGTCATTGACTCGCGACACCTGTTGCTGATCAATCGAAGCCGAGAGGGTGATAAGCCCGGCCTCGGTGCCGGGGGCGGCAGGCCCCTGGATCTCGTCGGAGCAGCCTGTCAGCAGGGCCGACCCCGCGAGCAGAAATGTCGCTGATAGATAGCTCAGTGATTTCATGTATTATATATAAGTTAAGGTTAGTTATCTATATTGAATGTAATGAACTGATTATTGAGCGGTGCCTCCATAGTCGACGTCGTCTTCATCCCAAGGGGAGATGTCGACATTGACACCGTTGGAGCTGCGGCTCACCACCACCGTGAAGGTATAGCTCTTGCCACTCTCAAATGTAAAGGCCTTGGGGAGATTAAACTCGGTGCCGTTGACAGTGACGGTGATGAGATTGCCCTCGCCGACACTCTGGGGGACGAGCAGAGCCACGTATGAGCCGTCGCGCGCGAGCGGGGTGACACTGACCGCAGGGCCCAAGGGAGTGACGTCGCCGGTGACAAGAGAGACCGTCGAGCCACATTGCAGCCCGTTGACACGGACACTGACATCGGCCTTGGCCAGCGATGAAGAGGTGAAACCGCTGCCGGCCTCCACTTTAATATTGATCCGGCTCATGAGATGATAGACGGGTATCACCACGGCCGAAGCCGTCGGGGCTACATCGGTAGCGATGCCGCGCATCAGGTCAGAAGCCTTGTAGGCCTCCTCTGAGCTCTGGTCGGCCGAGACCTCAAAGTCCATGGCCGAGACCGAGGTGACGGCGCGGTAGGGATAATAAAGATAGAAGTCGGCATGAGTGGTAGCGTCTTTCCAATAGATCGGCCCGTCGGGAGTCCAGACTCCGTCGTAGGTATGGCCCATATTGTCGACATGGTTGCCACTATCCTTAAGCAGGCCCGGAGCGGAGCCGTCATAGTTGACCACATAGAGGCCGAGGCGGTCATTCTCCTCGAAGCCATAGTCGGTGGCACGCGAGGAGCCGGCGACCGAACTGATGCGTATCTCGGTAAGCTCCCCGGCCGGCGCCCCCTCCCCGCTGTCGGGCGATAGAGGCAGCTCCTCCCTGAAGTCTCCCTCAGAGCAAGCGGCGAGCAAAAGTCCTGCCGTCATCAAGGTCTTTACAAGAAGTTTTGTCATGATATTAACAATGGTGATTTTGGTTTGCACTGCAAAAGTAAAAGTTTATAATTTACCGTGCAAGAGCCGCTTTGGTTCAAACAAGTTCAAATTTTTTTATTTTTTTCAACAATCTGTAAAACCTCATCTGAAGCCCTGAAACGGGGGTCGGAGAAGAAAAATTTCGGGAGCCGCCGAGCTAAAAATTTATTTGAATTTGAAAATAAGTTTCGTAACTTTGCGGTGAAGGTAAGAGTCGCGGCTGACAGGGCCCGAGGCTCACTCACGTTATCATGCAAGAGTATTTTACCAAATCAACTATATAATACCGTAAAACTCAAATTATGGGACTTTTTGAAAATCTCACAGCCCGCGCCAAGGCCTCGCGTCAGCGCATCGTGCTCCCCGAAGGTACCGAACCCCGCACCCTCACCGCCGCCGACCGTATCATAGCCGACGGTCTCGCCGACATCATCATCATCGGCCGTCCCGACGAAGTGCTCGCCAAAGCCGCCGAGCTCAATCTCGCCAATATCTCCAAAGCCACTATCGTCGATCCTACCGACGAGAAGGTGATCGACAAATACGCCCCCATCTTCCACGACCTGCGCAAGAGCAAGGGCATCTCCATGGAGGAAGCCCGCGCCACCACTGCCAATCCTCTCTATCTGGGATGCCTCATGATCAAGGCCGGCGACGCCGACGGCCAGGTAGCCGGCGCTCAGAACACCACCGGCAATGTGCTCCGCGCCGCCTTCCAGGTGATCAAGACCAAGCCCGGCATCAGCGTAGTGTCGGGAGCTTTCGTGATGGTACTCCCCGAGAACAGCCCCTACGGCACCAACGGTCTGCTCATCTTTGCCGACTGTGCGGTAGTGCCCGATCCCACCGCCGCCGAGCTTGCCCAGATCGCTGTCTCGGCCGCCCAGACCGCCCGCGACGTGGCCGGTATCGATCCTAAGGTGGCTATCCTGAGCTTCTCGACCAAGGGCAGCGCCAAGCATGAGAGAGTGGACAAGGTGATCGAAGCCACCAGAATAGCCCATGAGATGGCACCCGAGCTCCAGCTTGACGGCGAGCTTCAGGCCGACGCCGCCCTGGTGCCCTCGGTAGGTCAGAGCAAAGCCCCCGGCAGCGCCATAGCCGGCCATGCCAATGTGCTGGTATTCCCCTCGCTCGAGGTAGGCAATATAGCCTATAAGCTTGTGCAGCGTCTGGCCGGCGTAGAAGCCGTAGGCCCCGTGCTCCAGGGTCTCGCCGCTCCCGTCAACGATCTCTCTCGCGGATGCTATCCCGAGGATATCTACAAGACTATCATTCTCACCTGCAACCAGGCTATCGGTCTCAAAAACGCTTAAAAAACCAACTTAAGAAATGAAAATTCTCGTTCTCAACTGCGGATCAAGCTCCGTAAAATATAAACTCATCGACACCTCCAACGATGCAGTCATGGCCGAGGGCGGAGCCGAAAAGATCGGTCTCCCCGGCGGTTTTGTAAAATATAAGAAAGCCGACGGCTCCAAGGCTATCCTCGAGCTGGGTCAGACCGACCATAATGGCGCCGTGAAGGCTATCCTCAATCTTCTGACCGATCCCGTAGAGGGTTGCATCTCCAATTATGGCGAGATCGACGCCGTGGGCCACCGCGTGGTACACGGTGCCGAGAAGTTCTCCAAGAGCGTGCTTATCAACGATGAGGTCAAGGACATGATCAAGCAGTGTTATGATCTCGCTCCCCTCCACAACCCTGCCAACATGACCGGTATCGATGCCATCACAGCCCTGATGCCCGAAGTGCCCCAGGTAGCTGTCTTTGACACCGCTTTCCATCAGACAATGCCTGCCAAGTCGTTCATGTATGCCCTCCCCTACAAGTATTACGAGGAGGACGGTGTGCGCCGCTATGGCTTCCACGGCACCAGCCACCGCTATGTGTCACAGAGAGTGTGTGAGTTTCTGGGCGTAGACCCCAAAGATCAGAAGATCATCACCTGCCACGTAGGCAACGGCGGCTCGATCACCGCAGTGCTTGGTGGCAAGAGTGTCGACACCTCCATGGGTCTGACCCCCACCGAAGGCCTCATGATGGGCACCCGTGTGGGCGATGTCGATCCCGGCGCGCTGGTCTACCTGATGCTCAAGCATAACCTTTCGGCCACCGACCTGCAGAAAATCATCAACA
The DNA here is from genome assembly GCA_014802105.1 of Bacteroides sp. Lineage (GTDB taxonomy): Bacteria > Bacteroidota > Bacteroidia > Bacteroidales > Muribaculaceae > Duncaniella. The sequence continues at coordinate 102,550 of JAAVCX010000009.1, read as the reverse complement.
AGGAGAGCGGTATGCTCGGTATCAGCGGCGTGTCGAGCGATATGCGCGAGGTCGAGGCCGCTATTGCCGACGGCAATCCCCGCGCCCGTCTGGGTCAGGACATGTATCAGCAGCGCATCCTCAAGTATATCGGCGCATACGCAGCCGAGATGGGTGGCGTAGACATCATCGTGTTTACCGGCGGAGTTGGTGAAAACCAGTGCTCGCTGCGCGAGGAGGTCTGCGAGCCTCTCGCCTTTATGGGCGTAGAGATCGACCGCGAGGCCAACCAGGTGCGCGGCGAGGAGAAAGTGATCTCCACTCCCGCCTCAAAGGTCAAGGTCGTAGTGATCCCCACCGACGAGGAGCTCATGATCGCCCGCGACACCGAGGCTCTCGTGAAGTAATATTCCAATGACATTTCAGGACCTGAGCGCCCCTCTCCCATCCCGACGGCGGGAGAGGTGGCGCTGAGGTCTTTCTCACATTCAACACTTTTCCTAACACTATAATAATTTCTAAGGAATGACTAAGATTCGTGCAGCCGTAGTCGGATACGGCAACATAGGCAAGTTTACAATCCAGACTCTCGAGACCGCTCCCGACATGGAGATAGCCGGAGTGGTGCGTCGCTCGGCCGGCGAGAAGCCTCTTGAACTCACCCCCTACCCCGTAGTGACCGACATCCGCGAGCTCGGTCATGTAGATGTGGCAATCCTCTGCACTCCGACACGTGAGGTCGAGAAGTATGCGCTGGAGTTTCTGGCTATGGGCATCAACACAGTCGACAGCTTCGATATACACACTCAGATTGTCTCCCTGCGCCGTTCGCTCGACAAGGCAGCCAAGGCAGCCGGCAAGGTGTCGGTGATCTCGGCCGGCTGGGATCCCGGAAGCGACTCCATCGTGCGCACGCTCATGGAGGCTGCTGCTCCCAAGGGACTGACCCACACAAATTTCGGCCCCGGCATGAGCATGGGCCACACCGTCTGTGTGAAGTCAAAGCCCGGGGTCAAGAACGCTCTTTCAATGACTATGCCTAAGGGTGACGGCATGCACCGCCGCATGGTCTATGTAGAACTGCTGCCCGGTGCCAGCCTCGAGGAAGTGGCCAAGGCGGTCAAGGAGGATCCCTATTTTGCAAGCGACGAGACCCACGTGATGGAGGTCGAGAGCGTAGACGCTGTCAAGGATATGGGTCACGGTGTACACATGGTACGCAAGGGTGTCTCGGGCCAGACTCAGAACCAGCGTTTTGAGTTCACCATGAGCATCAACAACCCCGCGCTCACCGCACAGTTGCTCGTCGGAGTAGCCCGCGCATCCATGCGTCTGGCACCCGGAGCCTATACCATGGTCGAGATACCTGTCATCGACCTGCTCCCCGGCGATCGCGAGAACCTCATCGCTCACCTCGTCTGAAACTGACACGGTCAGTGAGAGAATGTAATATAAATACTATATAAGAAGAGATCCGTCACAGAGGCGGATCTTTTCTTATATATAACTTCTTATATATAATATGTGTATCTCTCAATCGAGATTATACTTTCTATACAACACTAAGAGGGCTATGGCTCCGATCAGAGCAAACGGCAGTCCGACGAGCGCCGGCGAAGCATAGCCGTAGCCCAGATGGATAGCCACTCCACCGATCCAGGCGGCAAGAGCATTAGACACATTGAAGGCGATCTGTATGCCCGCGCCACCAAGCATCTCTCCACCCTTGGCATAGCGCACTATGAGATACTGGAGAGGGCCACCTATACCGAAGAGGGCCGCAGGAGCCAGAAAAGCCAGGATGACAGTCGGAACCTTCATAGCCGAGCAGAAGTAGATACACGGCATGATCACCAGCAATGACAGCGCGAGTACCCCGGTGACCAGAGCCGCCGGGTAGCGGTCGGAAAGTTTGCCCGACACACCGTTGCCCACCACCATGCCGAGGCCGACCACAATCATGATCCAAGTCAGATCGGCCGGAGGAAAATGAGTCACCTGGGTCATCATTGGCGCGATATAGCTCAGCCAGCAATAGACCGACATCTGCCCGAAGAATACTCCGGCGTAGACCAGCCACGGCCCCGGGACGGCCAGGAAACGGAACTGCCCTTTCAGACCGGTGTCGGGCAACGGAGCTAAGACAGGCACGTATCTTCTGATAGCCCATAAAGCAACCAGGGCACACAGGGCAACACTGACAAATGCACACCGCCACGACAGAACGTTGGCAAGAAATGTAGCCAGAGGAACGCCGACAACATTGGCCACCGACATGCCGCCAACCACGACAGCTACGGCCGTGGCCTTACGGCCGGCCGGAACCAGACGCTCGGCCACGATAGCTGCCGCTCCGAAAAAAGCACCGTGGGGCAACCCCGAGAAGAAACGCGAGATCAGCAGCGTAACATAACCGGGCGAGCAAGATGCGCTGAGATTACCTACAAGCATTATTGCTACCAACGCGAGAAGCAACCGGCGCAAAGGCCACCGGCGCAACACTATCAACATCGGAGCCCCGACGACCACACCGACTGAATAGGCCGTGATGAAATGTCCGGCCTGCACGTTGGATATACCGAGTCCGAGGGCCACGTCCTCAAGTATACCCATCATACCAAACTCCGTGATACCCAGTGCAAAGGTGACTATTGCGAGGGACAAAAGACTTTTCTTCATGAAAACAGTAAGAGTAAAGTGGATTTTTGAGCGTGCGAAATTACATAAAAGTCAGTAAAAACCATCTCTCTTGAAGAAATTAACTGATATACGCTTATTACTAATTAACATTTCGAAAAATCGAGAAATCCGTAACCATTTGGAAGTTATTGAATTTTAATGTATCTTTGCCACCCTGACAGACATGACGGCAATATAATTTCAAGATTTTTGAAATATTTTTAACATGAATGAACTTTTGCCTTGTCAATGTTGTTGCAATATATACTTAGTATTAACTAATAAAACTATGAAAAAATCAATGATTATGTTTGCCTCGGCAATCGTAGCCATGATGGCTGCTTCCTGCTCAGGCAAAGCAAGCAAGTGTGACGACGCACAGTGCGCCGCCGAAGAGTCAGCAACATCTACCGAAGTTGTCTACACCGGTCTGCTCCCCGCCGCTGACTGTGACGGTATCCAGTATCTGCTCAAGCTCGACTATTCCGACTCCAAAGACAGCATCAAGGGCGACTATGACCTCGTGCAGACTTATCTCGTGACCGACTCGGCCGCCAACTCAGTGGAGTTCAAGAGCGAAGGTGACTTCGTAGGCTTCGCCAAGGACGGCAAGCAGTACCTCAAACTCACTGAGGAGAGCCAGAGCGCCGAGGAGACTTACTTCCTCGTAGAGAGCGACTCCACTATCGTGCTCGTAAATGCCGAACTCGAGGCTCCCAACGCTCCCGGTCTCAATTACACCCTCACTGTCGTGAAGTAATTCCCTCCACACAACATTATACATCAGGCGCCTGATCACTCATAGCAGTGGTCAGGCGCCTGTGTTTATTGTCGTTCTGTCTCAGATCACTGTCAGATGATCAGGATAGCTGAAGTGTAGGGGGGCAGATGTCCCGAAATCTTGCCACCCTTGACGGTGAAGGAGAACGAATTGACTCCGTCGGTATAAGTTCCCGAGGGAAGAGTGGACGGCAACGAGAAATCCTGGGGAGCAGCCGAGATATTGATCAGAGCCACACCGGCTTCGCCGCGCTGCACGGCTATCACTGTGCCGGCCTCGTTAGCTGTCACGGTCTCGGGACGTCCGTGCATAGCCTTGCGGAAATAGTTGGCGGCCACGACCTCGGGGTGGCGGAACTCGTCATTGCCACGTGCTCCGGTGAGGTTGTTGCCCCAGTAGTTGTCGCGTGTAGAGCCTGCCGGACGGCTGAAGAACAGAGGGGTGCCGTTCTGACGGGCGGTCAGGAATACCCACCCCATACGTATCTGCTCGTCAGAGAGGTGGGCACTCTCATGCTCGTTGGCATAAGTGTCGTGAGACTCCACCCAGGTCACAAGCTGCTCGGGAGCAACGGGATTGTGCCATGAGAGAAGCGAATCAGCCATAAAATCGGCCTTGTCAAGCACTGTGCGGAGAGCATGTCCATAGGCACTGGCTGTGAGATTGACATATTCGGCATACTCCTCCTCCTTGACATTGCGATCCTGAAGCACCTCTCCATAGATAAAGAGCGAGTCGCGGGGCACAGCGAGACTGACCCCCTTGACAGCCTCACGGCCGGTGGCTACGTCCCAGAAATTGTTGCGCGAAGCCAGCGAGTCAAGAGGATCGGAGGGGAGACCGATATGTTTGGCAGTGTCGTAACGGAAACCCTTGACACCAAGCGAGAGCAGATCATTGACGTAGGTCATGTAGTAGGCCTGGAAATCGGGATTTTCGGTGTTGACATCGGGGAGACCTCCCATCATGCCGGTAGTACACTGATAACGGTCGTTATAATCGGTGATGTCGTTGAAACCGTTGGCATGGAAAAGCTTGGCATGTCCGCCCACGGCATTGTCGAGATCGGGCAGCACGGCTGTGTGATCGACAGCCGTGTGGTTGGGGAGCACATCGACAATGACCTTGACATTATACTTGGCGGCACTGTCCATCATGGCGGCAAACTGGTCGCGCGAGCCCAGCAGATAGTTGCCTATCTTCCAATCGGTGGGCTGATAATAGTAGTACCATTTACCGGCCACAGAGTCACCGGGCTGGGAGAAGAGGGCCTTGCCACCCCCCTCGCCTACAAAGCAGGTATTGGCCGGGGAGGTCTGCACGTAGGTATAACCGGCTTCGGCTATATCTTTCATGTTGGCGGCAATCGTGTCAAACGACCATGACCAGGCGTGAAGAATGACATCATCGTTGGTCGAAGCTCCTGCGTTACCGTTTCCGGGCGAGCAGGCGGTAGTGAGAGTGGCTGTCGCGAGAAGAGCCGCTCCTATCGGAAATATTTTCATAATGATAAGAATTGTAAGTTAACTGATGCTATTACAGTTCAGGCAAATATTCTGAGTATCACCAAATAGATCAACGAGGCAGGAATAACCAGCAACAGGGAATCGATACGGTCAAGGATGCCGCCGTGGCCCGGCAGGATATTGCCCGAGTCTTTGACTCCGAGTGTGCGCTTGATAAGCGACTCGACGAGATCGCCCCAAGTAGCGAAGACAGCCACCGTCAGTCCCATGCCACAGAGAGTAGCGAGGGAGGTCTCGGTGAACCACTGTCCGAAACAGTATTTCATAACGACTGCCGAGACCACTACAAAGACGGCTCCACCCGCAAAACCCTCCCAGGTCTTGGCCGGAGAGATGCGGGAAAAGAGTTTGTGACGCCCCATCAGCGAGCCCACACAGAAAGCGCCGGTGTCGCTGAGCCAGATCATGACAAACATCGCCAGCAACAGCGCGCGCCCGTCGGGCAGCGTGTTATACATCGACATGAGGCCAAGCGGCAGAGCTATATAGATCTGGCCCATATAGGAATAGGCAAGATTGGCGAGCGGCGAGCCCTCGTGGCTGTAAAGCTGTATCACGGGCCTGATCACAAGATATAGCAGATAGACCGCCAGGAACGTGCCGCCGAGAACCGCCGAGGTGTGGGGGGTGAGCAGCGGGAGATTGACGAGTGTAATACCTCCGAAAAGTATCAGTGCCCCGGCCATATCGGTGATCAGCGTTATGACATTCTCACCACCGGCCGCAGCGTTGGTGATATTGGCAAACTCATTGACAGCAAGCAGCGTGAATAGCGCGAAGAGCACTACAAACCACCAGCCGCCGAGCATCACGGCGCCTACTATCAGCGCCACATAGAGCACTCCTGTGAGTGTACGTTTGACAAGATTTTTCATCAGCGGAAAAGTTTCACCACAAAGATAGCTAAAAACTCCGATAATCCCCTGTCGGACGCCAGGAAAATCTTCCCGTACCGACAGAGGACAAGCGGTTTCTACAATGAAATAGTGATTACCAGATTTTCCGACGGATTGTAGACGACAGGCAAGGCGAGTGTTTTCTGTGACTGATCGTAAGTCCAGCCGTCGAGAGTGTTGCCGTTGACCTTGACAGAAGCCGGCCGGCCCCCGACACGGTTGACTACAAACGACAGATCTATCTTATCGGCCGCGCCGGGATAGATGCCTGTCGAGGTCACATCGATCTCTATCGAGCGGGCATCGGCATCGCCGCTGAAGGTTATGAGTCGATACTCATCTCTCTCAAGCGAGCCGGTCGAACTGAGATCGTCCTGATAGAGCGTGTAGGAGCTACGGCCATTGACAGGATAGTAACTGATCGTATAGCGGTCGGTGAGGAAGTCGCCGGTATTCTCCATCGGATAGTCGGCCAGTGGAATGAAACTTCCGGCTCTGACAAAGAGCGGGAGCACCTCGAGCGGCGCCTGATAGCTGATAGTCTCACCTCCATGATAGACCGGCCCTGATGGGTTGAGCATGTCGACCCACTCTCCCTGAGGGAAAGTCACGCTACGCTCGGTAGCACCCTGAGTGAGCACCGGAGCGACCAGAAGATCGCGTCCCCAGAGGTATTCGTCAGTGACATCGTCAAGCTCGGCCGAGCCGGGTGTATAGAAATTGAGAGGACGCACAAGAGGCAAACCCTCAGAGGCATTCTCGTAAGCCAGAGTATAATTGTAGGGCAACCAGCGGTAGCGCTCCCTGATCAGCGGCAGGATGATGGACTGCTGATCGGGATACTTGTAAGGCTCGGCAGTCTGTTGGGAGTGGGTGCGGAGCACGGGCGAGAATGTGCCGAGCTGAAGCCAGCGCACATAGAGCTCAGGGTCGTAGGGCATACTCTCGTCGATAGCGAAACCGCCCACGTCGTGACTCATATATCCCAGACCCGAGAGTCCCGAATTAAGCATGATGGTGATCTGAGGCTGCAGACCCTCCCACGAGCGTGAGACGTCGGTCGACCAGGGGAACACACTATACTGCTGAAGTCCTGTGGTGCCTCCGCGCATCATGGTCATCAGACGAGTCGAGGGAAACTCCTTCTTATATAGGGAATGAATGATCGAACTCCAGTCATTGCCATAACGGTTGTGATAGAGACGTGTCGGCAGTCCGTTGGCATGGACGCCGCTCTCGGGATGAACCTCAGGCTCTCCGAGATCACCCCACCAGCCGCCGACCCCCTCGAGGGTAAGCTGTCGGTAACGGTCGGCAAGCCACTGACGGGTGGCCGGATTGCTCATATCAAACATTCCACCTTCTCCTACCCATATCGTGACCTCCTGAGTGCCGCCTGCCGAGTCGGGGAGCAGAAGTCCGCGCGAGGACAATTCATTATAATTATCGACCCCGGCTCCGTTGCGCAGGACGTAGGGCTGGGAGATCAACACCGTGTTCACCCCCTTGGCCTTAAGGTCGGTCAGCATCTTCTTATGGTCGGGCCACTGGATCGGATCCCAGGCCAAGCGTCCCATATCCTCCTCCTTGCCATACCAGTAGAGATCGAGCACCACTCCGTCGACAGGATAACCCGCCCGTTTGAGCGTATCGACCACACCGATGGTCTCGTCCTGGGTGCGGTAGCCATACTTTGATGTGATATATCCGAGAGACCATAGCGGAGGAAGTTCCTGACGGCCGGTCAGAGTGGTCAGAGTCGGGACAAGCGATGCCAGCGAGCCCTCAGAATTGACATAATAATAGGAAACCGGCTCGCGGCTCTCGGTGGTGTAGATTATAGGATCGGTCATGGTCATGGTAGCCGCCCCATAGTCGTCAAAGACCACGGCGTAGCCATCGGGGCTCAGGAATAGAGGCATCGTGATATTCATCTGCCTGATACGTTCCTCTCCCGCACGATAGCCATAGTTCTGCTTGTTATACATCACCAGGGTATCACCAGCCAGGTTGAAACTGTAGCCGCGCTCACCGGCTCCATAGAAAGCTCCCGAGCCTCCGTCGACCGATAGGTAGAGCGACTGCTTTCCGTCGCGCTGAGCGCGCAGACCCGAGTCGGTGATCAGTCGCCCTTTGCCTCCATCGATAGTCACCGCTCCGGTCTCTGACGATACAACAGCCGTGACACCGGCAGAGGTAGTCATGAAGTGGTGATTGCCGATGGTGTGCATCCGGGCCGAGACGTCGGTCGGCGACGGTGCGTTATCAAGGGTAGCCGAGGGGACTGAACCCTCGGGAAAATTCTCGACACGGATGATGTCGGGGGTGAGGGTCGACACTCTCACATGGCGACCCTGAGGCGTAGTGACACTGATAGTCTGCGCGTCAACAGATAAGGGCGGCACGGCAAGCATCGCAACTACCGTGAAAGCCGATGGAAACAATCTCATATATTATATCAATTGGGTAAGTATTCACAAAGATAAACAAGGCCGGAGGAAAAACAAACACTCACCATTGTTAAAAAATGGTTAAAACACTTGACAAGGAGTCTAAGACACAGTAATTTTGCAACAATTTTTAATAACATGGGAGAGAAGCGCTTTCATTACCTGCCACTTTTCAGCACCCGTGCCACTGCGGTGGTGTCGGTCTCGCTCGTGTTGTTCCTGCTTGGTCTGGCGGCCATGGTAGGGATTGTCACCCATCGGCTGACATGCAGCGTGATGGACAATGTCGGTTTTGTAGTGATATTTGACGAGGAGGTCACGGCCGAAAACATAGCCCGCATCACCGACGGACTGCGTCGTGCCGATGCCGTGAGCTCGACAGTCTACTCCACCCCTCAGGATATACTTGACCGATGGCAGAAAATGATCGGTGAAGATGAAGACATACTCTCACTTGCCGGAGTCAATCCCTTCACAGCCGAGCTCGAGGTTAAAGTAAAGCCCGAGTATGCCTCGGCCGACAGCATAGCCGTTCTGGCAGCTCCCATAGTGCTGATGCCTGAGGTCAGCGAAGTCAAAGTACATAACGACCTGATCGACAATGTCGGGTCAACGCTCCGTAGCGTCACCCTAACACTGACTGGAGTGGCCGCCGCGTTGCTGATAGTGTCGTTTGTATTGATTTTCAACACAGTGAGACTCACTGTCTATTCCCGTAGATTTATCATCAACACCATGCAGCTCGTCGGTGCCACCCCGGGTTTTATCAGACGCCCGTTCATGACCGAGAGCCTGATCAACGGCACGGTTTCAGGCATCCTTGGCTCGGCTCTGCTCCTGCTCACAGTGACAGGCACCATGAGGCTCGAGAGCAGCTTAGCCCCGCTGATCGACTGGAACCATTTAGGCGCAGTGATGTTTGCCATGATCGCGACCGGTATAGTGATCTGCCTGATAGCCTCGGCAATGGCCTGCAACCGTTACCTGTCGCTGACCTACGATCAGCTCCACCGACAGTGACGCCTGACAACTCTCCATGACTCTCCTCCCGACACAAAGGATAAAAAAACACCAACATCAAGATATGTCAAATAACTATTCAGGTGCCACGCGGCGCCGCGATAACCGAAACGATAAGGACGTGCTCCTGAAAGAGAGCCGCGAGACCATGCCTCTGCTCCCGGTCAACTTCCGCCTTATGGCCATAGCAGGAGTGATGATCGTAGTCGGTTTTCTGCTCATGCTTGGAGGCTCGAGCGACTGGGGCAACTTCAATGCCGATATTTTTTCGTCGCGCCGCATTGTAGTGGGGCCCACCATCGCTTTCCTTGGATTTATCTTCATGGGCGTGGCTATCATGTTCACTAAAAACAAAGAGAAATGAGCTGGCTCGACGCTCTGATACTCGGCATCGTGCAGGGTCTGGCCGAATATCTGCCCATCAGCAGCAGCGGACATCTGGAGATCTTCCGCGACATTCTCGGGCTGCAGCTCTCGGGCGAAGACGCCCTGGAGTTTGACATCACCCTCCATGTGGCGACAGTGTTAAGCACCATCGTTATTCTCTGGAAAGAATTTGTGCCTCTGTGCCGCTCGTTCTTCACTTTCAAGAGAGATGCCAATTTCTACTATGTGCTCAAGATCCTCCTCTCATGTATCCCCATAGCCATCGTCGGTCTCTGCTTCAAGGATTTTGTCGAGAGCTTCTTCGGAGGCAATCTCACCACGGTAGGCATCTGCCTGCTCGTCACGGCCTCACTGCTGACTTTCGCCTATTTCTTCCGCAATCCCGCCCGTGAAGCCGGCTATAACATCAAGGGCATCGACACCCGCCATCGCTTCAAGGCCCACGACATCACCTGGGCCGATGCCTTTATCATCGGATGTGCCCAAGCCGTAGCCGTGTTGCCGGGCCTCAGCCGCTCAGGCTCCACTATCGCCACAGGTCTGCTGCTCGGCGACCGACGCGACAAGATCGCCCAGTTCTCGTTTTTCATGGTTATCATCCCTATCCTCGGCGAAGCGTTGCTCGACATCAAAGACATGATCGGCGGAGAAGGTTCGGGCCAGGCAATAGGTTTCCTGCCCCTTGCCGTAGGCTTCCTTGCCGCTTTTCTGGTAGGATGTCTGGCTTGCCGGTGGATGATCGAGCTGGTCAAGAGAGGGGGCCTGATATGGTTTGCTCTCTACTGCCTGGCGGTCGGAGTGCTCTGCATCGTTTGGTAATCAAGACAACCCCCTGAAAAGAAATGGATTTTATCGACGGAGAAACCCTATATATCGACAAACCGCTGGAGTGGACTTCATTTGATGTAGTGAAACGTCTGCGCGGAGCTCTGCTCCATCGCTTGCATCTCAAGAAGATGAAGGTAGGCCATGCCGGCACTCTCGATCCTCTGGCCACAGGCGTGATGATCGTGGTGACCGGTCGCTCCACCAAACTCATCGAGCAGCTTCAGGCCGGAGTGAAAGAGTATATCGCGACCATCCGTCTCGGAGCCACCACTCCGAGCTACGACCTCGAGACCGAGATCGACGCCACATATCCGACAGCCCATATCACACGTGAGCTCATCGACAGTGTGATCCCCCGCTTCACCGGACGCATCGAACAGGTGCCCCCCGCCTTCTCGGCCTGCAAGGTCGACGGCCACAGAGCCTACAACATGGCCCGCAAAGGACGTGAAGTAGAACTGAAACCCAAAGTGCTCGTGATCGACGAAATCGAAGTGCTCGACTGGAACCCCGGGGAGAGCTCTCTGAAACTGCGCATCGTGTGTAGCAAAGGCACCTATATACGCGCCCTGGCCCGCGACATTGGTGAGGCCCTGGAGAGCGGAGGCCATCTCACGGCCCTGCGACGCACCCGCGTGGGCAATGTCTCTATCGACGACTGTCTCAGCGTAGAGCAAGCCGTCGAACTCATACGCACCACCGATGTGGTGATGCCCGAGGACAAAGAGCCGGCCCGCTGAGCGTCACGGCTTCACAACTTCAACAGCTAATAAATTTTCACAGAAATAAAAGAGGATGAAACTTTCACAATTCAAATACCGCCTGCCCGAAGAGCTGATAGCACAGTCCCCCTCGGAGGAGCGCGACGACGCTCGCCTGATGGTGGTTAACCGCAAGGACGGCAGTATAGAAAATCACGAGTTCAGGGAGATAATCAATTACTTCGACGACGGTGACCTCATGGTCTACAACGACTCCAAGGTATTTCCCGCTCTCCTCTATGGCAACAAGGAGAAGACCGGCGCCCGCATCGAAGTGTTCCTGCTGCGCGAACTCAGCGAGGAAAACAAGCTTTGGGACGTTCTGGTCGAACCCGCCCGCAAGATACGCATCGGCAACAAGCTCTACTTTGGCGACGACGACTCGATGGTGGCCGAGGTGATCGACAACACCACCTCGCGCGGTCGCACTCTCCGGTTCCTCTACGATGGCCCTCACGACGAGTTCAAAAACGAGCTCTATCGCCTGGGCTCCACCCCTCTGCCCGCCTACATCAAGCGTGAGTCGACCCCCGAAGACTCGGAGCGCTACCAGACTATCTATGCGCGCCACGAGGGTGCAGTAGTAGCCTCAGGTGCCGGTCTGCACTTCTCACGCGAAATCCTCAAGCGCCTTGAAATCAAGGGTGTAGGTCAGGCTTTCATAACCATCCACAGCGGCCTGGGCAACTATCGGGAGATCGATGTCGAAGACCTCACCAAACACCGCATGGACTCCGAGGAAATGGTAGCCGACCAGGAACTCGTCGATAAGGTCAACGCCACCAAGGACGCCGGCCACAGAGTCTGCGCCGTAGGCACACAGGTGCTCCGCGGCATAGCCAGCGCCGTCAGCATGGGTGGACACATGAAGACCTACACAGGTTGGACCAATAAATTCATCTTCCCCCCCTACGATTTCACCGTCACCGACGCACTTATCTCCAACTTCCACCTCCCCTACTCTACCATGCTCATGATGGTAGCAGCCTTCGGCGGATATGACCTCGTAATGGAAGCCTACCGCAAGGCTGTCAAGGAGGGATATAAGTTTGGCGTCTACGGCGACTCGATGCTCATTATCTGATCCCGTCACACTGGCACGCTTTTTCACCATACCACGTCAGGGTCAGGCCATAGTCCGCGAAAAGATGAGCCGCTTCCTGTCCTTTGCCCTCCCGGTCGCCTCGGCCGAGGAGGCCAAAGAGTATATAGCGCTCTACACCAACGAGTATCACGACGCGCGCCACGTCTGCTGGGCCTATATGATCGGTGCCGACCGCCTCACCTATCTCTCCAGCGACAATGGCGAGCCCTCTGGCACAGCCGGAAAACCGATTCTGGGACAGATCAACTCCCTGGGGCTCACCAACGTCGTGGTCATAGTAGTGAGATATTTCGGCGGCATCAAGCTCGGCACCCCCGGCCTGATAGCCGCCTACCGGCAAGCCGCCCGAGAAGCTCTCGACGATGCCGGCATCGTCGAAGGCCGCGAACTCTCCTCCCTGTCGCTGACATTCCCCTATATGTCCATGAACGATGTGATGCGTCTGATCAAGAGCTATCCGGCCGACGACAACGTCAGGATCTCGTCACAGGATTTTGACAACACATGTGCCATCACCCTGAGCCTGCCGCTCGATCTGAAAGATGAGATAGCCGGTAGGCTCGGTGCCATCGACGGCACCTCGGTAGAGATCGGCTGAGCCTCAACCTTTCTACTCCCCCGAGTGTTAATAAGGTTGAACGGGAGCAAAAAGGCCGCTCCTCGCTTCGCCGATTGACACATAATGCTTACTTTTGTATCGGATATATTCCGCAACCATCTCCCATTTTAGAAATTCATGACTGAAACCGTTACCGACCTCCTGCCTCTCATCATCGAGGGAATTCAGGACCGAAAAGGCAAGAATATCACCATCGTAGACCTCAGCTCCATCGAGAGCGCCGCAGCCTCGCGCTTCGTCATCTGTGAAGGCACCTCGTCCCAGCATGTGGCAGCCGTGGCCGACAGTGTCAGGGAATCACTCTTTGACAAAGTCCACGTCAAGCCCTACAACTACGACGGATACACCAATTCCCAATGGATAGTGATCGACTATGACGACACTCTGGTCCACGTCTTCCTCCCCGAGACCCGCCGCCTCTATGATCTGGAGGGACTCTGGAGCGACGCAGTGATCACTCAGGTACCCGATCTGGACTGAAGTCCTGTCGACAGCCGGCAATAACAACCAACTCTACACCACATATTCCTCTCACAACGACTACCGATGTCAGCAAAATCCCCCAACAACAATAAATCTAAAAATTACTTCGGGCTCAGCATCTACTGGGTCTATGCCATCATCATAGCCTTCCTGCTGGGCATGCTGTGGCTCGATGACACCACCTCGACCCAGGATGTCAGCTACTCGAAATTCGAGGAGTATGTAGGCACGGGAGATGTCGAGAAGATCACCGTCTACACCAACACCAACCGTGCCGAGGCTGTCGTAGGCGATTCGCTGGCTCGAGTGATACTCAAAGACCGCAAGATCGATCCCGCCAAAACATCTCGCCTCTACATCTCGACCGACATCCCTTCGGCCGACAAAATGAAAGACCAGATCGACGCATGGCGCGCCGAGGGGGTCTTCAAGGGTGAAGTCAATTACGAGAAAGCATCCGACTACTCGGGCATAATCTGGACTTTCGGCCCCATACTGCTGCTTGTACTCTTCTGGGTGTTCATGATGAAACGCATGTCGGGATCGGCAGGCGGCAGTGGTGGCCCGGGCGGAGTCTTCAACGTCGGCAAATCCAAAGCAAAAGTCTTCGAAAAAGGTGAGGCTACCAACGTCACTTTCAAGGATGTGGCCGGTCTCACTGAGCCCAAGACCGAGATACGCGAGATCGTGGAGTTTCTGCGTAATCCCCAGCGTTACACCGATCTGGGTGCCAAGATACCCAAAGGCGCTCTCCTTGTGGGCCCTCCCGGTACAGGTAAGACCCTTCTCGCCAAGGCCGTGGCCGGCGAGGCCAACGTGCCTTTCTTCTCCATGTCGGGATCAGACTTTGTAGAGATGTTTGTAGGCGTCGGTGCCTCGCGTGTGCGCGACCTTTTCCGACAGGCCAAAGAGAAAGCCCCCTGCATTGTGTTTATCGACGAGATCGATGCCGTAGGCCGTGCCCGTGGCAAAAATCCCAATATGGGAGCCAATGACGAGCGCGAAAACACCCTCAACCAACTGCTCACCGAGATGGACGGCTTCGGCACCAACAGCGGTGTGATCATCCTGGCCGCTACCAACCGCGCCGACATCCTCGACAAAGCCCTGCTGCGAGCCGGTCGCTTCGACCGTCAGATCAACGTCGATCTGCCCGAGCTCAAAGACCGCATCGAGATCTTCAACGTCCACCTGCGCAACATTAGAAAAGACGACTCGGTCGACGTCGAGGTCATGGCTCGCCAGACAGCCGGATTTTCTGGAGCCGACATAGCCAACGTGTGCAATGAGGCCGCTCTGATAGCTGCACGCAACAATAAGACCACTGTCGACCGCGACAGTTTCATGGCCGCGATCGACCGTATCATCGGTGGTCTGGAACACTCCTCCAAAGTGATCACCGATGAGGAAAAGCGTGCTATCTCCATCCACGAGGCCGGCCATGCCACCGTCTCCTGGTTCCTGAAATACTCCTCTGAGATGGTCAAAGTCTCTATCGTGCCCCGCGGGCAAGCCCTCGGTGCCGCATGGTATATGCCCGAAGAGCGGCAGATCACTCCCCTGCAAGCCCTGCTCGACCAGATGTGCATGACTCTGGGTGGCCGTGCCGCCGAGGAGATCGCCCTTGGCGAGGTCTCTACCGGTGCCCTCAACGACCTCGAGAAAGTGACCAAGATGGCCTACGCCATCGTAGTATATTACGGCATGAGCGAGAAGATACCCAATGTCTGCTACTACGACTCCACCGGTCAGAGCTACGGTTTCTCCAAGCCCTATGGCGGTGAACGAGCCAAGGAGATCGACCAGGAAGTCTCGCGCATTATCAACGAGCAGTATGAGCGCGCCAAAGCAATCATCACTGAACATCTCGAGGGCCACCGTCGCCTCTCTGAGACTCTCCTCAAGAAAGAAGTGATGTATTCCGACGACCTGCGCGAGATATTCGGCGAACGCCCCTGGGCTTCACGCACCGAGGAGATCATGAGACTCCAGGCTCAGCGTGATGCCGAACGTCAGAAAAAAGCCCAGGACTCAACAGATCAGTCGGGCAGCGACACCACCACCGAGAGCAGCGAGTTTACCGATTACACCGAAGTCACCCGGGCCGACGACAAAAAAGAGTCTGAAACCACTCCCGGGACAGAAAGCAAAAATGCTCCCGACGACAGCACACCCGTTCCTCCCCCCTACAAAGGCGCATAATAAATCAAAAAGTTATACTTCGTAACATCAAAGCAAGGACATGGCGCACCACGTCAGCAATGTCAGTACTGAAAATCTGGCAATTGCACATCAAGCGTGGCGCGCCATGTCCATAAATGTTTCAGTCATATCGGCCAAATAGTCCTTAAGAGAATGTTTAATAACAACCTCCTAATATAAAACGGCTCCAAAAGCCCGCCAAAATATTGATCTATACGGATTTACTATTAAACCTAAAGAAAAACCGCCTATAATACTTGCATAATTGAAATAAACATCTTACCTTTGCAACGCAAATAGCCCAAGTGGCGGAATGGTAGACGCGCTCGTTTCAGGTGCGAGTGTTGAGAGACGTGCAGGTTCGAGTCCTGTCTTGGGCACCCTAAATAGCTGTTAATCATTTGATTATCAGCTATTTTTATTTTGCCAATAAGCACCAGATAAGCAACTTTCAACACATTATAAGAAAAAGCAAAGGGCTATTCCATCAACCTTACGGCTCTAACACTAACGAATATTCACCTTCGTATAACTTTGATATTTCAATCTCTATCTGACTTACAGATACACTGCCTTTTTGCAACATCCGTTTATTTATGAGTAGGTATATCGAATTTTTAATATCGTAGCCTTGTGCAAATGTTTCTGTGCCAAAAATAGAAAGCATCATTCTGCGATAAAAACGGAATCGCTTATTGGGATGTGGTGTTTCGTTTGATTGAATTATATCGTTTGCAGCAACAAATCCAAATGAGGCACAACCATCCTTTTTGAAATATTCCAACATTATATGAACACACGACATTACTATTGTGCGAGGCTCATAATCATTAGTTAAAAGCGAATAACGCTCTTTACTCTCAGCAACTCCTTTCCAATAGAATTTTAGTCCGAGAAAATGACTTGAGAATTTCTCAACCTCAACAATATAACGCTTATTACTCTTTGTAGACTTGAATCCCCATAAATCAATAATGCGAAGCGTAGATGGGTCCTTGCTCCGCATTATGAATGATGCTTTATAATGCCTTATAAATCCGCTCACGGCAAAATATATCCGTACGAGGGAACACGGTATATATCACGTTCCTTTTCAGAAACTAAAGTAATCTGAATTTTATTAGAACGCGATTTATTCACAGAAACACATTGCGGCTTCTGCGCACTCTTTGCAAATGGTTTCTTTATGGGTTTCATATTCATCTGTTTCTTAATGCCTTTAATTAGGCAACGCAAAGTTAGTCATTTTCGTTCACTGAATCAACTTACACTGAAAAATTTAACATCTACGACGGGATGATGCTTGAACTGAAGTCGTGACTCTTTGAGGCGTTGCATGGATTTTTAATATCTCATTCTTCGGATAATGGCATCCGGCGACTCGCCGGGACAACTCTGGGTTGCAACGGCAAAAATGTTTCTAAATAGTGTTTTCAAAAAGTAAAACGACAGAAAAATTTCAGAAATATCATAAAGTTGTCAGAAAATATGTATATTTGCAAAATATTTTCTAAAAAATAAACTTAACCAATTTCCAAGAGATACTCGCCGACCTGGCTTTTCGCACAGTCAAGGCTGAGAGATCTCGACATTTTTTTGAAAACAGGCAGATGAACAACGATCAGATCAAGGTGATATTTGCTGAAGAAGAGCATTGCAAGTATGCTGAGCAGATAGTCAACCTCATCTACGAATCGGCACTGCAGCGAGGCACGGGAATAGCCCGACGCTCGCCCGAGTATATCGCCCAGAAGATCAAGGGCGGTAAGGCCGTTGTAGCGCTCTGCGATGACAGGCTGATAGGTTTCAGCTATATCGAGAGCTGGGAACATGGTGATTATGTGGCCACTTCGGGCCTCATAGTTGATCCTGAGTTCCGACGATTGGGCCTGGCTGCACGTATCAAGGCCAAGACTTTCGAACTGGCACGTCTGCGCTTCCCCTTTGCCAAGATTTTTTCCATCACCACCTCGCTCCCGGTGATGAAGCTCAACTCCCAGATGGGCTACAAACCCGTGACATTCTCGGAGCTCACCGACGACGAGGAGTTCTGGGCCGGATGCAAGGGGTGTGTCAACTATGACATTCTCCAGCGCAACAACCGTCGCATGTGTCTGTGTACCGGCATGCTCTACGATCCCAAGGCCAAACTCGAGCGCCCCTCCAAGAGCCGCCCCTACTTCATGTGGCTGCGCAACCGTCTTGCAAAGATATTCAAGCACTGACCTGCCACGTACCCCCCACTCAAACTCTCTCCCAAATCTATCTCTATTTAAGTTAAACACTCCATCTCCACCTATTATATTATGAAGAAAAAAGTAGTTCTCGCCTTCAGCGGCGGCCTCGACACCTCTTTTGCCGCCAAGTATCTCTCGGAAGACCTGGGTTATGAAGTACACACCGCGCTGGCCAATACAGGCGGTTTCACCCCCGAGGATCTCGAGCGTATCGAGCAACGCGCCCTGGCTCTGGGAGCCGCATCCCACGCCTCACTCGACATCACCGGCGACTATTACGACAAGAGCATACGCTACATGATAGCCGGCAATGTGCTCCGCAACGGCACCTACCCCATCTCCGTCTCCTCCGAGCGCATCTTCCAGGCAATAGCCATTATCGAATATGCCAAGAAGATCGGAGCCGACGCCGTGGCACACGGCTCCACAGGTGCCGGTAACGACCAGGTGCGTTTCGACCTCACTTTCCAGATTCTCGCTCCCGAGATAGAGATCATCACCCCGACACGCGACATGACCCTCACCCGCGAATATGAGATCGACTACCTGCGCTCCCACGGCATCGACGCTGACTACAAGAAGATGGAATACTCGATCAACAAAGGTCTCTGGGGCACTTCGATAGGTGGAAAAGAGACTCTCCACTCCGAGCAGACTCTCCCCGACAGCGCCTATCCCTCACAAGTCACCGAGCAGGGCGAGGAGAAACTCACCCTCACATTTGATAAAGGCGAAGTAGTAGCCGTCAACGGCAAGCATTACGACAATCGCGTCGATGCCATACGCGAGGTGGAGCGTCTCGGCTCACGTTACGGCATAGGCCGCGACATGCACATCGGCGACACCATCATCGGCATCAAGGGACGTGTAGGCTTCGAGGCCGCAGGCCCCATGCTCATCATCGCTGCCCATAAGATGCTCGAGAAACACACCCTCACCAAGTGGCAGCAGTACTGGAAGGATCAGATAGGCACCTGGTATGGCATGTTCCTCCACGAGTCACAGTATCTCGAGCCGGTCATGCGCGACATGGAGAAATTTCTCGAAAACTCCCAGCGCAACGTCAGCGGCGCAGTCGAGATCACACTGCGTCCACTGGGCTACACCCTGGTAGGAGTTGACTCTCCATTCGATCTGATGAAGACCGATTTTGGCGAATATGGCGAGGTCAACAAGGCCTGGAGCGCCGACGACGTCAAGGGCTTCACCAAGATACTCGGCAACCAGATGAAAATCTATCACAACGTGCAGAAGCGCAACGGCAAGGAAGAGTGACACCATGATAAAAGCCGGAATTATAGGCGGCGCCGGCTACACGGCCGGCGAACTGCTGCGCATACTTCTCAACCATCCTGAGGTAGAGATCTCATTTGTCCACTCCTCGAGCAACGCGGGAGCCCCTGTCACCGATATACATGAAGGTCTCATCGGCGAGACCGATCTGACCTTCAGCGACACCTACGACCTCGAGTCGGTCGACGTGCTCTTCCTCTGCCAGGGCCACGGCTTCAGCCACAAATTCTGGGAGGAAAATCCTCGTCCCGAAAAGCTCAAGGTCATAGACCTGGCCCAGGACTACCGAGATCAGTCTGAAGGCTACGTCTACGGCCTGCCCGAAGTCTCTCGCGAGGCTATCCGCAACGCCACCCTGCTTGCCAACCCCGGATGTTTCGCCACAGCCATCCAGCTCGCGCTGGCTCCCCTTGCGGCGGCCCGACGCCTGGAGGGAGAAATCCACGTCACCGGCATCACAGGCTCCACCGGAGCCGGCGTGAAACCCGGAAGCACCACCCATTTCTCCTGGCGCAACAATAATATCTCGGTCTACAAAGCTTTCACCCACCAGCACCTCAAGGAGATCGGCATGACTCTCGCGGCTCTGGGAGGGGGTCAGCAACCCTCGATCAGCTTCATACCCGTCCGAGGCGACTTTGCCCGCGGCATCTTCGTGATGGCCGATCTCACCACCTATCTCTCGGCCGAGGAAGCCTACAGGCTTTATGACGACTTCTACCGCGACGCCGAGTTTACCCACGTATCACCGCGTCCCGTAGACCTCAAGCAGGTAGTCAACACCAACAAGTGTGTCATCTCGCTCGAAAAACACGGCGACAAGCTACTCATCCTCTGTGCCATCGACAACCTCCTCAAAGGAGCCTCAGGTCAGGCCGTCCACAATATGAACCTTATGTTCGGACTCCCCGAGCGCACAGGTCTGTCACTCAAGCCCTCGGCCTTCTGAAAACTTTCAATCGCCATTCATCCCCCCTTAATAAACTTTCTCCTCCATCTCTCAGATATGACTCTATTTGACGTTTACTCACTCTATGACATCGAGCCGGTGAGCGGCAACGGCTCCTACGTCTTCACCGCCGACGGCACCTCCTATCTTGATCTCTACGGCGGTCACGCAGTCATTTCCATAGGCCACGCCCATCCCCGCTACGTCAAGGCCGTGGCCGATCAGGTAGGCCGACTCGGGTTCTACTCCAACTCCGTCAAAAATTCCCTTCAGCAACAACTGGCCGACAAACTCGGCCGCCAGAGCGGCTACACCAGCTACTCGCTCTTCCTTTGCAACTCGGGAGCCGAAGCCAACGAGAACGCCATGAAACTCGCCTCGTTTGCCACAGGCCGCTCCCGCATCCTGGCTTTTGACCGCGCCTTCCATGGTCGCACCTCGGGCGCTGTCGCTGTCACCGACAACCCCAAGATACGCAGTCCCTTCAACGCCACCGATAATGTCGACTTCGCCCCGCTTGGCGACATCGCCGAGGCGACCCGCCTGTTACAGTCCCGGGAGTATGCCGCTGTCATCATCGAAGGCATCCAGGGAGTGGCCGGCATACGCATGGTCGACGACGACTTCATGCGTCAGCTACGCACCATCTGCGACAAGACCGGGACACTGCTCATTCTCGACGAGATACAGTCGGGCTACGGACGCACCGGCAATTTCTTCGCCCACCAGCACTCGGGAGTGCGCCCCGACATCATCACCTGCGCCAAAGGCATCGCCAACGGCTTCCCTATGGGAGCCGTGCTCATATCGCCGGAGATACATCCCGTCAAAGGTATGTTGGGCACAACCTTCGGCGGCAACCATCTGGCCTGTGCCGCCGCCATCGCAGTGCTCGACGTCATGGCTGACGAACACCTCGTAGCCAATGCCGCCGAGACAGGCGAATATCTTATCGAACGTCTCAAAGAGATGGCCGGCCGATGTGACGAAATAGTCGAGATACGCGGTCGCGGACTCATGATAGGCATCGAAATCAAGGGCGACGCCTCGGCTCTGCGCAAGCGTCTGCTCTTCGAAGGCCACATCTTCACAGGCGGAGCGGGTGCCCACACCGTGCGTCTGCTCCCCGCCCTCGGTCTCACCCGTCAACAGGCCGACATCTTCCTGTCCACCTTCGAGAAATTCATCTCCTGACCCCTCTCTATACCCAATATTCCATACTGTATCCCAACAATGCGCCACTTCACCACCGTCAATGATATCGGCCCCCTCGACTCAGCCGTCAGAGAGGCCCTCGAGGTCAAGGCCAATCGTTTCGCCTATCAGCATCTGGGTCACAACAAGACCCTCCTGATGATATTCTTCAACTCCTCGCTGCGCACCCGTCTGAGCACCCAGAAAGCCGCCATGAACCTCGGCATGAACGTCATCGTGCTCGATGTCAACCAGGGAGCCTGGAAACTCGAGACCGAGCGAGGCGTAATCATGGACGGCGACAAGGCCGAACACCTCCTCGAAGCAATTCCCGTGATGGCCAGCTATTGCGACATTATAGGTGTGCGCTCTTTCGCCGGCCTCAAAGACAAGGCCGAGGACTATGAGGAGCGTGTCATCAGCCAGTTCATCAAATACTCAGGCCGTCCCGTCTTCTCCATGGAAGCCGCCACGCGCCATCCTCTCCAGAGTTTTGCCGACCTCATCACCATTGAGGAATACAAGACCAAGCCCCGCCCGAAAGTCGTCATGACCTGGGCTCCCCATCCCCGCGCGCTACCCCAGGCCGTGCCCAACTCCTTTGCCGAGTGGATGAACGCCACCGACTATGACTTCGTCATCACCCACCCCGAGGGCTACGAGCTCGCCCCCGAGTTTGTCGGCAACGCACGCGTCGAGTATGACCAGCGCAAAGCCCTTGAGGGAGCCGACTTCGTCTATGCCAAAAACTGGTCGGCCTACGCTGACCCCAACTATGGCAAAGTGCTCTCCACCGACCGTGCCTGGACTGTCGACACCGAGAAAATGGCTCTCACCGACAATGCCTTCTTCATGCACTGTCTCCCCGTGCGCCGCAACATGATCGTCACCGACGATGTCATCGAGTCGCCACGTTCCATCGTCATTCCCGAGGCCGCCAACCGAGAGATCTCGGCCCAGGTCGTGCTCAAACGTATACTTGAAGACCTATGAACGCCCGGTCAAACACTCCGACTCCCCACGACGTCATCAAAGTGGTCAAGATCGGCGGAAACATCGTCGACAACCCCGAAGCCCTCGCCTCGTTTATCACCGACTTCGCCGCAATGCCGGGCCGGAAGATACTCATCCACGGTGGCGGCAAGGAAGCCACCCGTCTGAGCCAACGCCTCGAGATACCTACCACCATGATCGACGGTCGACGCGTCACCTCACGCGAGACACTCGATGTGGTCACCATGGTCTATGCCGGCCTCATCAACAAGCGCATCGTCTCCATGCTCCAGGCCGCAGGGTGTAACGCGCTCGGACTCAGCGGAGCCGACGGCAACGCTATCCGGGCCTCACGCCGTCCCGCAAGCCCCATCGACTACGGCTATGTAGGCGACATCTCCACTTCAGGTGTCAATATCCCCCTCATCGACTCGTTGCTCAAGGCCGGAACAGTCCCCGTCTACTGCGCCATCACCCACGACGGCCACGGCTCCCTGCTCAACTGCAATGCCGACTCGGTAGCCGCCGCCGTAGCCATCGCCTGCTCCCGGATAGCCCCGACCGACCTTATCTATTGCTTCGAGCAGCCCGGAGTGATGGAAGACATCGACCGCCCCGACTCGCTCATAGCCTCGCTGACACCCTCATCCTATGCCGAGCTCAAAGCCACGGGAGCCGTCAACAAAGGCATGATACCCAAACTCGACAACTCCTTCAAAGCCATCCGCGAAGGAGTCGCCCACGTAATCATCAAACACGCAGCCAATCTGCTCAACTCCACCGGCACAATCCTCTCGGAATGACCCTCAGGCCTGAAATCACCCTTCTGCGCTCGCTCATAGCCACCCCCTCGGTCTCACGCGAGGAGGCAGCCACGGCAACCGTCATCATTGACTACCTCACCCGGGCAGGAGCCTCTCCGCGGCGTGTCCATAACAATGTGTGGGCTCTCAGCGACAACTATGACCCTGCCCGTCCTACACTGTTGCTCAACTCCCACCATGACACCGTGCGTCCGGCCGGGAGCTACACCCACGACCCTCATTCGCCCGACATCGAGGGCGACCGGCTCTATGGGCTCGGCAGCAACGACGCGGGAGCCTCGGCCGTCTCGCTCATCAGTGTCTTCCTCGAGCTGCGCGGCGCAGCTCTCCCCTTCAACCTGCTGCTCGCCATCACGGCCGAGGAGGAGGTAGGAGGCGAAAAAGGCATGAGAGCTTTCCTCCCGGCCATCCACGCTCTGGGGATCGACATCAATTGTGCGATCGTCGGCGAGCCTACCGGCATGCAACCGGCCATAGGCGAGCGCGGCCTCGTGGTGCTCGACTGTCTCACCCCCGGAGTGACCGGCCACGCTGCCCGCGGCGAAGGCATCAACGCCATCTACCGTGCCATCGAGGATATAGAGCGTCTGCGCCGTTACGAGTTTCCCGCAGTGTCACCGGTGCTCGGCCCCGTGAGCCTCAACGTCACCCAGATCTCGGCCGGCTGGCAGCACAACGCCATTCCCGACGAGTGTAAATGGGTCACCGATATACGCACCACCGATGCTCAGAGCAACGAGGAAGTGGTGGAACTCCTGCGCTCTCAGGTGAAATACTCGACACTCACCCCTCGTTCCACCCGTGTCAAGGCCTCGGTGATCGACGAGAACCACCCCCTGGTCAAAGCCTGCCTCGCGCTCGGCCTGAAACCATTCGTGTCGCCCACCACCAGCGACATGTCGCTCATGCACGATTTCCCTTCGCTCAAGATCGGGCCCGGAGAGTCCTCCCGCAGCCACAAGGCCGACGAGTATGTACTATTGTCGGAAATCGAGCAAGCAATCCAAATCTATAAACTGATTCTCAACAATATAAACTTATGAAACTCTGGAGCAAGGGCTTCGAGCCCGACAAGATGATCGAACAGTTCACAGTAGGCAACGACCGCAATCTCGATCTGCAGCTGGCCCGCTACGACGTGCAGGGCTCCATGGCCCACATCAGGATGCTCGAGAGCATCGGCCTGCTTTCGGCCGACGAACTTAAAGTACTCCTCGAAGCTCTCGGCGAAATAGCCGAAATCATCGAGCGCGGCGAGTTCACCATCGAGGAAGGAGTCGAGGATGTCCACTCCCAGGTTGAGTTCATGCTCACCTCGCGCCTTGGCGACATAGGAAAGAAGATCCACTCAGGCCGCTCGCGCAACGACCAGGTGCTCGTCGATCTCAAACTTTTCATGCGCGACGAGCTCCGCTCAATCGGCCGCGCCGTCGAGCGACTCTTCAACCGACTGATAGCTCTGAGCGAAGAGCATAAGGATAAACTCATGCCCGGCTACACACACCTTCAGGTAGCCATGCCCTCGTCGTTCGGCCTCTGGTTTGGAGCCTACGCCGAGTCGCTGGCCGACGATATGCAGATGCTCGTGGCCGCCTACAATATAGCCAATCAGAACCCCCTCGGGTCGGCCGCCGGCTACGGCTCATCCTTCCCCCTCGACCGCGAGATGACCACCCGCCTGCTCGACTTCTCCACGCTCCACTACAATGTGGTGGCCGCCCAGATGTCGCGCGGCAAGACCGAGCGCGCCGCCGCTATGGCCATCGCTTCCATCGCCTCTACTCTGGGTCATCTGGCCATGGATGTATGTATGTGGATGTGTCAGAACTTCGGCTTCGTCTCATTCCCCGACTCGCTCACCACCGGGTCATCCATCATGCCCCACAAGAAAAACCCCGACGTCTTTGAGATAATGAGAGGCAAGTGCAACCGCCTGACATCTATCCCCAACGAGATAGCCCTGCTCACCGCTAATCTGCCCCTGGGCTACAACCGTGATCTCCAACTGCTCAAGGACATCATCTTCCCGGCTACGGGCGAACTCGTCTCGTGTCTCGACATGGCCGACTTCATGTTGCAACATATCTCGGTCAAAGATAATATCACCGATGATCCGCGCTATGACTACCTCTTCACCGTCGAGGAAGTCAACCGCCTGGTGCTCAGCGGAGTTCCCTTCCGTGAGGCATATAAGAAAGTGGGTCTCGAAGTCCAGGACGGCACCTATCGCCCCGAACGCACAGTCCATCACACCCATGCCGGAAGCATCAACAACCTCTGTAACGACAAGATCGCTGAAAAATTCTCGGCTATCGCTGACAAGCTCAAGATATAAAAATTGCAAAAATTTTCAACGATTAACCATCTAATTATAGGGAATTTATTAACTTTGCGCACCTGTTTATAAGAAACCCCAAATAAAAATTTCCAATAGCTTATGAAGAAAACTTTACTCAGTGCATTAGCAGCCGCTTTCGCCATCAGTGCATCGGCTACGGTTCCATCGTTCAATCCCAATAGCTCCAAGTCAATCAACATCACTCAGGAAACACCCACTTACAGCAATCCTGCGTGTGCATCGGCCGACAATAACAAATTCTTTATCGGCGGCCAGTTTGACGGTTCGTTTGAATTTGTTACCAGCCAGGCAACCTACAGCTTCGACAGCGATTACACCAGCGCTTACGTCCTCTGTTATGACGTGAACCTCGCGCCTTACTTCGCCTTCATGATCGATGGCTCGGCCGCAGTGACCTCCATGACCACCGACGAGAACAACCTCTACGTAGCCGGTCAGTTTGCCGGAGAAATCACCTTCAAGTCCAAGGATGCCAGCGGTGCCACCGGCTCCCTCAAGGGTTTCCAGTCATGGGGTGAATACTCGAAGTATAAGCAGGCCTCATTTATCGCCAAATATGATCTCGAGGGTAATTTCGTCGAGGCCATGTCGTTTGTCCCCGAAGTGCTTCCCGCCCTGGCCAACGAAGAGATGTACTTTACGGCCGACATGATCTCCTTCAATATCAACCAGATCCTGGCCTACGACGGCAAACTCTATTTCGCCGCCACCTACACCGGTTCTACCAAAGTAGGCGATCTGACTATCGACGGTTCCTATCAGCTTGAAGAGGGATGGCTCTATGCCGACATTTCCAATTCAGCAGTGATAAGCCTCGATCTCGAGACCCTCAAGAGCGCCACAATCGAGATGAGCGCCGAGAGCCAGAGCCCTCTGGAGGTTTCTGTTTCATCGGGCGACATCACCTTCTACCTGTATGCCCGTCAGCTTTACACCTCGTTCGTGCCCACCGGCTCAGGCAAACTCACCGTCAAGAACGGTAGTTTCTCAGAGGAGATGAACATCAACACCAACGAGACCGAGCTCTATGTGCTCAACACCCCCTCAAAGCTCACCAAGCTCGAGAAAAAACATTCTGATAACGTCAACCAGCACAACATCATCAGCACCCTGCTCGTAGAGGGTGGCAAAATCTACATGGTAGGTTCGGCCGACATGGAGATCCCCTCGGCCAAAGCCGGCGAAGGAGCTCAGGTGACGGGTGCTACCGACGTGTTCGTAGCCACTTTCAACGCTTCTGACCTCTCGCTCGTGTCAGTTGTAGCCGATGCTGTCGACGAGGGTAAGACCGAGTTCACCAACAGCGATGAGACCAAAGAGGAGAAGCCCAACTATGAAATTCCCGTAGGTGCCGTGACTACCAACGACGACCTCTTCATCAGCAAGATGACCCGCGACGCCAACGGTGGATTTATCAGCGTGGCTTCGCGCCTCTTCGACGGCGAGGAGTATTCAACCCCCATCGATGCGTGGAGAAAGCAGGAGATTCCCGGCGGTATGGGTATCGCCCGCAACAACGGCACCAACTATGATATGCCCAGCTTCAATTATTCTATCATCGTCCTCCCCTCTTCTGACGCTACCCAGTTTACCTTCAACAACACCAGCTTTGTCCAGGACATCATCCCCGCGTCGATCAACGAGATAGCTGCTGATATTGACAACAGCAACGCTCCCGTCGAGTATTACAACCTCCAGGGCATCCGCATCTCCGAGCCCGCCGCAGGCACTATCGTGATACGTCGCCAGGGCACCGACATCAAGAAGATCCTCGTGAAGTAATCAGCTTCTTCCTATCCATCCCCCATATACAAAGGGAATTTTCCGCGAGTCTCCGCGACCCGGAAAATTCCCTTTGTCTTATTCCGGCCGGGCGTATGCGGCATAAAAGCGTGCAGCCGTTCTGCTCAACCTGCATCAGCCTCTGTTTTTTCTCCTCCCGGCCTTTGTATCTCCCGATTTATGTGTATTTTTGCGTTATCAATTCGACTTACCCAAATTCCATACTTATCAGAGATTATGATCAGAAAACATCTGCTTGGCCTCTCATTGGTTTTATCAATGTTTACCGTGCCGGCCGCCTCAGCATCCGACCCGCTGAGCGTATCTTCGCCCGACGGCGACATCACTCTCACATTTGAACTCACCCCCAAGGGAGGCGCACCCTCTTATAGCGTCGACTTCAAGGGTAAACAAGTCATAGCCCCCTCGCTCCTGGGTCTCGAGCTCATCAGCGAGAGCGGTCGCAACACCTTTGATCATCAGGCCGAAAAATCAAAGGGGGACGCCCTGTCGCTCATGGACGGTTTTGTGGTGCTCTGCTCGCGTCGCGACTCTGTCGACGAGACATGGGCCCCCGTGTGGGGCGAGGAAAACGCCATACGCAATCATTTTAAATCGCTCTCGGTCACACTCCTGCAGCCCGACCGCCAGCGCGAAATGATACTTGAGTTCAGAGTCTTTGACGACGGTGTGGCCTTCCGCTACGACTTCCCCGCCCAGCCCAATCTCAACTACTTCGTCATCAAGGAAGAACTCAGCCAGTTTGCCATGACCGGCGACCACTGGGCCTACTGGATCCCAGGCGACTACGACACCCAGGAGTATAACTACACCAAGTCACGCCTGAGCGAGATACGTGAGCTCTTCCCCTCAAAGGTCAACCCCGACAACGCCTCGACCACAACCTTCTCTCCAACAGGCGTGCAGACCTCGCTCCAGCTCAAGAGTGACGACGGCATCTACCTCAACATCCACGAGGCCGCCACAGTCGACTACGCGACCATGCACCTCAATCTCAACGACTCCACTCTCACCTTCACCTCTTGGCTCACCCCCGATGCCATGGGCCACAAGGGATATATGCAGACCCCCTGTCACACCCCATGGCGCTACGTGATCATCACCGACGATGCCCGCGACATCCTCGCCTCGCGCATAGCCTACAACCTCAATGATCCATGTGCCATCGAAGATACCTCGTGGATCAAACCCGTGAAATACATCGGTGTGTGGTGGGAGATGATCACCGGAGCAGGCACCTGGAACTATACCGACGATGTCTACTCCGTACAGCTCGGCAAGACCGACTACTCAGCCACCCATCCCAATGGACGCCACTCGGCCAACAACGAGAAAGTGAAACGCTACATCGACTTCGCCGCCGAGCATGGATTTGACCAGGTGCTCGTCGAGGGCTGGAATGAAGGCTGGGAAGACTGGTTCGGACAGTCCAAGGACTATGTCTTTGACTTCATCACCCCCTACCCCGACTTTGACATAGACTCCCTCAACGCATACGCCCATAGCAAAGGGGTAAGACTCATGATGCACCACGAGACCTCGGGATCGGTGCGCAACTACGAGCGCCATCTCGACCAGGCCTACAAGTTCATGAACGATCACGGCTACAACGCCGTCAAGAGCGGCTACGTAGGCAACATCATCCCCCGAGGTGAATATCACTACTCCCAGTGGCTCAACAATCACTATCTCCACGCTGTCAAGAAAGCCGCCGACCACCACATCATGGTCAACGCCCACGAGGCCACCCGTCCCACCGGTCTGGCCCGCACCTATCCCAACCTCATTGGCAACGAGAGTGCCCGAGGCACCGAATATCAGGCTATGGGGGGCAACGACAAGAGCCACACCTCGATACTCCCCTTCACCCGTCTCCAGGGAGGCCCGATGGACTATACCCCCGGCATCTTTGAATTTGACCTCTCGACCTTCACCCCCGGCAACAACTCTAAGATCGCCTCGACTATTCCCGGCCAGCTCGCCCTCTATGTCACCATGTACTCCCCGCTGATGATGGCCGCCGACCTGCCCGAACACTACGAGAAATTCCCCGACGCCTTCCAGTTTATCAAGGATGTACCCGTAGAGTGGGAGAAGTCGGTCTATCTCGAGGCCGAACCCATGGAGTATGTCACTATCGCACGCAAGGACAAGAACAGCGACGCCTGGTTTGTAGGCTCCACCGCCGGAACCGCCGACCGCAACTCAAAGATCAAGCTCTCGTTCCTCGATCCCGGACGCAAATATCGCGCCACCATCTATGCCGAAGCTCCCGACGCGAACACTGTCGACGGTCAGCAACGTTATAAAATAACCAACCGCACTGTCACCTCGGCCACCGAGCTCAATCTCCATGCTCTCGCCGGCGGTGGATACGCGATCTCCATTGTCCCCCTCTGAGCCTGACAGGTAATCTCAAGACTACCGACTGCTCACAAGAAGACTTGGCGAAATGTAATGAACTGATCTAAACTAATTACAGAAAGTTAAAAATCAGAACTGAAATATTCTTTGAATTAACCCTTCGTCTCGAATTGTTAATTTGTAATAAGTTTAGATCAGTTCAATAATCACAGTGCCTGAACCCCAATATTCAGCTTATGAAAATGCTCTCACTCGCGGCCATGACCGCCCTCTCCTTAGCTTCAGTTGCGGCTTCGGGTTGCAAAACATCTAAGGATGCCAATGCTGCCGATACTTCCGCCTCCTCAACCGGGGCTGTGGCTCTTCCTCCCTCACCCATCAGGATCTACAACGGCCCCGGACTTGCAGCATTGCCCCAGGCTCAGATCTACCGCACTTCTATCGATGTGGATGCTCTGGTGCCCATCACCGTCAATCCCGTCGACGGGAGTCTGATCTCTTACCCTGCGCCTACCGACATCACCGGCGCCTCAATGCCTGTCGTGCTCCACGACGGCTGGCTGCTCGACCGACGCGGCATCTCGCCCGACACGCGCTTCATCTCCTACACCTACTCACGCTACCACGACCTCACCTCGGCCCCCACGCCCGAAGAGCTCAAGGCCGCGATAGTGCCCGACGCCCGTGTCACCGAGATAGTCTCCCTCCCCTACAAAGTGGGCGAGGTCACCCCTGCAATGGCCGACTCGCTCATTTCGGCCGGCCTGCCGGGATGCAGCGTCACCTTCAAGCTCAAGTAACTCTTTCACACCCTATCGATAAATGGACAACAACGCCTCCAATAAAGACCGTTTCTGCCAACTGCTCCGCTCTACCGGCCGCGAAAATATCGAATATGTCATCGAAGACCTCGAGGCCTATGGCTTTTTTGAAGCTCCGGCCTCAGTGCGCAACCATTATAACCATCCGGGAGGCCTGGTAGAACACTCGCTCAATGTCTACGACGCCGCCATGATGGTCAGGGAAGGTATTCTGGCTCGACGCCCCGAGATGGAAAAACATCTCCCGGCCGAGTCGGTGATACTCGCCTCGCTGCTCCACGACGTGTGCAAGGCCAACATCTATACCCTGGTCAACCGCAAGCGTAAAAACGAGATCGGCCTGTGGGAAGATGTCAAAGAATATGAGATCAGCTACAAGTCGCTCCCCATAGGTCACGGCGAGAAATCGGTGGTGATGCTCATGCGCATGGGGCTTGACCTGGAGGATGATGAAATCCTCGCCATACGCTGGCACATGGGGCCATGGGCTGTCGACACCACTCAGATCGACATCGACCGCAGCTACCGTCAGGCCATACTCAACACCCCGCTGGTACCGCTCATACACACAGCCGACACGATCGCCTCTCAGATCTTCGAGCGCGACTGCTGACCGCCACCCCGACACCCATCTCACCCTATAGATACAAGACGTGCCATGTCACTGATGCTCAGACCTGAAAATCAGGTCGGCAACTGTTGACATGGCACGCCTTGTATTCGTATCGACGCCACCGTTTATCTTTTCAGTGACATGAGTTTATCCATGTCACGCCGTCAGCAGCACGAGAACTATGCCGAAGATAATGAGCAGAGTGTTTGACACAGCGTAGGTGATCGTATATCCCAGCGCCGGGACAGTGCTACCGAGTCGTTCCTGCACGGCGCCGAGACCGGCCGTGGTCTTGCGGGCACCCGCACAACAACCCAGCGTGACAGCCGGATGAAACTTAAACAGTTTGTGACCGATAAGTATAGCCAGAAACAGAGGCACGAGCGTCACTATGAGTCCGGCGACAAAGATCTTGGGCCCCACCTCGGCAAACGAGCTCACAAACGATGGGCCCGAAGCAATACCGATCACAGCGATATACATGTTGAGCCCGAGATTGTTGAACACCCAGAGCGAGGCCTTAGGTATGGAACCGTAGACCGGGCGCTTAGACCTCAGCCACCCCATCAGCAGACCGGCCACCAGAGCACCTCCACTCGCACCGAGACTCACCGGCACATTGCCGATAGTGACCGAGAGAGCGCCCAGCAGGCCACCCAGAAGTATACCGAGACCTATGAACACAAAGTCGGTAGTGACCGTGGCCGGGTCAGCATAACCGATCATCGAGGCCGCGCGGTCGAGATTTTTCTTACGCCCCACGAGCTCAACTATATCGCCGGGCTGTAGGGTGGTCTGTGCGAGCGGATTTAACGGGACATCGTTGCGCTTGATACTCTTGACATCAACTCCGTCCATCCACTCATAGTCAAATAGCTCGCGTATGGTCGCGGCAGGACACTGGCGGGCGACGGTGACATCCACATCCTCGACGGGAAAGTTGAGCAGATCGACACCTGCTACCTCGTGACCCAGACGGTCGATGTCGCCAACCATCATCTCGCGGCGTCCGGCCAGTACCACCGTGTCGCCCGGATAGATCACGGTATCGGGTGTCATCAGATCGACACGCCCCGACCCGTCGGCACGCTCGATACGCTCGACAGTGATGCGACGTCCGCCGGCTCTGAACTCCTGTTCGATCTCACTGACAGTGTGCTGAGACTCCATCAGTTCACCGTCGGCGATATAAGCTCTGAAAGCTACGGGACGGCAGGCATTGAAGCTTGCCGGATCATTCCCGGCCGATGGGCTCAACGTTTTCTCGAGCTCATGGGTCATGGCCTTGATTTTGTCAATGCCACCCATCATGGCCGGCCCCACATAGCCGAGCAACCACACAGCCCCGAGTGTACCGAAAACGTAGGTCATGGCATAGCAGACCGGAATAGCCGCTATCATCCCGCTCACAGCATCGCGATCGCCGGCCAGGGAATTGAGCGTATCCTCGGCAGCCCCCACCACCGGTGAAGCGGTTGAGGCTCCGGCCATCATGCCGGCAGCCTGTCCCGGATTGAGACCAAAGAGCAGTGCCACCCCAAGCGAAGTGGCCAGTATCAGGACACAGACCACTACGGCAAAGATCACCTGCTTGAGACCGTCGCCGCGCAGAGATCTGAAGAACTGAGGGCCGACACTGTAACCGATACAGAACAGGAAGAGCAGAAATGAGACCGTCTTCAGAGGCCCCCC
Source organism: Bacteroides sp. (assembly GCA_014802105.1). Classification (GTDB taxonomy): domain Bacteria; phylum Bacteroidota; class Bacteroidia; order Bacteroidales; family Muribaculaceae; genus Duncaniella. The sequence goes on along the minus strand of JAAVCX010000009.1, from coordinate 69,692 downwards.
GACATTAATATCCATCTGCCCGACAAGCACACCGACAATCAGCACCGAGGTGACTGTGCCGAGCGCGATACCCTTGATTTTGATCTTACCGAGCAGGAAGCCAAGTCCTATCGTCAGAAACACGGCGAGAGCCGGTGTGTGACGGAATGTTTCGACAAACCACATTTTAAGTAAACTATTTTCAATTCTTTAAATATTCACGAGGTGAGAACTCATTGCCAAGTCCCGGCTACACCAATCGCGTCACTTTACATCGCAAAGATAACAATAAACCGCCGATAAATGTAATGAATGACTCCGCTAAAAATACTTTTGAAATGATAAACCCGGAATTAATGCGGCAGGTGAGGGCTATTTGGAGATAAATTCTTAACTTTGCAGTCTCAAACAAAACACCTCAGATTATGGGATTTTTTGATATGTTTTCGCGCAAGAAGGAGCAGAAAGAGACCCTCGACAAGGGGCTCGAGAAGACCCAGCGCGGATTCTTTGACCGCATCTCTCACGCCGTGGCCGGAAAATCGACCGTCGATGATGATGTGCTCGACAACCTCGAGGAGGTCTTCGTGACCTCTGATGTAGGCGTCGACACCACCCTGCGCATCATCGAGCGTCTCCAGGCACGTGTGGCTCGCGATAAATATGTAGGCACCTCCGAGCTCAACCGTCTGCTGTGTGAGGAGATCACCGCCATGCTGGCCGAAAACCATGCCTCCTCTTCGCTCGAAGACTTCACCCTTCCTCCCGGAGCCTCACGCCCCCACGTGATCATGGTTGTCGGAGTCAACGGTGTGGGCAAGACCACTACCATCGGCAAGATGGCCGCCCAGTTCCGCCGCGCCGGCAACAAGGTGATGCTCGGAGCCGCCGATACCTTCCGCGCCGCCGCCATCGAGCAGCTCGAGGAGTGGGGTCGTCGCGCCGATGTCCCCGTAGTGAAGCAAAAGCTCGGAGCCGACCCGGCCTCGGTGGCTTTTGACACCCTCCAGAGCGCCATAGCCAACGATGTCGACGTAGTGATCATCGACACCGCCGGACGTCTCCACAACAAGAAAGGTCTCATGGACGAGCTCACCAAGGTGCGCAACGTGATGCAGAAACTTGTGCCCGACGCTCCCCATGAGGTATTGCTGGTGCTCGACGGCTCAACAGGTCAGAACGCTTTCGAGCAGGCCAAGCAGTTCGTGGCAGCCACCCAGGTCAACGAGCTCGCCATCACCAAGCTCGACGGCACCGCCAAGGGCGGCGTAGTGATCGGCATCAGCGACCGCTTTAACATACCCGTGAAATATATCGGCCTCGGTGAGAAAATCGACGATCTGCAGGTCTTTGACAAGCAGGCCTTCGTAGAGTCGCTCTTCGGCGATAAAAAATGACGGTTCCCAAAGGGAAAGCAATGCGTAACAAAATATTAGTAGTATCGCTCGGATGCTCGAAAAACCTCGTGGACTCCGAGCGACTCATGAAGATGCTCGAGAGTGTAGGCCTCGAGTCGATAGCCGCCGACGACTCGGGTGAAGCCGAGAAAGAGTTTCTCGAGAGTGACCCCGCGACGACACGCCGGCATGTAGTGGTCAACACCTGTGGCTTCATAGGCGATGCCAAGGAGGAAAGCATCAACGAGATATTGCGCTGGAGCGCCCTGCGCACCTCGGGCACCATCGAGGGGCTCTATGTGATGGGGTGCCTCTCCCAGCGCTATGCCGAAGTGCTCCCGGGCGAAATACCCGAGGTAGACCGCTGGTATGGCAAGACCGACTGGCCCGCTCTGGCTGTCGACCTCGCACGCCGTCACCCGGCCTCGGCCCCTTATGACCGTGTCATCACCACTCCGCGCCATCACGCCTATCTGAAGATCGCCGAAGGGTGTGACCGCATGTGTGCTTTCTGTGCCATCCCGCTCATCACCGGCCGATATCGCTCCCGCTCCGAGCAGGAGATACTCGAAGAGGTCAGGATACTCGTAGGCCGGGGCGTCAGAGAGTTTAATGTCATAGCCCAGGATCTCACCTCATACGGCCGTGACCTGCCCGGCCGACAACCACGCATAGCCTCGCTGGTGAGAGCCATCTCCGAGATCGAGGGCGTGGAGTGGATCAGGCTCCACTATGCCTACCCCAACGAATTTCCGCTCGATCTGCTCGATGTCATGGCCGAGCGCCCCAATGTGTGCCGCTATCTCGACATAGCCCTGCAACATATCTCTGACCCTGTGCTCGCCAACATGCGACGCCACATCACCGGCGAGGAGACCCGCCGGCTGCTCGCCGAGATACGCCGCCGGGTGCCCGGAATACATCTGCGCACCACTCTGATGGTCGGTTTTCCGGGCGAGGGCGAAAAAGAGTTTCAGGAACTCCTCGACTTTGTCAGAGAGCAGCATTTCGAACGGCTCGGCGCCTTTGCCTACTGCGAGGAGGACGACACTTATGCCGCCCGCCATCTCACCGACAATGTGCCCCCCGAGGTCAAGGCCGAGCGTCTTGACCGCCTGATGAGCCTCCAGGAAGAGATTTCAGCCGAGATACAGGAGGCCAAGGTGGGCTCGACGCTCACCGTAGTGATCGACCGCGAGGAGGCTGACCGATATGTAGGCCGCTCAGAGTATGATTCCCCCGAGGTCGACCCCGAAGTGCTCGTAGCCAAAACCCGCCCCCTCTCACCCGGCGACCGCCTGAGAGTGAGAGTAGACGCCGCCTATCCATTTGAACTCGAAGCCACCCCCCTATGACCAGCCGCTCCCGCAAGACTCAACCTATATTTACCGACACTATCGCCAGAGCTACTCAGGAATGTATCGACCGCCACATACCGTTTGTGGCCTTCATGTTTCCCGACGATGAGAGCCTGCGCTTCATGGCCTCGCTGCCCGACGACGAGGGACGGTCTATCCCGTCGGCCGAAGCCGAGCACTGTTTCTTCATCAGCCGTTTCAGCGGCGACGAGGAGTACACAGCCGGCATCAATGCCGAGCTTAACGCCGAGGATATCCTTGAACTCGTGAGCGCCGATCCGGGCCTCGACTTCGGGAGTCCCGAGATCTATCCGAGTCTCTACTCCACCAATCAGCTCAACTATCGCGAAGGGCTTACCAAAATACGCTCGCGTATCAGAAAGATCGGTGGTAAGGGTGTGCTCTCGCGCATCAAGTCGCTCTTCACCACCCTCTCGCCCATCGAGAGTGCCGAGCTTTACTTCTCAGCCAACCCCAACGCCTTCCGCTACCTCTGCTACACCCACGAGTCCGACCTGTGGCTGGGCGCCACCCCCGAGCTGCTGCTGGAGACCGACGCCGCCTCGGGCACCGTCAGCACTATGGCAGTCGCCGGGACACGTCCTATCGACACTCCGGCCGAGACCGATTGGGATGAGAAAAACGTCGAGGAACATCTTGTAGTGGTAGATTTCATCAAAGATAAGCTCTCGAGCCACTCTCTGGCCGTCGAAGCCTCTGAGGTTATGGAACTCGACACCGGCGACGTCACTCACCTGGTCACACTCATATCGGGAGCCGGCGACGATCCCGATTTTCCGGCCATCATGCACGACCTGAGTCCCACTCCGGCCGTGGCAGGCGCGCCGCGCGATTTAGCTCTCACCGAGATAGATGTCTTCGAGACCCACCGCCGCCACTGCTACGCCGGCTATATAGGTCTGCGCACAGGCGACGACTATATTGCCTACGTCAACCTGCGCTGTGCCTTCGGCGCCCGGGCCATGCTCGACGGCTACGAAGGCTTCGTGTGGAACCTCTATGCCGGCGGAGGGATCATGGGGGCCTCGGAGGTCGACAGCGAGTGGCATGAGACCGAGCTGAAGATGGCTCCGCTCTACCGCTGTCTCACCGCCGAGCCCCGTCATGCTTCAGGGGGCAAAACTTTCTCTACCGTCAATCCCGTCACCGCACGGTTCACCTCGAACCGACTACCATTCTGAACCCAGCCACGGTCATGAAAAAAGGCAGTCCAACACTTATCATACTCCTCGCTTTAGTCCTGGTCTTCGCGCTCTCCCAGCTACCGCTATCACGCTGGTCGGGCGGGATGGTCAAGGACTTCTCGCTCTTCTCTGACATCATGCGTGTCTCGGCCACCGACTCTGTCTCAGCCGAGACCGACTCTACCGATCTGAGCGGCATAGATCCCGAATTGATCGCCGTGATGAAACAACAGGAGGAGGCCCGCGCCGAGGAGATTAAGCGCGTCACCGACCCGGTAAATGCCGGCGACTCGATACTTTCTCAGCCTATCGACACCATCATTCACCCCGTCAGAGCTCCCCGTCAGGGTGAACTCGTGATAATCGAAGACTACTCACCATCCCAGAGCGGCCTCGTACATCTGCGCCACGCTCTCTCTCAGGGAGCTCTGGCTCGCATAGCCGTGGTGGGAGACAGCTACATCGAGGGCGACATCTTCACTCAAGACCTCCGCAACATGCTTCAGGAGACCTACGGAGGCTCAGGTGTGGGCTACGTGAGCATGCACTCCGATTTCCCCGGGTTCAGGCGCAGTGTGCGTCAGGGTGGATCGGGATGGAAGACCTTTACGGCCAACAAAAAGGCTGACCGCAAGTATCTCGACCTGGCCGAGCAGTATGCCATGCCTACCGGCAACGCCACAGCCACCTATCACGGCACCGAAGCATTCCCTACCACCCGCTCCTGGAGCCGATCCCGCTTCCTTTTCGTAGCCCCCGAGGATGCACTAATCTCTGTTAAAACAGCCTCGGGCGACTGGGAACAACGCAATATCACAGGCGCTGACTCCGTTCAGTGCATAGAGATAAACGGTACTACCGACGACTTTGCCGTGCGTACCTCTTCCACCTCGCTGGTGGGACTGGGAGTGTGGCTCGACGGCGAGCGGGGAGTGAGTCTCGACTGCATGAGCTCGCGCGGCTTCTCAGGCATCACCCTCACCCGCATCAGCCAGTCGCTGTGTCGATCCATGGCCGCCACTATCGACTACAATCTCATCATTCTCGAGTTTGGCATTAACGCAATGAGCCCCAAGCAGACCAACTACTCTGTCTACTCGAGCCGCATGGTCGACGTGATCAACCACGTGAGACAATGCTATCCACGCGCCGACATTCTGGTGATGGGCGTCGGCGACCGCGGAGAGAAACGCGGCGGCACAGTGCGTTCAATGTCCACGGCCCAGGCCATGATCTCGGCTCAACGTGACGCCGCACGCCGCGCCCAATGTCTTTTCTGGGACACCCGCGAGGCGATGGGAGGCGAGGGTGCCGTAGTGGAATGGTCGGGAGCCGGACTCATCAACAAGGATTATATCCACATGACCCACAAGGGTGGCGCTCGCCTGGCCCGCGCCCTCTTCGAAGCCCTTCAGCACGATTTGAAATGACTATATCACTCCGTTCCATACACCCCCGTCGTCTCTCCTCACTGATGGCCGCTCTGCTGCTGAGTGTACCCACGCTCAGTGCGTTGCCCCCCGTCGATGACGACAACGAGCCCATCAGCGACGACGAAGAGCAACAGATGCTCTCGTCGGGGGTCACCGACACTTCTTCTGACGAGGATGACATCGACATACCGATCCCATCGTTCATAAAGACATCGGCCAATCATATCACCTTCAACGGCTCTGACTGGAGTGCCCTGCGTAGTGCCGTGGCCGGAGCCTCATCACGTCCCGTTTCGATAATACACATCGGCGACTCTCATATTCAGGCCGATTTCTCCTCGGCAACCACCCGACAGCTCCTCCAGTATGATTACGGAGACGCCGGGCGCGGACTGGTAGCGCCTCTCAAGATGAGCGGCACCAACCAACCCTCCGACTATACCTTCCAGAGCCAGGGATCATGGACTCCGGCCAAGCTCATGAACTCATCCTGGCGTCACACAATGGGTTTTACAGGCACCTCGATACGCCCCGTCACAAGCAGTTCGTCACTGACGATAGCTACCTCGGGACGCGACGATTACAATCCGTTCAATTCCCTGACCCTCTTTCATAACGGCAAACTCAACGTCAAGAACGTCAAGGGTGAAGATGGATCCCTCCTCAATGTCAGGGTGATACCTTCGCGCGACTACACCCAGATCATTCTCCCCGATGCCCAGACCTCGGTCTCGATCGACTTTGCCTCGGCCGGCGACCTCACTGTCTACGGAGCCTCCCTCTCGGGCGACCGTCCCGGCCTCTTCTATCATGCTATCGGCAACAACGGCGCCACCTACGAGACCTACAACCGCATCGGAAATGTCGGAGCAGGAATAGCTCCGCTCAATCCATCGCTGGTGATCATATCGCTCGGCACCAACGAGGCTTTCGGCCGCCTGGATCAGGCATCTTTTGTCAACTCGATCGACCGGCTGGTCAAGAATATACGCAGTGCCAATCCTGAAGCCATCGTGATGCTCACCACGCCTATGGAGTGTCACCGCAGCGTCACCTCCACACGCAAAGTAAAAGTGAGATCAAAGGGACGCAACGGTCGCAAGGGCAAACTGCGCACCGTCACACGCACCTCGCGCACCTATACGGTCAACAATAATATCGCGCCTCTACGCACCACTATACTCGACTATGCCCGCCGCAACTCGCTCCCCGTGTGGGACTGGTATGAAGTAGCCGGAGGCAAGGGAGCGAGCACACAGTGGATCAGCAACAACCTCTTTGCCGGCGACCGCGTACACCACACCATACGCGGCTACAATCTCGAGGGTCGCCTGCTCTATGACGCACTTGCCGAAGCCCTGCGGCAGTAAAACTCCCGCGGAGTAAGTAACTCAAGATATAGTTTCCAAGTAATTCTCTTCTCAATCCCCTATTCTATCTCATCTGTCCATGGATTTCATTACAGAACAGATCTCTCGTCTCAGGTTACTGTATGACGCTTTTATCGAGCGGGCCGGTATCGACCCCGATCTCGTGACAGCTATGCTCGGATATGACAGCCATCAGCCGCTGCTCTTCAACACAGGCCTGTTCCTGGTATTGTTCGCCATATTCATGGTGATATACCGCATTCTGCGCCCCTGGCGCCCGGTGAGGATGATCTTCACCATCCTCTTCTCGGTCTATTTCTACTACAAGACATCGGGTCTCTGTTGCCTGCTTCTGCTCGGAGTGGCGCTGAGCGACTATCTGCTCGGTCTCTCTCTGATGTGGGCCCGGGGACTCTCCGAGTATAAGAGCCTGGTGATGAAACGTCTGATCGTGACCGTCAACGTGCTGGTCAATGTAGGCCTGCTGTGTTACTTCAAGTATTTCGGCCTGCTGCTCGACACTCTCTCAAAAATACTGACCGAACCGCTTGACCCTATAGCGCTGTTGCTGCCGGCCGGTATCTCATTCTTCACCTTCAGATCCATCAGCTATATAGTCGACATCTATCGCGGACAGCTCGACGCCACCCGCTCGTTGCTCGACTATCTCTTCTATCTCACCTTTTTCCCCCCGTTGCTCGCCGGCCCTGTGGTGCGCGCCAAGGATATGTTGCCTCAGATCAAAAGCAATCCCGTGGCCACGCGCGACATGACCTCAGAGGGCACATGGCTCATCATCGTCGGTATAATCAAGAAAATGGTGATCGCCGACTTCATTTCGGGCAATTTCGTGGACAGGGTTTTTGACAATCCCGCTCTCTACAGCGGCTTTGAGAACCTCATGGCCACGCTTGGTTTCACGGTGCAGCTCTACTGTGATTTCTCGGGCTATTCCGACATGGCCATAGGCATAGCCCTGCTCATGGGCTACCGTTTCCGCGAGAACTTCAACGCCCCTTTCAAGGCCTCCAATCCTACCGAGTTCTGGCATCGCTGGCACATCTCTCTCTCCACCTGGCTGCGCGACTACGTGTACATTCCTCTGGGTGGCAACCGTTGCTCCAAGCCGCGCGCCTACTTCAATCAGGCAGCCACGATGGTCATAGGAGGTTTCTGGCACGGAGCCTCGTGGATGTATGTGATCTGGGGAGCCGCCCACGGTGCTCTGCTGGTTGTCCACAAGATGTATCGCTCGGCCACGGCCGCCCTCATGACTCCCGCCGAGGTCGTGGTCACCGAGGGGGGAGAGCTCTCCATGCAGGCCCCTGCTCCGCGCTCGTCGCGAGTGATACCTGCCACAATGAGATGTGTCAATATGGTGACCACATTTCTGATCGTGGCCTTCATCTTCATGCTCTTCCGCGCCCACACTCTCGAAGATGTCGCCACGATGTGGCATCAGATCATTCACGACTTCCATCTCTCGGTGGCTCCCGAATTTGTGGCGAGCTACTCGGGCATAGTCATAGCAATCACTGCCGCCTATCTGCTCCACATCCTCCCCTCGGCCGTAGGTCAGGGAGTGAAACGCTTTTTCTGCAATCGGACGATAGTGTTTCAGGCTCTGTTGCTGGCTCTGACTCTCTATGCCGCCATACAGGTGAGATCGAGCGATATAGTGCCGTTCATCTACCTGCAATACTGAACTACCCGGTCAATTATCACGTTTTATCTAAGGTATAAACATAAGGCTATGAACAAGATTACTCCCAACATCCGATATGTGGGTGCCGACGATGACAACCTCGATCTCTTTGAAGCACAGTTTCCAATCCCTTCGGGTATATCCTACAACTCATATTTCATCGACGGCGGATCGGTGACCGCCGTGGTCGATGCAGTCGATGTGAGACGTACCTCCGACTGGCTCGAAGCCGTAGCCGCCGAAGTAGACCGCACCGGTCACGTGCCCTCCTATCTGCTGATCCAGCACATGGAGCCCGATCATTCGGGAAGCATACGGGATCTGCTCTCACTCTATCCCTCGGTCAAGATAGTATGCACGCCCAAGGCGGCCGACATGCTCCCCGGATTTTTCCACGACCTTGATCTCAACGATCGTATAGTATTGGTAAAGGATGGCGATACCCTTCAGTTGGGCGACACGTCCCTGACATTCTTTACAGCCCCTATGGTTCACTGGCCCGAGGTAATGATGACCCTCGACGAGCGTGACGGAGTGCTCTTCTCGGCCGATGCCTTCGGCACTTTTGCCATGTCGACAGCCGACACCGGCGAAAGCTGGGCTATCGAAGCCCGCAGGTATTACACCAATATCGTAGGCCGTTTCGGCCAAAGCGTCCAGATGGTGCTCAAGAAACTCGCTTCACGTAATTTCAGTGTGATAGCACCGCTCCACGGCCCCGCCCTCTCGGGCGACATCTCCCGATATGTGAAACTCTACGATCTGTGGAGCCGCTGGGAGCCCGAAAGCCGTGGCGTGCTCGTGGCCTACGCCTCGGTCTATGGAGGCACTGCCGAGGCTGCACGCCGCATAGCCCGCGAACTCACTCAGCTCGGCGTGGAAGATGTTGAGCTCTTTGACCTCTGCCGCCACGACGTGTCTTACGGAGTGGCCGAGGCTTTCAGAGTGGCTCATCTGGTGCTCTGCTCGGTGACTTACGACGGCAGCATTTTCCCGGCCATGTATAATTTCCTGCATCATCTTGATGCCAAGAAACTCCAGAACCGTCGCGTGGCACTCGTTGAAAATGGTTCATGGGCACCGACAGCCGCACGCATCATGGCCGAGCAACTCTCAAAGATGAAAGACATGACCGTGGTAGAGCCTGTCCTGACCCTGCGCAGCCGCCTGCATCCCGACGACACTGCTACCGTCACAGCACTTGCAAAGGCTCTGATAGAAGCATAAGAGCAAAAGCTCTGTCATAACGAACCGCACCCCAAAAGTCTTTTGTATGACTTTCGGGGTGCGGTTCGTTATACAGATCAATCATCAGCCCTTCAATAGGCGAGGCCCGGGTTGGCCTGGATAGCCTCAGAGGGGATAGGAATAGTGTAGCGGGAGTCACCCTCCTCGAGGACATAGGTCTGCCCCTTGAAAGTTCGCTCAAGACGGGGCTGAGTAGTGCGTCGCAGGTCAAACCATCTGTGACCCTCGAAAGCAAGCTCGCGGGCACGCTCGGTGAGTATCTCCTCGAGCAGGGCATCACGATCCATAGCGTTGACATCAGTCTCCTTCTGGGTATAACCCGAAGCATTGAAACGGGCACGCTGGAGATCGAGCAGACGGCCACGGGCAGCATCGAGATCGCCCTGGCGGCAAGCAGCCTCGGCGGAATTGAGATACATCTCGCCTGTGCGCAGAGTGCTGGTGTAGGTATTGCTTCCACCCTTACGCAGCGACACAACAGAGGAGGACTCAGCCTTGAAATAGGTGCGTCGGCGCTGATCGGCACTGGTGAAGAGCCCATAGAAATTGTTGTCGACCTTGATGGGGCGCTCGTAAGCGGCGGGCATCACCTGCTCGAGAGATACGATTGCCTCGATCGAATTATAGACATTGGGCAGAACACTGTTTACATCGGTGAGCGCCGACTTGACGGCGAGCACACTCTCGGCGGCAGCCTGAGCCTCGTCCCAGTCACCCATGTAGAGGGCTACACGCGAGCGAAGGGCGTCGACACTGAGAGTATTGAAGCGATAGTTGTAGCCATCGGGCCAGCTCTCGACATTGAGATAAGTCCCGGCCTTGTCGAGATCGCCGGTGACCGAGGCGTAGACCTGCTCAAGAGTGGAACGCGAGAGCACAGTCTCTACGTCGGAATCGAGCTTGAGAGGCACCGCCTTGGTCGAGGAAGGGTCACACTTGGTGTAGGCCGGAGCGTGGAGATTGGCAAGCAGGAAGTGCATATAGGCGCGGAGCATATAGGCCTCGCCTATCAACTGACTGATCTCGGCGGCTGAGCCGGTTGTTATATTGCGCTCGTTCTCGATCACATAGTTGGCTATAAAGAGCACATGGTAGAACTGGCGCCACTTGAAGGAGGATGTATTCTCGCCGGGAGTGGCGTCATTCCAGGTGTATATATCGAGATAGCTGTCGAGATCATAGGTCGACATGGTAGCGTCGAGACGCAGCTCGTCGGCTCGAAACGAGGCCAGGCCGCGGTCGTCGGGCACAGTGGAGTAGGCCTCGGTGAGCAGCGCGCGATACTCCTCGGCCGTGGTGGGGATCACCTTGCCGACGGGGGTTATGTCAAGATATTTGTCGCAGGAGCTCACGGTAAGACCGAGAAGAGCGACGAGTATATAGAGGGTGTATTTCTTCATTGTTATATGCTTCGGCTGTCTGAGAGACAGTTCTGATTGTTTAGAACTTTACGTTGAGGCTGAAAGTGTAGCTCTTGGGGATGGGCTGAGCGAAGGGATTGCCCATGGTCTCGGGATCGAGGAAATTGCGGTAGCTGCTGCCAAACACCCAGAGGTTGCGGGCCTCGAGAGCGACGGTGACAATATCCATGCGCAGGGGTGCGAGCACCTTGGGCGGAATGTGATAGGCCAGACGCAGCGACTGCAGGCGGCAATAGTTGTTCTTCTTGACCCATGTGTCGAGCATGGAGTAAGTAGTGAACTCGGCAAAGTTCTTGTATTCACCTGTGCGCGGGCTGTTCTCGGGAATAAGGGCCGGAAGCGACGAGGAGGTGTTGGTCGGAGTCCAGCGGTCGAGAATGTCGCGATTGGTGTTCATGCCGCGGTCAAACCAGGTGGAGCTGTAAGAAGGTTGCACACGGGTGTAGAGACCGAGGTTGAAGGCAAAGTTGACAGTAAGATCAAAGTCGCGGTAGGTGAAGTTGTTGATAAAACCACCGGTCCAGAGGGGATCGGATGATCCTATATAAGTGTAGAGATCGCGCTGCTCCTCAGCTGTGAGAGTAGAGGCTCCGGCCGAATTGAGCTTGAAGAACTCGGCGGCAGTGACCTTCTCGCCTTCCTTGGTGAGGAACAGGGGGAAACCCTGATCGTCGAGACCGGCGGTGCGGTAGGCGAAGATAGCTCCAACGGGATAGCCCTGACGCGAGGGAGTGGTCTGGTTGGAGGGCACTGTCTCCTGGAGCACAGTGTTCTCGTTGTAGGCCAGATTGAAGTTGGTGGTCCAGCGGAAATTACGGGTGGCGATATTGCGGGTGGCCAGCGAGAGCTCGAAACCCTGATTGCGCATGGAGGCCCAGTTGACCATATAGCTCATGAAGCCGGTCTCGAGGGGGAGCATACGCATCGAGATGAGATCGTTGCCCTTGCGGTAGTAATACTCGCCGGTCAGAGATATGGCATTGTCTATAACCGAGAGATCAAAGCCGACGTTGGCAGTGTGGGTCTTCTCCCAGCGCAGACGACGGTTGGGAGCCGAGCCGAGGATGATCACGTCCTCGGTAACACCCGGCAGAATTGAAGTGTTGCCGTAGTTGCCCATCACAAAGGACGAGGTGTTCTTGTCGATATTACCCTGAATACCGTAGGAGGCACGCAGCGCGAGGTTGTTGACGAAAGTCGACTCGCGCAGCCAGGGCTCCTGACTCACACGCCACAGACCGCTGACCGAGTAGAGGGGAAGGAAACGATATTTCTTGGCCACTCCATAGAGGTCGCTTCCGTCAAAACGCACACTTCCACCGAGGGTGTAGCGCGAAAGCAGAGTATAGGATGCGGTAGCGAAGAACGAGGCATAGGCATTCTCACTGACACTCTCGGAGTGGAGCGGGAACTGACGGGCCCACTGCTCGTTGGGGAAGATGACGGGCTTGCTGGTGAGTGTGCGCGGGTCATAGCCATAGGCAGTAGACGAGAAGTAGTCATACCAGGTCTTGCGCAGCTCGGAGCCTGCCATTACCTCAAGCTCGTGGATCGACGAGAAACTGTGGTTGAACTCGAGCTGGCCCTTCCAGGTGAGCTGCTTGTTGGTAGCTTTGTTCTGGATATGGCGACCACCCTCGGGGAGGAAGCTGGTGCCCTGGAGCTCGGTGCGGTAGAACTCTTTACGCATAGCGTAGGTCTCGCCGGCGGCAAAGGACTGAGTGTCGGAATTGTCAAGCTGGAAACCTACCTGAGTGTAGGCCTTGAGCGAATTGTTAAATCTGAGCGTAGCGTCGAGCAGAGCGGTGATGCCGGTATTCTCCTGAGTGCGCGAGGTGTTTACACGCTCCTCGAAGATATTGAACTTCAGGTCGCTGTCCTCACGTCCCTGGATGTCGGTATCGTAGACGTAATCACCGTTCTCGTCGTAGGGAAGCTGATAGGGATTGGCACGGCGAGAGTAGTAGACCGGATTGGTGAAGCCGTCGTTGTCGGTGATATAGGAGTGGTTCTTGCGATGGTTGACAAAGAGCGAGGCTCCTACCTTGAAGGCGCGCGACACATTGTAATTGGTCTTGAGAGTGAGACTCAGGCGGTTCATGTCGACACCGGTGACATTGCCGTTCTCGTTCTGAAAGCCGAGCGATGTGTAATAGGTGGCGCGGTCGTTACCTCCCGAGAGCGAGAGATTATACTCCTGATTGAAGGTGTCGCGGAAGAGGATGTCGTTCCAGTCGGTATTGATAGAGCGCAGGGTGTTGATCTGAGACTGCACCGAGGCGGGCAGAGCGTTCCATCCGCCCTGCTTATAGAGGTCGGTGGCTCCGGCGGCGGCAATGATGCGCGCTACGGCACCCTTGTTTTCACGATAAGTATAGTCCGAACCCAGCAGCGAGAGCTCGAGGTCAACCTTCTCGGAGGAGTTGAGCAGGTTGAGGCGGTCGATATCGGGACGGGGCGAATAAGTGAGACGGGTCGAGAAGGAGATCTCGGGGGCGCCGGAGCGACCTTTCTTGGTGGTGATGACGATCACACCGTTGGCCGCACGTGTGCCGTAGATGGCGGTGGCGGCGGCATCCTTGAGCACAGTAATGCTCTCGATGTCGGCGGGGTTGATACCGGCTATGGTCGACTGATAGAGATTGTCAATATCCTTGAGATCTTCAAGAGAGGGAACCTCAGTGCCGTTGACGGGGATACCGTCGATGACCCAGAGAGGATCCTGGGTGCCCTGGAGCGAGGAGGTGCCTCGGATACGTATCTTCATGGGGGCACCGGGTGTACCGCTGGTAGCGATGGCCGAGAGACCTGCCACCTGGCCTGCAAGAGCCTGATCGACACTCATCACCGAGCCGAGTTTGGCATCGTCAAGATCGATCTTGGAGATGGAGGCGGTGAGCTTGCGCTTCTCGATGTTCTGATAACCGGTGACCACGACATCCTGGAGCACTTCCGAAGCCCGGTCGAGCTGAAGGTCATAAGTGTCGACTCCGGGGACGAGTTCGATAGTGCGGGGATTGTAGCCCACATAGCGGCACTCGAGCTGCTCGACGGCCTCGGGAATGGTGATAGTGAAGTTGCCGTCGAGGTCGGTGACTACACCGAGGGTCTTGAGAGGGCTACCGGCCTTTTTGAGCTGAGACTCCGTCACGCTGACAGCGGCTCCGATGAGCGGCTCGCCATCCTCTGATGAGAGCACTACGCCCTTGATTGTTCTTTCGCCCGTGGCGGCCGAGAGATTAAAGACGGTGGCCAGAGCGATAAAGAGTGTCATGACTCTGTAAAGAATGCTTGTATTCATTAAGCTTAGTTACTATAATACTGCGTGATAATTAGACGATTATAAGAGGTAGTAAAGAAGGTCTCTGCGATCTCCGCGAGAAGGGTCGAATAAAGTAGTGGAGGAGAGAGGAGAAAGAAGAGATAGAAGCACTGAAGCTGAGATCATTCAAGGGGAAGACCCAGAGCGGTGTTGATGCGCATCAGAAGGTCATCATAGTGATAGCGCGCGGCGGTGTCGGAAGTGGATACACGACGCGATTTGAGCAAGGAGCGTATTTTCATCAGTTCACCGCGCTTTATGGAGATTGCATCCGAGGTGCGGTTGGACTGTGTAGAGTAGAAGTTGAGGGTGCGGGGAGCGCTGCTCTGCTCTCCGGCGGGGCCGCCGAGCACTGAGTTGAAGCTTCTGCTGCCCTCGTGGTCATGTCCATGGTCAGAGAAACAGCATAGGGAGTGGTCATGTCCATAGAAACTGTCGATGATACGGGCGCTCTCAAGGAGCTCGGCCTCGTTGCGGAGGGCTACCCCGTCCTTGACACCCTGCTTCTCACAGGCAGCGATAATGAGCGCGTCAACAAAGTTTTTCTGCACCGACCGGTCTCTGACTCCGGGCACCTTTCCGGCGATAGTCTTGGCGAAAATGCCGTCGTGGAGCATATCCATCATTTCGATAGCCGTGAAAGCCTCCTTGCCGTTGCGGGCTTCGTTCTCGAGCATACGCACGAGACGGTCATTGTTAAGGAGATCCCACATCAGATAACTCTGGAAGCTCGACATCATCAACGACGGAGAAAGCTCAATGCGACCCACGGGTGAGTTCTGGACAAGGAAAGTGTAGTCGGTGACGGGCGAATCGACCAGCCAGGATGGATAGGTGAAAGCCTCGTCGATGAGAAATTTCACGGCACTGCGCTGACGGGCTTTCTCGACATGGCGGTAGGTGTGACGTCCGTCGCCCACGGTGGTATTATCGATATATATACCTCCGACGTTGGCCAGAGCGTGGTTCATGTAGCGGTTCCACTGTCCGAGCACTGCGTTGAGCAGATTGGCGGCTTCGTCATAGTTCTGACCTACCTCGCCGGTGGTCGACCAGTCGAGGATGCGCGGCACGATACGCTTCAGATTGGCCATACCATAGGTGGCAGCCTTGATATTGTCGTCGCCGAGATCCTCCGAGAGAGCCCTGGGATCTACCTGATCGCGGCCTGAGGTGGGCTCGGTGTAGGCATAGAGGGGATGATCGTAGGCAGCGAGCAGATTCTGGAGCAGAGGAGTCTCGGCTACGGGATCACCCACAGGGAACCATCGGTAGCCATACTCGATAGCCATGAGGTCGTAGGGGCCGAGGCCGGGTGAGAGCACCTTGACACCATCGCCGGGCTGAGCCACATAATTGAAGCGGGCATAGTCCATAATAGAGGCCGAGGTGCCTCCGAGACGCTCGGTGAAGGAGGGGGAGCGCAACGAGTCGGTCGGGATAGCGGCCGATGCCCTCATATTGTGGCGCAAGCCGAGCGAGTGGCCTACTTCGTGACAGGCCACGAAGCGCATGGCATCGCCGAGGAGCGAGTCGGGTATCAGTGGCTCGCGCACACGGATGTCGGTAGCGCCGGTCTGAACCACAAGCCAATCGCGGATAATGTCAATGACATTGTGCCACCAGATTATATCGGCCTCGATGATCTCGCCCGAACGGGGATCGATGATCGACGGGCCCATAGCGTTGCTCTTGCGCGAAGCCGCGTAAGTGAGCACCGAGTAATTTATGTCATTATCGTCGGCACTCTGGCCGGGCTGAAGCTCCTCGACCCTGACGGCGTTGCGGAAGCCGGCCATCTCGAAAGCCTTATTCCAGGCGAGTATACCCTCCTTGATATAGGGGCGCCAGATGGCGGGAGTGGAGTTGTCGATATAGAAAGTGATAGGCTTGACCGGATCCACGATGTGGCCCTCCACGTATGCCACCATATCCTCGGGCTTGGGCTCGAGACGCCAGCGGGTGATGTAGTGCTGACGGGTGACACGCTGCTGGGAGTCGGCATAGACGGTGTTGGACTGGTTGAAATATCCCACACGCGAAGTGTCAAATCGGGGAGTCATGGGCTTCTCGGGCAAAAGCACCAGCGAGGAGCCTACCTGGACTGTGAGATTGACACTGCTATAACCCTCGGTGACACGGGTAGTGAACTCTGAGACAGCATAGACATTGTTGTCAAAAGATTTGATGTCGACTATGCGCGAGAGGTCAGAGATAGGCGAGGTGCCGATATTGGTCTCGTTGAAAATGTCGCCGAAGGTCGACTGCTTGCCGTTATAGAGATCATTGACCTTGACAACCACAGTGGTGGAGTCGGAGTTACGCGCCTCGATGGGAAGAGCGGCGATGAGAGGCTCCACATAGTTGTCGGCCACAGAGGCTGCGATAGCATCTGAAGGAGAGACTACGGGCTTGACGCGCGACTCGCGTATCATCACACGCTTGCCTTTGGTGTCAAGCTCCATTCTCACCATCTGGTTGGAGGTGTTGATGCCACGGTTGATACCGGCATCGTTGAATTCCTGAGGCACTTTCAGGAGCTTGTTGACTATGAGCATGTCGCGACCAAGCAGCGAGACAGGGATCTCGAAGTAGTAATCGTCGCCGTTACGCACGACATTAAACATGCCTTTCTTCACCTCGGCCGAGTCGGTGAGTATAGCCTTATAGGCCTTCACTCCGGCAGGGACGGTGTCGGTCGGGGCCGATTGCTTCCTGGATGAAGCTCCCTTCTTTTTAAAGAAAAGGAAACCACGATCGCTGTCGAGAGGCAACGACTGAGCCGAAACAGGCGAATTTAAGCCCGAAGAGGCAAAAAAAGCTCCGATCAGAGCTGATATGGCGAGAAATCGGAATTTAGTAGTCACTTTAATATAAACTCTATACAGATATTGATTGATGATTTGTTCCCCGGAGCCAGAAGCCTGACCATACAGGCTAATAATATAAATATAACGAGCACTGGCTCCTCACTCTTTTATTGCATCGAGGGAAAATCCTTCCCTTCAAGTGCAATACAAAATTACTATTTTTTCCTCAATATTCATAGCATATTGTCAAACAAAATGCCTCTGTTTAATCTTTTTTAGAAGATTTTTACGAGTTCTCACTACCCGAGCTCCTAAAGGAAAGCTCATGACGACCTTTGACAACTTCAACGCCTCCACACAGACTCGTCGCACAGACAACCCGACTCTACTTACCGACAATAACCAGGTAAGAAAACAGCCGGTAAATGATATAGTAAAACTTACAATAACTCCCCCTCTCAGCAGCAATGGTCAGAACCCGGAAATCATTATAAAATAAAAAGGAACTGCTTCACGCAGCTCCTTTCCATGAGTTTCCAATAGGTACAATTTCTAAGGTAAAAAAGATTGTTTTAGGTTCGTGACACAAAGGTAGGTCATCTCCCTCTCTCGCCGAAATTTTTTTATATGTTATCCAACATATTTCGAAAACATCCTCCCGTCACGTCCTTTTATAAGGACAACTTAATCGGATAGTTTTCAAGCAATTTCGCAATTTAGCTAAAGACAGAAAGTCATCTCGTTAAAAGATGTTAACCCATAAAATGTAAACTAAATCCTCTATTCGCTCTCTCCTGAGGCAAGATCATAACGCTTGAGCGATAACGATGATCCATCCCAGACGGCATAGGAAAAATTACTGATCCAGTCACCGATGACAAGCACCCGGCTACCGTCGGCAAGCGAGCGATCGACCACAGAGTGGAGATGGCCGAAAAGAAAAAATTCGACACGTCGCGCCTCGGGAAGCCGCTCATTGTAGGCCGCGGCCCACTCTATCACCCCGTCGGCTACTTTGGGTGAGCTGACATAGCCTCCGCTTTTGCGCGAATGAGATGACCAGGCATGAGCGAAACCTACTGTCCACCTGGGGTGGATAGCCGCAAACAGTCGCTGGGCGGGTCGACAGCGGAACAATGCTCTGAGCCGTCGGAAAGTCCAAGGAAGATTACCCACCCCGTCGCCATGCTCCATCAGGAAACGATGTCCGTCAAGCTCTCTCACAAGAATACCGTCATGGACTTTCAGGCCTATCTCGGAGGGCAGATAATCAAATATCCAGATGTCGTGATTACCTTTGAGCCAGACGATCTCACACCCCGAGTCGGCCATCTCGGCGAGCTGACCGAAAAAACGGGTAAAACCACGCGGCACCACGTCGCGGTACTCCCACCAGTAGTCAAGTATATCGCCAAGCAGAAACAGGCGTTTGCAGTCGGGAGCTATGGAACGCAGGAAACTGACCACAAGCCGCTCATGGGCCCGCGGATCGGAAATATATCCGGCCCCGAGGTGCAGGTCAGAGATAAAATAGGTGAGGTCGCGCATAGGGTACCGTCGGTAGAGAGTGGCAGCTCAGATCAGAGAAAACCGAGGTCGAGCTTGGCCTCCTCGCTCATCATGTCCTTAGTCCATTCAGGCTCGAAAACAATGCGTATATCCACGCTTTTGATCCCCTCGATGCTTTCGAGCTTGATGCGAGCGTCGTCGACGATGAAGTCGGCGGCCGGACAGTTGGGAGCCGTAAGAGTCATATCGATATGCAGGTTGCCATCGTCGTCGAGGTCAATGGCATAAATGAGACCGAGGTTATAGATGTCGACAGGTATCTCGGGGTCAAAGACCGTCTTGAGCATCTTGACAATCTTTTCTTCTATGGCAAGTTTCTCTTCGGGAGACATATTTTAAAGAGTGGTTATCTATAAAGTTTGAAAATTGAGATTCTATTGCTGAAAAAGTCGCGAAACGTATCTTCCCGCGACACCCTTAATGAGCTTCAAGCCAGTTGGGGGCTATGCCGGCGGCGACTTCGAGGGGCACGGAGCCTGAGTAAGCTCCCTCCATACCGCTGATCACGAGTTGGCGCAGTTCCTCAGTTTCATCGGGGTAGACATTGAAGATGAGTTCGTCATGAACCTGCATTATCATGCGTGAACGCAGTGAACGTCTCTCGATCTCGGCGGCAATCCTCACCATAGCGACCTTGATTATATCGGCCGCTGATCCCTGGACGGGCGCATTGACGGCATTGCGCTCGGCATATCCGCGCACTACGGCATTGCGTGAATTGATGTCGGGGAGATAGCGTCGGCGCCCCATGCGGGTTGTCACATACCCGTCGCGACGGGCCTCCTCGACCACACGGGTGAGATAGTCGCGTATATGGGGATAGGTAGCGAAATATCCGTCGATGAGTTGTTTGGCTTCTTTACGAGGGATGCCGAGACGCTCCGAGAGCCCGAAAGCCGAGATACCGTAGATGATACCGAAATTGGCAGTCTTGGCATGGCGGCGCTGATCGTCAGTGACCTCTTCGAGAGGCACCCCGTAGACCTTTGAAGCCGTGATGCGGTGTATATCTTCGCCCGAGAGAAATGCCTCTATCATGTCGCGGTCTTCGGCCAGGTCGGCAATGAGACGGAGCTCGATCTGAGAATAATCGGCGCTCATGATACTGCATCCCGGATCGGCTATGAAAGCTCGGCGTATCTCGCGCCCGTCGTCGGTACGTATAGGTATATTCTGCAGATTAGGGTTGGTCGAGGAGATACGCCCCGTGGCTGTGACAGTCTGATTATATGTAGTGTGGATCTTGCCGGTCGCCGGATTGACGAGCTCGGGCAAAGCCTCGAGATAGGTCGAGATAAGTTTACGCAGACGGCGTATCTTGAGAATAATACCCACCAGAGGCACTGTGGCGGCATACTTCTCGAGCACCTGTTCGGTAGTCGAATAGGAACCTTTGGCCGTGCGCTTGGCCTTGGGATCGATACCGAGACGGTCAAAAAGCACCATACCGACCTGAGTGGGTGAAGATATATTGAACTCTCCGCCGGCTATTTCGTAGGCCTCACGTTCGAGAGCTTCGGTGCGGCTATGGAGACGTGAGGCCAGATCGGCCAGTACGCCGGGATCAATCCTCACACCGGTCCACTCCATATCGGCAAGAACCCTGATAAGCGGAAATTCCACTTCGCCAAGCAGAGCCGTCATTTCTCTCTCTGCCACCTTTGTCTCGAGAGAAGACTTGAGTCGGAGGGCAAGGTCGGCTTCCTCGCAGTAACGGGCCATAGCCTTGGACTCGTCGAGTGCCGACTTAGGATGACCGGGCTTTGCATCGGGATCCACGCCCGACAAGGTGACGCCGAGCACTCTGGCTGAAATGGAAGCGACATCGTGTCTCACTTCAGGATCAAGCACATAATCAGCAACCGTGTCGTCAAAATATCGATTGTCGACCGAGATGCCTTCGAGGCGCATCAACAGCAGGAGCCGCTTGATGTCAAACCCCGCAAGACAAGGCCCCGAGTGCTCGAACAGAGGAGCGACAATGGTGTTGAGCCGCTCGCGCTCGCGGCGGTCAGCCGGCCAGAGAATGAGACTGCCTGTCTCGGCTCCACTACTGACTGCAAGACCGTGGAGACGGGTAGACATAGTCTCGGCTCCGGGAGCGTATGCCGAAATGCCGATCTCGGGAGCAGTCGCAAGCCGCTTGATCTCCGCTGCAATCTCCTCAAGGGTCGACAGAACCTTATAGGAACCGCGCGACGGCACAGGAGCAACACTCTCAGGCTCGGGAGCATCGAAGAGCGAGCCCATACCCGTGCTGTCGGGGGTGACTCCCGATAAAACCTGCTCGGCCTCAACGACTTTTTCGCGGGCCACTACCGATGAACGCAACGAGGCGATCTTCTGCTTGAAATCAAGTTCCTTATAGACCTCGATCAATCCTTCGGCATCGAGAGGCTTGCGCTCGAGATCGCTGATTTTTACTTCGACCGGCACATCGGTGCATATCGTGGCCAGCCACTTGGAGAGACGTATCAGATCGGCGTTGCCGGTAATTTTTTCCTTGAGTTTACCCTTGAGCGTATCGGCATTATCGAGCAGGTTTTCCACCGATCCAAACTCCTTGACGAGCTTGGCCGCCCCTACTTTGCCTATGCCGGGACATCCCGGGATGTTATCAGAGGCATCCCCCTCGAGAGCAAGTATATCTATGACCTGCCGTGGTGAATCGATACCATAAAGCTCACAGACCTTCTGCTCGTCGCGTATCTCAAAGCCCTCGCCCTTGAGAGCCGGGCGATACATATATATATGGGGAGCCACGAGCTGACCATAGTCCTTGTCGGGAGTCATCATATAGGTATCAAACCCCTCGGCTGCAGCGTGGCGTGCGAGAGTGCCTATCACGTCGTCGGCTTCATAGCCGTCGATCTCGATGGCCGGAATACGGTAGGCCTCAAGGATGCGCTTGATATAAGGGATGGCAAGGGTGATATCCTCGGGCTGTTTCTGTCGCTGAGCTTTATATTGGTCAAACTTCTCGTGACGGAAAGTGCCCCCGTGGGGGGGATCGAAACACACGGCTATATGAGTAGGATTTTCCTTTCGGAGCACCTCCTCGAGTGTGTTGCAGAAGCCAAACACTGCACCTGTATTAAATCCGGCCGCACTGAAATTGGCCCTCAACAAGGCGTAATATGCGCGGTAGATAATAGCATAGGCATCTATAAGAAACAGTCGGCGATCCATTGGCTGAAGGGTGAATAAACGTTGATAATGGCTCCTGTTGATAAAAAGCCTTGACACTTGAAGTGCAAATTTAGCACTTTTTCCGTATCTTTGCGCCATGAAACATACTAAAATAGTCGCAACCGTCTCTGACCGCCACTGTGAGGTCGAGTTTATCAAGCAATTGTCTGATGCCGGAGTTGATGTAGTGAGAATGAACTCGGCACACCTCACCCGCGAGGGTATGGAACGGATAGTACGCAACGCCCGCCAAGCCGATCCGCGTCTGGCCGTAATGGTGGACACAAAGGGGCCCGAAATACGTACCACCGCTATCGACGGGGCTGATTACATAAACTTTGAGAGCGGCGACAGAATTGAGATTACAGGCAATCCCGGAGAACTTACTGTCCCCGGCCATATCTGCCTGAACTATGCCGATATAGCTCATGCACTGAGCGTCGGCGACCGCCTGCTCATCGATGACGGCGAACTTGCATTCAAGATCGAGAGCATCGAGGGCGACGTGATGCACGCCGTAGCTGAGAACTCGGGTCGCCTGGGATCGAGAAAGAGTGTCAATGTACCCGGCACTCATATCCCCCTGCCGGCCGTGACAGAGCGTGACCGCGAGTATATCCACTATGCCGCCGATCTGGGCGTTGACTTCGTGGCCCATAGTTTTGTGCGCTCGGCCGCCGACGTGCTCGCTATCCAGAAGATCATCAACGCTGTCGGTGCCGACATGAGGATCATCTCCAAGATCGAGAACCAGGAGGGTGTCGACAATTTTGACAGCATCCTCGCCGCAAGCTACGGCATCATGGTGGCCCGCGGTGATCTCGGTATTGAAGTTCCGGCCGAGACCATTCCCCGCATACAGCTCAATATGATCAACAAATGTATGGCCGCCCACAAGCCGGTGATCGTAGCGACTCAGATGCTCCACTCGATGATAGAGCATCCGCGCCCCACCCGTGCCGAGATTTCTGACGTGGCCAACGCTGTCTATCAGCGAGCCGATGCCCTGATGCTCTCGGGCGAGACCGCGTCGGGCAAATACCCCATCGAGGCCGTCACCACTATGGCCCGTGTGGCCGTTGAGGTTGAGAGAGAGCTGACTGTGAGACGCCATGTCCCCCCCATGAGCGACACTGACGTGGCCTCATTCCTGGCCCGCCAGGCAGTCTCGTCAGAGGTAGCGGTAGGCACCAAGGCCATCATCACCGATGCCTATCAGGGTCGCACAGCGCGACATATCTCCAGCTACCGAGGCCTTCAGCCTGTCCATGCTATCTGCTTCAATCCGAGCGTGGCCCGATGGCTGGCTCTGAGCTATGGAGTTGTTCCTTTCCTGCCCGAAGGCTATGAAAATCTTTCGCGCAGCGAGGGTCTGGAACGATTTAAAGAATCCGGCCGTATCAGCAAGGAGGCTCTCGTGGCTTATCTTTCGGGTACTAACGCCGGCACCAAATCTCTCGAGATCGCCACACTCTATTCGCTCCGCCAGCAGTAAATCAGTCCACGTCACAGACAACCTGTCAACAGGAGTCAGCGGTGGCTTGATAATGTAATCACATAGAGACATAAGGATATCTCTAAAAGTCCTTATGTCTCTTTTACTTTATATTACCGGTATGTAACTCCGATGCCGATTAATTGATTGATCAATAGAAAAAGCTCCCGTCGATCAGGGTATGACCGGCGGGAGCTTTGTATGATATGTCTATGTCTTATCTATCAGATCCAGCGCACGAAGGCGAAGTCCTGACGATGGGGCAGAGCAGGGTTGGAGGGATAGAGACGGTAGCCGTAGCGGAAGACACCGGGGTTGCGGAGCTTATCAGAGATACGGAAGGTTATGATCTGACCCTCCTTGTTGACAATCTCGAAGGGCAGAGACTTCAGACGCTTCTCGGTGTTGTTCTCTACCTTGTCGGTAACGAGCTCGAGAGCCAGATCGTCGGCAAGACCATTGGCGTCGATCTTTACTGTAGTTGTAAAGGTCTGGCCGGTATTGGCGTTCTGGTGGAGGTTCTCGACAGTGTTGACATCAAGCACCTTGATACCGTCCCAAGCGGCGGCAACCTTCTCTTTCCAGCGTGCTATCTCCTTGGCGAGCTTGTCGTCGTCGGCCGAAAGGGCGGCGAAACGCTTGGCCTCGGGAGTATAGAAGCGCTCGATGTAGTCCTCGATCATGCGCTGCATGGTGTACTGGGGAGCGATGTGACCGATAGAACGCTTGATATACTGGATCCACTCGGGAGAGTAGCCCTTGGAGTTCTTGGCAAAGTAGAGAGGTATGATCTCGTTCTCAAGCATGGAGTAGATAGTGGCGGCGTCGAGCTTGTCCTGCTGAGACTGATCGGTGAATGTGCGCTTCTCGGTGAGAGCCCAGCCGGCTTTCTCGTCGAGACGGTAGCCTTCATACCACCAACCGTCGAGCACAGAGAAGTTGAGCACACCGTTCATCTCGGCCTTCTCGCCCGAAGTACCCGAAGCCTCGAGAGGACGGGTCGGGGTGTTGAGCCAGATGTCGACACCGGTGACAAGACGCTTGGCAACGATCATGTTGTAATCCTCGAGGAAGATGATCTTGCCCTGGAACTGGGGCATACGGGAGATCTCCATGATACGCTTGATCAGACCCTGACCGGCACCGTCGGCGGGGTGAGCCTTACCCGAGAAGATGAACTGCACGGGGAACTGCTCGTTGTTGACGATGCGTGCGAGACGCTCGAGGTCGGTGAAGAGCAGGTGGGCACGCTTGTAGGTAGCGAAACGACGGGCGAAGCCGATGATGAGGGCATTGGGATTGATCTTCTCGAGGATCTTGATGACAGCCGAGGGATCACCCTGGTTGGCGAGCCACTTCTCCTTGAAGTCGCGGCGAACGAAGTTGATGAACTTGTTCTTGAGCTGGGTGCGCATAGCCCAGATCTCCTCGTCCTTCACCTTGAAGATGCCTTCCCAAGCCTTGGGATCGCTCTGATGGGAGAATACCTGCTGGCCGAGCTTCTCGCTATAGAAAGCTTTCCACTCGCTGGCGGCCCAGGTGGGCATGTGGACACCGTTGGTCACCCAGCCTACATGGCTCTCTTCCCATGAATAACCTTTCCAGACACCGGCAAACATCTTCTTAGACACTTCGCCGTGGAGCCAGCTCACACCGTTGGCCTCCTGACAGGTGTTGAGAGCGAAGACGCTCATAGAGAATCTATCCTGGCTGCCGGGATTTTCGCGGCCCATATCCATAAGTTCCTGCCACGATATGCCGAGCTTGGAGGGATATTTCTCGAGATATTTGTGGGCGAGACCTTCGTCGAAGTAGTCGTGACCGGCCGGCACGGGAGTGTGGACGGTGTAGAGCGACGATGCACGCACGAGCTCGAGAGCTGTGTTGAAGTCGAGGCCCTTCTCCTGCACATAGTCGGCAAGACGCTGGAGGTTGAGCAGAGCTGCGTGGCCCTCGTTGGCGTGATAGATCTCGGAGTGGACGCCGAGGCGCTTGAGAGCGAGCACACCGCCGATGCCGAGGAGATACTCCTGCTTGATACGGTTTTCCCAGTCGCCGCCATAGAGCTTGTGGGTGATGGGGCGGTCATACTCTGAGTTCATGTCGAAGTCGGTGTCGAGCAGATAGAGCTTCATGCGGCCGACGTTGACACGCCAGATGTGGGAATAGATGATGCGGTCGTGGTAGGGAACCTCAAGGATCATGGGGTGGCCCTTCTCATCGAGCACAGGCTCGATGGGGAGCTGGTTGAAGTTCTGAGGCTCGTAGTTGGCTATCTGCTGGCCGTCGACGCTGAGGGTCTGGGTGAAGTAGCCATAGCGGTAGAGGAAGCCGATAGCGGTCATGTTGACACGCGAGTCGGAAGCTTCCTTGATATAGTCGCCGGCAAGTACACCGAGACCGCCGGAGTAGATTTTAAGACAGTTGCACAGGCCATACTCCATGGAGAAGTAGGACACTGAGGGGATGTCGGTGCGCATGGGCTCGGCCATGTAGTCGGTGAACATCTTGTAGACATGAGCGATACGATCCATCATGTCCTTATCGCCCATAATCTCGTCGAGACGCTCGGATGAGAGCTGCTGGAGGAGCATCACAGGGTTTTCGCCGGTAGAGCGCCACAGGTCGTGGTCAAGATCACGGAAAAGGTTCTTGGCCTCGCTGTTCCACACCCACCAGAGATTGTGGGAGAGCTCGTCGAGGGTCTTCAATGCATCGGGAAGCTGTGAGTGAATAGTAATGTCACGCCAGACGGGTGCATTGGTGTTGCTTACAGGAAGTTTCATATTGAACTATTTGGGTTGTTAGCTGATTTATTTATACATTATATATAGACCGGAGCCTGTAGACCCGCGGCCTGATGGAAAGTCAAAGAGTCAGCGTGTGGCTGCCTTGGCGAGAGCCTGAGCGTAGGCTGTGTCGTAGTAGCTGATGAAGTTGCTCCACTCGGCACAGGCGGCGGCTCCGCGGGCTGCGCGGCGCACCCGGGCTATGGTCTTCTCGTCGGCATTGGCGAGGAAGCGGAGATCCTGGGCTATATTCCAGACCACATCGCCATAGTTGGAATCGCCTCGGCCCACGACCTTAACGCCACACGACTCAAAATGGTTCTCGAACGAGGAGAGTATCCACTGCCCGAAACCCGAGAGGGTGGTGGTGACGGTGGGGACGCCGAAGGCTATGCTCTCGAGCGGGGTGTAGCCCCAGGGCTCGTAGTAGGAGGGGAAGACTGTGGCATCGGCTCCGCAGAGAAGGTCGTAGTAGGGCAGGTTGAAGATGCCGTCACTGCCATTGAGATAGCAGGGGACGAAGATGACGGCTACCCGGGGATCGATGTTACAGAACCCGAGCTGGCGTATGCGTCCCACGATGGGATCATACTCGTGGTTATTGAGTGAGTGAGTGATCACTGGCTCTGCCAGAGGGGTGTCGAAATACTCCCGGCCTGAAGCAAGACGCTCCCGGAGATCGGCACGGGGATCCTTGACCCAGGCAGGCACCATGACGAAGGTCACGACTTTGCGGTCGACCTGCTGTTCGCGCAGGGTGGCGGCCACGTCGAGATAGACATCGATACCTTTGTTGCGATACTCGCAGCGACCGCTTGAGATGACCAGGAAAGCCGAGTCGTCATAGTGATGGCCGGTGAGAGCCGAGGCCACCCGGAGCATCGAGCGACGAGCCTGGTCACGCACCTCGGCGGCACGTGACCCGGTGGGTACGAAGTTTTTCTCAAAACCGTTGGGGGTCACTACGTCGGGGCGACGCTCGAGCAACTGCTCACACTCACGCGCGGTGATGTCGCTGACAGTGGTGAAGACGTCGGCCTCGCGGGCGGCAGCCTTTTCGAGCGAGTGTTTGGCCTCCATGTTGAGCTCACGGGCCATCTGGTCGCCGTTATAGCCGGCGAGATAGTCATAGAGAGGCTTGTTGTTGCCACAGATGGAGCGGCCTATGCTGGTGGCATGGGTGGTGAACACTGTGGCTACGCGGGGGAGACGCGACTTGACATAGAGGAGACCCATGCCGGTGGTCCACTCGTCAAAGTGGGCTACCACCGAGGGGGCGGGCTGCTTGCGGGGACGGCCGCGACGGGGAACCGAGGGGACAGGGGGATTTTCCTGGCCGTAGCCCGAGAGTACGATCGACTCGATGACCACGCCTGCAGCATGGGCAAAGGCACAACCCTCGTCGTAGTCGCCATAGGCGTGGAGCGAATCTACGCCATAGAGCTCCCACATACGGGCGTAAAACTCATCCTTAACGGCATACATTCCGTCAAACTTCACGAGTATAGCTATGGGACGGCCGGGGATTTCCCAACGGCCGACACGCACGCCTACTCCGTCGGGGAGCTGTGCATTGCGGCTCCAACGGGTGAGACCGGGTATATTACATTCCTTAAACCACGGGGAGGGATTGGATTCCGACCACACGTCGGGGCCAATGAACACCGTGGTGTCTTTGCTGAGTTTCTGGAGGGTCTTTGCCTTGGTGGAAAGAACTGTGTAGATACCTCCGATTTTGTTACACACCTCCCAGCTGACCTCGAAGAGCAATTCAGGACGCTGTGAGACAGGTGTCTTTTCCATTAGATCAAAAACTTTTTGGTTTCAAAGCGCAAAGGTAGTGAATTTTTGCGATATATATGACTAAATTTTCACTAAATCGATCTCGGATATGCTTATAGTTAACTATTTTACGGTATTTTTCATAACAGCACACATTTTATAATCGTATTTTAGTTAAATTTGCGACCGCTATGGCTACTCTTATCTTCATCACTACCTCTTTTCCACTTGGCGGCATCACGGAGTCGACGTTCATACGGCCCGAGATTGAAGCCCTGTGCAGCAGATTTGATCGCGTAGTGCTTGTTCCCGTCACCGACGAGGGGGGCGCCGAGGCCCTTCCCTCCAATGCCGTCGTCACCCGGGCACTGGCCGGGAGACTACCGTTGTGGAAGCGACTTAAAGGCATGTTCTCGCTCAATGTGGCCCGACTCCTGCTTGCCGACCGCCGGTATATCAGGTCGCTCAAAGACCTCAGAGGGGCTATAGCCGTAGCGGTCTACACTGCTTTCTATCGCGAACGGCTGTCCGGGCTTATAGAGGATCTGCACCTCGACCCCGCCGAGACGCTGGTCTACAACTTCTGGTTCACGGCCCCGGCCATAGCCGCGACTGAGATCGAGGGGATCAGGAGTGTCAGCCGTGCCCACGGCCACGACATATATCCCGAGCAAGGCATCTACCTGAGCCATTCCCTGCGCGATGCGGCCCTCGCTAAAATGCTCGGAGTCTACACAGCCTCCGAGGCCGGAAAGGAGTATATGCACAAGCATTATCCCGACCGGACCGCGAAGATCGTCACCCGACGGCTCGGCAGCCGCGACCCCGAGGGTCTGAACCCCGGGGAGGGGCGGCCGGATGAGACGACGCTGCTGTGTGTGGCGCGCACCGAGGCGGTCAAGAGAGTGCCTATGATGTGTCAGTTGCTGAAATCCTGGGCGGCGAGCCGACCCGATCTCAATATAAGATTTATATATGTGGGCGACGGCTCTATGATGCCAATGGTCAGGGAGACGGTAGCAGAGACGCCGTCCAATCTGACAGTGGAGATACTCGGAGCTCTCGACAACAGTGAGGTACACCGGCTGCTGGCTACGCGCCATGTCGATGCCGTGTTGCTCACGAGCTTCAGCGAGGGGGCCCCGGTGATACTGCTCGAGTCGCTGAGCTACGGAGTGCCTGTTATAGCCACCGCCGTGGGCGGAGTGCCCGAAATCGCGACCGCCGAGGTCGGAGCCCTGCTCTCCCCCACCCCTTCGGCCGAAGAGTTTATCGCAGTCATGAACCGCGAGCTTCCCCTGCTGGCCGGTAAGCGACAGGCTGCGAGACACAGGTGGGAGACGGAGTTTCGCGCCTCCCGGCTGAGAGAAGATTTTGCCCGCGACCTGCGCGCCCTGCTAAGTTAATTATTGAACTGATCTAAACTAATTACAGAAAGTTAAAAACCAGAACTGAAATATTCTTTGAATTAACCTTTCGGATTGTTAATTTGTAATAAGTTTAGATCAGTTCATTACGGTCAAGAGCTATGGATCCTAAAGTATCGGTAATAGTGGCCACCTACAACCAGGCCGACATCATCGGTCGTGCGCTCGAATCGATCGTAGCGCAACAGACCGATTTTGCCTTTGAAATAGTGATCGGCGAGGACTGCTCTGAAGATTCCACCCGCCGGGTGTGTCTCGACTGGCAGCGACGTTACCCCGAGCTGATCAGACTGATGCCCGAGGCGCCCAACAAGGGGATCACGGCCAATTACTTTGACTGTCTGGAAGCCGCGCGCGGCGAGTATATAGCCGATCTTGCCGGCGACGACCGGTGGACGAGAACCGACAAATTGCAGATGCAGGCCGATTTTCTCGACCTCCACCCCGAGGTGTCGTTGGTTCATACCGCCTGGTGCCCCGTCGATGCCGCGACCGGAAGGCCGGGCGATAGTGTAGTGATGTCGTTTCCCGAGATCGAGGACGGACACTCCAGCGTGGTCAGACTCCTGCGCCACGACAAGCCCCAGCCCGTCCACCTCTGCACCGCCATGTATCGTCGCGAGGATGCCATGAGGGTCTACGGAGCCAATCGCGAGTTTCTACGCTCCCAGATGATGGAAGATCTGACCCTGAGCTGCCTGCTGCTCGAGGGGAGTAGGGCCGGCTATCTGCCGGTCGAGACCCTTGCCTACAGCGTCGGAGGCAACACGGTGTGCAATCCCTCCAATGCCGTGAGGATGGCGCGGTTTTATCGCAATTCTCTCGATGTCACCTGCCGCCTGGCCCGCATGACCGCCACCCCGCGCCGCCTGCTCAGCTCAGGTCTGAAACGCCACGCCCACTACGCGCTCTCATTGGCTATCGCCACAGGTCGCAAAGACGAAGTGAGATCGACACTGATCGTGTGTCGCCGCCACAAAATAAAGATGCCCGCCCGATCATACATCAAGCGAGCCATATTCATGCTCAGGAACCTTTTTCCCTATAAGGGCCAGTCCTTACTTCTCTACAGTCTGTATCAATACTCTCTCTCAATGATATAGTCGAGGAGGGTGAGCAGCGGAGCGGTGTCGGCACCCGTAGAGATCCGGCCGAGCAGAGCCGCGGCCTTATCGCGCAACGACTTCATGCAGTCCTCGGCATAACCGATGCCCCCGGCCGTCACGGNAAAATCTNTCAGGGTAGCTATCTCCGGGTCAGNGNGCTGATCNTTNGNCACCANNGCNTTCATCTCGCTNTGGAGNGGATGATCGCTCAGCGACAGNGCATAGAGCAGNGGCAACGTGACNTTACCCTCGCGCAGGTCATTGCCTGTAGGCTTGCCGAGAGTTTCCGANGAGAAATAATCAAATATATCATCCTTGATCTGAAAACACTGGCCNAAGATGCGCGCAAACTCCCTCATGGTCTCNAGGTCGNCCTCAGAGGCACANGCTGCGTAGGCTCCCATCTCGACACATGCCACAAAGAGCGAAGCNGTCTTGTTGGTGATGATATTGAAATAAGCCTCCAGACTGAAAGTGTGATTATTGGCAGTGTCGATCTGATCCATTTCGCCCGAGGCGAGCAGNCGGCCCAGACTGGCGATGGTGTCTATGGCGCGGAGATCGCCGGTAGAGATGACGAGCTGAAGGGCGGTAGAGACGAAATAGTCGCCTATGAGCACTGCGATATGATTGTCCCACACCGANTTGATCGTGTCCACTCCGTGACGCGTGGCCGACTGGTCGATCACATCGTCATGGATGAGCGAGGCGTTATGGAGCATCTCTATCGAGGCGGCCGAAGTGAGAGCCTTGTCGAGATCATGGGCTCCGAGCATCCGGGCGGTGAGTATCACCATGATCGGGCGCAACTGTTTGCCTTTGTGACGCAGATAGTTGCGCGTCACTTCGTTGATCAGCTGATTGGGCGAGTGAAGCGACCGGGCCATGAGAGCGTTAATGCTCTCGAGCTCAGNGGCAAGACTGGTNCGTATGGTGGCGATAGTGCTCATAACGGTGTGCAAATTTACGAAATTCTTGGAGAATAACATAATAATTGCGAAAAACTCGTGATTAACCTCTTGCTGATGACGGGTGGGACTGTGGGGACTTGTGGGACGTTTCGGCCAAGCAGGACAAATCAGGCCGGATGGAAGTGTCAAAACTATTGGAATGGTCGAGACATCAGATTCGGCGAATAACATAAAAAGCCCTCCGCCGGGGGGGCGGAGGGCTTGGATGACGTCACAAGGACGGGGGAAGCGGATTATTCAGCGGGAGCTGCGAGAGTGGCGTCGGTCGCAGTCATTACACGGAACGACTTGGGATCGCCGGTTCTCCAGCGCTGAGCACCGATATTCTTGGTGTAGATCTCGTGCTCGGTGAGTTTAGCGCTGTTGGTGTACTGGAGACGGTTCCAGATGGTAGCCGGATCAGCATAGTGGCTGTAACGGGTTGCATCATCTGAGGCCGAGAAGTGAGTCTTAGGATTAGGATCGTTGAAGACATCGGCTGCAGTGAGAGGAGTGCTACCAACCTTGACTACGAGATCCTCGGCAGTATTGGGGCCAAGTTTTCCGTCAACTACCCAGTAGCCAGGAGCATTCTTGTTAGCCGAGAAGCGATAGCTCTTATTGGTGATAATAGCATCGTCAACCTGATAGTCAGCCTCGCTGGAAGCAGAGTAGTTGTTGCAGATATCGAAGTCAATATCTCCATTACCACTGACGTTGCGGACGTCGATACCGCAGAAACCGAGTCGACGCTTGTCATCAGTAGCACGGGTCAGAACAATGAGGTTGTTCTTGAAAGTAACAGTTGACTGATCGGGCACCTCACGCATGTTGAGGAAAGCAGCGTCAGAACGAGTACAGTGGTTGATGAATGTATTGTTCTCAACACGGATGTTCCAATGAACATTAGGACCAAATCCATCGGTAGGAGTCTTGTTCTTAGTGGGAGAGATCGAACCCATAGGAGTATCATAGAACGTATTGTTGATGAGCTGGAGGTCTCCGCAGATATTCTCCTCGGAGCTCTGAGCTTCACCGTGAATAATGTTGTAGTCAACACCCTTGGTCGAATAGAAACCACAGTTGAAGAGAACATTGTTCTCCATAATGATGTGGTTGATGACACGCTTGTTGTTACCCTGGATACGGAAGAAACCGCGGAGGATACCCTGGAAGGTACAGTTGCGCATCTCGAACGACTCGAACTCTACGGGCAGACCGGTAGCACCCATGTTGGCGAAATAGTTACCGGTAAGACCGGCCTTGGTTTCGGAATTCTCACCGAAGTTAACCGACTGAGGGCAATCGAAGTCAATATCCTCGAAGATCACTTTCTCAAGACGGATAGGAGTAATGAACTCACCCTCCTCGGGGTTCTTACCNAGGTTCCAGTTGGCAGCGCCGACGCAGGCACCTACGTCATTGCGATAGAGACCACCGAGATAAACGGTAGCGCGACCCTGGTCAAGGGTAGCGGGATCGGTCTTAAGGGTGAAGCCCTNACAGAGCANAGNNGNGTTNCGCAGATAGTAGGACTTACCACCCTCGAGGAGGAAGATCTGACCCTCCGCGAGGTTCATGTCAGAGTTGAAGTTAGTGATGACAGTGTCGAGACGGCAAGCGTTATACTTGTGCTCAGCGTCAAACCACTTCTGCTCGGCATCCATATCGGGAACAGTGGTAGCTTCGGGATCAATCCANATAGAGGAAGCGACTCTGTGCTTAATAAGTATAGGAGCACCGGGAATACCCTTGGTACGAACAGTCTCGAAAGTGTAGTAGCGGTCAGCGTCGGCAGTAGCCTTGGGGTTACTGTCGTCGCGGAGGGTCACACTGTAGAGTGAAGACTGGTCAAGACCGGTGACACGAATGCGAATATAGCCATCCTCCCAGGGAGTCAGCTCCTCCTCGGTGAGAAGGTGACCGTTGCGATACTCGTCAGAAACCTTAGCGTTGGGGTTAGCCGAAGTGGGCTGCACAACGATGTGGGTGAAGGTGAACTTACCGTTAACGATGTTGAAGCGGCTCTCGATAGTGTCGATATCCTGCTGGTTCATGGAAGCGGCACGCGAGCGTGAACCGTAGTTCCAGGTGGGATCAACCATAAGAGTAAACTCGTCGAGACCGGTGCGCTCGCCGTCGATCTGAAGAATGCTGGGAGTAGCATAGCGCTCGCCGGTGGGGATGATGAGGTAATCCTCCCACTCGCGGCCACCGCCCATACCGTACCACTTGGAGTGATGCTCCTCCTTGCCGTCGGGATGGAGGGCACGGATACAGAAGATGTAAGGAGTAGCGTTGTACTGGAGGTCCTTGATAACGAGGCTGAGCTGGTCGGCGGGAACTGTTACATAGGTCACATTGGTTCCATGCCAGTCAGACTCCTGGTCGCGGCCGTTACCGCTGATCATGTAACGGATCTCATAACCGGCTGCACCCTCGATGCCATACCAGTGGAGCTGGATACGGTTCTGGTAGCCCTCCACGAGCTTACAAGAATACATATCGTTTTCCTCAGCAATGTTGGTATTGAACTTACGACGGAACATAGGCATGGGAAGACGATCGAGGTCCTCGGTAATGTTAAACGTGGTGTCATCGTCCTTACACGAGGTGACTGTCAGAGCCATGAGCGCCGCAAGAAAATATATGAATTTTTTCATTGTGTCGTTTTTGGTTTGAATTGATTGATTGTAGAAATAAGGTTGAGGAGAGAAACTAATCCTGAGAGATGATTAGTAACCGTATTTGTTTTCATACTTACCCTGCGAGCGGGCAATGGTAGTGCGGGGAATAGGAACGATGTAACGAACCACAGGAAGCTGCTTAACAAGCTCCTCGTCGCTGACGCTCGAGTCGGGCATGGGCACGGAGATTTCGTTACCGTTTCCGTCGATGAGACGCTGCTGATCGAGGTCATTCAGGTAGATATAACCGCGAAGCGAGTAGCGAATCTCGTTCTTGACATTACCGTCGCTATCCCAGGAATACTGATAGTTGTCCTTAACCCATGAAGCCTTGGGAATGTTGGGGAAAGCAGCCTGCCATTCGTTGAATGTGGGCGACATCTTATTAGAGCGGCAGTAGGGATTGAGCATCCATACGATCTTGATATCGTTGTTGGGGAACTGGTTGTCGGGCATGATGCGCTGACCCTTCTGAGCATACACAACACCATCCTTAACGAAATCCTGAGAGAAAGCATTGTCGGTAGTGGTGAGGCAGTAGATCATGTCAGGCATGTTATCATAGCCCTCATCGTTACCGTCGAAGTCACGCATAGAAACCTCAGAGAGGTTGCCGGAGGGATCAGCCTTCTCGAGATAGCGGAAGAATGTCCAGTAGATCTCGGCGCTGTAGAGATTATTGCGCACGAGGTCACGCCAACGGAGACCCTCACCGGCAAACTCAAACTTACGCTCCTTGAGGACAGCCTTAAGGAAGCCCTCGGGATCGGTGGGATAGTCGTAGACCTTGGCGGGATTGGTGTTACGGAAAGCGCGGTCACGCACCTTGGCAAGACACTCTTCAGCCTGGGGAGTGACAGTACCCTCAAGCTTCACGTCAGCCTCGGCAAACATGAGGAGAACGTCGGCATAACGGAGGTAAGGATAGTTGATACCGGTATTACCTTCGGTGATGGAACCGAGACCACCATTTACCCATAGCTTTGACCATTTGCCGTTATAGACATTGTAGTGGCTCTTGGCAGTAACCTCATAGCCCTGGTCGTTGGCAGAGTAGGTCATAAGCTGGTTGACAAAGTCGCGACGCTCATCCTCCTCGTCATACTGGAAGCGATAGAAAGCGCTGAGCTTGGCACCGCCCGAAGATTTTCCGTAGGGATGGGGAGTAGCACCCTGATACTGATCCATCTTGGGTCCGTGGATATAACCGATATTACCGGTCGACTCCTTGCCGAAGGGGATCTCGAACATGGGGTCGTCGTTGGAAGCTACGATATTGTTGCACTCGTCAACGAATACCTGATAGTAATCCTTGGTGAGGGAGTGAACGTTTGACTGGATCACCTTATCGGCATACTCGCGGCAGATCTTCAGATAATCCTCATAGTTGTCAGCGCGAACCATCTTGCCATAGGTGTTACCCTCGGGAGCGAGATAGTAGCCACCGGCAGTGAGGGCGAGACGGGCAATGATACCGTAGGCTGCCTGACGGCTCACACGCTCAACGCGCTCGGAGAGCTCGCCGGGATCCTTCATATCATCAGCGATAGCAGCGATATCCTTGATACATCTGTCGAGGATCTCGATACGGTCGGTGATAGGATAGATGGTGGTCTCAGTAGTCTGAGAGGAGTTGAAGGAGAAGGGCACGTCACCCCAGTTCCAGATGAGCTCGTGGTAGATGATACCGCGGATGGCCTTAACCTCACCGAGCATCTGAACCACTTCGGGATCTGGATTTTCCTTAGTATAGGCAGGAGAAGCCTCTGCACCCTCGATGAAGAGGTTGCAGAGCTCGATAGCATGGTAGCAGTCCTCCCAGGTGCTCTTGAGGTCACCACCGTCAGGGTCGCAGTCAAAGCGGCAATACTTATTGGTGGAAGTGTACTCGGAAGAGTTGGTAGCATACTCTACGTCAGAGTTACGCACGAAGGTGTTGATGAGCTTGTCGCCAAACATATTGCTGGTGAGCAGGCTCGCATACACGCCGTTGAGAGCGCGCTGCATAGCGCGGGCATCGGTGAAGACGTCCTGAGGAAGGTTCTTCGAGGGAGCGTCCACCTCAAGATAATCGTTGCAGCCCGAGAGAGCCAGCACCGAGAGTCCCGCGATGAATATATTACGTAATTTCATTGTTCTACTGTGTTGGTATTAATGAACAGAGGGGATTAGAAGGAGAGGTTGATGCCGAGCACGTAGGAACGCGAGCGGGGATAACGGTTGAAGTCGTAGGAGGGGGTGAGACCGCTCTGAACGTCAACCTCGGGGTCGAAGCCCGAGTAGCTGGTGATAATGAAGGGGTTGGTCACCGAAGCGTAGAAACGGCACTTGCTCATACCTGCATGCTTGATAATATTGGAGGGAAGCGAGTAGCCGAGAGTGATATCTGAGCAACGGAGGAAGGAGCCATCCTCAACAAACTTGTCGATAGTGTAGTCCTTGCGGAGGTCGGCGGGGTTCCACTGGGTCTGACCGGCATTCTGCTCGGTAGTATAATACTTGTGGAGACGACCCTCCTCAAACTGCTGGTTGTTGAAGGTATGCTCTGTTCCGAGAGTATAGTTCCAACGGTTAGTGTACTTAGAGAACACATTATTATAAGTACCGTTGGTATTGCCGATCGAAGATGAAAGATAGTAAGCGGTGGCGTTGTAAACGTCGAAGTCGAGGAAGTAGGTGAAGTTGGCTACGAAGTCAAAGTTCTTCCACTGACCGTTGAGACCGAAACCACCCTGGAATTTGGGAGTAGTGCGACCAATGACAGTGCGGTCATTCTCGTCGATCTTGCCGTCGCCGTTGAGGTCCTTGAACTTGGGCTTACCGGGAAGGGTAGCGTTACCGGCACGGTTGGAGTCGAAAATACCGTTCATATCAACAGTGGCGGGGCGTACATTGCCCTCGTCGTCGACCATCTTGCCGTCCCAGGGAGTGAAGCCATAGCCCTCAGCCTTGAACTCATCAAAGCTGTACAGACCGTCATAAACATAACCGTAGATGAGACCTACCTCACCACCTACCTGGAGGCGGTAGTTGTTTCCGGCAGAAGAGTTGGCGCGGCTGTGACGGATCTCGAGGTAATCCTCGTCACCGGTGAGCTTGTCAACCTTCATCTTGTTGGCACCGATATTGAAGTTGGCAGAGAGGACATAGTCCTTGCCGCGGAGAATGTCGCCGCTGACGGAGAGCTCCCAACCGCGGTTGGTCACCTGGCCGATGTTCTGGTACTGCTTGGCATAACCCATTACAGAGAGCACGTCGGCACGATAGATAAGGTCGCTGGTAGTATTCCAGTAGTACTCGGGGTTGATGCGCAGACGGTTGTTGAAGAACGAGAGGTCAAAGGCGAAGTTGCGGGTAAGAGTGGTCTCCCACTTGAGGTTGGGGTTCACGAGGTTGGAACCGGTGTCCATCCAGAGCTCGCCGTCGACAAGAGCTTCACCATAGGCAGGACCCGAAGTCGAGTTGTTGTAATAGAGGAAGCGCCACTGGTCAGAGTCGATGCGGTTGTTACCGGCCTTACCGATAGCGGCACGGAACTTAACCTCGTTGACCCAGGTCACATCCTTGAGGAAGTTCTCCTCGGAGATTACCCAAGCACCCGAAACAGAGGGAAAGTAACCCCACTGGTTGCCGGGAGCGAAGAGCGAAGAACCGTCGGCACGGAATGTAGCCGAGAGGAGGTACTTGTGATCGTAGTTGTAGTTGAGCTGACCAAAGTAGGAAGTGGTGCGGTCGGCTGTGGACTTCTCGGAAGTGGACTGATAGGCAGTACCGAGACCCATGTTATCCCAGGCACGATCAGCGGTGATGTCCTTGGGGAAGTAACGGTTCTGCATGTAGGTCTGCTGATACTGCTTGTTGTAGAGCTCGAAACCTACGAGAGCATAGAAGTTGTTTTTCTCCTTGATGGTCCAGTCGTAGGAAGCGGTGGTGGTCCAGGTGTAGGAGTTGGTCTGACGCTTGGTGATCTGAGCCACGGGAAGGTTGTTGTGCTTCTTACCGGTGGAGGTCAGAGGACCGTAGAAACGGTTGTCGTCATAGAACGAGAAGTTGTAGACTCCCTCGGTACGGAGAGTGAGCTTGTCGATGGGCTTATACTCGAGAGAAGCCTGGTTGGTGATGGTGTAGGTGTGCTTCTTGCGGAGGTTCTGATTGATATCGCTGACGGGGTTAACCTGAGTGAAGGTCTCCTCGGCAGTGGGGTCAACCACGCCTTCAGCCCAAACAAGACCGAGGTCACGGATACCGTTTGTTGGACGGAAGCGGAGCACATCGATGATACCGCCTGTACCTACGTTGTCGCCACCTGCACCCTCGTCACGACGATAGGATACCTTGGGGTTGAACTGGAATGTCAGGTTGGGGAGGATCTTGGTGGAGAGCTTGGTGAAGATAGTGGTACGACGCACACCGGTGCCCATGATGATACCACGGTCGTCGCTCTGGGTGAACGAGACGTTGTAGCGGGTCTTGTCGTTACCACCGCCGATCGAGAGGTTGGTGGAGTAGGAGAAGGGGTTGCCGCCCATCACCTCATCCTGCCAGTCACGACTGGGAGCCAAGTTGTAGAGGTCCATATCGTGGGGGTTACCAAAGTAGTAACGCCACTGGTTAACCTCAGAAGTGTTGTACTTGCTGCGGGTAGCGGCGAGGTCCCACTGATAAGCCACGAACTCGGGAGTGTTCATGAGGTCGAGCTTCTTATAGATGTGGGAGATCGAGCCCTGAGCGTTGAAGTTGACCTGAGTCTTGCCTTCCTGGGCGCTCTTGGTAGTCACGATCACAACACCGTTACCACCCTTGGCACCATAGATAGCGGTGAGGGAGGCATCCTTGAGGATGTCGATGCTCTGGATGTCGCTCGGGGGGATGTCGTTGATGTTGTCAACCTGGAAACCGTCGACGATGAAGAGAGGATCGTTGGCCTGGGTCACTGACGTCGCACCACGCACACGGATATTGATGTCGGCACCGGGCTGACCGTCGACAGTAGTGACCTGCACACCGGCAACCTTACCCTGAAGGGCTACGGCAGCCGAGGTCACGGGCACTGCGGCGAGCTTGACGCCCGAAACAGAACCTACGGAACCGGTGAGGTCGCGACGGGCACGGGTGCCGCCGTAACCGATGACTACCACTTCGTCGAGGGCCTCGGAGTCTTCGAGAAGAGTGATCTTAAGCTCAGTCTGGCCATTGACAGGGACTGTCTGGGTCTTGTAGCCGATGTAGCTGACAAGAAGGCTGGCCTTAGGGGAACATTTGAGAGTGAAGTTGCCATCAATATCAGTGGCAACGCCTTCCTTGGAACCCTGAACGAGCACTGTCGCGCCGATCATGGGTTCGCCGGAGCTGTCTTCTACAACTCCGTTGACGGTGATATTCTGTGCGTGAAGGGGAAGTCCCACACAGAGCACCATCATGAGGAGCAGGGCTTTCCAGTGAGCAAAACCGGAAAGGAGCCGACTTGCGCCGGCTGAGCTGAAGTCTTTCATGAGATTTGGTTAAATGATAATATTGATTGTAGTTGATTGTGTTTGCAATAGGATTGCAGTGTGTGTTGTCTGTGTTGTTCTGAAATAGTCTTGTTGTCGTCTAAGCATTGTTTAGGGAGAGATTAATTGTGTTTTAGGTAATTAGTAATTAGATAGTTATACGATTAGAAATATTGTGCGATTCAAGGCGTATGCAACTGACGTGTCCGCAGGCACGTATACATACTATATGCAAAGTTACAATTTTTCATAAAAACGACAAAATTTCGCACTGAAAATTTCGATTTTTAAAAACATGTTTTAGAGCATAAAAAATCAATCCGCTCCGCGCCCCCTGATCAGAGGCGCAGAGCGGAAATGATAAAGTCAGATAACGGAGATGGAGATCAGATCTTCTTGCCGTTGATAGTGAGATCGATAAAGCGTACATCCTCGGTCTGGCCGGTGATGGAGTTACCGCCGGTCTCTACGCCCGAGAAGTCGCAGTCCTTGACCTCGATATTACGGACGTTGCAGAGATCTTCGAAGCCCTCGATCTTGACGCCGAATTTGCTCTTCTTGCAGGTGACATTCTCGAGGAAGACATTCTGAACCGTGGGAGGGAAGCTGCGGTCACACTTCTCGCGGGCCTCATAGACGAGGTTGATCTTGAGCACAGCCTCTTTACACTGGCCGACGGTGACGTTGCGCACGAAGATATCCTCGATGACGCCGCCACGACAGGAGTTGGTCTTGATGCGTATGACGCGGTCGAGCATGGGGGAATCCATCTCACAGTTCTCGACAAAGAGGTTGCGGAAGCCGCCCGAGATCTCCGAGCCTACCACTACGCCGCCGTGGCCGTTCTTCATCTTGCAGTTGCGCACGATGACGTTCTGGGTGGGGATATTCCAGCGGCGGCCGTCGCGGTTGCGTCCGCTCTTGATGGCTATGCAGTCGTCGCCGGTGTCGAAGTAGCAATCCTCGATGAGCACATAGTTGCAGCTCTCGGGGTCACAGCCGTCGCCGTTGGGGCCATCGTTCTGGATATGGACGCCGCGCACGGTAAGATTTTCACAGAGCAGGGGGTGGATCACCCAGAAAGGAGAGCGCAGGAGGGTGACACCCTCGATGAGCACATTCTTGCACTTGACAGGATTGACGAGCTGAACGCGCATTCCGTAGCCGTCGCCCATCAGACGCTTCTCGACGGGCACACCGGCCTCGTTCCACTCCATGAGCTGCGGACGGCCTATGCGCTGGGAGATGATCCCCTTGTCAGGCTCGAAGCCATACTTGACTGCACCACACATGCGCCACCAGTTGGCGTTTTCAGCACCGCCGTCGACAGTGCCTTTACCGGTCAGGGCTATGTTCTCCTGGTCATAGGCATAGATCATAGGCTGGTAGTTGTAGCAGTCCATACCCTCCCAGCGGGTGAGCACGATGGGATATTCCCTTAGATCGGAAGTAAACAGCAGGGTAGCACCCTCCTCGAGATGGAGGTTGACATTGCTCTTGAGAGTGATTGGGCCGGTGAACCAGGTGCCGGCAGGAATGATGACACGGCCGCCACCCTCACTGGAGCAGCGATCGATAAGAGAGTTGATCATTTCGGTGTAGAGAAATCCGGGAGTCTCGACACGCTTGCCGTAGTCGAGCAGACGGTAATCCTTGTCGCGGAACTGAGGAGCCTTTATGCGGGCCTCGACCGAGGGATAGATACTGTCCCAGGCAACAGCGGGAGTGACGGGAGCCTTGGGCGCGGCCAGAGCAGCGAGCGAGGTCAGACACAGACTCAACGCTGAGAGTAAGATCTTGTTCATGATATATAAATAAGGTGTTAAATGTAGAGATAAGTGTGAAACTTGTGGTCAAAGTTAAAGATTTTCCACATAATTAAGAAACATATCAGAAGGATTTTTCGTAATTTTGCGACTCGATACCCCTATTCACCTCATCAACACTACCTCATGAATTCACGCGGATCGAT
Organism: Bacteroides sp.; assembly: GCA_014802105.1. Taxonomy (GTDB): domain Bacteria; phylum Bacteroidota; class Bacteroidia; order Bacteroidales; family Muribaculaceae; genus Duncaniella. The sequence goes on along the minus strand of JAAVCX010000009.1, from coordinate 27,986 downwards.
ATTTTCCGGTATGCCGCCGGTGACTAAAAATCTTCTGATCATCAATTTTATAGTGTGGCTCGCGATGTTTGTGCTCCCATCCAAGATAGGCACCAACCTCGAGAGCTTAGGCGGACTCCACTATTGGGGAGCGAGCGATTTCAACCCCGTGCAGCTTCTGACCTATATGTTTATGCACTCCACGGGAGGATTTGCCCACATATTTTTCAATATGTTCACCCTCTGGATGTTTGGCATGACCCTGGAGCGCACTCTCGGCAGCGCGAGATTTCTGTTCTATTACGTAGCCTGTGGCATCGGGGCCGCTCTGGTGCAGGAGGTGGTGTGGATGCTCACCTGGGAATCCACTCTGGTGCCGCTCTTTGCCAATGCCGCTCACATCGACTTCCCTGAAGCCCGCGAGGTGCTCAACTCGCCTGCCATGGACTCTCAGCTCAAACAGTATCTCAATATCTTCGTGACAATCGGCGCCTCGGGAGCTATCTACGGCATCCTGCTGGCTTTCGGCATGATTTACCCCAATGTGCCTCTCTATCTGTTTTTCGTGCCTATTCCCATCAAAGCCAAATGGATGGTGACAGGCATGATCGTGATCGAGCTGCTGATCGGACTCAGCGAGGCCGCCGGCCGATCTGACGGCGTGGCCCATTTCGCCCATCTCGGAGGCATGATCTTCGGCTTCTTCATGATCTGGTACTGGAAGAAGAAAGGCACTATCTCGACCGGTGGCTATGGCGGGTATTGACCGTATATTCAGAGCCGTCAGAGACACCTCGACGCTGATGCGCATCGTGTGGGTCAATATCGGTGTCTTCGTGATGCTCAGGCTGACAGCTATCGCCGGAGTCTTCTCGGGTCACCCGGAGTGGATTGACATCGTCGATAAATGGCTTGAACTTCCGGCCGACTTCGGAGTGTTTCTGCATAGACCCTGGACTCTGCTGACCTATATGTTCACCCAGTGGGATCTTCTGCATGTCGCTTTCAACATGCTGTGGCTCTATTGGTCTGCCACAGTGTTTCTCACGATCTCAACCTCCGGCAGACTCCTGTCGCTATATATCGCCGGCGGTCTGGGGGGTGCTCTTTTCTTCCTCGCCGGAAGCGCGTCACTCCCCTCCGGGGTGCTCGGCCCGGGCCACTACCTACTCGGCTCGTCGGCCGCAGTCATGGCGATAGTCACCGCCGTTGGCTTGCTGATGCCCCACTTCAGAATGATGCTCTTCCTGCTCGGTAGCGTAGAGCTCAGGTGGGTGGCTTTGGCCACTATCTTCCTGGTGCTCATAGGAGTCACCGGCGAGAATGGCGGAGGCGAAGTGGCCCATCTCGGCGGCATAGCCGTTGGAGCAGCCTACGGATTGTGCCGACGCAGGGGCACTGACATATTGGCCCCGCTGGAGAGACTGCCCTCACGACTGAAAGAAATGTTTAGTCGCAAGACAAGATCTGCCTGCACCACTGACCGACCTCACTCCGTGCCCTCGGGGCTCACCGTCGAGGAGCGCGAGGAGCTCGACATGATACTCGATAAAATCAAGAAGTCGGGCTATACATCGCTGACCGCTTCAGAGCGCGACCGACTCTTCAAAGTCAGCCGCCAGATCAAATAAACCGAGCCCAAAACTCAATTTTCACGCTCAACCCAAGCTAATGGCAGACGCCAGAACCATAACCTCACGTTTCCTCACCCGTCCGGTGGCCAAGGCATACCGGTCGTTGCTTCTGGGAGTCAACATCCTGGCGGCCGTAATCACTGTCACGTCGGCCTACGGAGGCATCTTCGATCCCCAGCTCACCATCCTGCCGGCACTGCTGTCCATGCTGCTGCCCGGCATCCTGATAGGCGACCTCCTGCTTATACTCATCGATTTCGCCTCGCTTCGCGGCCGTTGGAGCCTCATCATCGTGGCCTCATGGTTGGTCTCGCTCTCCCCCCTGCTCGACTATTCGCCCGTCAATCTATCATCCCGCAAGCTCACTCCCGAGGAAGAGGATAAGACCTTCACCCTGCTGACCTACAACGTCCTCCATCTCTACGACTTCAGAGGCGAGATCGACACACTCTCCCGCAACGCCACCCTTGACTATATACTGTCGACCGATGCCGACATAGTGTCGATGCAGGAACTCGAGGCTGTGCAGACCTGGCCGCTATGGAAGATCACCCCCGAACAGATCAGCGAACTCGAGCAACGCTATCCCTATCGAGCCGTCAACGCCTCCTACGAGCTCACGGTGCTCTCGCGCTACCCCTTCACACAGGTACACCTCGACATGCCCGAGGAACACGCCATACGCATGGCTCTCTTCAGGTTTGACATCAAGGGTGAGACCGTTCATCTGTTTAACGTCCATCTCGAGTCGATAGGCCTCAGCATGGCCGACAAGACTCTCTATGAAGATCTCTTCAAGAAAGCACCCCAGAGCGAACGCGCCCTCAAACGCCGCGTTAAAGAAGTGAAGTCCCATCTGATCTCCAAACTTGCCGTAGCGTTCCGCAAAAGAGCCGAACAAGCGGAACTCATACGCCAAACCATCGACTCGATCGGAGGAAACTTCATCGTGGCAGGCGACTTCAACGACATACAGGACTCCTACGCTGTCCGCACAATCCTCGGTGACGATATGCACGACGCCTACGCCGACCGGGCTCTGGGCCCGTGTATCACCTATCACGGCAACCGATTTTATTTCCGCATCGACCAGATGCTCTATGGCGGCGATCTCGAAGCCGTGAGCTGCCGGCGCGGCAACATTTACTCCAGCGACCATTTCCCCCTGATGGGTGAATTTCTCCTCACCTCTCCTACCCTAAGCCAATGATTTAACCCTCAATCTAAAACCACTGCGAAATGAAACCATTATTAACCCTCGCCCTCGCGGCAGCCATCACCACCACCGCTATGGTCACAACCTCGTGTGGCGAGAAACGGGCCAACCCGTTCCTCTCACCCTACACAACCGAGTTTGAAATTCCTCCTTTCGAGGAAATCACCTATGCCGACTATCTTCCCGCCGTGGAAGCCGGTATCGCCGAAAAGCGCGCCGATGTCGACAAAATCGTCAACAACCCCGAAGCTCCCACCTTCGACAACACCATCCTTGCCCTCGAGAAATCGGGTGCCACTCTCGACAGAGTGATGAGAGTGTATAGCGTTCTCGCCGAGACCGACAACACTCCCGAGATGGAACAGATCTCCGAGCAGCTCCTCCCCATGGTCTCGGCTATCTCTGACGAAATCTCCATGAACCCCGCCCTCTTCGAGCGTGTCAAGACCCTCTATGACACTCGCGACTCGCTCGGACTGGAGCCTTATCAGGTACGCGCCATCGAGCTGAGCTATCAGGATTTCGTGCGTAGCGGTGCCCTGCTCTCCGATGCCGACAAAACCACTCTCACCGAGCTTAACAAACAGCTCACCGACCTCTATCTCAAGTACAACAAAAACCTTCTCAACGCCACCAACGAGACCGAGATAATCGTCGAGGATGAGGCCCAGCTCGCCGGCATCCCCGAGGCCACCGTGGCCCAGGCCGCCGTAGAGGCTAAGGAGAGAGGCAAGGAGGGCAAATGGGTATTCACCCTTCACGCTCCCAGCCGTCTCCCTGTGCTCACTTATGCCGATTCACGCGATCTACGCGAGAGAATGTACAAGGCCTACGTCAATCTGGCCACCCAGGCTCCCAACGACAACCGCCCCGTGATCGGCGACATCGTGAAACTACGCGCCCGCAAGGCTGCTCTGCTCGGCTATCCCGACTTTGCTTCCTACATGACCGCCAACGTCATGGCCAAGACTCCCGAGGCTGCCAACTCTCTGCTCATGCAGATCTGGACACCCGCCGTCAAGCGTGCCAACGAGGAGATCGCCGAGATGACCGCCCTGGCCAAAGCCGAGGGTCAGGACATCACTATCGAACCCTGGGACTATTACTACTGGAACGAGAAAGTAAGAGTCAACAAATACAACATCGACTCCAACGAAGTAGCAGCCTACTTCCCTCTCGAGAATGTGCGTAAAGGCATCTTCACACTCGCTGAGCGTCTCTATGGCGTAAAATTCACCGAGCTTCCCGACGCTCCCAAATACAACCCCGAAGTCAAAGTCTATGAGGTGACCGACGCCAACACAGGCGAACACATAGCCGTGTTCATGAGCGATTACTTCCCCCGCGCCACCAAGCGTCAGGGCGCATGGATGGACGAGATCAAGGGTTCGTTTATCGATCCCGACGGCACCGTGGGTCGTCCCATCATATATAATGTAGGTAACTTCTCACGCCCTGCCGGCGACAAACCCGCTCTCCTGTCTATGGACGAGGTCGAGACCATGTTCCACGAGTTTGGCCACGGCCTCCACGGCATGCTTTCACGAGCCAAACTCCGCTCACAGTCAGGCACAGGTGTAGACCGCGATTTTGTCGAGCTTCCCTCTCAGATCACCGAGCACTGGGCTATGGAGCCCGAGCTGCTCAATGTCTACGCCCGTCACTATCAGACCGATTCAGTCATTCCTGCCGCTCTCGTAGAGAAACTTAACGCAGCCTCAACCCACAATATGGGCTTCCGCACCACCGAACTCGTGGGAGCCGCCCTCCTCGACCTCTGCTGGGGAGCTCTCAATCCCGCCGAGGGCGACACCATCGATGTCGACGCCTTCGAACAGCAGGTATCAGAAAAGCTCGGCATGCCCCGCGAAATCACCTATCGCTATCGCTCCCCCTATTTCAAGCATGTCTTCGGTAGCGACGGCTATGCCTCGGGCTACTACACCTATCTGTGGGCCGAAGTGCTTGACACCGACGGCTTCGAACTCTTCAAGGAGAAAGGTGTCTTCGATCCCGAGACTGCCAAATCATTCAAAGAGAATGTCCTCGAGATGGGTGGCAGCGAAGATCCCAATGTGCTCTACAAGCGCTTCCGCGGTCACGAACCTTCGGTCGATGCCCTCTTGCGTCACCGTGGCCTGACCAAATAAAAGCACTCTTTTATAATCCCGCATAAATCAATGTCTTTAAGGATCGGGGCCCTCCACTTCACGTCCCCGCCTTAAAGACATTTCTATAACTGTCAATCTCCTCAATTCATCAACAATGTCAGTCAACGTCATCCGCCACGTCACGTGGGTTGGCTTCTGGGTCAACGCCGCCCTCATGATCATCAAGATCGTGGTAGGTATCACCGGCAAGAGCGACGCCCTCGTAGCCGACGGCATACACTCGCTCAGCGACTTCGCAACCGACTTCATAGTGCTTGCACTCGTCGGCATAGCCTATCGGGGAGCAGACTCGGATCACCCCTACGGTCACGGAAAATACGAGACATTCGGAGCCCTGCTCATAGCAATCATACTTATCATAGTAGCCGCAGGCATAGGCTGGGGAGGTATCGACTCCGTCATCCGGGCCCTCAGAGGCGAAGTATTGCCGCGCCCCGACATGCTCACCATGATCGTAGCCATAGTCGCTATTGCTGCCAAGGAAATCCTCTACCGCTACACTCTCCATCAGGGACGCATCATCGACTCCCCCTCACTCATCGCCAACGCCTGGCATCACCGCTCCGACGCTATCTCCTCTATAGCCACTCTCGTCGGCGTGAGCATCTCTTACTTCTTGGGCGAAAGCTGGCGCATACTCGACCCCATAGCATCAATACTGATCGCTGTATTCATCGCTATCTCCGCACTCGAAATCGCACGTCCTTCGGTCAATGAACTGCTCGAGAAATCACTTCCGTCAGAGACACTCGACCGCCTGAGCAGGGCCATCACGTCAGTGCCCGGCGTCAAAGCCTTCCACCACCTGCGTTCGCGACGCAACGGCCACTCCTATCTGGTGGAGGTACATATCAAAGTCGATCCTGACATTACCGTCACTCAAGGCCACGCAATCTCGACGGCCGTCGAGATTGCTCTCCGTGCCATTCTGGGTTTCGACTCGATCATCACCGTCCATGTCGAGCCCTATCATCAACATCAGTTACCATAGCTTTTCCATGGCGGTCGCAAGAAAGTGGATTATTTGATTTATATGCGTTCTGTGGCGTTAAAACAGTCCTTTCCACCAATTATTCCACCTCTTTATGATAATTTTTCACCCTTTCCACAGGTGCTCTACGGCTAATTTTGTGACGAAGAAATCAAGAAAGCTAAATACTATCACACCGATACACCGGGAAACCGCCGCGAGGTAGCTTATTTAAAAATTACATTCCGTTAACCTGATGTTGACCTATTATAATTAATTGCTGTAGAGATAAGTTTAACAAATCAAGATACGATACATTTAAATATATTTCGCGACGGATCTCGATGTATTACTCGTCAGAGAAAAACACATTTTCAACTTAAATGAAAATCAACGGCCGGAAGCATTGGGCTTCCGGCCGTTTTTACAAGAAGCAGTTTGTAAGCAAAATCGGGCCTGATTGCAAAAGTCCACCAAAGTTTAACGAAATATACTACTTTGAGACCGAGGATAGTCAATAACTTTGCGACACAACCGAAAGGTCGTATATTTGCACGGCCTCCAAACAACATCTTACCACCATGAAAAAACTCAACCTCATCTTACACCTCGGAGCAATCGCCACTCTGGCCGCAAATCCGCTCTACACAGCAGCTCTCACAATCGACCGGGCTGACGGATGGCTCGAGACAGCTACCGCCCGATGGCAGCCTGTAGCCAATGCCGCTAAATACATAGTAAAATACTCAGGAGAGGGACTCTCCGATCAGCCTGTCGACTATCAATTGATACGTCGCTACCCGGATGGACTCAGGGTTGACATCCCCGGACTCAAAGCCGGCAGTTACACACTCTCCATCAGCGCGCTTGACCGGAACGATAATCTGCTCGAGTCGGCAGAGACAAGCCGGATAGAGGTCAAGGCTCACACCCGAGAGGGTTTTGCATTTGCCGGAGGGAAAATCCCGGGAGCATATAAAGCCGACGGAACTCTCAAAGACAATGCCGAGATACTCTACGTCACTTCCGACAATGCCAAAGCCATAACCTTTGATGTCGTCAAAGACAAAAAAGGTAATAAGGAGACACGTACAGGTATCTGCAATATCCTCGAGCTATGCAGCAAGGGATATGAAAAACGTCCGCTTGCAATCCGCTTCATCGGAGCAGTCACCGACACTCAGATGGACGCGCTCAAAGACGGTAACTACCTTAACTTTCAAGGCAACAACACCTCCGATCGCATGATTGAGAACATCACCCTCGAGGGTATCGGAAACGATGCCGCCCTCTATGGCTACGGTGTATGCCTGAAACGGGCACACAATATCGAGATACGCAACGTGGCAATTCTCCTGTTTGGCGACGACGGAGTGTCCATGGACACCGACAACTCAAACATCTGGGTACACAACGTCGACTTCTTCTATGGCAAGCCGGGCAAAGACGCCGACCAGGTCAAAGGCGACGGCAGCATAGACATGAAGACACGCTCGACCAACATCACAATCTCCAACAATCACTTCTTCGACTCGGGCAAAGTGATGGGATGCGGTGGCGCTACAGGCGAGAGCATCAACCTCAACATCACCTATCATCACAACTGGTTTGACCACTGTGACTCGCGTTGTCCGCGCCTGCATTATGTCGATGCCCATATCTACAACAACTATTATGACGGCGTTTCGGTCTACGGTATCGGCAACACTTCCGAGTCAAATGCCCTGATCGAAAACAACTACTTCCGTGCCATCAAGCGCCCCATGATGATAGCAGGTCAAGGCACCGACATCTGGGACAAAGAGAAACTCACCTTCGACTCCTCGCTCAAAGGCACCTTCTCCAACCAGGACGGCGGAATCAACAAAGCCTGTGGAAACGTGATAGCCGAGAGTCCCAAAGTGCAATTCCTGACTCAGAATGACTATGAGACACAGTTTGACGCATGGGTAGTGGACTCGCGCGACGAGAAAGTGCCCGAGACTGCCAAAAGTCTACGTGGCGGTTGGGCCCACACCAATTTCGACACCGCCGACGACATGTATGCCTATACACCCGACAATGCCTCTGACGTTCCCGAAATACTCAAGACCACAGCCGGCCGTCTCGAAGGGGGCGACATCACCTGGAGCTTCGACAACTCGGTCGATGACGAGCACCACGACATCAACCAGCCGCTCAAAGACAAACTGACCTCCTACATCCCTACCCTCTCGGCAATCCAGGGTGAAAACGGCTTCGCTATGTCGGCCATAATCGAAATCGCTAAAGACGCCACCGATGCCACTGCCGAAGTCTATGATCTCCACGGACGCCTCATCGACACACCTGTCGATCAGCTTCCCGCGGGTCTCTACATCATCCGCCGCGGCAACAACGTCACAAAAACAATTGTAAGATAAGCCTATCTCCTACACGAGAGTTACCAATACAAAACGTTAATGGGAGTGTCGCCCTACCTGTGTCGATATGCCACAGATACGGCGACACTCTCACTTCGATATATCGTCTTTACAGTCTCCTCTCCCCCGCGTCGATTTTTGAACCTTTTGACTACCATGATGGAAAATTTCACTATTATTTTAGCGGTCACTTCTACCAAAGCTAAGAGTTAATATCGTAACTTTGCATCATTTATGTACAATCCCTCCCGAAAAGCATGTTCAAAAAATCGGCTCTGATACTTATATGTCTTCTTCTCACCATGCTGTCAGCCTCAGCCCAGTCTATGGCGGTGGTTAACATCAGCGAAGGTGGCAACGCACTGTTGAAAACCAATATAGGAGTAGACTACGACCACGGTTGGGGCACAATGAAAGACGGCTTTTCGGCACGCGTATCCTATAGATTTTTCAGGGACAGGAAATTCACCGTCACAGCCAACGCCCGATATGCCTCGACCCAACTATCCATGACCCCAGGAGATCTGAACCACGGTTTCGACCCCGATGCCATCGGGCTCAACGGCACACACGTGTTCGGTCAGACAGGCTTCACCTCTACTTTCCGATCCACACTCCTGGGCAAACCCTTGTTTGCCATAGGTCTCGTCAACGCCGAGTGGGGTCAGGGCGGTTTTGCCAGAGTTTCAGGCATCGCGATGGGTCTGATCATGCTGAAAACCACACGCACCACTCAGTTTGGCCTCGGTCCGCTCGCCATGATCAACACCAGTTCAAGGATACCCATTTTCCCTGTCTTCATGTACCGTCATGTCTTCAACGAAAAATGGTGTGTCAACCTCTCGGGCGCGACATTTGGATTTGACTATACACCGACCCCCTCCGACATGATCAACCTCGGAGCCGACATCAACGTCAAGTCTTTCTATTTCAAGCCCGGCGACAAATCGCTACCGACCAAATGCAGGTTCACTTCGACCTCTTTCCGCCCGATGGTCAACTACCGCCGCCGCCTCGCTCCCAACCTCTACTTCTATCTCCGCGGCGGAGTCTCGCTCAAAATGTCGTGTCGCATCAACGGCGTCACCGGCACCGAGCGATATGTCGAGTGCCGCCAGAAACCCGCCCCATTCATTCAGACCGGGGCTTCCTACACATTATAAGAGCCTGCAACGACACGAAAATCACGTCGAAAAAACTGCTCTCAACTGTCGGCCTGAACTTCAGAGGTATCACCCCCGGCATTATTGCGACGGCTTTCGATATATTGAGTCGGAGTCATGTCCATCTCAGCCTTGAAGCAGCGCGAGAAATACTTCGGATCGGTGAACCCTACTCCGTATGCCACCTCAGTCACTGAGAGAGATCCGCTTTCAAGGAGTTTGAGCGCTTTCTTGATACGCATCTGCTTGATGAAATCGACAGGGGTCAGACCCGTGATCTGCTTCAGTCGGGTATAATAGGCCGTGCGGCTCATGCCGGAATTGCGCGCCAGATCCTCCACCACGAGATCGGGATTATCGATATTTGCCGCGATAAAAGCCGCCGAGTCATCAAGAAACCGGCGATCCTTATCCTCGCCCGTCTCAGCCTGACGGGCCACCAGCCGGTCGGGGGTCAGGGAACTGCTGATATTGTCGACACTCATCAACAGCGAATACTTCTGCTGTATCTCATTGCGCATACGCTTGAAACGGAACGCTGCTATCGTCATGCCAAACAGCAACGCCAGGATTATAAACACCGTCATGAAACGAAACAGCAGTGTCTCGGTAAATCTGGCCACGACATTGACATCGATCTGGCGGGCCTCGCTCCAACTGCCATCGGGATTGAGCGTCTCGATGTAAAGAGTGTATCGGCCGGGCGAAATATTACTGTAATTGACCGACGGTCGCACGGCAGAAGTATAGTTCCAGCCCTTGTCATAGTCGTCCATCATGTAGCGGAATTGCGGACGCTCCCCCTCATGTAGCGAAGTGTCAAATGTCATGGGCGAGAGAAACAGAGTGAAAGTGCGCTGCTCGGGAGTGATCGTCAGATCAGCCAAATCGTTGAGCGGATACACCTCGAGATCATTCTGATACTGCACTCCCGTCACTATCGGCAGTGACGCAGTCGCTCCCTCAGTTATCAGGTCAGAGGGCCTGAAGGTGACTACACCGTCAGAAGTGCCGGCCATGATATAGCCGTCGGTTACAACCGGGTCAGCTTCCGAGAGAATATAACGGTCAGTGTCCGATCCTATGAAACGGGTCGCATAGATACCCGTCAGTGTTGAAAACCTGCTGACCGTGCGTTCCGACATGATCCATATATCATTGCCCGAGCACACGGCTGTGCGTATCTGGGCTGCCGCCGCCCCCATAGGCAGAGGGTAGTTCTCGAAATGAATAGTGTCGGTCAACAGATTGTCAGAGTCGATGCGGCTCACTCCGACTCCGAAGACACAGACATAGTAACGGTCATCGGTGCGGATAATCTCCATCACGTCGTTGCCCTTCAGTCCCCAGGAGTCGGGACTGAAACGATTGACAAAAAATTCAGGATCGTCCGACGAGATGTCTAACGTCACCAAGCCGTCGGTAGTGGCCACCATCAGAGTCTCGCTCGGCTCGTCGACCATCAGGCCACGCACCTTCATGCCCTGAGGCTGTCCCTTGACATAGCTGAACCGATAACAGCCGTCGGCATCCTTCACTCCACGGCTCAGACCTCCGCCATACGACCCCAGCCACACCTCTCCACGATGAGTGACGATGTCATATACAGTATCGCTCGGCAGGGTCAGATTGCCCGACTGACACGTGTAGTGTCTCACGTCGTAACTCTTTCCGTCGCCTCCGGCCGGAGAGAGCTGATAGAGCCCGTCACCTTTGGTGCCCATCCACACATTACCCCCGGCATCTTCACGCACGGTATAAATCGACGAGGAAGTGAATCCCGAGGGAACAGCCGATAACCGGCCGTTACGGTCGAGATACAGCATCGAGCCTCCATCCTTGACCGCCACAGTGTTGGAACGGTCGGTTATCCACAGGCGCCCACGCGAGTCGGCCATCATGGCTCTGGTCTCCAGTAGAGAAGGATTTGCCAGATGATTGAAATGATCTTCGGTAAAAGTGAGACAATCGGCTCCACGGTCATAAAATATCCACAGATTGCCGGCATTGTCAGCCATATATTTCTTGATGTCGGGAGCCAGAGGGCCTTCGGTGACAGACCCGTTCATCCTCACTTCCTGAAGGGAGCGCGTGTCCTCGTCATATACCGAGAGCAACGAGCCTACTGTCTTGACTATCACCCGTCCCGATTTGTTCTCAAAGATCAACTGAGGGCGTTTGAGCGGTTTATCCAACCGCGGCGCCGCCCCCGAGAGGGTGACTACATCTCCTCGCGAGCCCGACTCTACCAGCCAGAGCTCCCCCTTGTCGCCGAAACACCACAGACGGTTGCGTGAATCCTGAAACATACTCACCACTCCACCCACCGGAAAAGAGGTCACTACCCCGGTGCGTGCATCGAGGGCCGAGAGGCCGCTGTTTGACGACACAAAGATGCGGTCGTTGACCGTAGTGCAGTTAGTCACCTTGACATCATCGTCGTCAAAAAGATACTCCTCGCCCGTCTTGCCGAGATTGCGATTGAGTATCACAGCCTTACCGTCAGCTGTCAGGGCGACATTCATGCCACCGGCAGCCACCACATTACGGAAATTGCCCTTGACACTCTTGCCGCTCGAAACATTTACAGCCGCTACGTCGGTGATGATCCACTCCTCGCCAAGTTCGGTGTGGCTCACGTTTTTAATCTTCTTCGCTCCCGACAGAATTCCTTCCCCCGCGCGATAGAACGTGTGATAGGCGAGCGGATCGACATCACTCATGCGTATGGCGGCATCGTCGCGAAACAACACCCATAGATACCCGTTGCGCAACATTGCCATAGTGTGGGTCTTAAGCCCCGAGATCTCAGGAATGAGCCCCTGGATGTCGATGAACTTCATCCCCGAGTGGTCGAAGTAAAACACATGATTGTCTGACGACAGACACCAGATATTGCCCGTCGAGCCTACCCTGAGACTATAAATGCGGTTGCTCACTATCGAGCCGTCAGAGAGAGCCACGGGATGAAACGTGTGGAAATTATATCCGTCGAAACGCACCAGGCCGTTCCAGGTGGCAAACCACAGAAAACCGGCCGGATCCTGCTGAGCGTTAGATATATGACTCTGAAGAGCCTGAGACGTAGCCGCGAAATCATATCGCCGGCCCTGGAGTGCCCCCGCCGACTCGGCCGGCAGTGACAACACGACCGCGAGAAGTGCAAATATATGGACTATAAGTTTTTTCATGGTTGTCATTCTCCTCACAAAATTAATCATTATATCTCTAACATAGATAGAATGTCGCGAAATTTGATTAATTTTGCGCTCAGATAAAAACCATTCATTTGCCATCAGTCTATGGTCGTATTTTTCAAGAAAGGCGCCAACCTGATCTACGCCGTCGAGACCAACCACAAGTTCTCGGCCGAGGAAGTCGCCAAACTCACCTGGCTCTTTGACGGAGCCACCCCGCTGAGCTCCACTTCGGTCAAAGGAGTGTTCGTCGGTCCACGCAAGGAGATGATCACCCCCTGGAGCACCAACGCTGTTGAAATCACCCAGAATATGGGCATCGAGGGTATCACCCGCATCGAGGAGTTCCACCGCGCCCCGCGCGGCGAGGAAGCCCCCGCCCACGACAAGATGCTCTCGCGCGTCTATCAGGGTCTCAACTCCCGAGTATTCAGCACCTCTACCACTGCCGCTCCTATCGAGCATATAGCCGACATCTCAGAGTATAACAAGCGTGAGGGTCTGGCCCTCTCGGCCGAGGAGGAGGACTATCTGCGTCAGCTCGCCGAGCGTCTGGGCCGTCCACTCACCGACAGCGAGGTCTTCGGCTTCTCTCAGGTCAACTCCGAACACTGCCGCCACAAGATCTTCAACGGATCTTTCGTCATCGACGGCGAGGAGAAACCTCTGTCGCTCTTCAAGCTCATCAAGAAGACATCTCAAGAAAATCCCGGTCGCCTCGTGTCGGCCTACAAGGACAACGTAGCCTTTGTCGAGGGCCCCACCGTAGCCCAGTTCTATCCCACCCATCCCGAGCGTCCCGACTTCTTTGAGGTGCGCGACCTTCCTACAGTGCTCTCTCTCAAAGCCGAGACCCACAACTTCCCCACCACTGTCGAGCCCTTCAACGGTGCAGCCACCGGTAGCGGTGGTGAAATACGCGACCGTCTGGGTGGCGGACGCGCTTCGCTCCCCCTGGCAGGTACGGCTGTCTACATGACCTCCTATCCCCGTCTGTCGGCCCACCCCTGGGAGCTCATGATGAATCCCCGTGCGTGGCTCTATCAGACACCTGCCGAAATCCTCATCAAGGCCTCCAACGGTGCCTCTGACTTCGGCAACAAGTTTGGCCAGCCCCTCATCTGCGGCTCGTTGCTCACCTTTGAGCACGACGAGAACGGCAAGATGTATGCCTACGATAAAGTGATCATGCTCGCCGGCGGTGTAGGCTATGCTGCTGCCAAGGACGCCATCAAGGGTGTGCCCGAGCCCGGTCAGGCAGTAGTGGTGATGGGTGGCGACAACTACCGCATCGGCATGGGTGGCGGTGCAGTCTCGTCGGTCGAGACCGGCCAGTATGCCTCGGGCATCGAGCTCAACGCCGTGCAGCGTGCCAACGCCGAGATGCAGAAGCGTGTCTCCAACGTGATACGAGCTCTGGCCGAGAATGACGACAACCCCATCGTCTCTATCCACGACCACGGTGCCGGCGGTCATCTCAACGCCCTCTCGGAGCTTGTCGAGGAGACCGGTGGCAAGATCGAGATAGGAGCCCTTCCTATCGGCGACAAGACCCTCTCATCCAAGGAAATCGTCGGCAACGAGAGCCAGGAGCGCATGGGTATGGTGCTCCGCAACGAGGATCTCGACTATGTACGCTCCATCGCCGACCGCGAGCGTGCCCCGATGTATGTTGTCGGCGAGACCACCGGCGACCACCGCTTCGTGTTTGAGCAGCCCGATGGTGTCAAGCCCATCGATCTGGCCATGAGCGACATGTTCGGTTCATCGCCCAAGACCACTCTCACCGACACCACCATTATCTCGACATTCAAGGACGCTCCATATAACGAGGCCCTCATCGAGGAATATGTAGCCTCGACGCTGGCTCTCGAAGCCGTAGCCTCCAAAGACTGGCTCACCAACAAAGTCGACCGCTCGGTGACCGGCAAGATAGCCCGTCAGCAGTGTCAGGGCGAGATACAGCTCCCGCTGAGCGACTGCGGTGTCGTGGCGCTCGACTACTCCGGCACCAAGGGTATCGCCACCTCTATCGGCCACGCTCCCCAGGTAGCCATCATCGACTCGGCCAAGGGTTCGGTAATGGCTGTAGCCGAGGCTCTGACCAACATCGTCGGCACACCCCTCGAAGGCGGCCTCTCGGCTGTGTCACTGAGTGCCAACTGGATGTGGCCCTGCAAGAACCCCGGTGAAGACGCGGCCCTCTATCGCGCGGTAGAGGCCTGCAGCGACTTTGCATGTGCCCTCGGCATCAATATCCCCACCGGCAAGGACTCCCTGTCGATGACCCAGAAATATGGCGACGACAAGGTCTATGCCCCCGGCACCGTCATCATCTCGGCCGCCGGCGAGGTCAGCGACGTGCGCAAGACCCTCTCGCCCGTACTCCGTGCCAAGGCTTCCACCTTATATTATATTGACTTCTCGGGCGACGAGCTCCGTCTTGGTGGTTCGGCCCTGGCTCAGACCCTCGGAACTCTCGGTTCGGAGGCTCCCACCGTCAAGGACGCGGCTGCATTTGTCAACACCTTCAACACCGTGCAGCAACTCGTGTCAAAAGGCATGGTTCTCGCCGGCCATGACATCTCGGCCGGCGGTCTGGTGACTACCCTGCTCGAGATGACTTTCGCCAATATCAACGGCGGTATCGCCCTCGACGCCGACGCCTTTGGCAAGGACTATGATCTTGTCAAGATCCTCTTCAGCGAAAATCCGGCACTCATACTTCAGGTCGACGACACCAAGAAAGAGCGCGTAGACGCTATCCTCGACAAAGCCGGCGTGAAGTATCTCCATATAGGCTCGCCCATCGAGGAGCGCACCCTCACCATCAGCCACCGCGGCACCGAACGTATGCTCGGCATCGACCACCTGCGCGATGTGTGGATGCACACCTCCTATCTGCTCGACTCGCTCCAGAGCGGCGAGGTCAAAGCCCGCGAGCGCTTCGAGAACTACAAGAAACAGCCCATACGCTATCGCTTCCCCGCCGGTTTTGACGGCAAGCTCGCCAGCCGCGGCATCTCCCTGCGTCGCGAAGGCGCCCGTTCCGAGGATCGCCCCGCCGCAGCCATCATCCGCGAAAAGGGTGTCAACGGCGATCGCGAAATGGCCTACTCGCTCTATCTGGCCGGTTTTGACGTCAAGGATGTCCACATGACCGACCTCATGAGCGGACGCGAGGATCTCAGCGACGTGAACATGATAGTGTTCTGTGGCGGCTTCTCCAACTCCGACGTACTTGGCTCGGCCAAGGGCTGGGCATCGGGCTTCCTCTACAACGACAACGCCAAGCGCGCACTCAAGAACTTCTATGAGCGCCCCGACACCCTCTCGCTGGGTATCTGCAACGGCTGTCAGCTCATGATCGAGCTCGGTCTCATCAACCCCGAGCACGAGAAGAAGACCCGCATGCTCCACAACGATTCCCACAAGTTTGAGTCGCAGTTCCTCGGTGTCACCATTCCGACCAACAACTCCGTGATGTTTGGCTCGCTCTCAGGCTCCAAGCTGGGTATCTGGGTGGCCCACGGCGAGGGCAAATTCCACCTTCCCCTGCCCCTCGAGAACTATAACGTAGTGGCCCGCTACTCCTACTCGGCTTATCCCGCCAATCCCAACGGCTCCCGCTCGGCTGTGGCCGGTATCGCCTCGGCCGACGGCCGTCACCTGGCCATGATGCCTCACCTGGAGCGCGCCATCTTCCCCTGGCAGTGTGGCTACTGGCCCGCCAGCCGCTCCACGGCCGAGGTGACCCCCTGGATCGACGCTTTCATCAATGCCCGCAAGTGGGTAGAAGCTCATAAATAATGTAGAGCAATAGCTTCTTTCACATTAATTTGCAATTCCCGACCCCGTTTTAGCCCGAATTTTATTATATTTGTGGCTTGAACGGGGTCGTTTCATTACCCGAGGCCCCGTCAGCTACTCCTATCGGAAAATCTTCGAAACCTTAAACTATAACAAAATGAGACTCAACATCATCGTGCTCGCCAAGCAGGTGCCCGACACCCGCAACGTGGGCAAAGATGCAATGAAAGAGGATGGCACAATCAACCGAGCCGCGTTGCCCGCCATCTTCAACCCCGAGGATCTCAACGCTCTTGAGCAGGCCCTCCGACTCAAGGACGCCAATCCCGGCTCTACCATCACATTGCTCACCATGGGACTTCCCCGTGCAGCCGAGATCATCCGCGAAGCCATCTATCGCGGAGCCGATACCGGTATAGTGCTCACCGACCGCGCCCTCGGAGGCGCCGACACTCTGGCCACCTCCTATTCCCTGGCTCAGGCCGTGAAGAAGATCGGTGACTTCGACATCATCCTCGGCGGACGCCAGGCTATCGACGGCGATACCGCCCAGGTAGGCCCCCAGATTGCCGAGAAGCTCAATCTCCCCCAGGTGACCTACGCCGAGGAGATCCTCGATCTCTCCAACGGCACCGTCACAGTCAAGCGTCGCCTCGAGAATGGCGTGGAGACCGTCAAGGCTCCCCTCCCCTGCGTGGTCACCGTCAACGGCACCGCCGCCGATTGCCGTCCACGCAACGCTATGAGAGTCCAGAAGTACAAATATGCGGCCTCCCCCTCAGAGGCTGCCGCCCTGAGCCCCGAGCGCCAGGCCCTGCTCGAGAAGCGCCCCTATCTCAAGCTTCAGGAATGGAGCGCCGCCTATGTCGACGCCGACCCCGAGCAGATCGGTCTGCCCGGATCGCCCACCAAGGTCAAGAATGTCGAGAACGTAGTCTTCTCGGCCAAAGAGAGCCGTGTGCTCGATGACAGCGACGCCGCTATCGAAGACCTCGTCAAAGAACTCATCACCAACCACACAATCGGATAAGCCCAATGGATAGGAACAATCTCATAGTATATCTCGAAATCGAGGATGGCCGCGTAGCCGACGTGAGCCTCGAACTCCTGACCAAAGGCCGCGTCCTGGCCAACCGTCTCGGTGTCAAACTCGAGGCCATAGCCGTTGGCGACAACCTCGACACAGTGGCCGAGCAGGTATTCCCCTACGGTGTCGACCGCCTCTACCGAGTGGCCGACAAGCGCCTCTCGCCCTATACCTCCAACCCCCACGCCGCAGTGCTCATCAACCTCTTCCGCGAGATCGAGCCCCAGATCTGCCTCATGGGTGCCACCTGTATAGGCCGTGACCTTGGCCCCCGCGTCAGCTCATGCCTCCACTCGGGCCTCACCGCCGACTGTACCGCCCTTGAGATCGGCGACCACACCGATGCCCGCACCAAAGCCGAATATAAAGACCTGCTCCTGCAGATCCGTCCCGCCTTCGGCGGCAACATCGTGGCCACCATCGTCAATCCCGAGTGCCGTCCGCAGATGGCCACAGTGCGCGAGGGCGTGATGAAGAAAGAGATCGTCGATCCCGCCTATCAGGGCCAGGTAATCGATCTCGATCCCGCCAAATATGTTTCTGACAGCGACTTCGTAGTCGAGATCATCGACCGTCACATCGAGAAGTCCAAGATCAATATCAAGAACTCCCCCATCATCGTAGCCGGTGGCTATGGCGTAGGTTCTAAAGAGAACTTCCAATTGCTCCACGACCTGGCCGACACCCTGGGAGCCGAGGTAGGCGCCTCGCGCGCCGCCGTCGACGCAGGCTTCACCGAACATGCCCGTCAGATCGGACAGACCGGTGTCACCGTGCGCCCCAAGCTCTATATCGCCTGTGGCATTTCGGGCCAGATCCAGCACATCGCCGGAATGCAGGAGAGCTCAATCATCATCTCGATCAACAACGACCCCGCAGCTCCCATCAACACTATCGCCGACTATGTTATCACCGGCAATCTCGAAGAGGTCGTGCCCAAGCTGATCAAATATTACAAGAAAAACTCCAAATAAGCCATGGCTAACTTCTATACCGACAACCCCGATCTCAAGCACCATCTGACCCACCCGCTGATGGAGAAGATCGTGGCTCTCAAAGAACGCAACTACACCGACGCCGAGAAATACGACTACGCTCCCCTCGACTATGCCGACGCCCAGGACTCCTATAACAAGGTGCTTGAGATCGTAGGCGAAATCTGTGGCGACATCATCGCCCCCAACGCCGAGAGTGTCGACCACGACGGCCCCTCGGTGGCCGACGGCCGCGTCACCTACGCTCCCGCCACTCAGATCAACCTCGACGCCTGCCGCAAGGCCGGCCTCATGGGCATGGCTATGCCCCGTCGCTACGGAGGTCTCAACTTCCCCATCACCCCCTACATCATGGCCGCCGACATCGTCAGCCGTGCCGACACTGGTTTTGAGAACCTCTGGGGCCTTCAGGACTGTGCCGAGACTATCTACGAGTTTGCCGACGAGGATCAGAAACAGCGCTTCATCTCGCGCGTCTGCCAGGGCGAGACCATGTCGATGGACCTCACCGAGCCCGACGCCGGCTCCGATCTCCAGAGCGTGATGCTCCGCGCCACCGAGCAGCCCGACGGCACCTGGCGTCTCAACGGAGTGAAGCGTTTCATCACCAACGGTGACTCTGACATCCACCTGGTACTTGCCCGCTCAGAAGGGGGCACCAAGGACGGACGAGGCCTGTCGATGTTCATCTATGACAAGCGCGACGGCGGTGTCAATGTGCGCCGTATCGAGAACAAGATGGGTATCAAGGGATCTCCCACCTGTGAGCTCACCTACAAGAACGCCAAAGCCGAGCTCTGCGGCTCGCGCCGTCTCGGCCTCATCAAGTATGTGATGGCCCTGATGAACGGTGCCCGTCTGGGCATCGCCGCCCAGAGTGTAGGTGTCAGCGAGCTCGCCTATCGCGAGGCTCTCGCCTACGCCCGCGACCGCAAACAGTTTGGCAAGGCTATCATCGAGTTCCCCGCCGTCTTCGAGATGCTCTCGCTGATGAAGGCCAAGCTCGATGCCTCGCGCTCGCTGCTCTATGAATGTGCCCGCTTCGTCGACATCTACAAGATCTATGACGACATTGCCAAAGAGCGCACTCTCACCCCCGAGGAGCGTAAGGAAGCAAAACTCTATTCGCGCCAGGCCGACGCCCTCACTCCCCTGGCCAAAGGCATGGGTAGCGAATATTGCAACCAGAACGCCTACGACTGTATCCAGATCCATGGCGGCTCAGGCTTCATGAAGGACTATGCCTGCGAACGTCTCTATCGCGACGCACGCATCACCTCCATCTATGAAGGCACTACTCAGCTTCAGGTTGTAGCGGCTATACGCCACGTCACCACCGGCACCTACACCTCGCTGATCGAGAGCTATCTGGCCAACGAAGTCAAGCCCGAGCTCCAGAGCCTCAAAGACCGCATCGCCGCCCTCTTCACAACCTATAAGAGCGCGGTAGAGAAAGTGGGCAGCGTCGACGACGCCACCTACGGCGACTTCATGGCCCGCCGACTCGTCGAAATGGCCGGAGTGCTCGTGATGAGCTCCCTGCTCATGCTCGATGCCCAGCGCAACGACTCATTCAAGCGTTCGGCCGAGGTATATCTCAACTATGCCACCGCCGAGATAGCCAAACACGAGACCTTCATCAACTCCTTCTCTCCTGCCGAGGTAGCCGAGTATAAGGTAGATTGATCGTTCTCAAAAAGGCTGTATCAAAAGACATTTCCGACACAGTTCCCAATCAAGAAAATCAGACGAGAGAGCTCCTTGTGAAAAGGAGGCTCTCTCGTTACTTTTTTCAATCATCTGAAAAAAAAGCCGCGCTGTTCTCACGAACTGCAACGGCTTAATCACTTGTTATAGGGGAATCAAGTGAAGTTGGGATTGGGGATGATGGTACTGCAAAAGTACAAAAAAATTTTTACCCTGCCAATCTTTTTTATCACAATTATTTTTTCGTCTCCAACCAAAATAGCTTATTTGCACATAAATTTCACCTTTTCACCAAAATTTCACCCCCAAAATGCCAAAATATGGAATATTTGACTAACTTTGCATTATCACCACTCTATCTCTCAAAGAGGAGGGCGTGTCATAATCCGATATTTAAAACCTGTAGTGACAAACAACTCATAAATCAACTGCTAACCCACAGATAACCTGATCGGATTTACGAGCTGCGCATCCCTACAAGTGCAGTAATGACACAGTCTCCCAGGCCCAAGCTCTCACCCCACTACCGGCAAAGACCATGAACACGATCCTCAACCTGCGCCAACTGGCCTCGCTTGAAAAATTCTCCACCGAATTTTCAGCTCTGAGCGACGACTATCTCTTCACACGCATAGTCTCGAGCGACATCGAGAATGTCAGGAACGCATCGTCGCGTCAGGCCAACACCGGCCCTCTGCGCATCGACGGCATGTCCTGGATGCTGTGTCTCGGCGGTAAGATCGAACTTGAAATCGACCTGTCGCCCTGCACCCTGACCTCCAACTGCATGGTGATCACTACCCCCGGCTCAATGGTAGAAATCAAATCCATCGACTCGGAAGGACTCGATTTCTATCTGCTCTTCGTCTCCTCGACGTTTATTAAAGACATCAATTTCGATCCCAACGTTCTGGCCTCCATGGGCCATAAAGAGCCTTATCGAAGACCAGGCAATCTGTTGCAGATAAACGACTCCCAGGCCTCGACCATCAGCGAGTATTTCAGACTGCTCCACAAGAACTCGACCGGCGAGGGGGACGACATCTACACCAAATCCATCGCCCGCAACCTCATCGCCGCCCTCACCTACGAGGTCATGAAGATACTCGCCAACAGCATCGAACACTCCGTCTCGACCTCTGCTCCACGCTCACGCCGCATCACATACGTGCACAATTTCATGCACCTGGTACACGATCACCATTCGCGCGAGAGATCGCTCTCATTCTATGCCGACCGGCTGTTCATCTCTCCCAAATATCTCTCGCTGATCATCAAGGAAGCCACCGGCCACTCGGCCACTGAAATCATCGATTCCTACGTGATACTCGAAGCCAAGAATCTCCTGAGATTTTCGGGCAAGAATATCCAGCAGATAGCCTACGAGCTAAACTTCTCCAATCAATCGTCGTTCGGAAAATACTTCAAACACCTCACAGGCATGTCCCCCTCGGAATATCAGCGCTCCTGAGACGCGCCACATCCACCTGTTCATCTCCCCCTCGCCCATGATTATCACCCTACCCCCACGCCTCGATTCAGAGCCACTTTGCATTGACATCTCCTCCCTGCGCCACATAGTGGTAATAGGAGCCAACGGCTCGGGCAAGACCCGTTTTGCCGACCGTATCGCCGCCGATCTCGGCGACAAAGCCTTCCGACTCTCGGCACTGCGAGGACTCTATGCTCCGCGCAACGAAGAGCCCTCGCCCGGCTCGATAGGCGACCTCTACCGCAAGGCTACCGGCCCTACCTCTCTGCTGAGACCCGACCTCAAGAGCGAGCTCGAGCAGATCATGGCGTTGCTGATAAACGACGAGCTGCTCTCGCTGATAAAGCAGAAGTTTCACGACAAACCACTCTCTCAGGGGCGTGAAACCCCTTCACGGCTTGAAAAGGTTATCGACGAGTGGCAGAAGGTCTTTCCCGACAACAAAGTGTTGCTCGAAAACGGCCGTATGCTGTTCAACCGCACAGCCACCCCCGGAGGAACCTCCGGCGACACTTACTCAGCCTCGCGTCTGAGCGACGGAGAGAAGACTGTACTCTATTATCTCGGAGCCGTCACCTACGCGCCTCGGGGGGGAGTGGTGATCGTCGACTCTCCGGGGATGTTTCTCCATCCGTCATCTATCGCTTCGCTCTGGAATATCATCGAGACCATGCGTCCCGACTGCACATTCATCTATCTGACTCACGATCTGCAGTTTGCCTCCACCCGGGGGCAGGGGTGCACCATCTGGGTCAAGAACTGTGACCCTGAGCGCGGATGCTGGGACTATGACTTCCTGACCTCTACCGACGGTATCTCCGACGAGATATATCTCGCTATCATCGGAGCGCGGAAACCAGTGCTCTTTATCGAGGGAGACGGCGTCAACTCTATCGATGCGCGACTCTATCCGCTGATATTCAATGATTATACAGTCAAATCGCTTGGCGGATGCGACCGTGTCATCGAAGCCACCCGCACCTTCAACTCGCTGAGGGCGTTTCACTCGCTCAACGCCTGGGGCATCGTCGACCGCGACAGGCGCGACGAGGGCGAGGTTGCCTATCTGAGACGCAAACAGGTGCATGTGCCCGACGTTGCCGAGATCGAGAACATATTCATGCTCGAGCCGGTGATACGTGTCATGGCGCGTCTCAATCATCGAGATCCCGAGGTAGCCTTTGCTAAGGTGAAACGAAATATCATGCGGCTCTTTGAGGCCGATCTCCATCAGCAGGCACTGCAACACACACGCCATCGCATGAAACGAGGCGTGGAACATCGCATCGACGGACGCTTCGCCAATATCTCCCAGCTCGAACAACACATAGCCTCGCTGGCCGACGAGCTATCACCCCGGCGCGTCTATGAGGATCTGTGCCGAGAGTTCAGGAGCTACCTCCAGAATGACGACTACGCAGCTGTCCTGAGAGTCTACAACCGCAAGACCATGCTCTCGGAGAGCCACGTGGCCTCCCATGTAGGGCTTAGGCGCGACGACAAGGACAATTACATAGCCACCGTGCTCAACATCCTCACCTATAATTATCGAGGTGCTGACGAGATACGCGCCGCCATCCGCTCCACCTTCCCCGAATGATGTCTCTCCGCCGGAACCGGCTCTGACGCCGACCCGGTCAGTCATTCAAGATAAATAGTGCGGCCCGGAGGTTCCTGACGAGGAACTTCCGGGCCGCAGAATATCAGACAGTACAAATAATCTCTCTATTTAAAATAGGAGATCGACTGATTAGAAGTTGTAGTAGAAGCCGATAGAGAGGTCGTTGCCGTCGAGGTTGAAACCGGCCTTGGTGGGATAGCCGGCATCCTTGGCAGCGTTGTTGGCACCGTTGTAGCCGAGGAAACCTACGTGAGCTACGAAACCAAACTTCTCGTTAACAGTCAGAGATACACCGGGCTTGATGCCGATGCCATAAGAAACAGCGGTGTCGCTGCTCTCGTCACCAACCTTAGCCTTGCCGAAACCGAGATCAACACCACCGTCGCAGAAGAGGCTTACGATACCGGCACGGAGGAAAGTGTAACGGGCATAGGGAGCGAAGTTCACGAGGGTGAGCTTAGCTTCGTCCTGCTTGGTGTAGTCAACACCAACAGTGGTACCGATAGCCCAGGTCTCGCTGAGATTGTAGCCAATCTCGGGCATGAAGTCGATAGTGGTGGTCTTATAACCGTCAACCTTGGTCTGGTCAAAACCGATTGAACCGCCGAGATACCAGTTCTGTGCAGATGCACCAAGAGCGATAACAGCTGCAGCTGCGAGTGCTAAGAATTTCTTCATAACTTAATTAGTTGAATGTGATAATAGATAAATTTGTTGGAGTTATGATTTTGTACTGCGCCACAAAGGTAGTTATTTTTTTCTAAAAACTATTTAATCAACTGATTTAAACTTATCACAGAAAGTAAAAATCATAACCTAAGTATTCCGGCAATCATCCCCCCGGCTGTCGTTGCATCGACCATAAAATCTTGAATATACAACCGCCCCGCCCGAAAGCATTCTGACTTATCGGGCGGGGCGGCTAATGTTTAATCACGAGCTATCGCTGTCACTTGATTTCGGGCGAGATCACGATGGGCAGACGATTGTCTTCGGCTGTGATCTCTTCGAGGACTATAAGGAAGAGATTGACCGCCTTGTCTTTTTTGAGATTAATGGTGCCGGTAGCCTCGGGGATCACGAGGGTTGAAGCCGTCGACGACAGCTTGGTTCCGTCGAGATTGATGCTGCCGGTCTCGGTGTCGGCAAAGACGAGAGTGACCTTGTATTTCTTGTCACCGAGCGACACCGATATAGAGGTCGACGACTCCATCTTGACACAAGTGCCATAGCTGTCACCGCCGTATGTGGCAGTGCCCTTTGAGGTGGAGTAGTTGCCGGTGACGGTCACGAAATCGACCGAGGGCTTCGAACCGAGGAAGTTGACGATCACGCTGCCCTCGGGAACAGCCGGATCGGGATCAGTGCCCGGAGTGGGATCGGGTTCCTCTCCGCCGGGGCCTGTCACCGAGCCGCCGGGCAACGGTTTGTAGAAACCGACGAGCTTGGTCTTGTAGCTGTTGAGCAGAGCGTCGATCTCGGCGTTGCGGGCATAGTCGTCATCGTCGACAGCATTATTGAACTTATAACTTATATCGCCGTGGTTGAGACGTCCCGCTCCGTAATAGCCGAGCACCACAGCCGGCACTTCAGAGGCAGGCAGAGGCGTGTAGTCATATATACGTGCAGGATCGGTGTCAAAGTTATTGTAGGTAGTGCCGCCGGCGAGGGTCTTCACCGACGAGGGCACCTGCTCATCGCGCGTAGAGGCCTCGTATGCGTCAAAGCTGGTGTTGTTTTCCTGCCAGGTGATGTAGCTGAAATTCTTGCTGCGCTCGGCCATCACGTTGCCGAAGCTCTTGATGATACCGCCGTCTTCACCCGAGAAGGTGCCGTCGCCGGTGGCGTCGGTGCCCTGCTTCGACGACATCATGGGGCGCTTGGTGCCGCGGAAATAGTTGCCTTCGACAAACACCGAGCAACCCATCGTAGCACCCACTCCATACTTGGAGCAACCGTCATAGTAGTTGTTCCAGATATGAACTGTCGAGGTGCGTATGCGAGGATGGCGCGAGTCGGAGTGGTCGAGCCAGTTGTGGTGATAGCAGATGAGATTGTCGACAGTCTCCTTCTTCATGCCGCAGAGGAACGACTTGCCGGCATCGATAAAGTGATTGTAGGAGAACGTGGCGTAGGAACATCCGTCCTTGCAGTCCATGGTTCCATCGCCCTTCACCTGGTCGCCCGAACCTTTGTGGGCATAGAAAAGGTCGCAGTTATGTATCCAGACATGATTGGTGCCCTTGATCTCCATACAGTCTTTGGCGGCCGGAACGAGAAGCACGCCGATATTTCTCACCTCGACACCGGCTCCGTTGACCAGACCGATGCCAAAATTGGTGATAGCGGCGTCGTCACCGATACCCTCGATTGTCACCTGCAGGTCGGTGGTATTATTGTTGGCCTTGAGGAGCAGTCCGCCCTGATCAGTCAAAAGCTGCGACGACGGTATCTTGGAGCCGTCGACGGTGCCTATGAAGCGCACAGCCACCGGGGTGGTATTGAAGCCCTTCTGCATGGCGGCAAAGATCTCGCCGATACCGGTGCAGGCTACTGTGCCCCCCTTGTTGTTATTGACTACATCCATGGTCACGGTGGCAAAATTGTCGGTAGTGACATAGAACACCTTGGCTCCGGCCTTGAGGGTGCCGTCGTTGTTATAGGCACCGACACCTCCCGAGAAATCCTTATGGGCATAGCCCGAACGGTCATAGTTGACTACGGAGAGACCGCTGACCTCGTTGGCCGCTTCGGTGTGGGCAACCTCGCCGGTGACGGGAACCACGCGGAGAGAATAGCTACCGGCCATGAGACCGACCACATCGGCGCGTCCGTATGTGCCGTAGTCACGCACCAGAGGAGCATCGATCTCGCTCCAGTCGTCAAACTGGCCACCCTTGACATACACCTTATAATCATCGGCATCGCCGAAATTCTCCCAGGTGATATAGGCCGACTCCTGCCAGCCTTTGGCCTCCTTGATCACCACCTTGCCAGCAGGATTTTCGATCTCAGGGCCTTCAGCGCCTTGAGCCTTGCGGAACGACATGGTGCCGACCAGATTTTCGAGCACCACGGGAACCGAGCCCTCGGCCTTCTCGTTGACCGTGACTTTATCACCATCGATGACCACCGAGGATATATCGGCGATATTGAAATATTTCATGTCTCCGTTTTTCAGAGCCAGATTCATCTGATGGACACCGAGATTGAGTGAAGTGCCCCCTCCGGGAGTAGGCAGTGAGGGTATCTCTCCCCCCTCCTCGGCCACAGTGATCGAAGTGACATATATACCGCCGGTGTTGGCGAGCACCACATCACCGTCGGTAATCACAGAGGCAACATTGGTCTGAGCATCGAGAGAGGTAGAGTTGAACGAGCCGCTCAAGGGGGTAAGATTGGTGACATTGAAGCCGCGGGCCTCGGTCTTTGACGATGACTGACACTTCACCGTGACTATCATACCGGCTTTGAGCGAAGGGATCACGATCTTACCGGCCTTATTCATAGCCAGACGGTTGCCCTTAATATCTATACGTACAATATCGGCGCCCGTAGCCTCGAAGATCAGCCCCTTGGTGACCTCGAGATCAGCTCCGTTGGCTCGGAGTGGTGTAGCCGAGATGTTGGTTGAGTTCTTAAAACGGTTGTTGGAGTCGGTCAACTCATGATCCCAGTTTGAGCTGTCGGCAGTGAGATTGTCGATGTCGGTCTGAGAAATATTTGAGAAGGCCCAGTTGCCCTGAGCCGATGCTCCCAAGGCCATGAATGAGGCCATGAAAGCAACCAGGAAAACGTAGCGCAAAGTATTTTTCATGGCATTTCAACGTTTTACAAATTTCACTACTTCATTACCGGCTCTGAATATATAGACACCGGCATCGAGACCTTCGAGCGAGACCTCACACTCCGAACCATCGGCCCGCTGAGACTTGACCTGCACTCCACGCATGTCATAGACAAGCATGAGTGTCCCCTCGTCAACGCCACTCACAATGATAGATGAGCCTACGGTGACCGAGAGAGTGCCGATGCGGAGATCGGTAAGAGAGCTGGTTGAATTAAAATCGAGCTTCACCGACTCAAGATCATGGGTCGAAGAAGTGTTGTCGCCAAACGTGAGAATAGCTTTATCCCCCTCAAACGTAATGGTAGCCACAGTCTTATCAACAGGTACCCCGTCGATAGAGAGCTTATGGGCTCCGGCCATGGCTGTCGCACTCATCATCATGGCGAGCGCAAGCAATTTGGTTTTCATTATAATATCAGAATAAGGTTAAAATATTTGCATACACTATGAAAAGAGGGTACACTCGAGGCTATGTCACAAATGAACTTGCAGGGACGCGCGACTCGTGAGCCGGTCGCTGTCACATTGATACGGAGAGCCGACGCACGAAGCGTGCGTCCCTGCAAAGACATCAGATCATGACATATCCCGGAGTCCTCCCGGAAAGTCAGACTGATAGCGTGATCAATGCTTCTCCTTGGGAAGATCGGGGATCTCGGTGAGGAGCTCCTCCTCCTTGGTGGGGGTGGGAG
>JAAVCX010000008.1:101-85538 GCA_014802105.1 Bacteroides sp. | reverse complement strand
TGCAATTCTTTCAAAGTTCGCTCGCTTCTTAAGGGGTGTCCCTCAAAAGCGTTGCAAAGGTAGAGACTTTATCGTTACCCCGCAAATAATATCACCATTTTAACACTAATTTAACACAATTTCTATGCTCTAAAACATAAAACCAAGTGTGTCTTAATTGCCAAAATAATGATTATCGTTTATAAACCAGCACATTATGCAAAATTCAAATTGTTCACTCCAATTTGAGGCGAAAACAGTCTCTTCAGGATCAATATTTAAATGAAGAGCCTCCCACAAACTCCCTGATCAACGACGTGGGAGGTATAAGCCGGGTCGATACCGGGGCAAAATAAGCCAGGAAGCGACGCAGTCTATGAGCCTGGGCATACTCCGGCACATCGCGGGGCACACCCGCAAGCACCATCTCAGCCTCCTCACGCATCACGCTCAGCTCGAAAATAAAGGAGGAATTAAACATCGCGTCGGCATTTTCCTGATAAGGGAAAATCCACTTATCCTCGCCGCGTCTCACAGAAGGCCAGCGTCTGATAGTAGACAGCGCCGAAGTGCCACGATATTTATAATCGCGGATAATACGTCTCAACAGACGATTGTCGGTTGTCGACACCCAGTTGTGATCGTCGACCGAGATGGTCGACAGCGCCGACACATAAACCCTATACTTCACAGCGTCATCGACAGCAGCGGTAAGTTCGGGATTAAGACCGTGAATACCCTCTATAAGAAGCACACCGTTGGGCGGAAGAGTGAGGCGGTGGCCCCGATACTCGCGCGACCCGGTCTCGAAATTATACACCGGTATCTCCACCTCCTCGCCACGCAGAAGCGCAAGCAGATGCTGATTGAACAGCTCGACGTCGAGAGCCTTGATCGACTCATAGTCACGCTCGCCATCCTCGTCGAGAGGAGTAGCATCCCGATTGACAAAATAGTCGTCGAGCGAGATCATCACAGGCCTGAGCAGATTGGTGAGCAGCTCGATCGACAGTCGCTTGGTGAAAGTAGTCTTTCCTGACGACGAGGGGCCCGCTATGAGCACCACGCGGGCACCTCCGGCGGCATTGCGGTCGGTGATACGCTGGGCTATCTCCCTAATATATTTGGCATGCAGAGCCTCAGCCATATTTATGAGCATAGCCGAGTCACCCCGCTCAACGGCACGATTGAGCTGGCCGGCGTTGCTGATACCGATGATGCGGTTAAACTCCCTGTATTCGGTAAATGCCCTGAACAGTTTAGGCTGAGGCCGCTCGAGGGCAAGAGTCGCCACCGAGTCGGGCCCACATCCCAAGAGCAGATAACCGTCTTCATAGACCTTGAAATCAAACGCCCCGAGCATCCCCGTCGACGGAAACAAAGGAGACAGAGCTGTGTCGCCGAGATCATCGAGCCTATAATATATGGTGTAAAGCTGATGAAGCGACTCAAGCAGCTCCACCTTCGCCTCCAGACCCTGCCGACGAAACATATCGGTCACCTCGCCGGTAGGTTTCTCCTTACGCTCTATCGGTCGGTCGGCATCGATGATCCTTTTCATCTCAGCCTTCACCGCCCGAGCGAGAACCTCGGGATCAGACACATTCTCCCCGTCACAGGTCACCCGACAGAAATACCCTCCCGAGACGGCGCTCAACACCTGAAGACGCGCACCGGGAGCCACCGTCGACAATGCTTTATAGAGCACCATACAGAGAGTCCTGATATAGGAACGCTGACCCTGAGCCGTGGTGACAGCAAGAAACTCGACCTGCTTGGGAGCATAGAGCGGAAAACTCAGCCCCTCATATTTATTATTTACGCGCGCACACGCGGGCACGAAGCCGAGACGTCCTCCCAGACGAGACGCTACAGATGCCAGCGATTCACCGCCCGTAAAGGGAATATATTCCTTAAGATTGACACAATAGATATTCATAAGTACACAAAGACAGATTTATCAGTACACAGAAACAGATTTATCGCGTCAAAAAAACATTGACACTCCTCAAAGTTAGTAATTTATCAGCCCTGAAAATGTTAAATTTATCTAAAAACAAAAATCCTTTCTCATTTGCGACTATGAGCTAAAATTACTACCTTTGCCGATTGAAAGCACTGAATACCTATGAATATATCCTATAACTGGTTAAAGAGATACCTTGACTTTAACCTCAGCCCCGAAGAAGTGTCGTCGGCCCTCACCTCGATCGGTCTCGAGACCGGCTCGGTAGAGGAAGTCGAGTCGATACGCGGCGGTCTGCGCGGCATTGTGACAGGCAAAGTCCTCACCTGTGTCGAACACCCCAACAGCGACCACCTTCACATCACAACCGTAGACCTCGGCAACGGCGAGCCCACCCAGATAGTGTGTGGCGCCCCCAACGTGGCGGCCGGCCAGAGCGTCGTGGTGGCCACCGTAGGCACCACCCTCTACACCCCCGAGGGTGAAGAGTTTCTCATCAAGAAATCCAAGATACGCGGCGTCGAGAGCTTCGGCATGATCTGTGCAGAGGACGAGATCGGCACCGGCACATCCCACGACGGTATCATAGTGCTTCCCGAGCCGGCACCCGCCCCGGGCACACCCGCCGCCGAATACTACGGCCTGACCTCCGACTATGTCATCGAGGTAGACCTCACCCCCAACCGTATCGATGCCGCCTCCCACTACGGCGTAGCCCGCGACCTGGCAGCCTGGCTCGACACCCATGCCACCCATGCCGACCTCACCCGCCCCTCGGTAGAAGCCTACCGGGTAGAGGAGCCCGACGGGGGCATCAAGGTGCGTGTCGACAACACCCAGGCATGTCCCCGCTACTGTGGCGTCACAGTCAGAGGCGTCACCGTGGCCGAGTCGCCCCAGTGGCTCAAGGATGCCCTCAACGTGATCGGAGTGCGCCCTATCAACAACATAGTCGACATCACCAACTACCTGCTCCACGGCATGGGGCAGCCCCTCCACTGCTTTGACGTCGACAAGATCGAGGGCGGAGAGATCATAGTGCGCAACGCCGAGCAGGGCAGTAAATTCGTCACCCTCGACGGAGTGGAACGCACCCTCGACTCGCGCGACCTGATGATCTGCAACGCCCACGCCCCGATGTGTATCGCCGGCGTCTTCGGAGGTCTCGACTCAGGCGTCACCGAGAGCACCACCTCGGTATTTCTCGAAAGCGCCTATTTCAACCCCACCTCCGTACGCAAGACCGCCCGTCGCCACGGCCTCAACACCGATTCCTCCTTCCGCTTCGAGCGCGGAATCGACCCCAACGGCTGCCGCTACATACTCCACCTGGCCGCCCTGATGGTCAAGGAGCTCGCCGGAGGCACCATCACCGGCCCCGAGGCCGATGTCTATCCCGTGGCCATCGAGCCCGCTAAGGTGATCCTCCCCTACTCCTATGCCACCTCCCTGATAGGCAAGGAGATCCCCACCGACACCATACTCTCGATACTCCGCTCGCTCGAGATGGAGATCACCGAGGCCGATGACAAGCAAGCCACCATGCTTGTGCCCACCTATCGCGTCGATGTCACCCGTCCCTGCGACGTGGTTGAAGACATCCTCCGCATCTACGGCTACAACAATATCGAGATCGCTGCCCACGTCAACTCTTCGCTCTCCTACGAAAGCCGCGAGGACAAACAGGATCGCCTGCGCCGACTCGTCAGCGAGCAGCTCTGCGGCCAGGGCTTCAACGAGATACTCAATAACTCACTCACTCGCGAGGCCTACTACGAAGGGCTCGAGAAAATGCCCGTCTCGGCCTGCGTCAAGCTCCTCAACCCACTGAGCAACGACCTCAACGTCATGAGGCAGACCCTCCTCTTCGGTGGTCTCGAGTCGCTCGCCCACAATATCAACCGACGCGAGCCCGACCTTGCTTTCTACGAGTTTGGCAACGTCTACACCTACGACTCCTCACGTGCCGACGCCGACTCAATACTCGCCCCCTATCGCCAGTCCTCGCGGCTGGCTCTATGGATGACAGGCCTGTTGCGACAGCCCTCATGGGCCCGTCAGGCCATAGAGGCGACTTTCTATGACCTGCGCGCCGCTGTCGACAACATCATGGCCCGCCTCGGCATCACTGAGCGCGAACTCAAGTTCACCCCCTCCACCAACGAGCTTTACAGCGCCGGCCTCGACATCTCGACCCGCTCGGGCAAATATATAGGCTCTCTGGGCATCCTGTCCAAGAGCATCCTCTCGCGTGCCGACATCAAGCAGCCGGTGCTCTACTCCGAGCTCGACTGGGCCGTCCTGACCGATCTGGCCATCAACCGCCGCGTAAGCTATACAGCTCTGCCCAAAGCAATGGCCGTAAAGCGCGATCTGGCCCTGCTGCTCGACAAATCCATCACCCTGGAGAAAGTGCAGGAAGTCGTGCGCCAGGCCGAGCGCAAACTGTTGCGCGAGGTGACCCTCTTTGATGTCTATGAGGGCGACAACCTTCCCGCCGGCAAGAAGAGCTATGCCATCTCCATGACCCTGCGCGACGACGAAAAAACCCTCAACGACAAGCAGATCGAAGCCGTGATGAACAAGATCATCTCGGCCCTCACCAAGCAGCTCGGAGCCGAACTGCGCTAATCCACCCCACGCTCAATCATTTCAACGTAAAATCACAATAACTCACAAATAGCATCACAATGGGAAGAGCATTTGAATACCGCAAAGCCCGCAAGCTCAAACGCTGGGGCAACATGTCCCGCACCTTCACCCGCATAGGCAAGGAAATCACCATCGCCGCCAAGGCCGGTGGTCCCGATCCCTCCACCAACCCCCGTCTGCGCGCTCTCATGCAGAACGCCAAGGCAGCCAACATGCCCAAAGACACCGTAGAACGCGCCATCAAGAAAGCCACCGACAAGGATGCCGGCGACTACAAGGAGATCGTCTACGAGGGATACGGCCCCTTTGGCATCGCTATCGTAGTCGAGGCAGCCACCGACAACAACACCCGCACCGTGGCCAACGTGCGCTCCTATTTCACCAAGCACGGAGGTTCGCTCGGCACCCAGGGTTCGCTCACATTCATGTTTGACCACAAGAGCGTCTTCAAGATCCGCCCCAAAGACGGCATGTCGCTCGAAGACCTCGAGCTTGAGCTCATCGACTATGGCGTTGACGAACTTGAAGACATCGTCGACGAGGAGGATGGCAGCGAGCAGGTAGTGCTCTACGGCGCCTTCGAGGAGTATGCCAACATCCAGAAATATCTCGAGGACAATGGCTTCGAGATCATCTCGTCAGAGTTTGAGCGCATACCCCACGACCTCAAGGAGGTTACCGAGGAGCAGCGCGCCACCCTCGAGAAACTCCTCGAGAAGTTTGAGGACGACGAAGACGTGCAGAATGTCTTCCACAACATGAAGGAAGACTGATCCTACCCCACGCGAAGCTCCGCGACCGAAAACCTCACGCAAAGAACGCAAAGGACTATAGGACAAAACGCACTACCCCCAAAAATGACGCAGAGAGACACCCCGTCTCCCTGCGTCATTTTTTGTCCGCTCCCCACCCGTCCCACCTGTCCCACCCGTCCCACCTGTCCCAACCTGCATTTTTTAAGTCGCCGCCCGACCCGATAAAACCTCTGCGCCTCTGCGCGAGATTTCGTCGGGTCGGGCGGATGCGAAAATCTCGGTCGTGCCCTACACTCCGGTTTTGCCGGGAATGCCCGAGGGATTGACAGCTTTGACCATGTAGGCCCACTGAGGATGCCCCGAGACCTTGAGAGCACACTCATCTGTCACGCCGAGCAACTTTTCACCGTCATAGACCATGTAGCCTATAGCGCCCTCGACCTTATCCCAGCTCAGGGTCTCACCCTCAAGCCGCAGATTGGCCGGACGAGCCAGACGAGTCATCATAGCGCGCGGATCCCAGCCGTCCTTGCCTGCCACTACGTTTGAATAAGTATAGCCGGCAGCCTGCTCGGGAGTGAGCACGGCCTGACAGTCACCCTCACCCAGATCTTCACCGTTCTTTCCCCGGCGGTTAGGCTTATAGTGAGTCTTACGTCGGCTCAGATCGACGGCCTTACCGTCGCGGCCGACTGTGTTATATTCGGCAAAAATACCCGGAACAGTGCCCATCTCGTCCCATCCGCCCTCGGTAATAGGGATCAGGGCGATAGTGTTGATATACACTGCACGCGGTTTTCTTTGCCATGGGCGGCCCAGCTTCTGCTTGCCGTCGGCAGCCTCGAAATTACCGTCTATCACACAGTCGCGGAACACATAACCCCATTCCGGGGCGCCGTGGTTGGGCGCCACTATCACCGACCCCGAACGGACATTATAGAGAGTCGAGCCCTCGACAAATACATCGCCGCCTCCATAGATATAGTCCACGGCACCCTCTATGAGACAACCTCCGGCATAATTGCGGTGACTGTCGGCATCGGGAGTGCGCCAGGTGTCCTGAAACGATCTCAGGGCACACTCGCCGAAAGCCACTCTGTCGGCATTGCTATACATAGCCAGAGCCTGCGGGCCACTCCAGCTCTCGACTCCCCAATCGTTGACAAAACCTATCCCCCAGGCCAGGAAACCGTCGCCTCTCACATCGACCACAGCGGTCATATCGCCTGCCACACTCGACTCGGGATTGTTCTTGCTCCACTTCCAATAGTCGGTGAGCCTGTAGCGCGGATTGGCATCGGGCGCCCCGCCATAATTGATCGGATGATGGATGATGGTCTTGTCACGACCCTCGCCTATGAGGTGGATATTTTTCTTCTCGGCAGGGATCTTGACCAGTTCACGATACTCGCCACGCTTGACGAGAATCTTCCAGGCCCCCTCATGGACAGCCGGAGCAGCCGCTATAGCCTCCCCGACCGTAAGATAATCGCCCGAGCCATCGGCCGCAACGACCGCCTGATAGGGGGAGGCAGCCTGAGCACAACAACACCCGCCGGCTAAAACGACACCGGCAAACAGTATTTTTTCAAGATAGTTCATAAATAAATTCTTTAAAGCTTCTGCGAGCAAATATCGTCACAATATCCCGTCCCCGCAAGAAAATATCGGTAAAAAATCCTCCGCCGGAAAATCAAAACACCCCGGCAGAGCAGTTTCAAACTATCTTCATACCCAAATCAGCGTCAGCAAACGGGTTCACGGTTTGAACCAAAACCATCTCGCCAAGAGGCAATCATGTTGCTTAACACATCTTTACATTTGCTTATATCAGAATTAACCGCTACCTTTGCGGAGCTAACACTTACTCTCCTCCCATCATTATCACGCTTCTACTCTCAGCCCTTGGTATAACCGTTGTCAGGCCCTAATTGTGCCACGATCCAAAAGCCATGTTTTACTGACGGTTGCTCTCTAAATCTGTTTTTATGTCCTATTGGCTAATCAATGCGCTTATCGTCTTCTGCCTGTGTGTGTTGCTGGCAGGTTTCCTCATACCCCAGATACTGCTGATCGCATACCGTCGCAAACTCTTCGACGAAGTTGACGAGCGCAAGATCCACAAAGGCCTCATCCCCCGCCTCGGCGGCATGGCCTTCGAGCCTGTGATACTTCTCTCCATAGCTCTCACTCTGGGAGGCAACACCATCCTCGGCAACCTCCAGTTTGGTCTCGAGTTCACCGAATGCGGTCTGCTGATGATCGCCCTCTTCTGTAGCGTGCAGGTGCTCTATCTCATCGGCATAGCCGACGACCTGATAGGTATCAGATATAAAGCCAAATTCGTGGCCCAGATCATCTGTGCCGTTATGCTCATCGCCTCGGGATGCTGGTTCTCATCGCTTGCCGGCATCCTCGGCATCAGGGAGTTCACCCCCTGGATAGCCATGCCGTTCACAGCAGTGGTCATAGTCTTTATTATCAACGCCATCAACCTCATCGACGGCATCGACGGCCTTGCCTCGGGCCTCTCCTCGATAGCCTGTGGCATCTATGGTATCTCTTTCCTGCTCATCGGCGACTATGCCTACTCGCTGATAGCGTTCGCCACTCTGGGCGTGCTCTTCCCGTTTTTCTACTACAACGTGTTTGGCAACGTCAAGAAACACTCCAAAATCTTCATGGGCGACACCGGCTCTCTAACCATCGGCCTGATACTCAGCGTGCTCGGCATCAAGCTATTCATTCATCCCGCCGACCCCGTGCTCGACTGGGATCCCGCCATCCTGGCCTTCTCGCCGCTGATCATCCCCGCATTTGACGTCATCAGAGTCTACATCGTGAGAATACGGGCCCATCGCTCCCCCTTCCTCCCCGACAAAAACCATATCCACCACAAATTTCTTGCCGCCGGCATGACCCCGCGTCCGGCAATGGTGTCGATCATCTCCATCTCGGCACTCTTCACGCTGCTCAATCTCGGACTGAGCAAATTCCTCAACATCAACATTGTGGTGATCTTAGACGTTATAGTATGGATATCGTTTAACTTCTACCTCTCGCGTCGCATCCGCAAAATCTCGGCCAAAGAGAACGGGACAGCCCATTGACATCGCCCCCCTGAAGGCTGAGATCGCAAGCCGGCCACACCTGAGGATAGTGCCCTAAAGACAATCCAGCAATGATCGATCAGATACTCTCACAGGAAGTCACCGAGCGCGCCGTGCTCGTAGGACTCATCAGCAATACCCAGAACGAGACCAAGGCCCGCGAATATCTCGACGAGCTGGCTTTTCTCGCCGACACGGCCGGAGCCGTCACCGTTCAGACATTTTTACAGAAACTCGAGTATCCCAATCCACGCACATACGTCGGCAAAGGCAAGCTCGAGGAGATACGCGCCTATATCGAGGACAATGACATAGGTATCGCCATCTTTGACGACGACCTCTCGTCCAAGCAAGTGCTCAATATCGAGCGCGAGCTCAAGGTCAAGATCCTCGACCGCACCAGCCTCATCCTCGACATCTTCGCCCGACGCGCCCAGACAGCCAACGCCAAGGCCCAGGTAGAGCTGGCCCAGTACCAGTATCTGCTCCCTCGCCTCACCCGCATGTGGACCCACCTCGAGCGTCAGCGCGGCGGTATCGGCATGAGAGGCCCCGGCGAGACCCAGATAGAGACCGACCGACGCATCATTCTGGGCAAAATTTCCCTGCTCAAAGAACAGCTCCGGGCCATCGACCGCCAGAAGACCGTGCAGCGCAAAAACCGCGGCAAGCTCACCCGAGTGGCACTCGTAGGCTACACCAATGCCGGCAAGTCGACCCTCATGAACCTGCTGAGCAAGAGCGACGTCTTTGCCGAGAACAAGCTCTTCGCCACCCTCGACACCACTGTGCGCAAAGTCATCATCGACAACCTCCCATTCCTGCTCACCGACACCGTCGGCTTCATACGCAAGCTCCCTACCCATCTGGTCGACTCCTTCAAGTCGACCCTCGACGAGGTGCGCGAGGCCGACCTCCTGCTCCATGTGGTAGACATCTCCCACCCCAATTTCCAGGAGCAGATCGAAGTCGTCGACAAGACCCTGCGCGATGTCTGCGACGGCGCCGACAAGCCCATGATCATGGTATTCAACAAGATCGACGCCTTCACCCATGTGCCCAAAGATCCCGACGATCTCACTCCGGCCACCCGGGAGAATGTCTCGCTCGAGGAGCTCAAACAGATGTGGATGGCCAAACTTCCCGGCGACTGCGTGTTCATCTCAGCCAAGACCGGACGCAATATCGACGAGCTCAAGACCATGCTCTATGAGCGCGCCAAGGAGATACACCTCACACGCTTCCCCTACAACGACTTCCTCTTCCAGAAGTATGACGAGGAGAGCGACCCCGAAACACTGAGCGCCGATGTGGATTGAGCAACCTCCGCTGTTCTACCGGCTCCTGTTTCCCGAAGCCGTCTGGCGCTTGAAACACCGCGAAAAAAAGGTGGTCTATCTCACCTTTGACGACGGCCCCGTGCCCCAGGAGACCCCCTGGGTGCTCGATCTGCTCGACCGCGAAGGGATCAAGGCAACTTTCTTCATGGTGGGCGACAATGTCAGGAAATACCCTGAGCTCTTTGAGGAGATCAAGCGTCGCGGCCATTCCTACGGCAATCACACCATGCACCACCTCCAGGGCCTGCGCGAGAACAACTCCACCTACTTCCGCGACATCACCGAGGCCTCCCGGCTCATCGACTCGAGCCTGTTCCGTCCGCCCCACGGCATCATCTGGCCCGGACAGGCCCGGCTCATAAACCGCCACTACAATATCGTGATGTATGACCTGGTGACCCGCGACTACTCCAAACGTCTCACCGGCGAAGAGGTGCTCGACAATGTCAAGCGCTTCACCCGCAACGGCTCGATCATAGTGTTTCACGACTCGGTCAAAGCCCACCGCAACATGCGTTTCGCCCTGCCGCGCGCCATCAGCTGGCT
Source organism: Bacteroides sp. (assembly GCA_014802105.1). Classification (GTDB taxonomy): domain Bacteria; phylum Bacteroidota; class Bacteroidia; order Bacteroidales; family Muribaculaceae; genus Duncaniella. The sequence continues at coordinate 75,190 of JAAVCX010000008.1, read as the reverse complement.
CAAAGACCAGGGATACGAGTTCAAAGCCCTCCCGATGCTATGACACTGCCGGAGAGCCTGCCGTCCCTGCTCAGATCGTTGCTCTTTGAAGCCGGAGCCTGCGGCGTCGGCATAGCTCCCTGCCTACCCGTGCCCGAGAGTGAATGGAACCTCTACGAGGATTGGATCTCACGGGGCCATCATGCCGGGATGGGATATATGACCAATTATCCCGACGTGCGCCGCGACCCGGGCCTGCTGCTTCCCCGAGCCAGGTCGATCATCATGACCGCTTTCCGTTATCCCTCCCCGGCCGATCTCGTCTATGAGCCGCGCCAGGTGAAATGGGCACGCTACGCAGTGGGCGACGACTATCACGACATCATCAGGCGACGGCTCACGCAAGTCACCGAGTCCTTATCTCAGATTATCCGCGACGCCGACAGGGAGTCTTCCGGTCCAGAGGGCCAGGCCTTCAGAGTGACAGTCGACACAGCCCCGTTGCGTGAACGCTATCACGCCTGGCGCGCCGGGATCGGATACTTCGGTCTCAACGGCCAGCTCATAGTTCCCGGCATAGGATCATCGGTACTCATCGGAGCTATTGTCACCACTCTCGACCTGCCGGCCTCCCTACCTCTGACCCCCACCCCCTCTCCGGCCTGCCGGCGTTGCGGCCGGTGCCTCGCCGCCTGTCCCGGACACGCTCTTGACGGCCGGGGCGGTGTCGACGCGCGCAGATGCCTGAGCTTCCTCACCATCGAGAGCCGTGCTCCCGAGCTATCCGAGGCCACCATCGACCATCTCAGGGCCACAGGCCGCCTCTACGGATGTGACATCTGCCAGGAGGTGTGTCCCCTGTCATCCCCCTCGGGCCACACCGACAGTGACCTGCTCCCGACCACACAGATCAACCCTCGCTCCGAGGTGATCCCCGAGTTTGCGCCCCGCCCCGCCCTGCTCGGACTCTCTCCCGACGACATCAGGCAGATGGATCAGCCCCTCTTCTCGGCCACCTTTGCCCGCAGCGCCATCAAGCGCGCCAAACTTGCCGGCCTCAAGCGCAACAGCCGGTAGCCTGCAAACATACCCCCGCGACATCCCCGACATCTGTCGGGAAACGACCTCATATTTAAGAAAAAAATAGTAACTTTGCAGCCATGAAAACCACCACCGTCCCCGGCATCACCGTCTACTGTGCTTCCTCGTCGGAAGTGCCCCCGGTCTACCTCGAGGCTGCCCGTACCATGGGGAGCCTCATAGCCCTCAGCGGCCGTCGGCTCATCAGCGGAGGAGGCACCTTCGGCCTCATGGCCGCAGCCATCGAGGGCGCTCTCGCCCATGGAGGCGAGACCATCGGAGTGTTGCCCCGGTTCATGATCGAGCGCGGCTGGGCCCATGGGCGACTCACCGAAGTGATAGTCACCGAGACCATGCACGAACGCAAGAAGACCATGGCCGAACTCTCGTGTGGAGCCGTGGCGCTCCCCGGCGGCATAGGCACTCTCGATGAGCTGCTCGAGATCATGACCTGGCATCAGCTCGGCCTCTACGACCATCCGGTGGTGATCGTCAACACCGACGGCTACTTCGATCCGCTCATCGAAATGTTCAACCGCATGATCGATCAGAACTTCATGCGCGACCGTCTCATCCATGCCACAATCGTCGACACTCCGGCCGAGGCTATGGAGGTGATCGGACAAAACCTCTCCACCACCCGTCCATGAACCAGTCCACCCCCCAGCTGCCCGCGTCGCTCCCTACGCCTCAGGTGTGGCATCCGCTCAATGTCTCCACCCCCCAGCAGGCCCCTATCAGTCCCGCCGAACTCTCGACCATGAGCCGAGGCCCCATCCCCTGGCTCGACGGGCTCTCACCCGAGCCACGCCCCTCGTTGCCGGGCTATGACTCGGGAGTGTTGTGTCTGCTCATCGGCATGTTCCTGGTACTTGCCGTCAATTTCCGTCACTACTCCACCTTCTTCAACAGCTTTCTGGCCGACCTCTTCTCGACACGCCGTCGCGAGAAAAACTTCTCGGTGCGCACCTTTTCCGAGACCGGCGTGCTGGCTTCGGTGATCCTGGTGTTGTGTCTGAGCCAGGGCATCATCATCAACAGTCTGTTGCCCGACCTGCCCCCCGTGCCCTACTTCTCCCACGAGTTTCTGCTCATAGGTCTTCTCACGCTCGTGTCGCTGCTCTATTACTGCTGGCAGCTGGCAGCCTATCTCACCGTAGGTGCCGTGTTCACCGACCGCGTCTCGGCACGCATGTGGATAAAAGGCTTCAACGCCTCCCAGTCACTGCTTGCCATGCTCATCGTGATACCGGCCATTCTGGTGCTGTTCAATCCCTCGATCTCAACCGGGGTGGTCATAGCCGGCGGAGTGAGCTATCTCATAGCCCGTGTGATATTTATTTGCAAAGGCTTTAGACTTTTTTACGACAATTCTGCCTCGCTTGTCTATTTTATTTTGTACCTTTGCAGTCTTGAAATCGTGCCCCTGGTACTTCTTTACCGATTAGTGGCCTTACTGCCGTCAGCATGAGAGTGTACGGCGGTGTAAGAAACACATTTAGCTATCATTTTAGAGAAAAAACCTGATCAAGTTGTGAAAGTAAAAAAAATTCTGGTTTCCCAGCCCCGCCCCGACTCAGGCAAATCACCCTACTATGATCTTGCATCCCGTCAGGGAGTCGAGGTAGTGTTGCGTCCCTTTATCAAGGTCGAAGGACTCTCAGCCAAGGAGTTCCGTCAGTCCAAGATCAACATCAACGACTTTACAGCCATCATCTTCACGGCCCGCACCGCCATCGACCATTTCTTCCGTATCTGTGAGGAGATGCGTATCACCATCCCTGAGACCATGAAATACTTCTGCACCACCGAGCAGATAGCTCTCTATCTCCAGAAGTATATCGTCTATCGCAAACGCAAGATTTTCCATGGCACCGGCAAGCTCGACTCGCTGCTCCCGGCCATACTCAAGCACAAAAAGGAAAACTATCTCTGGATCGTCTCTGACGTCCACAAAGAGGACTCGGGTCTGCTCGACAAGAACGGCATCAGCTACACCAAGGCCACCATGTATCGCACGGTGAGCAACGACTTCACCCCCGACGAGCCCTTCGACTATGACATGCTGGTGTTCTTCTCCCCTTCAGGCATCCAGTCGCTGCTCAAGAACTTCCCCGACTTCGAGCAGGGCGACATCAAGATAGCCTGCTTCGGGCCCACCACCGCCCAGAGCGTGCGCGACGCCGGTCTGCGTCTCGATGTAGAGGCCGGCTCCCACACCAATTACCAGTCGATGGTAACCGCTATCGAAGACTTTCTCAAAAATCAGAAATAATATCTCCCACCGCTGCCCCGGTCGCCGAGGGCTCCACTACCAAGAGCGATGAAAGGACTGCGACTCTATAAGATCGAGAAACTGTGTAGCGAGACAGCGATCTCGCGCCTCTTCTCGCGCGGCAGTCGCGAGGTGTCGACCTCCCTGGTCTATCCGCTCAGGCTCGCCTGGAGAGTCGACCGGGAGCGCAGCGTGGAGTGTCCCCGTTTCCTGGTGTCGATACCCAAGAAGCGGCTCCGCCACGCGGTAGACAGAGTGAAGATGCGTCGCAGGGTGCGCGAAGCCTACCGTCTCTCGCGCCATCTGTTAGATCGGGAGCTACCGGTCGATCTGGCTTTCATCTATGTGGCCGACGAGATCCTCCCCTACGACAGAGTGCTCTCTTCGGTGAGACGTCTGCTCACCCGTGTAGCCGACGCGGCGGCCGACGATAACAGCCCGGCTACCGATGCCGAAGCCTCCTCTCCGTCAACTACCGCGCCCAAGTGAAACGCCTGTTCATCCTCCCCATAATATTCTACCGGGCCTGCATCTCGCCGATGTTTCCACCGTCGTGTCGCTTCACTCCTACCTGCAGCCAATATGCTATCGAAGCTATCGAGCGCCACGGTGTAGCCAAGGGGTTGTGGCTGGCTCTGCGCCGGTTGCTCAGATGTCATCCCTGGGGCGGCTCGGGTTATGATCCGGTACCATGATAGTCGATTCGCATACTCACACTTCGCGGCCTGGGGCTGTGATAAATCTCGACCCTACCCAGATGGGGCGGCGCAATCCCCGTCTGCTCAACGACAGGTGGTATAGTGTCGGCATACACCCCTGGAACTCCCTGCTGGCAACCACCGCCGATCTCGACCGACTGAGAGAACTGGCTTCGCGCAAGAGGGTAGTGGCGATCGGTGAATGTGGTCTCGACACTGTCCACGAGAGCTATTCGCGTCTCGACGATAAGACCGGTGATGTGATACAGGCTCTGCCCGACCTGGCCCGTCAGACTGAATTATTGAAATATCAGATAGCTCTGAGCGAGGAGCTGCGCTTGCCGCTGTTGCTGCATGTGGTGAAACGTTTTCCTGAGATCCTGGCTCTGAAAATCAAGATGAAACCGCGCATGCCCTGGGTGATCCACGGGTTCAGGGGTAAACCGCGATTGGTGGAGGAACTGATGCGTCACGGTTTCTATATCAGCTATGGCGAGCATTTTAACCGACTCTCGGTAGAGGCTACTCCCCCCGACCGCATGTTGGCCGAGACCGACGATTCGTCAGTGAGCCTCGAGCAGGTGATCGACTCCCTACCCGTGAAACCTCAGCTCACATTGCCGGAGTTAAGGGATATGTATAGAGTATAGTATAGAGTATAGAGTATAAAGTATAGAGTATCGAGCTTTTGGGATTTTAGAATCAAGCTTTATACTCTATACTCTATACTTTATGCTATATACTTTATACTTTATACTCTATACTCTATACTTTATACTCTATACTCTATACTCTATACTCTATACTCTATACTTTATACTTTATACTCTATACTCTATACTTTATACTCTATACTCTATACTTTATACTCTATACTCTATACTCTATACTGCCTCCCTTATAAATCCCCGGGGGGTGAGCAGAGCTCTGAGTCGCTTACGCCAGTTCTCGGCCAGTGAGTCAAATGAGCTCCCCTCCCTTTCGAGCCCGGAGAGCCGACACCACATAGACATCGCCCTTGCCGAGACCAACTGTTCGAGCGTCCTCGCCACCGGCAACAGGCGGTCAGTCCCCAGAGCTCGACCCACCGCTAAGGTAAGCCTCAACCGATCTATATCTAAGTCGATCACGGCCGCCGGGAGAGAAGTGACACTCTCGACAAAGGCATCGCGCACAGTGTTGGCAAGCAATTCGCGACGGCCCTCACACATCAGCGGAGCCAACGGCGACTCATCTTCGCGCGAGAGTATATGGATCGCAGCCAGTCCTCTCATGTTTTCTATAATTCTCTCGTCGGAGAGTCCAAACTCCATCGTGGTCTCCATCAGCCGGCCCTCCTTTCTGAGAGCGGCGAGCCCAGGCCACGCAATTGTTGCACGAGTCTCAGGGCCGTAGCTCCCGAAATGAAAAACTGAGAAGCACTCTCGCCGGCGAGTACATATCCCAAAGCCTCGGGAAGTCGGCAACCGTGACGCTCCATATAGAGATCACACTTGGCCCGAAGTTCCTCAAACATAGCCCTGCGACGATCGCGACGCATCTTAAGCCTACCATGGCCAAGCACCCTGAGAACCCTCAGGGCATACTCATAGCTGCAATAATAATGAGGAGCCCGACTCATAGCGGCCTTCGCGGCCACCGAAGCTATATCGATAGGCTCCCCTGCCGGCAATTCCCTGATCACTTTGCGTGCCGCTTCTATAAAATGGCGGTTGCGTGTCTCGATCAAATTCATCATAGTGGTAAACGTGTGAATTAAAAAATGTATTTGTATTGGTAATTAACCTCTTTGACGTTGGCAAAATTACATCATGTCTCGGGCAATAGTCCTACACATACGAGTTAATACATGTTAACGGCCGACTACTTCCCGGTCAGTGCCGCCTTAGCGTCGCGTGCCGCTCTGAAACTATTGAATGTCTCGAAGATGTCGAGCAGAGCTATGGCCGAGTTCTGGACTTGCTGATCATAGAGCGAAGCCGACATATTGCCCCCCGAGACCTGACCCTGGAGCGCCTGAGACACACCCGAGATCTGCTGAAACATCTTCATCTCGAGATTGAGCAGCTGAGAAGCCCCTTCGCTGCGGCCGGGCGACGTAACCTCCTGAGGCATGCGCGAAGCGCGACCGTCGACAGGGATCACAGCTCCCGGGCAACTCCAGAGCCTCACGGCATCCTCCATCGTGCAACCATCGGGCAATGAATCGACCGGCAGCAACAAAGCCCCCTTGGCACTATGGGCCAGGATATGGTCTATCACGGTGATCAACTGATTGATGTGGCGCTGCTGGTCTATGACATCCTCGATAAAAGGATGAACCTCGCCGTCGGTCAGCGGATAGAAATTGACCACAAATGGATGGGAACCATGGGCGTAAGGACTCTCCGTAGCATCGAGCACACTGCCGTCGGGCGCAAGATAGGTCACGCGCCAGGCCGGGGAGCCACCGCGTCCCCCCTCGAGAGTCCACACCTCGATGACCCGGCAGAGACTCGGGTCAGTGGCACGGGCAAAATCAACCGTCCCGTTCCACACTCCGTTCATGAGCCCGAGAGCAGGTCGCTCGCCGGTACACTGAGAAAACAGACGCATGATCGACTGCTCCCGATGGCGATTGCGGTGACCGAAACGCAGTTTCATCTCGCCGGCAGTCATCTCGTGAAGCATACCGATAAACCTTATGTCATGGCCGCGCGGATCGAGAAAACGATTGACAAAGAAATGATCGGGATTGACATTGTCCACCCATACCTGCTGTCCCGCCATGCGCCGCTCATAGCAGATCCTCTGCACCGCACATCCCGAGATCAGAAACTCCTCGAGAGCACGCGCATCAAGCTCGTCGAGCTGATTGGACAGTCTCAGTTCCGCAGTCAGGTCGGTCTCCCCACGCTCAAGCGCCGCCAGGCGCGCCGAAGCTATGTCGTGGCGGAAACGGCCGACCACACTCTTGACCAGCGAGCGCAGCAGATTGTTGGTGAGCGGCCGACGACCGTTGCGACGTTGCAGATCCCCCTCGGTAAGCCTCAGTCCCGAGTGATCTACTGTCAGCTCCTCCCACTGACGGCCGTAGGTAAAATTCTTCAGGCGGCGACGTGTGGCCCTGATAGGCTCACAAGCCACCCAGGCCTCACGGGCCGATTCAAATAAAGTCATAGCTAATATCGTCTTAACAGTTATTGATACATTCTATAAATCAATCTATTGAACTTATCTGAAGCGCAGCGCGGTCAAAGGCATACACCCCCTCGCGTCTCACCACCAGATCGAGCCTCTCGAGCCTGTCATCCTCAGCAGCCGGATAGAGCCTCAACTCCCCGGCCTGACGATCCCACACGGCCACCGGAGCCTCCCGGCAGGCACGGGTCAGCCCACACAGCTGACGGCGCGCGAGCACAGAGTCGGGATCATCGACCACCACCCCGCTCCGGCCCCAACAGCTGAGTCTCACACCCACAATCCTCATCACACCCTCCGGCAACGACACAGTCATAACCCCACCGTTCCTATTCACCTGAACATCACGGCAATCCTCAGCGACCAGCAGCTCCTCCGGGGCCGTAGCCAGCAGATTGAGATACCAGCCGTCCATCTCGGCTTTCAGTCGCCCCGAGAAGTCGAGACCATCGGTTCTGACAACCTCAATATCATCTCTCAGAGGCAAAATGCCCTGCCGTTGGCGCCAGAGTTCAAGCATCTGCGCCTCATCCAAACGTAGTTCCATAATGACTTGATTTTTTGATTTACTCCACAAAGTTACATCCCCCCGAGCCCCCGAAAGGTGATATAATGTAGCCCGCCATATCCGCTTCACCGAAAAAACTTCTTAACTTTGCAAGCGACGATACATCTCCAACCCACATTAACCATGTCACGTATCACCTCTTATAAATATATAATACTGAGCGGCGGCGACATCACTCCCCAACAAGCCTACTCGCTCGCCGAGCTGACCCCCACGGAACGTGAAGAACTCTACGAGGCGGCCTCTGAGATCACCCGTCGCTTCATGCCGCGCAAGTTTGACTCCTGCTCGATCATAAACGCACGTTCGGGCCGCTGTCCCGAAGACTGCAAATGGTGTGCCCAGTCGGCCCACTACCACTCCTCGGTAAACACCTATCCCCTCATCGACCGCGCTACCTGTCTCGGACAAGCCGAGCGCAACCGTCACTCAGGCATCAGCCGCTACTCACTGGTCACCTCGGGACGCACTCTCTCAGGCGAAGCCCTCGACACTGTTGTCTCCTACTACTCGGAGCTCTCCCGTCGCGGAGGGCTGGGGCTCTGCGCCTCCCTGGGGCTGCTCGACGCCGAGGCTCTCCACCGTTTGCGCCGCGCCGGAGTCAGCCGCTACCACTGCAATCTCGAGACCTCGCGGTCTCACTTCCCCACCCTCTGCACTACCCACACCCAGGCCCAGAAACTCTCTACCATAGCCCTCGCCCGTCAGGCCGGCATGGAGATCTGCTCGGGCGGAATCATAGGCATGGGCGAGACCCGCCGACAGCGCATAGAGTTTGCCCTCGATCTGCGCGAGATCCGTCCCGACTCGATCCCCGTCAATATACTCGTGCCCATCCCGGGCACTCCCCTGGCCGACAGCCAGCCCCTCACCGACGAAGAGATACTCGACACAGTCGCCATCTTCCGGCTCATCCATCCCCACACCCCCCTGCGCTTTGCCGGCGGCCGCCTCAACCTCTCGACCGACCTCCAGCTCAGAGCCATGGAGATAGCCGTCAACGGTGCCATCATGGGCGACATGCTCACCACCTCGGGGCCTCAGATCGAGGCCGACAAAAAACTCGTAGCCCGAGCCGGCTATAAATTCTGATCTCACGCCCATGGACTCATCACTCAGCCAACGTTACCGCGGACATCTCTCGCTCTGCGAGATAGATCTGCCGGGCCAGCAGCGACTCATGGACTCAAGGGTGCTCATCGTGGGAGCCGGAGGTCTCGGCTCGCCGGTAGCCCTCTATCTGTCCGCTGCCGGAGCAGGCCACATCACCGTGATCGACCCCGACACAGTGTCGCTCTCCAACCTACAGCGCCAGATCATCCACACCACCGCCGACCTCGGCCAACTCAAAGCCGAGAGCGCCCGCGCCTCCATGCTCGCCGTCAACCCGGCCATCGAGGTCACCCCCATAGCGGCACCACTGACCGCCGCCAACGCCTCGGCACTGATAGCCGCCCACGACCTCATCATCGACTGCACCGACTCGCTTCCTACACGCCTGCTTGTCTCAGACAGTTGCGTGGAGGGGGGCAAACCCTATATATTCGGAGCCGTCCGCCGGTTTGAGGGCCAGGTGTTCACCCATCTGCCAGGCACAGCCCACTACCGCACCATCTTCGGCGACGCCCCGACCGACGATGGAGACATCCCCTGTGCCATCGACGGAGTGCTCAACACCGTGGTGGGGATAATCGGGTGCCTCCAGGCCACCGAAGCCGTGAAATATCTCGTCGGGACAGGCGACCTGCTCACTGACACCCTGCTCACCTTCGACGCCATCACCATGACCTTCTCCAAGTTCAGGATCTGAGCCTCGGCCCATACCTCCCCACAGTGTCATCTCAAGGCATAAGTCACACATAAAGGCTCAGTTACACAAACCACGGATAAGAGCCAATTGAGCCCTGTTAATTAATTTTAACCTACTGCGCTCCGACTATCACCCGTGGTTTGAGTAATTTTGCACAAAATCTACTGATATGACACAACCCACACTTCCTCGCGTAGAGATTGTAGGCAGCTTCCTGCCTAACGACGAACTGGTGCAGGCCCGCCTGCAGAAATCCCAGGGACTCATCTCCGACGATGAGCTCCACGAGATAGAAGACCGCGTCATCGACGCCCTCATAGACACCGAGATTGAGGCCGGCCTCAAGATTGTCACCGACGGCGAGCTCCGACGCAAAGCCTGGGATCGCGACTTCTTTGAAGGCCTCCTCGGCCTCGAGCGACTGCGCATCGACTCCGGCTCCCTGCTCCAGGACGCCCCCCTGAGACACGACACCCTCTCCATCAGCGACCGCATATCCTATAACCCCGAGCACCCCTTCCTCGAGAAATTCTCCCACATGCTCAAGCTCACCAAGGGGCGCGCCGAGGCCCGTCAGACCTTCCCCTCGCCGGGAGAGCTATATATGCGCCTCATGCTCATGAGCAACGGCGATCCCTCCAAGATCTATCCCTCGCCCGAGACCCTGCTCGACGATATAGTAGAGGCCTATCGTGCCACCATCAACGATCTCTATCGTCGCGGATGCCGCCACATACAGTATGACAGCTCCGTGTGGACACGCCTCAGCGACCCCGACTTCGAGCGCACCCTCCTGCTCGGAGGCATGGATCCCGACACCATCTCCGACACCCTGGTGACACTCATCAACCGCACTATCGAGGGACGCCCCGACGACCTCGAGATCACCCTCTCGACTGCCACCAACCACACCCATTTCGCTCGCCTCGAAGACCTGCGCGAACGCCGCCACATAGTCAAGATGCTCGAAAACATCAATGCCGACGCGTTCCTCATCCCCTTTGACCTGCGCAAACCCCAACACATCGGAGTGCTCGCCCACCTTCCCGGCGGCAAACGCGCCATCCTCGGCCTGGTCGACGCCACCGATCCGGGTCTCGAAAGTATCACCGACATCATCGAGGCCCTCAACATCGCATCGCGCCACGTGCTCCCCGAGCTCATCTCTATCTCCCCCACCTCGGGCTTCAGAGTAGCTCATCCCGAGCTCCAGGGCCTCAACTGCGAGACCCAATGGACAAAAATCGCCCTGCTCAACGAGGCCGCTCACGCCTGGGCCGATCAGGCTTAACATTTGTTTTCAACCACCCTCTAAGCCCACATCAAAAAAACCTGTTTTGCCTCTGCCGAGACCTCCAAGACCACGCTGAGGCTTCCAAATGCCACATTTCAACGTCGCGTTAAATTATTTTAACTTAATTCATGGCAATCATTTCCCAAATTTGCCCTAAATTTGCGACATCAATGATCAAGTTAATTTAATTTTTACACGTCAGACTCATATAGCTACTATCATTAAGTAAAAGTCAACAAAAAAGTTAGGTTAATTGGAATAAGAGAGACTGTGAAGCCTCTCTTATTTTATTATACAAACTTGTCATCAGCATAGCTGCACCTCAGCCAAGAGGTTGTCTCAGAACAACCTCTTGGAGTGAGTTTACTTTTCACACTCTTAGTCCGACCTCAACGAGGCTGATAGATCAACGTCACGGCATGCGACGGATCCATGATGCGCGTGGCAGCCGCCTGGAGCTCGCCCGGAGTGATAGCGCGATAAAGTTCCATCTCGCTGTCGGGCTCCACCCCCTTCATCACTGCCTCGGCCAGTTGCTCGGCACGGTTGATCAGCATAGTGCGTCCAAACTCCATCTGGCACTCCTTGCCTGCCAGAGCTCGCCCGAGCTCTGAAGCCCCGACATGCTCCTTGAGCCTCGAAGCAGTCTCGGTGAGCAGTTCAACAGCGCGCGATGCCGCCTCGTCGGAATTATCGGTGAGCAACCCCTGCAACATCAGGTAGCCCGGCTCGGCATGTCCCGAGACACTTGCATCGGCCTGGGCGAAAATACCGTGGTCTCTCACCAGTTCGCCTCTGAAAAGGCCCGAGCGACCGGCTGCCAGCAGATCGGTCAGCAGATCACCCTCATAGAAGTCGCGCGAGCCCCACGGGCCCATAGGATAGGCCACGGCCACACGTGTCGACGGACACTCGCGCCTGACCTTCAGACTACGCGGAGCCTCTATCCGGGGCTCCGGGCCATAGAGACGCGGAGCCACAGGCCTTCTGTCAATACCGCCAAACCAATAGTTGACCTTGTCTCTGACCTCCTCGAGCGTGACATTGCCCACCACGCTGACCACAGCATTATTGGGCGCGTAGTGGCTGTAGAAAAACTCCTTGACATCGTCGAGCGTGATGCGCTCTATATGCCCGATCTCACTGCCGATAGTGATGTGCCGGTAGGGATGGACATGGTAGAGCTGCTCTCTGAGCAGAGCACCGAAATCGCCGTAGGGAGTGTTGAGATGGGTCTGCTTGAACTCCTCTATCACCACCGCCCGTTGCACCTCGAGATTTTCATTAGAGAAAGCCAGCGAGAGCATGCGGTCGCTCTCGAGCCACAGCAGTGTGTCGAGATTGATCGCCGGAGCATAGTCGTAGTAATTGGTGAAATCTTCAGAAGTCCACGCATTATTCGATCCGCCCGCCCGCTCGATGGCCGCATCATAGTCGGGGATATTTACCGATCCGCCAAACATCAGATGCTCCAGCAGATGGGCCAGCCCCGTGAGATCGTCGCGCTCATCGCGCGAGCCTACATTATATAATACGTCGACCGCAACCATGGCCGTCATGGGGTCATAGCTGTGGACTACACGCAACCCGTTGTCGAGCGTAAAGAGGTTATAATCTTTCATAATTGACAAAGTTACATATTTTTGGCGAAAAAACTCCATTCGTCCTCACAGGCCGTTTGGCACAGAGAGAAATTTAGCTTATCTTTGCAATCGGGAGGATACAGACTTAGCGACACTATTATCCCCTCTCAGAGAGATATTCATCATCTAAACCAATCATATCATGTTTAAAAACCAACCGGCGGGCCTCTATGTGCTCTCGCTTGCCAACACCGGCGAGCGTTTCGGCTACTACACCATGCTCGCTATCTTCCTGCTGTTCCTGCAGGCCAAGTTTGGCTTTGACTCCACTGTCTCGGGCCAGATCTATGCAATCTTCCTTGCTCTCGTGTACTTCATGCCGCTCCTCGGAGGCTTCGTAGCCGACAAATGGAGCTTCTCCAAGTGTGTCGTCACCGGTATCTTCGTGATGTTCATCGGCTATCTCGTGATGGCTATCCCGACCCCTATCCGCGAGACCTCCTCACTGCTCATCCTCTTCGGAGCCCTGGCACTCATCGCCGTGGGCACGGGCCTCTTCAAAGGCAATCTCCAGGTGATGGTAGGCGACCTCTACAACGCTCCTCAGTATGCCTCCCAACGCGACAATGCCTTCTCGCTCTTCTACATGGCTATCAACCTTGGCTCTATGCTTGCACCCTTTGCCGCCACCAAGATGGTCGACGTGGCTCTGACCAAAGCAGGCTTCAGCTATTCGGCCGACCTGCCCGCCCTCTGCAACGCCTACCTCGAGAACGGTAGCGGCGAAGAGGCTATCCGTCAGGCCGCAAGCGCAGCCAACATGGCTGTGGGCAATGTCGACCAGTTTGCCACCGGCTACCTCGAAGCCCTCACCAACGGTTACAGCCTCGGTTTCAGCGTGGCATGTTTCTCGCTCGTAGTGAGCTTCCTGATCTATATGTTTGGCCGTCGCACTTATTCCCATATCATCGGCAACAAGAAAGAGACCGGCAAATCGGCCGCCGTGGCCGTCGGCCCCGAGCTCACTCCCGCCCAGACCAGACAGCGTGTGGTAGCCCTGATGCTGGTGTTCTCGGTAGTGATTTTCTTCTGGATGGTATTCCACCAGAATGGCGCCACCCTCACCGAGTTTGCCAAATCATGCACCTCACCCGAGGCCACCGGCTGGACACGCATAGGCTTTAATGTAGGAGCTCTGCTGACAATCGCCGCCGGCGTGTGGGCCCTCTTCGTAGCCTTCCAGTCAAAGGGCACCGGCCGCCTTGTCTCGCTGTTAGTGCTTGCCGCCGCCGCCGTCGGAGTCTTCTTCTTCTACCAGTACACCCCCGACACCGTGACCGGCATCCAGCCCCAGGAATATCAGCAGTTCAACCCCTTCTATGTAGTGGCTCTGACCCCCGTCTCGCTCGCCCTCTTCGGCTGGCTCGCACGCAAGAAAAAAGAGCCCAGCGCTCCCCGCAAGATCGGCTACGGCATGATCATGGCCGCTGTCGCATACGGAGTCATGGTGATCGGCTCGCTCTCGCTTGTAGGCACAAGCGGTGCCGTGTCGCCCAACTGGCTCATCTCCACCTATCTGCTCCTCACCTTCGCCGAGCTCCTGCTCTCACCCATGGGCATCTCTTTTGTCAGCAAGGTAGCTCCTCCCAAACTCAAAGGCGCCATGATGGGTGGCTGGTTTGCCGCTACCGCCATCGGCAACTACCTCGTCTCGATCCCCATGCTTCTCTGGGGCAAAATCCCGACTTGGTCGGTTTGGGCCATCCTCATCGTGATCTGTCTCATCTCGGCAGGCTTCATATTTGCAGTGATGAAGAAGCTTGAAGCCGCTACAGCCGACGCTCCCGCCGACACCGATGTCGACGCTCTCGAGACCGTCGAGGACGAGGCTATCTGATAGAGATCCTTCTCACGAGTTTTATTTCCGGGCTTCGCGGGCCTTTCAGGCCCACGGAGCCCGGAACTTTTTTGCGTCACTCTCAGGATGGACTCAGCCCTCCACCTCGCCAAAGCCCTTTCCCGGCATATCGCCGGGCGACTTTCAAATATTTCAAGTTCTTCAATTTATTCTTCATATTTTATAAAATTATTACCAAATTTCTTTGCAGAATAAAGAATTAATGTTAATTTTGCCAGTGAAATCACTCATAGAAATTACAGCTTAACATTGATGATTGGATATTTTTAGATTTATCCTCCCCACTCTTTTCATTCTCCTGTCAGGCCGAGGCGGTCATCACAGGAGATTTTTTTATCCCCCTGAATGACATACCCCCGACACCTGAAAGAGCCGGGGGTATATACAACCAAACGGGAAAATGATATCACATCATCTTCCCGCTTAGATAATAAACCAATCATTATCACATTTCTTGCAATGGAAAAAGTAATTTGCTATGTACTATTACAATGCTTGAAGCAACAGTTTGGTTCACTCAAACCTGAAAAAATTTTTCCGACAGACTTATGGAGCCTCGGAATTATTTAGTAACTTTGTGATTAAGGTGAAGGTACCGCCCGCGATTAACTCTTATTATCCACAGTGGGCACAATTATTGCCCGACACAGGCGTTACCTTTGCATCGTGACATCAACACAACCGAAAACATGAGGTTGTTTAATAACAGCATTTAAAACAATTCTATATAAAATGGCAAAAAAAGAAACCAGCAAGTCTCTCGCTAAAGACAAAGACAAGGATATAGACCCCGCCAAAGCCAAACTCAACGCGCTCGCCCAGGCTATGGGTAATATCGAGAAAAGCTTTGGCCGCGGAGCCATCATGAAGCTCGGCGACGAGCAGATCATCGATGTCGACGTCATCCCCACCGGCTCCATCGGCCTCAACTATGCCCTCGGCGTGGGAGGCTTCCCCCGCGGACGCATCATCGAGATCTACGGGCCCGAGTCGTCGGGTAAGACCACGCTCGCCATCCACGCCATCGCCGAAGCCCAGAAGGCCGGAGGCATCGCCGCCATCATCGACGCCGAGCACGCCTTTGACCGCTTCTATGCCGAGAAACTCGGCGTGGATGTCAACAACCTGCTCATCTCCCAGCCCGACAACGGCGAGCAGGCCCTCGAGATAGCCGAGCAACTCATACGCTCCTCGGCCATCGACATCCTGGTAGTCGACTCGGTAGCGGCCCTCACTCCCAAGAGCGAGATCGACGGCGACATGGGCGACAAGAACGTAGGCGTTCAGGCCCGACTCATGTCACAGGCCATGCGTAAACTCACCGGCACCATCTCCCGCACCAATACCTGCTGTATCTTCATCAATCAGCTCCGCGAGAAGATAGGCGTGATGTTTGGCCCGTCTGAAACCACTACCGGCGGCAACGCCCTGAAATTCTACGCTTCGGTGCGTGTCGACATACGCCCCTCCACCCCCATCAAAGACGGCGACGAGATATTGGGTCGTCTCACCAAAGTCAAGGTCGTGAAAAACAAGGTGGCTCCTCCATTCCGCCGCGCCGAGTTTGACATCATGTTTGGCGAAGGCATCTCCCGCTCGGGCGAGATCCTTGACCTGGGTGTCGATCTCGAGATCATCAAGAAAAGCGGCTCCTGGTTCAGCTACAACGACTCAAAGCTCGCTCAGGGCCGCGACCTGGCCAAGCGCGTCATAGCCGATAATCCCGAACTCGCGGCCGAGCTCGAAGAGAAGATCATGGCCGCCCTCAAGGAGCAGGGAGGCAAACCTCTCAAGGACAAGAAAGGCAAGAAAGGCAGCAAGAAGAGCGGCAAGGGCGCCGATCCCGACGAGCCTACCGACGACGACATCTCATCTATCGAGGATGAACTCCCCGACGAGGATCTCCCCGACGATTTCTCGATCGAGGAAGACATCTGACATCGAGGCTTTCACAAAAAATAAGACCGAGGACTCGGCTCACGCCTTGTCCCCGGTCTTATTTTGTATCTACCTATTCCCTGAGAAAGGGAACAGAATTGTCAATACTGCTCGTTCTCGTTGGGGAAATCGCTGCTCTTCACATCGTTGATATAATTACCCACGGCATTCTCGATAGCTTCGCCGAGCTCGGCATAGCGACGCAGGAACTTGGGCTTGAAATTGCTGTTGATACCGAGCATATCGTGCATCACCAGCACCTGACCGTCACAACCACCCCCGGCACCGATACCGATCACAGGGATAGTAAGCTCGGCGGCTACCTCGGCGGCAAGCGTGGCAGGCACTTTCTCGAGCACTATCGCAAAACAGCCGGCCTCCTCAAGCAGCCTGGCATCGCTCTTGAGCTTGGCAGCCTCAGCAGCCTCCTTGGCGCGCACATTGTAAGTGCCGAATTTGTTGATCGACTGAGGAGTCAGTCCCAGATGACCCATCACGGGAATACCGGCCGAGAGGATACGCCTCACACTATCGATAATCTCCTCGCCCCCCTCGATCTTGACAGCCTCGGCATTGCTCTCCTTCATGATGCGCACGGCCGACGCCAGAGCCTCCAGCGAATTACCCTGATAGGTACCGAAAGGCATGTCACAAACCACCAGAGCGCGCTTCACACCGTTGGTCACACACTTGGCATGATAGATCATATTATCGAGCGTCATCGGAAGAGTGGTCTGATAGCCGACCATCACATTAGCGGCCGAGTCGCCGACAAGAATTACGTCCATACCGGCCTCGTCGATGAGACGGGCCATGGAATAGTCATAGGCTGTAAGCATTGCAATCTTCTCGCCGGCTGCCTTCATTTCGGCCAGGCGGCGTGTAGTCACCTTGCGGTTGTCCTGTGGAGTGTAAGTTGACATTTGATATGGTATTTTAAATTTAGTAAGTAACTCTTGAAAATTAATTTATACTATCACGAGTTACTAATGGGAAAACATATTGACGTTTAATTTTTAAGAGTTACTTATTTTCACGAAATCAGATAGCCGTAACGCAACAGACGCTTCTCAAACGCCTCCTTGTCGTCACTCGCCACAAGTATGCGATAACCCTCGGCCCTGATCACCAGCCGGCGCAACTCGCTGTCGGAGGTGAGTGCCTCGACAAGAGCGCTCTCCGACTGATCGATCTTATACACCGAGTAACCACCCACCTCTCTGATGCTCCTGTGGGCTCTCGACATTCGTTGGAGAAACTCCTCCCAGTTTGGCGGAAGCTTGACCGCGACAGTCTGCCTGAACAGTTCCAGCCGGGAGTTGACATCGCTCACGCTCCTGCACCGGCTCAGGAAAGTCTCGGGAGTCACCACATATCGGCGCGCGCCGATAGGGTTGGCAAACTCCTTGAGCAACCCCTCGTAGGGATTGTCATCTCCCAGAGCCCTGATGATCAGGCGCTCGGCATCAAGCTCGAAATATTGAACGATCTCCCCCGGCCGGGCCTGATAGCTCTCGTCGAGCCCCATCACATAGCGGCCGAGCGACGTGAGCCGCATGGCTGTTATGAAAGGCATAGGCGACGTCTCACCAACCGGATCTTCATCACGATACTTCAGCACCAGGAAGCCCAGCGAACACAATAGCGACAGCAGCGTGTCTATCATAGGCTTTCCTGCCTGATCAGTCAGATTGTCGGGCTGAAGCCGCTCCTGAGAGAAATTATTATGACAGGAGTAGCGGTTGACACTCTCAGGCACAAAAAACAAGCGGTCAGCCTTACCCCCGGGAGCCCGGTCGATCTCGGCCATCAGCCCGTCGGTGAGCAACCAACGGGAGCCGTCGGAGGCATGAGTCTTGAGAATAGAGATCACCGTCTTGAAAAGGTGAGACAAGCTCATATCCCAGGTCAGGGCGGAATTAAGCTTGCTGAAAAGTATCTTGGCAAGGTAGCCACACTGTGGTATGGACGAGAGCGCTATACCCTGAAAAATCTGTTTCAAGGCATCGACAGGCCCCATCACACTCTGCCGCGGCTGGCTGTCGCGCATCTTGACATAAGCGTTGACCAGAAGCAGAGTGCGCCAGGAGCGCACAGTCTTATCATCGGAGTCCTTATAAAACTCCATCGGCCGGAGCATCTTGGCCACCTTATTTATATAAGAAACCGACACACGACTCTTGCCTCGTTCCAGCATGTCGCTGTCGTAGAGGCTCTGCAACACCGACATGGACGTGATCATCTCATGCTCCGGATCGGCTGTCAGCAATCCAGCCTCATCGAGATCTTCGACCAGATAATCGCTCACGGGTGGAGGAGTCATTGACGGAAACGAACCGATCACCGACACCGGCATATAATAGTAAGGCTTGGGGCTATACGCGCTGAGCACCGACAACCACCATATAGGAGGCAACGCCTCGGGCGATATATCCAGCAGAGTCCTGATCCCATAACCCGATATAAATACATAGGTGTTGAGATACTCCATGAGCCGTCTCACATCGTCGGACAGATGCTCCCAGAGCACACGGCGGTTGTGCTCGGTAGTGAACATCTTGGCCAGCACCGACAGCCAGTCGGCCTTGGTGGCCGCCGTTTTTTTCTGAGTCACAAGACGAAACTCACGTGTGAGCGAACTGCGCCCCACGTTCACCTCGTCTCCCTCACCCCAGAAGGGCAGCGAATTGACGATCCTTACAATATTGTCCTTATTATAGGCATCGTTGAGCGTGAAGATCCACTTCTCCAGAGCCGAGGCCGAACTTACTTCAAAATCTACCTTCATCGTTCACGCTATTTTAACAGGAAATCTATATCCTCGGCCGAGAGCTGTTTTGACGAGGAGCCGTCGGCACTGATGAGCTGTTCATAGAGAGCCTTCTTCTTCTCTTGAAGCTCCAAAATCTTTTCCTCGATAGTCGACCGGGTGATCAGCGAGTAGCTCAACACCTTGGCCTTCTGGCCGAAACGGTGGAGTCGGGTGATAGCCTGCTCCTCGGCGGCCTTGTTCCACCAGGGCTCGAAGATAAACACCGTGTCGGCCACCGTGAGATTGAGGCCCACTCCGCCGGTCTTGAGTGTCATCAGCAACACCATACACGAGGGATCGCGGTCAAAACGCTCCACCACCCGTCGGCGGTCAGCGGTCGCCCCGGTCATAGTCTCGTAGCCGACTCCAAGGCGCGAGAGCTGCTCGGCGGCAAGTTCCAGTCCGGCCACATAGTTGAAAAACACCACACATTTATGACCCGACGAGACGGCATCGGTCAGAGACTCTATCAGAACCTCGAGTTTGGCCGAGGTGATCTCACCCTCGGTGAGACTCTCGGGCACCGAGGCGATGCGGCGCAACTCTGTGAGCGCCTGGAGCATCAGAAACTGAGACTTGGCCACGCCCTCGCTCTCGATAGATCCCTTGATTTTCTCGACATAAAAGCGGCGGCGCTGTTCGTAATATTCGGCCTGAGCGCGATCCATGTCTATGAACAGGCGTTTGTCGGTGCGGTCGGGCAGCTCGGTGAGCACATCCTTCTTGAGGCGGCGCAACATGAAGGGATAGATGCGGCGACGCAGCGAAGCCAGTGCCTCGCGATCCTCCTCGCGCTGTATAGGATTGGCATAACGCCGGTTGAACTCCTCGGGATCGCCCAACATGCCCGGATTGAGGAAACGGAAGAGCGAATAGAGCTCCGAGAGATTGTTCTCGACAGGGGTGCCGCTCAGAGCCAGCCGGTGACGCCCCTTGAGCATATAGGCCGCCCGGGTCACCTGAGCCGTGACATTCTTGATGTTCTGGCTCTCGTCGAGTATGATATAATGAAACTCAACCGCCGCAAATTTCTCGATGTCGTTTCTCACCATGGCGTAGGTGGTGAGTATGACATTATGCTTCATGGCCTCCTCAAGGTTGCGCGAGCCCTGATAATAGATATATGTAGTGAGCGACGGACAGAAACGGGCTATCTCCTTCTGCCAGTTGAAGAGCAGACTGCGGGGCATCACTATCAGGGTCGGAACCTCCTCGGCCGGATAAATATCCGAGAGCACCGATATAGTCTGGAGAGTCTTGCCAAGACCCATGTCGTCGGCCAGACAACCCCCGAGATTATTGTCATAGAGATATTTCATCCACTTCACTCCCTCCTGCTGATACTTGCGCAGGGTGGCATTGACCGCCGGCGGCGGGAGGGGCCGGGTGGAGAGCCCGTTAAATCCCTCATAGAGCTCCCTCTGACGGGCTATGAGAGGCGTCTCGAGCTTCTCTGAGGTCAACTCCTCGATTTCGGCCAGGTCAAAATAGTTGAATCTTACCTTCTTGCCGGCCGAGCGTTTGTCGCCGAAGAGCCGCTCGAGCCGACGCATATAAGCCTCGTCGAGCACCGCTCGGGTACCATCCTTGAGAGTGATATATTTGTCTCGGCGATATTGCTCTATGAGTTTACCGAGATTGACCTTATCGTCGCCAAGCTGCACCGTGAAGTCTCCCTCGAGAAAATCTATGCCCGATGAAAGCTTGAAATTGAGTTTAGGCCTGACGGCAGCCACCCGGTAGCCCTTGAGCCGGTCAGTGCCAAGCAGCACATAATCATTGACCAGCTTAGGCAATGCCCCCAGCAGAAACGACGAGGCCACAACGGCCGGAATGACAAAGGTGTCGCCGTCGAGATAGACCTCCCGGCCCTGACGGCGCGTAGGGGCATGATATATCAACAGCTCGCGCACGGCCTCGAGATCCCTGACGTGGTCGCGGCGGTTGACGCGGCGCACAGCCACAGTCCCCTCGGCTGCCAGCGAGACCACGTGGCTCAGATCAAACTGTCTGACAAACATCTCGTCAAACCCTCGCAGGGCTGAAGTGACACGCAGATAGAGCGTCAGGTCGGCGTCCACGCGCTCAAACACAAGCGCCGGCTGCATGACCACCGGCTCGGGATTGACCACCACCTTGCGATCCTCATACGAGAGCGCAAAGGCCTCGAGATAGCTGTAAGCCACCGAGAGATACCCCTCGGCCATCGAAACGGGAAATTTAGACTCAAAAAATTTGAGCCGGCTGAAGTTGTCGCCCACGGGCTCGAGAGGATAGATCACCCCCGAGGAGACGGCAAAACTATCGGTGAGCATATACCATCCACGGACATGACGGTCATATCCCCCCTCGGGAAGAGGGACATCCAGACTCCAGGAGGCCTCGCAGACCTCGTCGCGATGCTCGAGATTGAGGGTGAGCACCGCCTGGGAGTCGCTGACGCTCACTCTGACACATCTATCGCCCTCGACGATATTGTCACATCTCACGAGCTGATAGATGAGCGACTGATGCTTGTCGAGAGCGATCCCCTCGGTCTCCTCCTCCCCCCATCTTATCTCAAATCTCGACTCGGCCTCCACCTGAGCCATAGCCCTGAGCAGCTGGGACGTGGCTCCACCGTAATTGTGATAGTCGGGAAGCTTGGCCACAGGTGACATCGACCCGTCGACAACGCGCAGACGCGCCAAGCCGTCGGGGCCGCGGAAGATCTGAAAATAGATTTCTGACGGAAAGGTTTCCGCCTCCGGTATCCACGACTGGCGTCGGAGACTTTGCGAGAGACCTGCGAGAAACGAGCTATCCATCATAAGGATCGGCCTGAGAGTTTACAGTGTGAGATGATACCCGGGAGTAATCGATCCCCCTTATCACTTTGCGGCCTCCTGCCGGGCCTTGAAAGCCACGGCATAGAGCTTCATCTGTTTGAGCATGGCCAGAAGGCCGTTGCTGCGTGTGGGCGAAAGGTGCTCGCTGAGGCCTATGTCGTTGATGAAATGGAGATCGGCATTGATGATGTCGTCGGGAGTCTGATTGTCGAGCACCTTCACCAGCAGCGAGATGATGCCCTTGACGATAATGGCGTCGGAGTCGGCGGTATAGTGTACCTTACCCTCGGGGGTAAGCTCGGCATTGATCCACACCCTGCTCTGACACCCCTCTATGAGATGATCGGGATTGCGATATTTCTCCTCTATTGGCGGGAGCTGATTGCCCAGATCGATGATCATGCCATAGCGGTCCATCCAGTCGTCTACGAGCGAAAATTCGTCAGTGATTTCTTCCTGTATGCGGTCGATTGTCATAGTCAGTTACAGTGTATTTAAGCAGATTTGAGAGGGAAGAGAGGAGGGTGATAGAGATATAGTCGGCATCAGCGGCGTGGACGGGGACGCTCGTTGGCATGCTCGGCCGGGCGCACCTTGGCCATGGAGTTGACCAGATCGTAGAGCGAGATGCTCCCCTCGATCGACGAACCTTTGCGCAGACGGGCACGGTTGCTGTTCTCGTTGGGCGAACCGATAGCTCTCCAGGCCAGATCAACCATCTGAAGGGCCTTGGAGTTGGTGCAGCGGCCGTTGACGGTGAAATAATCGTTGTTGGCCAAAGCCTCGAGGTCGCCGTTGCGCATAGCTTCGGCCAGGCCGAGTCCCATAGGGCTGGCGAGCTTGGAGAGATCCCAGGCAGGGGAGCCGTTGAGATAGTCGGCATCGGCCTGCTCCTCGGGTGTCATGGGTGCCACAGGGGCTGAGGCAGGTGAGCCGTCCCCCTCCGATGTCATCTCGGTGACAGCGGCCGGAGTGGCATCGAGAGCCTCTCCTCGGGGGATAAAGAGAGCCGCGAGCACTATGCCGGTGAGCACTACTACTGCCACGACACTCCAGATCATCATCTTGCGGCGACGGGTCGAACTCTGGCGGGAGGCTCCGTAATCACGATAGGTGCTCCCGGCGGTTGCCTCATCGTCAGTGTCGCCGGCCTCCTCGTCGCCTGCCATCTCCTTGCCCGGGAGAGTAGGATCGAAGACCGGGCGCTCGGCGGCGTCATCGGCGGTGTCGTCAGAGATGTTGACAAAACGCGGAGCCTTCATGCGGCTGTCGCTCCCCTCGCCACGGGCTGCCGCGAAATTGGGAGCCTCGGGGAGACACGAGAGGCGCACATCGACGTTGTAGACCTCGGTGTGATCGTCGTTGACCTGGCGGTTGGCTCTGAAACCGTGGAAGTTGCCCGAGTGAAGGCGGTTATACTCAGGTGTATTCTTTTCGATAGTGATTACCTGCTCGAGCACCCGGCCCTCGCCGAAATCAAGTCTCAGCGTGACGGTCTGCTCCACGGGCTGAAGTTCCAGGGGGAGCTCCTCCATGGTGAGCATCTCCTCGGCGGGATATTTCAGCCTCAGAGGCGAATAGTTGTTGCTGGCCACCTGTATCTCTACATCGGTGCCCGGCTCGAGATCCTTCTCGGTAAACTCGATATAAGGCTCGGCGGTGCTGACACTGCTGCCGTTGACCGAGATGGTATAGCCGTTGAGGGCTCCCCCCTTTGACGAGGTGACCTTTACCGGCACCCGGCGCACGAAGCGCATACCGGTCTGCACCGAGGTGCGTATCCTGATTGTCGAGCCGTCATACTTGGCATAGGCCGAGGGATTTCCGGCTATGAACGACTCTGTGTGTGAATCAAATCCCTCCTTGGTGTAGGTGAGGGTGAGACGCTCGCCGTCATAGAGGAGCGTGGTCGAGGCAGTGACCCCCTCGGGACATATCACGTCATATTGCTTGCGTATAGGCACCGTGATGCGAGGCATTTTGACTCCGGGACGCAGGGACGTGGTGGCCGAGACCACGAGCACGCAGCGGTAGGACTCGTAGTCGGGTTGTCCGGGAAACGAGAAGATCGACTCAAGTTCCTGAACCGAGATATATGTGCGGTAAGCAGCTTCCTCGAGAGTGACCGACGACTCGGGAGCCACGTAAGTCCAGGCCTCGAGACACACCGGCTCGAGAGGCACTCCGGCTTCGAGCAGAGCTGTCTCAGTAGCCTCGTCGGTGAGATTACCCTCCTGTATCCAGGCCTTGCGCAGAGCCGAGAAGATCGATAGCACCGTGCGCCCGGTCAGGGCACATCCGTCGTCGACAAGCATAGAGATCATATAGACACCTCGCTCGCTGTCGCGCGCTATCAGTGAGATATAATAGCCTTTGGGCGAGCGCTGGAGCACATAACACTCGTCGGCGTTGAGAAAACGCTTGATCGCGGCTCCCGGCTCCACCATCGTGGTGGCCCAGGCGGGATCTATATCGGTGCCCTCGGGCTGATAGCTGTATAGGGTCTGTGTGAGGCCCTGTTTCTCGCCTCTGAGCGCCAGTTGCAGATATTTATATTGTGCCATTGGAATAGTATCGAAATATCGCACAAAGTTACAGTTTTTCGATGTATTCTCCCGACCTTGACTCTATAAAAAAATATGAAAATTTTTTCAATCAACCCTCCGGCTCAAAGCCCGTGTGGGGATGGGTCTACGGGTGGGTGGGCGCTCGGCCGAGGTGATTGTGTCGTCGAAGGGGAAACCCTCCTTTACATAACTATTTAAGTGAACGATTGCTGAAAAAGAGTCGCGGAACGACGATGTTGTGAGGGTTATTTATCACAATATCGTCGCTCCGCGACTCAATTATATCGGGATTTCGGTCGTCATTTCATCATTTTGAGACCGATGATAGCGACGGATCAGCGGAGGATCTTGACTACGCGGGGAGTGAGGGAGGGGGAGCCTACCCGCACGAGGTAGATAGCCTCGGGGAGCGATGAGAGCGAGACGGAGGGTGCAGTCAAGGTGCCTGAGTAGACGAGGCGTCCATCGGTGCCATAGACGGCGACGTGAGCTCCGACTGCTTCGGGGCCTACCGAGAGGGTTGAAGTAGCGCGGTCATAAGTGATAGAGGTGGCCGGGGCTTCGATGTTGCTTATTCCGCTCTTGAAACCGTCGTCGGTCTTCTCGCCCATGAGCGAGTTGAGGTAGGCCTCGAGGGCAGTGTAACCCTCGGCGTTGACAAGGTTGCGGTCGTCGGCACTGTCGGGGTTGAGACCGTGGGCACTCTCCCACTCGTCGGGCATACCGTCACCGTCGGTATCGACAGGCACGGTGTAGTCGGTAGTGTAGTTGAAGAAGCCCTCGGCATCATTCTCAGAGTCAATAATGCCGTTTCCGAGGGTTGCGCCGGCCTTGGAGGCTGAGCCTGAACGCACGTCTGAGATCACTCGGGTCTCGGTGAGATCGCGCTTTACTGTACCGGCCTTGTCGAGCACTGTCGCCAGGGCCTGATCGGCTGTCTCATACTTCTCGATCATATATCTCTCAGGCAGATACTGACCCTCGGCTCCGGCCACTGTGTGGCGATGCCAGGGGGTAGCCGTGACGATGCGTTCGGCAGCCTTGATCTGGGCGAGGCTGTAAGTCTCGGCCTTCATGGCTTTCCAGTTGTCGGCGGTGGCGGTGGCGAAACCCTCGGCTTTATTGCCCTCGAGATACCACTTGGCCGGAGCCCAGGAGGTGGCACCCTCACGGGCATAGCTCGAGTTTACAAAGGTGACCTCGGTCTTGGAGGATATGGGGCCGGGCTTGTAATAGTTGCCTATAAAGTTACACTCGTGGGCCGAGTTGAGACCGTCGTAGTCGCTGATGGCGGCAGTGTTCTCACCACCGTAACATCCGCCCTTGCCGTAGTTGTAGTTCACATTATTGATATACTCGATAAATACCACATTGTCCTCGCCGCGGGCGCCGTTGAAGCGACACGAACGGGAGTTATTGTGGGCCAGGAGGTTGTGATGGTAGGTAGCGGGCGACCCACCCCACTGGCACCCATAGCCGCGCGCTCCCTTGGAGTGGCCGGCGTTATAGAGGCCCTCGTGGACTATGCTATACTGCACGGTGAGGAAGTGGGAGTCGGCAGTGTTCATATTCTCCTCGACCGACCATCCGAACGAGCAGTGATCAAAGATGAAGTTGGCACAGTTCTCGGCTCCGCAAGCGTTATCGGTCAACACATTGCCGGCCATATCCTTGGCTCCCGAACGGAAACGCACGTTGCGCACTATGAAATTCTGGGAACCTCCGAGGTTAACTTTATTACGGGCTATGAGTATACCGTCGCCCGGAGCGGTCTGTCCGGCCAGAGTCCAGTCAGAGCGGTTGACGCGGAGCTCGGAGACGAGATCTATGCGTCCGCCTATCTCAAAGACTATCGTGATAGGCTCACCGCGATGCTGATTGAAAGCCCAGCGCAGGGTGCCTTCCGAACCGTCGTCGGCAAGCGAGGTGACCTTGACCACCTTACCGCCTCGGCCGCCGGTGGCATACTTGCCAAAACCCTCGGCACTCGGGAAAGCGAGAGTCTGCAAGGCCGAGGAAACGCTCACGGCCGACGACGTCACTCCCGTAGCCGAGACAGCCTTGACACTGATCACGGCTCCGTCCATAGTGTCGGTAACAGGCTGCGAGGGTGAGGGCGTGAAGCCTATCACCTTGTCATCAGCCATGACGAGATAGCCGGCGGCTCCCTCGACAGGCTCCCAGGTAATGGCCGAGGCCGAGACCGAAAATCCGCCGGGAGCAGCCACGCCTCGCAGACGGGCGGCATAGTCAAACTCTACCTCAGAGGCAAGGTCGAAGAGAAACTCGGGAGTGATATAAGCCTCGACCTCCTCCTCGGAAGCCTGGCGCGAGAACGAAGCGCGACCCGAGACATCGGCAAGCGATCCGTCGGGATTGATATTGCGATACTCCATCAGCGAAGCCTTGGCCTCGGCTCCGCTCCAGGCAGCCCAACCCGCGGGAGCGATATGGGCACCGAGTATACATTTCAGGAACATAGCTCCACAGGTTTCCTTCCAGGGACGACCCAGATAGCACTTGCCGGCAGGATAGCCCTCCTCGGCCGTCAGACGGCAGGAGCGGAAGAAGAGGCCGGGATAGAAGACATCAGCCCCGAGCGAGGGATACAGTACACGTGTCATAGGCCTGGAGCTCTCGGCGGGAGCGGTGAGATAGCTGCCACCGTTGAGCACACGGATCTCGCAGTCGTCAAACCACTCGAGACCGCCGTCATAGATAAAGTCAGTGCCTCCCTCGATGAGACAGCCGGTGAAATAACCGCGCGAGCCTACATTGGCCTTATAGGTGTCCTGGAAGCCGGCGAGACGGCAGTTGCGGAAGATATGGGCGTCGGCGCCGGTATAGAGCGCCTCAGCCTGGCCCACATTGCCCGAGGTGTTGCGTATGGTGAGGTTCTCGGCATAGAAGCAGGGGGTAAACACATTGAGCGCCGCACAATCGAGATAGCTCAGGGAGCCGTCGCCACGCGAGACTCCCGAAGTGAGAATGGTCTTGTCGACTCCGGCGCCTATGAGGGAGATAAACTTGTCGTGAGCGTCCTTGGTGCCTGCATAGATATTCTCGTCATAGACACCGGGAGCTATATAGATGATACCGCGCGAGCCCGAGGGGACAGCGTCGATAGCGGCCTGCACGGTGGTGTAGTCACCGTTGCCGTCGGGGTCGACCATCAGGAGCACCACGGGGGCATCCTTGTCGGGGGCCGGCTGTCGGGTAGTCTCGGAGAAGCCAAACTTGGAGAGATCGCTCAGCTCGCCGGGATCAGACACGGGGTTTGAGCGGGCAAAGTCGGCCTGAGCCGAGGTGACGGGCTTGCCGTAGATCTTGAGTTTGTGGACACGGGGAGCCTGCTTCTGAGCCTTGGGATCGATGGCCTGCCAGTCGAACGGAGCGGTCTGCACCTGATCCTCGGCACCGTTCTTGCCGTCGCCGTCCCACACTCTCCATCTGAGCGACACATCCGAGGCGTCGATGACATTTTCCATCATGTAGCCCTGGTCAGAGAAGAGAGTCCAGCCCTGTTTCTGCTTTTCAGAGCCCATCCACACCAGTGGTGTCCACTCGCCGTCGCCGATCTTGACATCACACTTGATGCCTCGGCCCCACGAGGTCGACGACCATGACCACTGGATGCGATCGACGTATGGGATATGGTCGATCTCCATCCATCCATGGACACTATTGCCGTCGACAGCCGCTCCGCGACACATCTGCACGAAGCCGGCCTCGCCGGCGACAGGCTTATTGTTACTGCCCAGGAGGATGTTGTCCTCGAGATAGGTGGTGTGACCTTTGACAGTCCAGTCATTATAGTTGGTGGCTTTCTGTCCCTCGAAAAACTGTCGGGCGAAAGCGGCCGTGACACCGGCCGTACCTTTATTTGACTCCTTGTTGGCAAAGATACAGTTGTGGAATATCACCGGATAGGTCAGCGATGCCGAGCCACCGTCGGCCACCACGGGCACCGACAGCACAGCGTTGACATATCGGCCCGAGGCATACTCGGGACACTGTATGCCGGTGCCTGAGTCGCCCCAGGTGTCGGGCCAGGAGGTGTCGGAGAAATTGATGTCGATGATGCGCGGATAAGTAGATGAGTCGCTCCACGACTCTACCACGCTCGCGGGGTCGAGCGAGCCGTCCATCTGGGCCCGGGCACTGTTACCCCACACGCCGAGGACTACGGCAAGCAAAGTGAAAAGTTTCTTCATAGTATCGGTTTGCATAGTGTTTACAGGTTGCAAATGTATTGAAAAACTTTTACTTACGCAATAGGCAAGTCAACCTGTCAGCTACAAATATCGGGGAGGGTGACCCAAGGGGCTCATTTCCCTTTCTGAAGGCCGAAAAGCGATCGTGTCAGCGGGTGTCTCACAAGCAGATAACGATATAACAGATAGGGCACCACCACTCCGGCTACTCCGGGGACAAGCAACTCGGCAAGAGTGTAGCGCATCATCAGGTCTGACCCGGCGAAGTATCCGAGCTTTGACAACACCCCCTTGGCAAATCCCATGAAAGTAGTGTGGAAAAGATAGACGATATATGAAGCTCCCGCAAGCCGATAGAGCGGCCGTCTCACATGGGTGGCGCAACGGGTCTCGATCGCGTATGACACGGCTATCGCAAATCCTATACCTGCAAATGCCGTAATCAGCCCGAGGGTATCGGCCTGAAAACCACCGGTCTCCGTCGCCCCCTGCAATGAAGCGACCGCCAGAGGTATGAACAACACCGCCGAGACTCCACACAGAGTCTTGACGAGAGGCAACCTGTCAAATATATCATAAATCACGGCTCCCGACACAAAGAATATCCCCATACGAGCCGTCTGAGTCAGACAGAAAAGATCTGTCACATAACCGTAATAGAAATAGGCTGGCAGACTTAATACCCACAGAACCAGCCTCCTGGCCGGAGTATTGAAAAAGGGGATAATCACCATCATCCACCAGAGCGCATACACAAACCACAGGAAAAAGCCGGCTTCGGGCAACCACAGCATAGCGATATAGTCGACGGCCGAGACGGGATTGTCGACCGGCATGAATGATTGAGTGAGCAGTTTGATGCTAATGATTATCACCGAGGTGACAAAGTAGGGGATCATCAGACGCTTGAATTTCTTCAACAGAAACTCGCCATACTTCAACGGCTTCCATGTGGCCACACAAAGAAATCCGCTCACAAACAAGAAGAGAGGCATGTGGAACGTATAGATAACCTTGTCGAGCCCTTGGTAAAACTCAGGCATCGGCTCGACATCGAAATGTCCGATAGCCACGAGGACTATGGCGATGGCCTTGGCTATATCTATCGTGTTGTATCTCGCTGTCGTTTTCATACTTGAGCCGATTCTCCCGGGGGAGACATCTCATTTTTTTGCCGTCAGGCTTCTGAAAAAAGCTATCAGGGAGTCGTAGTAGCGCTCGGAGTCAAAGTTGGCGCGGGCAAAGTCGAGAGCCTCCCGACGCATTGCAGTGAGCTCCTCGGGCGACAGAGCCTCGGCCTTGGCCACTGTCGCGGCGAGCGCGGAGGCATCTCCGACAGTAAACGTGAAACCGGTCTGACCCTCCCGGATGATCTCGGGGATGCCGCCTATCGAGGCTCCTATCACAGGGACTCCGGCCGAATAGGCCTCGACCACCGACAGGGGATTATTCTCGTAACACTCCGAGGGGACTATCACCATGCGCGCGCCGGCCACGAGCCGACGCAGTGCCTCCCCTTTTTTAAATCCTACAAACTCCACGTTGGTCAGCCGGAGTCGCTCGCTTGTAGCCTTAAGCTCCTGTTCGAGCGGGCCGCTGCCGGCAATCCTGAAGTTGACCTCGGGCAGTGAGGCTGCCGCCTCGAGCAGTGTAGCCACTCCCTTCTCGGCCGAGAGTCGGCCGAAATATAGATAGTAATCCTCAGAGGCCGAAGGCTCGGCGGCGATGGAGGGCGCCGTGTTGTAGAGACGCAGGTCGGGCACCTCTTTGAGCCGGGGCATGTAGCGCTGATGTATCTCTCGCGAGAAATCGCTGACGTAAATCAGACCGTCGAGCATCCCGGCCGGATGAAACAGCAGGTTGCGCGTATACTGCTCGGCCGCCATCATGAGGCTGAGAGCCCGGCTGCCGCGGCAACAGCGGTTGGCCACACATTTCCAGAATTTCCGTCCCTGACACTCCTCACAGACACGCCCCTGACTGTCGCGGAACAGGAAGTCGGGACACACCAGCCGGTAATCGTGGGCCGTCAGCACGGCCGGGATGCCGTTGCGGCGCAACACTTTGAGTATCGATGGGGACAACTGGCCCCATATCAGATGTATCTGAGCCAGATCGGGGTGCTCGGCGTCGATCAGTTGCTGAAGCCGTGACGCCGCGTCGAAATGATAGAAATAGCTGACTATATTGCCGGGCACACGCATGAGTCCCGAGCGGGAGTCTTTTGACTCGGGGAAATACCGGCTGTAAGGGCTGGGCAGATTTTCGTCCCATTTCAGAGCGAAAGGTATCACCTCGTGTCCGTGACGCCTGAGCAACTCCGAAGTATTGAAGAAGACGGTCTCCGACCCTCCGCGCGGATAGTAGAACGCGTTAATTTCGAGTATCTTCATATATCTGAGAGGCTCGGGCCGGGAGTCCGGGCCTCTTGTTTCTTTTTTATCTACAACGCGAGAAAATCGCATTTAATATGCACCGGGTTAAACTTATTACAAACTAACAGTCTGAGGTTGTTCCGGGGATCGTTTAGCATAAGCGTCGAAGGGGTCTCTCAGAAGTCGCTGAACAATCGCGGCTTGATGACAAAGCCGACGCGGGCCATGGAGTGAAACTCCTTGAAGGCAAGGAGACCCTCGCCATAGCCGTTGTAATACTGGAAGAACAGGTACTGATTGTCGCGGCTGAAAATTCTGTAATTGAGCTCGATGATGGTGTTGTAGTTCATCTTCCAGCCCTTGCGTTTGACCAGGGTTGCCGATAGACCGAAGCGCTCGTTGAGCGACATATACTGAGCTCCTACCTGATAGATGCCACAATAATCGAGAATATCCTTGTTTTCCATGCCGTCGATGATAGGTATCCAAGCCTTGCCGTGGACAGTGAAGCGCGGATCGATCATGATGCTGCCTCCGAGGGTGATACGGTTCCAGGAGCGGGAAGCCGTGCCGTCCTTGCCGTTGCTCTCGTGCTCGGCTATGAGGTTGATCTTGCCAACATATCGCCCTCTGACAAACAACGGCTTGGTCAGTCCCACTCCTGGATTGAAGTTCAGATCGGTCATGGGCATGGAGTTTTCGAGGATGTTCCAGAAACACTTCTGGGTATAGAACAGAAACAGATAAGTGCCCCAGGGCAGAGTAGATCGTGTCAGTCGCTGGGCTATCGAGATCTGAAACTTGATATTGGAGTTATGACGGGTGATCTTCTGCCCTACGGGAGTGCCGAAGATGAAATAATTGTCCTTATACAGACCAAAATAAGGGCCCGAGTCAAAAGCCCGGCGTATGCTGTCGGCATCTACCGGATCATCCTCCACGACATTTACGATCTGGGAGTTGCCACAGAGGGCTCCGAACAGCAGAAATGTAATTAGAATTAAGGTCTTTTGCATGGCTATTTTATAAAGGCAGAGTTTTATGAGGCAAAAGTAAGGATTTTTTCACTATTTTTGTCGTCATTAATTATAAAACATCGCTGAGTGAGGATGTATCGGAGACACAGCCTCGCCGCCAAATAAAAGACTAAAGCAGTAAGATATGAGGAATTTTGCCAGGATAGCCGCCACGCTCGTCCTGTCGGCCACGGGGCTATGGACGGTCTCGTGTGGAGGAGACGAGGGCTTCACCGTCACCTGTGAGATCGACGGGCTCGGCGACCACGGGGTGGAAATGGTCTATGCCACCGACCGCGGCCTGAGCCACACCTCCCATCACCCCAAGGATGGCAAGGTGGAACTTCACGGCAACTCGTCAGTGCCAACCCCTGTCGACATCTTCACCATCGACGGCTCACTGATAGCGACACTGGTGATGAAAAACGGCGAGAAAGCCCGTGTGACCATGGAGCTTGGCGTCCCCCGCTCGCTCAAAGTCGAGGGTCAGAGCGCCTCGAGAGATTACACCGCCTTTGTGGTAGAGCATGACTCGTTGCTACGCCACGGCTCGCCGGCTACCGTCAACCGCCTCATCGCCTCGTTTGTAAAGGACAACCCCTCATCAATAGCCTCGACTATGCTGATGGTCAATAAATTCATCACCGACGGTTATGAACTGTCGGCCGACTCGCTGCTGAGCTCGATCGAGCCCGAGGCGCGCCCGCGTCTGCTCACAGGCTCATGGGCCTCGGGGCTTGGCGAGCAAGTGAGCCCCGGAGCACGACGCGACATGAGAATGTTTACCATGAACTATGCGCGCGACACCTTTGCACGCTACACACCCGGCCTGCAAGGTTTTGCCCTCCTCGCCTTCACCGAAGGTGTCAAACCCGACAGCCTCACGGCCGAACTCAAAGCCCTGCGTCGCGACCTGCCTCGCCGACGCTTCATGATGATGGAGATCTCGGTAGACCCCGACTCGGCTACCTGGCGCAGAAATATCGCTCCCGACTCGGCCGTAGCGGCTACCGCACCCCTGACACTGCCGGCCGACAGCGTCAGCCCCGACTCGACAGACTCCGCGAAAACGAAGGCCCCTGCCCTCAAGACCGACTCAGGCAAAGGTAAAGCTCCCGAATGGATCCAGGCCTGGTCGCCCGGAGGAGTAGCGAGCACCCGCATGAGGCGACTGGCTGTGCCGCGCACTCCTTATTATATTATAGCCGACTCGACGGGCACCGTGCGCTACCGTGGCAGTTCTCTCGAGCAGGCCGGTGCCTTCCTGAGAAAAATCAACTCAGCCAGGCCCCGCCGATCGTCAACTCCCCCGGCCAAGTAAACTTTTTTTGTAATCGTTACTTTAAAGCCGATTTATTCACTATATTTGCCGGAGAGACGCGAGCCCGTCAACTTCATAGCCCATGGAAAAGATTTCAGCCACCATCATCTCACTCAACGAGGAGGCACGCATCAGAGCGTGTCTGGAGTCGCTGCGCGATGTGGCCGACGAGATCATCGTGGTCGACTCGGGCTCGACCGATCTCACTCCCGAGATATGTCGCCAGATGGGGTGCAAGGTGACCATGCGCCCCTTTGACGGATATGGCGCACAGCGGCAATATGCCACTTCGCTGACCACCCACCGCTTTGTGCTCGCGCTCGATGCCGACGAAGTGCTCTCGCCGGCCCTGCGCTCAAGCCTGCTCAGGCTCAAGGAGGAGGGAATGACCCACCGTGTCTACGAGATGGCCCGTCTCAACTTCTATTGCGGCTATCCCGTGAAGCATTGCGGATGGTATCCCGACCGTCAGATACGTCTTTTCGACAAACGCTATGCAGCCTGGAACCTGCGCGATGTGGCCGAGAAAGTGATCTTCCGCGACTCGGTGAAACCCTGTCTGCTCGACGGCGATATACTCCATTACCGTTGCGATACGCCCGAGCAGTTCACCAGGCTGATGGAAAGTCATGCCTCGATCAAGGCCCGCGTGCTTGCGGCCGGCAACGAGGATATAGGGGCCCTCACCCCTCTGATCAAGGGTGTGAAAGCTTTCTGGGATATCTATGTAGGACGGGGAGGAATGTTTGAGGGAAGTGTGGGCCGTCGCCTCGCCCGCGAGGAGTATCGGGCCGAACACTCAGCCTACCTTGCCGCGCGACGTCTGCGGCACAAACGGTAAGCCTCTTCCCATTTCAGTAACTATAATGTCAGTCAAGCAGATCGGGACGCAACCGGCGGGTGCGCTCCAGAGCCTGCTCGTGGCGCCACTCCTCGATACGTGCATTGTGGCCCGAGAGGAGCACATCGGGCACTTTCCATCCCTTGTATTCGGCGGGACGGGTATAGACCGGAGGAGCCAGCAGATTGTCCTGAAACGAATCGCTCAGAGCACTCTGCTCGTCGCCTATCACCCCGGGAATGAGTCTGACCACAGCGTCGGCAATAGCCACGGCGGGGATTTCACCCCCGGTGAGCACATAGTCACCGATGGAGATTTCGCGTGTGATCAGATGCTCACGTATGCGGTAGTCGACCCCCTTGTAGTGGCCACAGAGGATTATGATATTGTCGAGCAGAGACATGGCATTGGCCATAGGCTGGTTGAAAGTCTCGCCGTCGGGCGAAGTGTAGATCACCTCGTCATAGCTACGCTCGGCCTTGAGGGCCTCGATACAACGGTCGACAGGCTCTATCTGCATCACCATGCCGGCCTCTCCGCCAAAGGGATAGTCATCGACCTTGCGATGCTTGTTGGTAGTGTATTCGCGCAGGTTGTGAACTACGATTTCGGCGAGACCCTTGTCACGGGCACGCTTGAGAATAGAGCAACTGATAGGGCCCTCGAGCATCTCGGGCAACACGGTGAGTATATCTATACGCATTTACGTTCTTCTCTAAGATATATGTCTGAAGGGAGGCTGAGAGGGCGGGCGAGACCTGCCCCGGGGGCCACTCTAAAGTTCGTCGGGGTGTTTGCGGTAATACTCCTTTAGCAGCGGCCCGATGTCGAAGTAATAGCCTCCGGCGGGCTTGCCCTCAGAGTTGGTGACGGTGAGATATTCGTAGGCCGGCTCATAAAAGGAGTGGTCGCTGACCGAGAGATCCATCATGTTGAGCAACACATACTCGTGCTGTGGATCTATGACCATCCAGGCGTTCTGCTCGTCGAGCCCGGTGCCGGTCGAGACAATTGCCATGAGCAGATAATTGAGCTTATACTGCCAGATATTGGCCAGATTGTTCTTTCCCTTGCCGCGCAGGGCGTTGATGAGCATCACCATCTCGCCGAGATTGAAGGGATTGTCGGCCAGGGCCTTCTCGGAATATGCTATGACCGAGTCACACTCCTGACGCGTGAGCTTGCGGGCACGGTTGAGCGTAGCGTCATAAGTGATCTTGCGCTCGGCCGACCGATAGGGATTATAATCTTCCTGAAACATATAGCCCAGATAAAGATGACGGAACTTGTCGATCTTCATGAGCGTGTCGGCGCGCTCAAACTCGGCCATGAGCCTGGGATAATAATAGGGGGAAGTGCGGTCGAGACATGCGCGGCGTATCTCCTCGAGATCGGGCTTCTCGCGCTTGAGCTGCGGAAGCACCTGAGCCGAGGCCGGGAGCATGGTGCCAATTATGATGATTATATATAGTATAAATCGGGTCATTGCTAAACTAACTGATGGAGAGAAATCGCTCCTGTGAAAGGAAGCACGGGGATAAATTTAACTAAAAAATCTCGGCCCTCCTCCACGGGTTGACATTTTTTAAGACAGAACCGATTTAAATCCGACTCAATTAACATTTAGAGACTTTTCGTCTCTAATATCACAATATCATAATGTCACAATGACATTTTGACATTTTGACAAAAAAACTCTATTAAAGATCCAGACTCTGCTGATAGGCCCCGGGAGTCGGCGAGGGGAGACGGGGAGTGCCGGTTAGATCGACTGCCGCATCGTCGGGGGTGAGCAGGGGCGAAGCCGAGCCGTGGAGAGACGACTCCGGGGACAGACGATAGTCAAAAATATAGGCCTGACGATCCACTCCCCAGTCAGGCTCATACCCCCAGGTGCTTGAGATGAAGTGATCGTCGTCGGTGCCGTGGCCCCTGAACACACATCCCCGCAGATAGATCTGAGTGCCGTCGAGCGACCCCGGCGAGAAGTCGGCCGAGAGACCTGCAAAGATAGAGTTGCTGATCTCGGCGACAGCCACGGGGCGACCCGAGCCGTCATCGTCATCACTCCCTGCGAGAGTGTGGCCAAACGAGACTATCGGCTCATGAGGATAGACAAACAGGTAATAGTTGGCAAAAGTGCAGTGGGAAGCCCTCAGGCTACCGCCCGTGACGGAGAGCGCACTGCCGCCGGCATCGGCTACCTCACAGCCTGTGAGCGTCACCTCGGCATGAACGGCCGTCAGCGAATTGCCGGCCGAGTTGCGCAGACGGCAGTTGTGGAACGTCACCTGGGAACCCGTCTCGGCCGTGACACCGGCCACAGTGTTACTGACGACGGCATGAGACAACATCGAGCCGCTGCTCTCAGGGGCGAAAATCAACCCCTCCCACTGAGAGGCCATGAGATCAAAAGGTATATTGCCCACCACATTGCCACGACGGTCGCCCGTCAGTTTCACCGGCGAGTCGGGCCGGCCCTGAGCCTGAAGGGTGCCATAGACTTTCAGATAAGATTTGTCGTGAAAATAGAGCTGAGACCCGGGCGCAAGTGTCAGCGTAGCGCCGGGCTCGACTATCAGCGAGTCAAAGATCACCCGCGGCATGGTGGCGTCCCAACTCTCGCCCGGAGCCTTGACCCGATAGGCGCTCAGCCGCTCGGCATCCTGTCCACACGCTTTGATCACCACGGTAGAGCCGACACCGTTGGTCACGAAGTCGAGATAGCCGTAGACAGTCGAGAGCTCGCCGAGACCCGTGGCCGGCAGAGTCGCCTCCACAAATATATAGATCGAGTCGCCGGGACGTATCTCCACGTCGCGGAAACTCTGGCCCGACATGCCGTCGACATTGACACGGAAAGTGCCCTGCTCCTTTTCACGCAGAGTCACCGAGCTTATCGACAGGATTTTATCGCCACGATTATAGGCCTTGAAGCGCGCGGTGGAAGTGGGCGTCAGGTTGAAATTATCGCCCAGACTCAGGGTGTCGGTCGAGAAGACCGGCTGGGCCGAGGGGGAGGTGGCCACGCCGTCCTCTATACAGCCCGTGAGAGCCGATAGCCCGACCAGCCCCGATATAAAACTGAGGATGAGAGTTCTTTTCATACCTTTTATAACGGAGACAACCCCGTCCGTAGTACATGAAACGGGATCGTTATTACTCGATTATTGAGAAAAATCATTAATTTTGCATTTCAGTAAAACCACCACCCACACACCGCCATGCAGCTCCGCTCCCTGACTATATCCAACTTCAAGAACATAGCCGAGACTCACCTCGAGTTTTCGGGCAAGGTCAACGGCTTCCTTGGCAACAACGGCATGGGCAAGAGCAATCTGCTCGATGCCATCTACTTCCTGAGCTTCTGCAAGAGTTTCTCGGGAGTGCCTGACCGCATGCTCATACTCAACGGTCAGGACTGGGCTATCGTCAAGGGTCGCTATCAGCGTCGCGGAGTGGAAGAGGAGGTGGCCCTGGGACTTGCCGAGGGTAAGCGCAAGTCGCTGCGCCGTGGCGGCAAGGAGTATCAGAAACTCAGCAGCCATATCGGAGCTTTTCCTCTGGTGATGATCGCGCCTCAGGACATAGACCTGATACGCGGCACCGGTGAGGAGCGACGCCGATGGATCGACATGGTGATCTCGCAGGGCGACGCCCGATACCTGGAGGCACTGATACGCTACAACAAGGCTCTCGAGCAGCGCAACCGCCTGTTGCGCGACGGCGCGGTCGACCCGGCCCTCTATGAGGCTCTGGAGTCGATGATGAGTGTCACGGCCGACTATATCCACTCGGCCCGCGCCAGCCATATAGCCACCATCACTGGGATCCTCTCGCGCTACTACACGGCTGTGGCCGGCGAAGACGGCGAGCGCGTCGAGCTCTCCTACCTCTCGTCGCTCTCGACGCCGGGAGTCGACCTGCGGCAACTGCTCGAGACGGCTCGCCGCCACGACGAGATAGTGAAACACACCTCGGTCGGGCCTCACCGCGACGACATAGAGATGACCCTCAGGGGGCTCCCCCTGCGCCGCACAGGCTCCCAAGGCCAATGCAAGACCTTCACTATCGCGCTGCGCCTGGCCCAATATGACTATCTGGCCCGCGCCACCAATATGAAACCTATGCTGTTGCTCGACGATATTTTTGACAAGCTCGATGCCTCGAGGGTGGAGCGCATCATGTCGCTGGTGACCGCCGACGACTTCGGCCAGATATTCGTCACCGACACCAACCGCACCCACCTTGATGAAATCATGCGCCGCACGGGCGACGACTACCGCCTGTGGAAAGTGGAAGGAGGCCACTTCACCCGACTGTGAAACGCACCTATCCGCGCCATATAGCCGCAATCATCAACGAAGCCATCGACCGCGCCGGGCTCACCGAGTCGCTCAACGAGCAACGCGCGGCTGCAGCCTGGGCCGAGATCGTGGGCCCCGGCATCAACCGCTACACCTCGCGCCGCTATGTCGACCGAGGTACTCTCCATGTCTATCTCACCTCGGCTCCTCTCAAAAACGAACTGTCTTTTTCACTGACTCCGCTGGCCCAGGCCATCAACAAGGCTATCGGAGCCGATACCGTCAAAGAAATCATCCTACACTGACAATCATGCAGAACCCCGACTCCTGTCCGCTGATCAACTTCCGACACCACACCCCCATCCAGATTCGCTTCAACGATATCGACATGCTCGGCCATGTCAACAACACCCTTTACTTCGTGTATATGGATCTCGCCAAGACGCGCTACTTCCAGGCCGTGCTGGGCGAGAAATTCGAATGGGGCACTATCGGACTCGTCATAGTCAACACCAACTGTGACTTCTGCCAGCCCACCTTTATCGACGACAATATCGAGGTAGTCACCGCCGTGACCTCTATCGGCGAGAAATCGCTCACCCTCGAGCAGCAGGTGGTGAGCCGCGACGACGGCAGCCTGCGCGCCCATTGCCGCACGATCATGGTAGGCTTCGACCCGGTCAAAAACAGCTCCATGCCTATCACCAACCTCTGGCGCCAAGCTCTCTCCCGCTATGAGGGACGCGAGTTCTGATCACCCTGCCTGAATTTATCACCTCCTTCAATCCTGACCCTGTGCTTCCCCAGAAATTTGTGAATATGCTTCAGGAGCTCAAGCTCGGCGACGCAGCCGAGGCCCTCACGGGCACCCCCGAGGTGTCGGTGAGACTCAATCGTGTCAAGCCGCGCCCGGCCATAGCCTCCACCGAGGGGGCCAAGCCCGTGCCCTGGTGTGAGCGGGGTCTCTATCTGCCCTCGCGTCCGTCGTTTACTCTCGATCCCCAGTGGCATCAGGGACTCTATTACGTGCAGGAGGCCGGCTCGATGTTTCACGCCTATATCGCCGGACATCTCCTGGCCGGAGTGGCCTCGCCGCTGAAAGTGCTCGACGCCTGCGCCGCCCCCGGAGGCAAGACTACGGCCGTGATCGACACTCTTCCCGAGGGCTCGGTGATTGTAGCCAACGAGTATGTGCCATCAAGGGCCGCCGTGCTCAAGGAGAACCTCATCCGCTGGGGCTACCCCGAAGTGATAGTCACCCGTGCCGACACTGCCGCCTTAGGCCTGCTTGACGAGACATTTGACCTCATAATAGCCGACGTGCCCTGTTCGGGCGAAGGCATGATGCGCAAGGACGACGACGCCGTGGCCCAATGGAGCGAGAGCCTTATCGAAGAGTGTGCTTCGTTGCAGCGCCGGATAGTTGAAAATCTCTGGCCGGCCCTGCGCCCCGGAGGCACTCTGATATATAGCACCTGCACCTTCAACCGCCGCGAGAATGAGGAGAATGTAGCCTATATATGCTCCAATCTCGGAGGGGAGACCATCGATATACCGGTCGACCAATCGTGGGGCATCACCCCGGCCCTGCTGGCCGACGGCTCGCCCGACCCGTCGCTCCATTGCTACCGCTTCATCCCCGGACGCACCCGCTCGGAGGGGCTCTTCGTGGCCGCGATCCGCAAGCCGGATGATGCCTCCTCCCACTCGTCCCACGTGTCCTACCAGTCCTCCCCGGCCCACCCCTCCGATAAAAAGAGCAAGCCGGCCAGGTCACAGCGCTCAGGCGACCGGGGTGGTTCGCGAGGCAAAGTCAGCCCCGAGAGCCTGATCAAAGAGTGTCCCCGTCCCGCCGGCGACTACGAAATCATTGCCCGGGATGACCGTCTGACAGCTTTTCCCCGGCCACACCGCCGGCTGCTCGAGCGCGTGAAAGAGGTGGCTGACGTCATCGCCGAGGGGATATTGCTTGCCACCGTCAAAGGCTCTACCCTCATCCCGGCCCATCAGTTGGCCCTGAGCTCGGCGCTATCACCCGAGATGTATCCGCGCCACGAGATAGACCTCCAGACGGCTCTCGACTATCTGCGCGGCAATTCGCCCGTGCTCCCCGAGGAGGCCCCCCGCGGATATGTGGTGCTCACCTATCTGGGAGAGCCGCTGGGGTTTGTCAAAAACCTCGGGCGTCGCACCAATAGTCTGTATCCCTGGAAGATATACAAATAGTTTGCCGATGATCGACTTCACCCCCTTAGTAAGACCCTGGTTTCTCCGCAAAGACAGCCACCTGGAGTCGTGGCGCGGAGCCACGCGCCGGGTGCAACTGGAGCAACTGCGCTACCTGCTGAGTCGCGGAGCCGCCACAAAATGGGGAGCCGCCCGCGGCCTCGACTCGCCCGCCGCCGTGAGATCGCTCAAAGAGGACTCTCTGCCTGAGCTCCTCTCACGGGTGCAGCCGCGGGTGCAGAGCTACCCCGACATCCGCGCCGACGTCATGAGAATGGTGGACGGGGAGAAATCGGTGCTCTGGCCCGGTGTCACCCGCCGTTTTGCCCAAAGTTCGGGCACCAGTGACGGAAAGAGCAAATATATACCCATTACCGACGACTCGCTGAGGCTCAACCATTATGCCGGAGGCACCCTCTGTGTAGCCCGCTACCTGCGTCTCCATCCCGAGAGTCGCCTCTTCGGCGGCAAGAGTTTCATTCTGGGAGGCAGCTATGCCAACGAGCTCGACCTCCCGGCCGGAGTGAAGGTAGGCGACCTCTCGGCCACCCTGATCGACCGCATCAATCCGCTGGCCAATCTGGCCCGCATACCCTCCAAATCCATAGCCCTGCTCACCGACTGGAATGTCAAGCTCCCGGCGCTCATCCGGGCCTCGCTCCGCGAGGATGTCAGGAGCATCTCGGGAGTACCCTCATGGTTTCTCACAGTGCTCAAGGGGGTTATCGAGCAAGCCGGGGCCGACAATATCCATGACGTGTGGCCCAATCTTGAGGTCTTCTTTCACGGAGGCATCTCCATGGAGCCCTATCGTGAGCAATATGCCCACATCACACGTCCCGGGGGCATGAACTATCTCGAGACCTACAATGCCTCGGAGGGCTTCTTTGCCGTGCAGGACTCGCTGGAGAACCGGGCCATGGCCCTGCTCGTCGGCTCAGGCATATACTTTGAGTTCATCCCTCTGGCCGATGCCGACAACCCCGACGCAAAGCCTCAGGCACCCTGGGAGATAGAGCCGGGCAAGGTCTACTCGCTCGTGATCACCGCCCCCAACGGCCTTTGGCGCTATACTCCGGGCGACACCGTGAGAGTCGAGAGTCTCGAGCCACTGCGCATCACCGTGGCCGGACGCACCCACAGCTTCATCAACGCCTTTGGCGAGGAGCTGATGGTCGAGAACGCCGAGGCCGCCATGAGCAGAGTGTGTCGCGAGATGGGATGTACCGTAGTCAACTACACGGCCGCTCCCGTCTATGCCGGCGACCATAGCCGCGGACGCCATGAGTGGCTGATAGAGTTTGACCGGCCCCCGGCCTCGACCGAGGAGTTTGCCGACAGGCTCGACCGCGCCCTCCAGGATGTCAACTCCGACTATCAGGCCAAGCGCAGCGGCGGTATCTTCCTCGACCGCCTCAGCATAGTCGAGGGCCGGCGGGGAGTCTTCGAGCAATGGCTGGCCTCTACCGGCAAGCTCGGCGGACAGCGCAAAGTGCCGCGCCTCTCCAACAACCGCGCCACGATGGACACCCTGCTCAGACTCAACGCCTCCCCAGCGAGACATTGACTACACTTCCTCCAAACGATACAACTTACACCTCCACCTTAAAATCCACCATGAGAATGAAACGCATCATCTCTGCCGCCCTGCTGGCCGCGACCTCTCTCATGAGCGTCAGCGCCGAGGCTCCGCGATATATCTTCTACTTCATCGGCGACGGCATGGGCATGGCCCAGGCCCTGAGCGCACAGATGTATAACCTCACCGTCAGGAACTCTCAGGAACCGCTGCTGATGATGCAGTTTCCTGTAGCGGGACAGGCCACCACCTATTCCGCATCCTCGCCCGTGACCGACTCGGCCGCCTCGGGCACCGCTCTGGCAGCCGGAGTCAAGACCTCCAACGGTATGCTCGGCATGGCCCCCGACACCACCGCCGTGACATCGATCGCGCGCACCCTCGCCGACGAGGGCTACGGCATAGCACTGGTCACCTCGGTGCCACCCGACGATGCCACTCCCGGAGCTTTCTATGCCCATGTGCCCTCGCGGTCGATGTACTACGAGGTAGGCTGTCAGATGGCCGAGAGCGGCTATGACTTCATAGCCGGCTCGCGCCTGCGCGGACTCAAGGACAAAAAGGGACAGCCCACCGACCTGTCCGAACGCTTCGCCGCCAACGGCGTAGCCATTGTCCACGGCCTCGACTCGGTCGATCTCACAGGCTCACGCAAGGTGCTCCTGCTCAACCCACGAGCGGTCAACTGCAGTCAGATCCACTACACCATCGACTCCGTGGCCGAAGCCATGACACTCCCGGCCATGACCTCGGCCGCCCTGCGCCACCTCCAGCGCAACGGCCGCGACCGCTTCTTCATGATGGTCGAGGGGGGCAACATCGACTATGGCGGCCATGCCAACGACGGCGGCACGATAGTCAAGGAAGTGATCAACTTCAATCAGGCCCTGCGCGAGGCCTATGACTGGTATCTCGCCCACCCCGACGAGACCCTCATTGTCGTCACGGCCGACCACGAGACCGGCGGAATGGCCCTTGGAAACAACACCGTCGGTTACAACCTGCATCTTAAGTATCTTGACTATCAGAAGATTTCCAAAGACCGTTTTGCCGACTGGTGTAAAGACCGCAGCAGAGCCCGCACTCCTCTCGACTGGGTAGACATGCAGGACTTCCTCAGACGCAAGATGGGTTTCTGGGAGAATGTCCCTGTCACCGACGAGCAGACCGCCAGGCTCAAGGAGGCCTTTGAGAAATGTTTCGTCAACAACGAGGGGGTAGACAAGAAGACCCTCTATAACAACTTCAATGAATTTACCGAGCTCGTCTATCGCACGATGGACTCTGTGACAGGTCTCGGCTTCACCACCAACGGCCACTCTGGCGGCCTGGTTCCCGTCTATGCCGTCGGTAAGGGAGCCGAGCGCTTCTCGGGCATGAACGACAACTCCACGATACCTGCGAAGATTATCGCCGATTTACATTTGTAAATGTTAAAATAGCCAATACAGGATTTCCAATCGGGATGTTAATAACTTTTTTACGTCCCATGAGACGAGGGTGAGTTTGCTTTTGCAAATTTTTCGTAATTTTACCGTGTAAAAAACTATCATCATCACAGCTTTCACCCCGGCGAAAGCAACTTTCACCCCAATGAGCGATCAGCCCTATCATATATCGGCCCTCCTGCCACAATGTCTCGAAGCGCTTGATATACAGCCCGGAGGCATCTATGTCGACGCCACCTTTGGAGGCGGCGGCCACTCGCGTGCCATCCTGGAGCGACTCAGCTCCGAGGGGCACCTCTACTCCTTTGACCAGGATCTCGACGCCGTCGCCAACGCCCCACGCGACGACGAGCGCTTCACTATGGTTTACAGCAACTTCCGCTTCATCACCAACTTCATGCGCTACTATGACGCCGGGGGAGTGGACGGAGTGCTGGCCGATCTGGGCGTCTCGTTCCATCATTTCGACACCCCCGAGCGCGGATTTTCATTCCGTGCCGACGGCCCCCTCGACATGCGCATGAACCGGGCCGCCTCGCGACCCGCCTCAAGGCTGCTTGCCGA
This sequence comes from Bacteroides sp., assembly GCA_014802105.1. Taxonomy (GTDB): domain Bacteria; phylum Bacteroidota; class Bacteroidia; order Bacteroidales; family Muribaculaceae; genus Duncaniella. The sequence continues at coordinate 30,769 of JAAVCX010000008.1, read as the reverse complement.
AGCCTCGCGCGAGAGCCTGGCCGACATCTTCAAGGTCTACGGAGAGCTCAATCAGGCGCGCCGGCTGGCCGACACCATCGTAGCCGCCCGCGAGCGTGGCAATCTCCCCGAGAGCGTGGGCGAGCTCATCAGCCTGGTGTCACCGCTGATCGACCCCCGCAAAGAGAAGAAAGAGCTGGCCCAGATCTTCCAGGCCCTGCGCATAGAGGTCAACGACGAGATGGGAGCCCTGAGGGAACTGCTCGAGGGCGCGCTCAAAGTGTTGCGTCCCGGCGGACGACTGGCCGTGATCACCTATCACTCCCTCGAAGACCGCATGGTCAAGAACTTCATGAAGACCGGCAACGTGGCCGGCCACGTCGACAAAGACTTCTATGGACGGGTCAACTCCCCGCTCAAACCCCTCTCGGGACGCCCCCTGACCCCCGACGACGAGGAGATCGCCCGCAATCCGCGCTCGCGCTCAGCCAAGCTCCGCGTAGCCGTCAAACTTTAACCAACCTCTCCCACCACCACCACCCTTAGACTTCTCACTTCAAGCTGTGGCACAACAGAAAACCTCTTCCGACACCTCCTCGACCCAGAGCTTCTCGTTCTGGAGCTACCTGCGCCGTCTTTTCCGCGGCCAGGTGATCTCGAGCGACTTCTTCGCCCGACACTGGCTCCCGACACTGATCTTCCTGATAGTCATAATGGTATATATCACCACCAAATTCACCTACCGCAGCAATCTCGAGAAGATAGCCGCGCTGGAGAAACAACTGGAGATCGTGCAGAACGAGTCATCGCGCGAACGCTCGAGCTTCATGAGCCGCATACGCGAGACCTCCATGCAACAGCTTGTCGACTCGCTGGGCCTCAACCTCAGGGTGCAGCCTCAGCCCCCCTACACTATCAGAAAATAACACTCCTCCTCAATCCCTATGGCTCGTCTCGACAATCGCACCACCATCCTCTTCCGCTACGGTCTGATCGTAGTGGTGATCCTCGTGTTTGCGGCCAGAATAGGTATACAGCTCACCGAGAACACCGTGGTCGACGCCGACAAGTGGAACCACAAGGCCGACTCGCTGATGTCGGTCTCCCAGGAAATAATTCCCCGCCGTGGCAATATACTGGCCAGCGACGGCTCGGTGCTCGCAACCAATCTCCACTACTACACCGCGCGCATCGACTACCGCGCCGAGAAATTCAACGCCGCCAAGCTGCGCGAGAATATCGCCGAACTCGCTCTGGCCCTCTCCGAACACTTCCCCGAGCGCACCGCCCTCGAGTGGCGCGACTATCTGCTCAAACCGCTCGAAAAAGAGAAAGGCAAGCGTCCGCGCGCCTATCGCGTGCTCACCAATCTCTCCCACGCCCAGATGGAGCTGCTCAAGACCCTCCCCTACTTCAAGGGCAACCGCAACCGCACAGGTCTCTACTTTGAGAAAAACATGCGCCGCTTCAACCCCTACGGCAACATGGCGCGCCGTAGTATCGGCGGCGTAGGCGAAACCTCCGAAAGCAAGGAGATCCACGGCATCTCAGGCCTGGAGAAAGCCCTTGACTCCCTGCTCTATGGCCGCACAGGCACCACCGGTAAGGTAAGTCTCACCAAAGACATCGCCGACATGGCCAAGATACCCGCCATCCCGGGCTGTGACATAGTCACCACCATCGACATAGCCATGCAGGACATCGTGGAGAGCGAGCTCAACAATGTGCTCGACACCTGTGGAGCCGACTGGGGAGTGGCCGTGCTCATGGATGTCAAGACCGGCGACATCAAAGCCATCTCCAATCTCGAGCTCAACCCCTACGGCCCCGGATATATCGAGGCCCGCAACCGTGCCGTGATGGGCTACGAGCCGGGCTCGGTGATCAAGACCCTCTCGATGATGATAGCTCTCGAAGACGGCATAATCTCTCCCGACGACTTCAACCGCGAGCTACCCACCGGCAAGGGATGGGCCTATGCAGGCGGACGCCCCATCACCGACTCCCATTTCAATACCTCGATAAAGATCGGCGAAGTGCTCGAACAGTCGTCAAACATCGGCATGGCCCGCATCATCACCTCGCGCTACGACTCCATCCCCGGCGCCTTCTACTCGCGCATCAAGCGCATAGGCTTTCTCGAGCCACTCAATACAGGCATAGCCGGCGAAGTGACTCCGCGCATCGACTCCGTAGCCTCCAACCGCGGCGGACGCATAGCCCTCTCGCGTCAGTGTTACGGATATGCCACCGAGATCCCACCGCTCTACACTCTGGCCCTCTACAACGCCATAGCCAACGACGGTGTCTTCGTGAGACCTCGCCTGGTCAAAGAGCTGAGAGGGAGCCGCGAGGAGGTGCTCAAGCCCTCGACCCTCGGCCCGGAAGGACGCGCTTGCTCGCCCGAGACAGCCCGCACCATGCGCAAGCTGCTCACGGCCGTAGTGTGGGGCGAACACGGCACCGGACGTTTCCTGCGCAACGACGTAGTCAAGATCGCCGGCAAGACCGGCACCTGCTACATGATCGAGAACGGCACCTACAACACCGCCAAGAAGCGACTCGCCTTCTGTGGCTTCTTTCCGGCCGACGAGCCTCGCTACTCATGTGTGGTGCTGACCTGCCACCCGACCAAAAACTTCTTTGGCGCCGCCACAACCTCGGGCCAGGTGATGCGCAACATCGCCATGAAACTCTATTCGCGCGGCATGCTCGGCAACAGCTCCGACTATAACGGAGAGAGCCCCTCCGACGAGGGCCCCACTTTCTTTGCCCGACAGGGTTCCGACCCCTACCGCGCCCTGCGTCGACCCTTCTCGCTCCCCAACTACCGCACTGTCCAGGGCCACGATATAGCCTCGGCCAAAAGCCGCAGGGTGCCCGATGTCAGAGGTCTGAGCGCCCGCGACGCCATCGAGATTCTCGAGACCCGCGGCTATGATGTCACGATCAAAGGATCGGGATTTGTCAGATCGATGGATCCCGTAGCCGGCAGCATCATCGACCCGGGCCACACAGTCAACCTCACCCTCACTCATTGATAAAGTTTTCACCACATATTATATATAATACAGCCTCCACCATCATGCGACTCAACCACCTGCTCGAAGCCATCAGTCCACTGCAAGTGACCGGCCCCAACGACCCCGAAATCATCTCCCTGACCGCCGACTCGCGTCGCGTCAGCGAGGGCACCCTCTTTGTGGCCGTGCCCGGAGTCAGTGTCGACGGCCACGATTTTATCGACAAAGCCCTGGCGGCCGGAGCCGTGGCAATCGTGTGTGAGCGTGTACCCGATCCCCTCCCCGAGGGAGTCACCGTGATCAGGGTCGCATCCTCGGCGATAGCGCTGGGTGAGCTCGCCTCCCAATGGTATGGCAACCCCTCGCGCCAGCTGAAACTGGTAGGCGTCACCGGCACCAACGGCAAGACCACCACTGCCACCCTCATCTACGAGATGGCCCGACTGCTCGGCCATAAAGCCGGCCTGCTCTCGACTGTGTGCAACTATGTGGAACTTACCCCCTATCCCACCGAGCACACCACCCCCGACCCCATGACCATCAATAGCCTGCTGCGCACTATGGTCGATGCCGGATGCTCCTATTGCGCCATGGAGGTGAGCTCTCATGCAGCCGACCAGCACCGCATCGCGGGCCTGACCTTTGCCGGAGGCATTTTCACCAATCTGACCCGTGACCATCTCGACTATCACAAGACCGTCGAGGCCTACCTCAAGGCCAAGAAATCATTCTTTGACGCTCTCCCCTCCGAAGCCTTCGCTCTGACCAATGCCGACGACAAGGTGGGCGAAGTGATGCTCCAGAACACCGCCGCATCACGCCACACTTACTCCCTGCGCAGCGAGGCCGATTTCACCGGACGCATCATCGAACAGCGACTCGACGGCACCCTGCTGAGTCTCAACGGCACCGAAGTGGAGACCCTCTTCACCGGCCGTTTCAACGCCTATAATCTCACGGCAGTCTACGGCGCCTCCCGACTGTTGGGCTGGAGCGACGAGCAGGTGCTCCCGGCCATCTCGCGACTGGTGCCTGTGGCGGGACGATTCCAGGCCATCCACTCACCCAAAGGGTTCACGGCCATCGTCGACTATGCCCACACCCCCGACGCTATCGTCAACGTGCTCCAGGCCATACGCGAAGTGGTAGGCCCCAGGGGGGAGATCATCACCGTGGTAGGTTGTGGCGGAAACCGCGACAGCGGCAAGCGCCCCATCATGGCCCGCGAGGCCGCCGCCCGCTCCCAGAGAGTGATACTCACCAGCGACAACCCACGGTTTGAAGAGCCGGAGGCAATCCTGGCCGACATGGAAGCCGGACTCGACGACGAAGCCCGCAGCCGCACACTCCATATCACCGACCGCCGTCAGGCCATACGCACAGCCGTAGCGCTGGCCTCGCCCGGCACGGTAGTGCTCATCGCCGGCAAAGGCCACGAAGACTACCAGGAAGTCAAGGGTGTCAAACACCATTTCGACGACCGTGAGGAAGTGAAAGCCGCCATCGGCCTCTAATCTAAAATCCCCTATACTCCACACTCTATACTCTATACTTTATACTCTATACCAACAGTGCTCTACTATCTCTTTGACTATCTGCAGGGCGACCTCCCCGGCGCACGCCTGATGACCTATATAACCTTCCGCTCGGTGACAGCCTTCCTGCTGGCACTGGTGATAGCCCTCGTGTTTGGCCGCAAGATCATCGACCGCCTCCAGAAGATGCAGATCGGCGAGACTATCCGCGATCTGGGTCTCGAGGGACAGCTCAAGAAGACCGGCACCCCCACTATGGGCGGTATCATCATTATCCTTTCGGTGCTGTTGCCCTGTCTGCTCATCGGCAATCTGAGCAGCATCTACATGCTGCTGATGATCGTGGCCACCCTATGGTGTGGCACCCTTGGATTTCTCGACGACTATCTGAAGATACGCAAGCACAACAAGGACGGCATGAAAGGGAAATTCAAGATCATCGGTCAGGTAGGCCTTGGCCTTATAGTGGGCCTCACTATGTGGCTGAGCCCCGAGATCACCCAGCGTCAGATCACCCCCGTCACCGTCAGCTCCACCCTCTCGGCCACTCCCGACGACGACACCGAGCCCCAGGCCGCCTTCCGCTCGGTCACCGAGTTCACCCAGTCGCCCGACATGAAGAGCACCCAGACCACCATCCCCTTTGTCAAAGACCACAACTTCGACTACTCGTGGCTCACCTCGTGGATGGGCTCCTCGGCCCAGACCGGCGGATGGATACTCTTTGTCATAGTCGTCATCGTAGCAGTCACCGCCACCAGCAACGGCGCCAATCTCACCGACGGCCTCGACGGTCTGTGTGCCGGAGTGTCGGCAATCATCTGCGTGGCCCTTGCCATCATGGCCTATCTGGGAGGCAATGTGATCTACTCGACCTATCTCGACATCATGTATATACCCGGATCGTCAGAGCTGGTAGTGTTTATCTCGGCGCTCATCGGTGCGCTCATCGGCTTCCTGTGGTACAATGCCAATCCGGCCCAGGTGTTTATGGGCGACACCGGATCGCTGACCCTCGGAGGCATCATCGCCGTCTTTGCAATACTCATCCACAAGGAGCTGCTCATCCCGCTGTTGTGTCTGATCTTCTTTGCCGAAGACCTCTCGGTGATCATCCAGACTTCCTATTTCAAATACACCAAACGCAAGTATGGAGCCGGACGCAGGGTGTTCCGCATGGCACCTCTCCACCATCATTTCCAGAAGGAGGGCATAGAGGCCCTGATCGACATGCCACGGCGGGCCATGGCCGAGCCCAAGATCGTGATCCGTTTCTGGATCCTGTCGATACTCTTCGCGGCCCTGACATTCATTACACTTAAAATCAGATAATTCTTATAAATCTTATAAGTTTTATAAGCCATATAACAATACTCAAAAAAAATGAATCTTGTCATTCTCGGCGGAGGAGAGAGCGGCGTAGGAGCCGCGATCCTCGGTAAAGATAAAGGTTATAACGTGTTTCTCTCTGACTCGGGCACTATACCCGAGCGCTATCGGCTTCAGCTCGAGGCCGAGGGCATAGAGTGGGAACAGGGGGGCCACTCCTTAGACCGCATACTTGCAGCCGACGAGGTGGTGAAAAGTCCCGGTATCCCCCCCACGGCGCCGGTGGTGAAAGCCCTGGTCGAGAAGGGTATCCCCGTGATCTCGGAAATAGAACTCGCCGGACGCTTCACCGACGCGCGCATGGTGTGTATCACCGGCTCAAACGGCAAGACCACCACTACTCTCCTGACCTATCATATACTCAAGGACGCCGGGGTCAACGTAGGTCTGGCCGGAAACGTGGGACGCAGCCTGGCGCTTCAGGTGGCCCGCGAGCACCACGATGTCTACGTGATCGAGCTCTCGAGTTTCCAGCTCGAGAACATGTATCGCTTCCACGCCAATATAGCCGTGATTCTCAATATCACCCCCGATCATCTCGACCGCTACGACTACGAGATGCAGAACTATGTCAACGCCAAGTTCCGCATACTCCAGAACCTCACACCCCGCGACGCCTTCATCTACTGGCAGGACGACCCCGTGATCAGGCGTCAGCTCGAGCAACTGACCACCGAGGCCTCGCGCTACCCGTTTGCCGAGCACCGCCATGTCGACGAGGGAGCCGAGAGCTGTGCCTGGGTCGACGAGGAGGATCAGCTCCATGCCGACACTCCCAATCAGAAACTGCGTATGCCTCGCGCCGAACTCTCGCTCAACGGCCTGCACAATCTCTACAACTCGATGGCCGCCGCCCTCTCGGCCGGAATACTCGATATAGCCAAGGAGGATATACGCAAGGCTCTGAGCAATTTCGAGGGTGTCGAGCATCGTCTGGAACCGGCCGGGACGGTCAACGGTGTGCGCTACATCAACGACTCCAAGGCCACCAATGTCAACTCCACCTGGTATGCGCTCGAGTCCATGCCGACCGACACCGTGCTGATACTCGGAGGCAAGGACAAGGGCAACGATTACAGCGAGATACTCCCGCTGGTCAAGCAGAAGGTCAAGGCCATCATCTGCATGGGCAAAGACAATGCCAAGCTCCTCGACTTCTTCACCGACGAGGTGGCCGCCATCTATGACACCCACTCGATGGCCGAGGCTATCGGGACGGCCGCGGCCATCACAGTCAGCGGCGACACGGTGTTGCTCTCGCCCTGCTGCGCGTCATTTGACCTCTTCAAGAGCTACGAAGACCGCGGCGAGCAGTTCAAGGCCGCCGTCAAGGCTCTCAAAGAGGGCGCCGAGTGATCCCCTCTACCGGCTACACTATTTCTCTATATCAACCAACCTCATCTCCGTCACTGTGGAAACATCCTCACCACTGCTCAACACCATCAAACCCAAGCCCCTGGCCCGTGCCGACAAGCACATCTGGGGTATCTTCATAGCTCTGTGTCTCATCTCGGTGATAGAGCTTTACAGCGCCTCGTCGCGCGAGGTAGCCTCCTCGTCGATAGGTGTTGTCGGCCCTATACTGCGTCACCTGATGATGCTCGGCGCCGGCGCCCTGCTCACCTGGTTTATCGCCCGTCGCCATTATAGTGACGTGGTGATATTCACGGTAGTCTTCTCGGTCATCAGTGCCGTGGCCATGATCTACGTGATGTTCTGCGGCAACTATGTCAACGGCGCGCGACGATCGTTCTCCCTGCTGGGCATAGGTGTCTTCCCGGCCGAGATGGTCAAGATCTCGGCCGTGCTGCTCATCGCGCTCGTCATGTCGCTCAATCAGGACAAAAAGAACGGCGGCATCACCCTGACCGGCGTCATGTGGAGCGGAGTGATCATCATCTTTTTCTCGGGCCTGCTTATCGAGCAGGGTCTCACCAACACCCTGCTCTTGCTGGCAATCACTTACTCGATGATGGTGATCAGCGGAGTGAGATGGCGCCACATGTTCGCCATGACAGGTTTCTTCTTACTGTGTGGCTTGATATTCGGCCTCTATCTCTACTTCACCGAAGTGAGGGGAAGCATAGCAGCCGACGCCTCCCAGAATGTAGAACTCACCGAAGGGGCCGAGAAAACCGGCGGCTCGCGCATAGCCACCTGGATGGCCCGAGTCGAGCGCCACAACGACGACAAGCGGCCCAAATGGGAGCTTGAGCCGACAGGTATCAACCGACAGGAAGTGCTCAGCTACTGGGCTCAGGCCCACGGTGGCATACACGGTGTAGGCCCGGGCAACTCTCGCGAGGCCGCGCGCCTGCCGCTGGCATTCTCTGACTATATCTTCGCTATCGTGGTCGAGGAGCTCGGCCTGATAGGCGGCATAGCGGTGGTGGTGCTCTATCTGTGGTTGCTGGCCCGCGCCGCCGGCATAGCCTCGCGCTGCTCGATCACCTACCCGGCCCTGATAGGTATGGGCATGGCGGTGATGATAGCGTTTCAGGCTCTCTTCCACATAGCCATCGTGACAGGCATTTTCCCTGTGTCGGGTCAGCCCCTGCCGCTCATCAGCAAGGGCGGAACCTCGATCATAGTCACCTGTATAGCCTTTGGCATCATGCTCTCGGTGAGCCGCACGGCAACACGCACCGGCAATAAGAAACAGGATATATCAGAAGAAAAAGCCGCTCTCCCCGAGCAATTGCGCGAGGAGAACAGCATGCAGCTCTGAGTCGCCTCAGACACTCAGCCAACAACCTCTTAAAGCAACTCTCTATCATGGGTAAAAAACTCAAAGTTCTCATCTCGGGCGGTGGCACCGGCGGACACATTTTCCCGGCCCTGTCGATAGCCAATGCCGTGAAGCGGCGCTGTCCCGATGCCGATATACTCTTCGTAGGCGCTCAGGGGCGCATGGAGATGGAGCGTGTCCCTGCAGCCGGCTATCCCATCGAGGGCCTGCCGGTGGCCGGATTTGACCGCAAGCGACTGTGGCGCAACTTCGGAGTGTTATGGAAGCTTTGGAAATCATTGCGCAAGGCGCGTCGCATAGTCAAGGAGTTTGACCCCGACATAGCCATCGGTGTCGGCGGATATGCCAGCGGCCCGGTGCTCAAGGAGGCCCAGCGTCGCGGAGTGCCCACCCTGTTGCAGGAACAGAACTCCTATCCCGGAGTGACCAACAAGCTGCTGGCCCGCAAAGCCAAGGCTATATGTGTGGCCTACGAGGGACTTGACCGCTTTTTCCCGGCCACGAGCATAGTGATGACGGGCAACCCTGTGCGCAAGGATCTCAAGGATCTGACCCTCTCGAGAGCCGAGGCCAAGGCCGAGCTCGGTTTTGACCCGGAGAAATTGCTGGTGCTCTCGGTCGGCGGATCGCTGGGCGCACGCACAGTCAACGAAGCCATAGCCGCCTCGCTCCCCGTGATCGGGGAGAGCGACGCCCAGTTGCTCTGGCAGACCGGCCGCTATGGAGCCGATCATTTCCAGGCACTCGCCGAGGGTCACGACCGGGTGAAGGCCACGACCTTCATCACACGCATGGATCTGGCCTACCGCGCGGCCGATCTGGTGGTCTCACGTGCGGGAGCAGGAACTATCTCCGAGCTCCAGATACTCGGTAAACCTGTCATCCTGATCCCCTCGCCCAACGTCTCGGAAGACCATCAGCGTCATAACGCCGAGGCACTGTCGAGCCGGGGCGCCGCGGTGATGATACTCGACCGCGACGCTGTGGCCCAGCTCCCCTCAACACTGAAAGAACTGCTGGCCGACCCTCAGGCACGCGAAAATCTCTCGCGCGAGATCCTGGCTATGGCCCGTCCCGATGCCGACGACCTCATCGTCGACCGCATACTCGAAATCACCTCTCACAAATAAATTCCTCTCGTTATGACCATCGAAACCATCAAAAACGTATACTTCATAGGCGCCGGCGGTATCGGTATGGCCGCCCTGGAGCGCTATTTTCTCTCGCGTGGCAAGAGTGTGGCCGGATATGACCGCACCCCCACCGATCTCACCCGCGCCCTCCAGGCCGAGGGGGTCGAAATATCTTTTACCGATGATCCTGCCACCATCCCCGCCGGGATGCGCTCGGCGTCCGACACTCTGGTGGTCTACACTCCTGCGGTGCCCGAGTCGTCGCCCATCATGCAGTGGTTCAGGGACAACGGGTTTGAAATCATGAAGCGTGCCAAAGTGCTCGGCCTGATCACTCTGACGGGCGAAGCCCTATGCTTTGCAGGTACTCACGGCAAGACTACCACCTCGTCGATGGCCGCCCATATCCTCTATTCGAGCAAGGCCGGCTGCAACGCTTTTCTGGGTGGAGTGTCGCGCAACTACAACAGCAATTTCCTGCTCTCCCCCTCGACGCTCTACTCGGTGATCGAGGCCGACGAGTATGACCGTTCCTTCCATCATCTCACCCCGACGGTGGCCGTCATCACCTCCACCGATCCCGACCATCTCGACATCTATGGCACCGAGGAAGCTTATCTCGAGAGTTTCGCTCATTTTACCGAACTGATACGCCCCGGAGGCACCCTCATAGTCCACACCGGTCTCAAGCTGAAACCGCGCGTGAAGGAAGGAGTTAAGGTCTACACCTATTCGCGCGACGAGGGTGACTTCCATGCCTCCTATATACGCCGTGGCCAGGGTGTCATCACCTTTGACCTGGTGACACCCCGCGGCACCATACGCAATGTCAACCTCGGCGTGCCCGTGGAGATAAATATCGAAAACGCTATCGCCGCCGCCGCCGCCGTGTGCTGCACCCAGGCCTGGGATCCCGAAGTGGTCAGAGAGGCTATCTCGACCTACAAGGGCACCAAGCGACGCTTTGAAGTGTGGCTCAAGGAGCGCTCGGGTGCCGGTCGCGTGATCATCGACGACTACGCCCACCATCCGCGCGAACTGATGAGCTCCATATCATCTATCAGGAGTCTCTATCCCGGACGCCATCTGACCGTGGCTTTCCAGCCTCATCTCTATAGCCGCACCCGCGATTTCGCCCCCGAGTTTGCCCAGGCCCTCTCGGAAGCCGACTCAGTGATACTGCTCGACATCTATCCTGCTCGCGAGGAGCCGATCGAGGGTGTGAGCTCCGAAATGATACTCTCTGAAATAACCGCGCCTGACAAAACGTTAATACCTAAAGAAAAATTGGTGGAAACACTAAAAAACCGTAACTTTGACATTCTACTGACAGTGGGCGCCGGCGACATCTGCAATTATCTGCCCGAAATAGTGGCCGAGTGTACCCGAGAATAAGTCAGCCTACTGAATAACAACCGATTACTAACTGCCGTGTCTCGCACTCTGAAAATAATCTTCTCGCTGATGCTGGTCGTCTATATGGTGATAGCCATAGTGATGACCGGCAGAGAGCCTGAGACGTCCCTGTGCTCGGGGATGACCATCGAGGTGGCTGACGGCTCCAAACGGGTGGAAGGCGTGAAACCTTTCGTGACCTCTCAGGAGCTCGAGCGCGAGCTTGGCGACCTGCCCGAGCGCGCTCACGGCATAGCTCTGGAGAATATCAATACTCAGGAGATACGCCACCGGCTACTAGAGCTCGACAAGATCGAGGATGCCTCGGTGGTGAGATATACCGACGGGTCGATACGCATCAAGGTGAAGCCCATCGAGCCGGTGCTCAGAGTGTTTGACCGCTCGGAGAGCTACTATGTCAACCGTGCCGGCAAGCGTGTCAAGGCCTCGGCCCGCTACCACAAGAATGTCCCCGTAGTGCAGGGTCATTTCGATCCCGCCGACTCGGCCTTCACCCCACTGTCGCTCCTGCCTCTGCTCAACTATATAGCCAACGACACGGTCTGGAACGCCTACATAGGCATGATCAAGGTCAACTCTCCCACCGATGTGCTGCTCATACCCAATATACGCCAGCACGTCATTAACATAGGAGCCCCCACCGATCTGGAGAGCAAGTTTGAGAGACTGTTGACTTTCTACCGCAAAGTGCTCCCGCGCCAAGGCTGGGAAAAATATGACACCCTGACCCTCAAATGGAACGGACAACTGGTAGCATCCAAGCGCCATAAACGCGCGGCCGACGTGCCGGTAGTCTCCCACTATGACGAAGAGGCGGTCTCGATCGACGCCATGCTCGCCGGCGACGACGTGGCTCCCGGACGTACCCGACCGGGACAAAAAGCCCATTCCGAAAAACCGATACCCGCCAAAAACGGTTAATCTTCAAGACACATCCACCACTCACCCCCATATAAAACACCCCACTCCACCCGATCCCATGGACGAAAAGACAATCATAGCCCTCGAAATAGGCAGCTCCAAAATCAAAGGAGCAATAGGCACTATCACAGCCGAGTCAGCCCTCAATGTCACGGCTGTCGAAGAAGAACCGATACTCGATATTGTGCGCTACGGCATGATACGCAACATCTTCGAGACGGCCCAGGCTGTGCGCAATGTCATCAACCGGCTGGAACTGCGCGTGGCGCCACGCAAGGTGCAGGCCGTGTATCTCAGCGTGGGCGGACGCTCGCTCATTTCCCAGCCGATAGAGTGTGAACGCCGTCTGCCCATGGAGACGATCATCACCAAGGAGCTCCTTGACGACATCACCGCCGAGGTGCTCAAATCGCCCCTTCATGACCGCACCATAGTCGGAGCCACTCCGCGCGAGCTGCTCATCGACAAGACCGTCACCACGCGGCCTATCGGCGTGATGGGCTCTCATGTCCAGGCCCGGCTCAATCTCATCAGCTGCCGCACACAGATGATGCGCAACCTCGCCGTGGTGGTCGAGGAGAAACTCGGGCTCAGGGTGGCCGACACTTTCGTGAGACCTCTGGCCCTGGCCGATCTGGTGCTCCTCAACGATGAAAAGAAACTGGGGTGCATGCTGGTGGATTTCGGAGCCGAGACCACTACGGTGGCCATCTATCGTGACGGATCGCTCCAGCATCTGGCAGTGTTGCCGATGGGTTCACGCAATATCACTCGCGACATAGCTTCGCTCAACTACCTCGAGGAGCAGGCCGAGGAGATCAAGAAAAATGCAGGATCGGCCATACCGACCACCGGCGACCCGCTGAATTCCTCATTCCAGAACCCCGACATGGCTACCATCAACAACTATGTGGCAGCCCGCGCCGGAGAGATCATCCTCAACATCTGCGAGCAGATCAAATATGCCGGTCTGAGCGCAAGCCAGTTGCCCCACGGCATCATCATCGTGGGCCGCGGATCGCGCCTGGCTCGATTCAACCAGCGGCTGGAGCAGATGTCGGGGCTCAAAGTGCGCACGGGTGCCCCCGGCAACCGCCTGCGCATACTCGACGGCCGTATTCAGGTAGCCGACTCTGTCGATGTGCTGGCTATCCTGGCCGCCGCCGCCCACAACGAGCCGGTCGACTGCCTCTCTCCCACCCCCCAGCCTGAACCTCAGGTCTATGCCCCCGCTTCAGGACAACCCCAGCCCCCTTATCAGAGCGAACCCCAGCCGGCACCGGTCAACCCCACGCCGGCCCCCGCGGCAACAGCAGGAACCCCCTCGCCGGCCCGTCCCGCCTATCACCCGGGCCAGCGTCCGGCACCTCAGGCTCCCAATTTCCCCAACGCCACCGGTCAGGCACCGCGCCCCGTAGCCCCCGCTCCTGCCCCCGCTCCCACTCCGGCCCCGGCTCCTGATCCGGCCCCGGTAGCAGAGCCCGAGCCCGAGCGCCCCAAGAAACCGAGCATTTTCTCAAACTTCTACGGTAAACTCGTCAACCGCGTGGCCAACGCCGTGCAGAGCACCTTCGAAGAGGAGGAAGACGAGGAGTGACCCCTCCCCTGCCGGCCCCTCTCTGAAACTGCCAACCGTAACTTTACCCCGAACCCTCTCTGAAACTCAATATACCTCAGCCCACAACCCTCTTAAATCATGGAAGAGAAACTCGACGACACTTCGGCATTCGCCACCAACCGCGCTGTGGCCGAACCCGAACACTGCATAATCAAGGCCGTAGGCGTAGGCGGCGGCGGCAATAATGCCGTCAACCACATGTATAACGACGGCATCCGCAACGTCTCGTTTGTCAACATCAACTCCGACCGCCAGGCCCTGCGCCACTCCTCGGTGCCCACAGTGCTCGAGATCGGCGACGGCCTCGGAGCCGGCAATAAGCCCGAGAAAGCCCGCGCCTTTGCCGAAGACGCCACAGAGCATATCAACGCCCTCTTTGACGACGAGACCAAGATGGTGTTTGTCACCGCCGGAATGGGCGGAGGCACAGGCACCGGCGCCGCCCCCGTAGTGGCCCGTGTAGCCAAAGAACGCGGCCTGCTGACCATCGGCATCGTGACCATACCCTTCCTCTTTGAAGGCCAGGTGAAAATCGGCAAGGCCATAGCCGGCGCCGACGAGATGGCCAAATATGTAGACGCCCTGCTGGTGATCCACAACGAGCGTCTCAACGAGATCTATGGCGATCTCGACTTCATGAACGCCTTCGGCAAGGCCGATGAAACCCTCTCGATAGCCGCCCGATCCATCTCGGAGCTCATCAACAACCAGGGTATCATCAACCTCGACTTCAACGACGTCGACACCACCCTGCGCGACGGCGGAGCCGCCATCATCTCGACCGGATATGGCGAGGGCGAAGGCCGCGTGACCGCAGCCATACAGGATGCCCTCAACTCGCCTCTGCTCAAGAACCGCGACATCATGGGATCGAAGAAACTGCTGTTCAACATCTACTTCAACCCCAATTCAGAGGTACCCTTCCTCATGGCCGAAAGCAACGAAATCACCTCGTTTGTCGGCTCGCTCAACAACAAGGTCGACGTCATCTGGGGCGTAAGCTATGACGAGTCGCTCGGCAACAAGATCAAGATCACCATCCTGGCCGCCGGCTTTGACTCATCGCTGCGCGATGAAGAGGAAGAGATCGAGAAAGGAAGCGCCCCCGCTCCCGGCAATCACGGAGGCTTCTCATTCGGCTCCCCCGCCTCGCGCCAGCAGTCGGCCCCGGCCCAGCCCCAACATGGAGCCGCCTCCGCCTCATCGGCTGCTCCGACAGGCACCCCGGTCAACACCGCTCAGCCTCAGAGCCCTCAGACCGCGGCTCCACAACAGATTCAGGAGCGCATAATACGCGAATATGGTGCCGACAAAGCTATCGCCATCACCGACGGCCACGAACGCTCGAGCGCAATCATTCTCGCGCTCAATCAGCTCGACGACGACATGGTGTGTGACGCCCTGGAGCGCACTCCGGCCTACAAACGCGACCGACGTATAGTAGAGTCGATACGCACCTCGGCCTACGACACCGGAGCAGCCACTTCGCCCTACGGCCCCCACACCCCGACAACTCCGGGATACAGCTCAGCCACCCGAGGTAACATCCCCGGAACCTCCTCGGGCAAAAGCTTCTCATTCTGACCTCACACACACTACCGATCGACAATCGGTGTGAACCCTCAGGCCATAACGATTGTATATAACAACGACAAAAGTAATAACATACATTTCTAATCTACCAACCGACAATGTACTGGACACTTGAACTCGCCTCCAAGCTCGAGGATGCACCCTGGCCCGCAACACGCGAGGAACTCATAGACTATGCCATGCGCTCAGGCGCACCGATGGAAGTAATCGAAAACCTTCAGGAAATGGAGGACGAAGGCGAAGCCTACGAATGTATCGAAGACATCTGGCCCGACTACCCCTCCAAAGAAGACTTCTTCTTCAACGAGGAGGAGTATTGATTAGTCCAACAAAGACTAACAACAAGAATATCAAAGAGTTGAGCATTGCAAACAGCGATAGTTCAACTCTTTTTTCTTGCGTTTTACCACGTTTTACCGCTGAATAAACTATCGTAAAACTAACAACATAAACAAAAAGGTATATTGGGAATCCTGAATTAACTATCGTAAAACTGTCGCGACAGTATCAGAAATTATGGAGGAAGAGTATCGCATATTTTAGTACTCGTAACATATCTATTATCATTAAATTAAGTTATCTTCGCATTATAAACCCACACTATCGGCAATGTGAGGGTAAACTTCGGATAAATCCTCTATATAATTGGTATGGGAAAATATTCACGACCTTATCCGACAGGTCATTACAGACTATATAAAACAAGTAATAGTAAGCCCGACAAAGCATTGTCGGTACAAATAGAGTATGCGGCAAAGTCTGTCGCAGTTAGGCGTTCTACCGGAATTTCGGTAAAAGAAAAGGACTGGAACCCGAATGAGAACAAGGGACGTGGTGGCGTCCGTGCAAGTTACGGGCAGGATTACCGCAATGTCAACAACCGTCTTTCCAAGCGATTGGATGAGATGGATGCAAAAATAGCCGAATGGTGTACTAAGCATCCGGGGCAGATTACGGTTGATATTGTTCGTGCTTTACTTGACGATAGCCCAACTACAAGAGATGACAAAGGGATTGATTTCTCAGACTTTGTGACCACTAATCTCAAAAACGAACTTGAACGCAATAAGATAGGTATCAGCGTATATAAGAATGGCGTTAGCGTAATGAACATTTTCGGGATGTTCCTGAAAGCGGAAAAGCTGGGCACATACGCACCCGATAAAATATATGTATCCGAAATCACTACTGCAATAATAGACCGTTACATACAGTGGCGAAGGGAATTTAAGCATAATTCTGACGACACTATCAATCATGCCTTGACTCCTATACTTAAAGGTTGTCAGCTCGCAATGATACAGGGATATATACCTGCAAATCTCAACGCGGCAATACAGCAAATGCGCATTGTCAAGACTAAATCTCTTCAGACCGATAATAGCAGCAAAATAAAACATCTCTCTAAAACACAACTCGTACAGATGATTGAGTTCTATCACAACGATACAGAAGTAAGACGTCGGGAGTATGTCGAGATGTTCTTGTTTGCTATGTATGCTTGTGGGCTGAGACTTGTAGATATTCTTACCCTCCAGTGGTCAGACATATCTCTGACAAACGAGACTCTCAACAAAATTCAAGTCAAAACACGCAACCGCAATGTCATCCCACTCAGTGAACAGGCTATCGAAATCCTTGAACAGTGGAAAGGGAAACATGAGCGATTCGTGTTCGGTCTATTACCTGACAATTTCAATCTGGATGATTCGGCGTCGTTATACACCAATCGTACTAACACCACAAAATGTATCAATCAAGCTCTTGCGGTTGTCGGTAAGAAGATCGGACTGCCCTTTGATCTCACCTTTCATGTAAGCCGTCACACCTTTGCAGTTCACAGTCTTAATAATGACATGCAACTATCTATGGTGAGCCAACTTCTCGGTCACTCGTCAACCGAAATAACCGAGAAGGTATATGCTCACTTTGTACCCGCGAAACTCAGAGATGAACTTCTGAAGGTGGAACTCCCGTCCCTTTAGTTGGAATGCCGTTCATACGACAATACTTATATAATGCACTCTACGACACCTTAATTCCGGATAACTCAGCATAATGCAGGTTACGTGCTACTGATAACCATGGATGATACCACTCTTTTATCTCAACCTTATCTGGAGACGCAGGGATATTATTGTATTTGCAGTACCTTTGAAGTGTACGAAGACAAACTTTAAAACCATTCGAAAGTGCCGTTTGGTAGTTTTCGGTTACGCTTCTTGTCGGATCATACCATTCTCTGATTCTTGCATAATTCTCCAACATCATAACATGGCGGGAGTATGCCTGTCGTGAGATGCTATGGTTAGTACAATAACTTTGAGATGTAGTTATGCGCCCGGCCTTAATCGAATCGAAGGTCATTGCATCTACATCATATTGGAGTACATCGTTCGTTTTCTATACAATAAGGTCAGTAGATAAAATCCCATCTGAGTTATCATAGTAATAAAATACCCGGTGAGCGAGATTGTATAGTAATTCCAAGAAAGTTATGTCCGGTTTAATTTTGCGAATTATACACCCGTCTATGAAAAGACGGTTACGGCGTTTCTCTCCGTCTTTAAAACGATTTATGACTGAGCCATCCTTGGTTCGTGAATATCTTACAAACAGTGATAGATGATTTTCAGGAATAACACAGTATCCCGATTGATTAAAGTACAATTTCTGTTCTCTGATTACCTTGAATATTTTTCCGTAAAAATTAAGGAATTGTTCTATATCATCCGCCAACATATCAATTGCATCAAAACTGTCTTCAAGACCATTATTACACTTTGCGACTTTACGTTTATATTGTTTTTGATTATGAGAATTATTATATGATTGGATATTATGATTAACACCAAGAATATTATCGTTACAAGTGATATTATCTTGCAACTCAATACCAAACTGACTGTCAGACATAATAGAATAGATGTTATTACTGACATATAGGCCTGCATCATGGGTGGTTCCGTTCATCAGTTGAGTCAACACCTTACCACAGTGATCTTTTGTATCTTCAAGACCACAAAGAGTACATAGTCTATCATATACCAACGGATAATACTCACTCGACAACCTTTCTGCAAACACAAATACCAGCCTATAAGAGTAAAAACCATCAATACCATTTGAGAATGTCTCATAACCGAATGTCGGCTTGATGGAACAACTCTCAATGAAACGATTCATGTTGATACATGTATCATCAACATCAATACTCACTACTTGCGAATATCTGAATTCACTTTTTAACCTTCTGTTCCCGCTGTAAATATGGCAATATGAATATCCCTCCCTGATACGGTCGATAAAATCTTCAAGAGAAAGAGTGACATCATCCCATCTCATAGACATATAATCGGCAGCAACAGGTTTCGACTTATAGCTTTTATCCGATAGCCATACGTTCAACTTATAATCTTTCGCTATAATCATTACTATTAATATATACTTTATTAATGTATATCCCCTTAGTCGAAAATTGTCTATAAACTAAGGGAGCGAATCTTATGTCGATTCACTCCCATTGCAGTATCTAAACGTATCATTTTAAAAATGTATCAAAATAATCTTCGCCAGCTTATTCTGAATCACTTATTTCTGTGTCATTCAAATCTTTTAGATTGTTTTGCTACGAAGGGTCACTTCATGTCTCCCAGTATCTCGGCTCGGGTGATTTCATAATCTTTCAGCCATTCGATATAGGGGAGAATGCCGACACAGAAGGCTATTTTGAAATTCTCATCGTGGTCATATTCTTCAATCAGATATGGGATGGCATCAATAACTTCATCCGAATCTATTTCTTTGATACAAAGGTAAGCACTCCTACGCAATACGATATCACATAAGCTGTCGGAAAAATCTGACGCAGAAAAGTCAACTACGAACATTGAGTTTTACAAGTGCACGACCTTCGATGAAATTATTAACTTCGTCGAACTGCGGCTCTATTACAATTTTGCCACTCTGGTCAATAAATCCCCATTTATCACCGACGTATACCTTAGCCAGTCCATCGCTAAAATTACAGGCATTGTCAAACTGTGGTTCAATTACCATATTACCGCCCTTGTCAATGAACCCATATTTCCCATCAACTTCTACTTTAGCCAATCCATCGCTAAAATCCCAGGCATTATCGAACTGTGGCTCAATTACAATTTTACCGTCTTTGTCTATGTATCCATATTCACCATCGACTTCTACGACAGATAGACCTTCGCTAAGGGCCCAGACCTCGTCGAACTTTGGATCTACTACCATATTACCGCATTTGTCAATGAATCCCTGTTTCCCATCGATTTCTACCGTAGCCAAGCCGTAGCTATAATTCCAGACTTGATCATACAACGGCTCGATAACAATATTGCCACCTTTATCTATAAACCCTTGTTTCCCCTTGACTTCCACAGGTGCCAGGCCCTCTCTAAAAACCCAGACTTCGTCGTACCGCGGCTCGATAACAATATTACCGTCCTTGCCAATGAATCCATATTTCCCATCGACTTTTACTCGAGCTAGACCATCGCTAAAACCCCGAACTTCGTCGAACTTTGGATCTACTACCATATTACCGCATTTGTCAATGAAGCCCTGTTTTCCATTGACTTGCACTGTAGCCAAGCCATCGCTAAAAGTCCATACCTCGTTGAACTGGGGCTCAATAACGATATTACCGTTTTTATCAATAAATCCCCATTTATCACCGACGTATACCTTAGCCAGTCCATCGCTAAAATCCCAGGCATTATCGAACTGTGGTTCGATAACTATATTGCCGCTCTTGTCGATAAAGCCAAAAAGCGATTTTAGAGATGCAGGGTTTTCTTCGTCTTCCTCATCTTCGTCACCCTTCACTTCAGGATCTCCTACACCTTGAGCCCAATCTGATATGGGCAAGTTATTCTTTTGGTAGTAGTCAATCGCATCATTTATACAATCGTATAAATCGATCCAGTCCAGATCAAAGTACCCACCTGTCCACCACGAGTTCTCGTCATCGAGTAAATCGAAGTATTCACAGTAATTAATTTCTGCATCGGGATTAGCTAATACGATAGCATCGATGAAGTATGGCGTTTCTCCATCGTCACACCTGATTTTAGTAGTTGTACCCATAAATTTCAGTTTGGAGATACCATACTGCTTAAAGATTGCGACGCATGCATCGGCACACTCTCTTTCGAGTTTTTCAAATTCTGCTCTGAAATTTCTTCTTTCCATGTTTCTTAAAGTTTTTTATAACTCGTTGGTTGAATTCAAATTCTTAATATTTATAAATGAAAAAGTTGCACCAATCACAGATTGTTAGTAAATTAGTGGTGAACAAACTACTAAGTACTCTCGCTCTTTATATGCGCAACTTCATAGTAACTATAAACGTTTCCGTAAACGTATTGAAACCGTATTTTCTCAACTTAACGATAACCTCATGATGATAAAAAACTATGCAAAACAGACTTACGGACTTTTCACACGCATGGCAGCGAAAATTGCCGCAATGACATTCATGCAATATGTAAATTTCATTAATCATCGTCCAATCGGTCAGATTAAGTATGCTCTAATTTAATTCATTCAACAGGTTTTTAGATTGTTTTGCTACGAAGGGTCACTTCATGTCTCCCAGTATCTCGGCTCGGGTGATTTCATAATCTTTCAGCCATTCGATATAGGGGAGAATACCGGCACAGAAGGCTATCTTGAAATTCTCATCGTGGTCATATTCTTCCATGAGTGAGGGGATAGCATCAATAACTTCATCCGAATCGGGACAGCATACGTCGTACTCCCAGTAATGTTGCTTTTGGGCATTGAATTCTTCCGATAAATCAGGCATAATCCCGGTAAAAGAGTGGTCGCGTGCCTTCTCCGCCAAGGGATGCGCCGATTTCCGCAACAACCCCTGCCAATACTGTCCGGCTGCTTCAACAAGAGTACGATATGTCAGGCTAAGTCCACACTGCTCCCTATAAGCATCAGTCAGTATTGTCAGACTCTCAATGAACATATCCGTCCGTGCCTTTTCAGCATATTGCCGACATAGGTTCAGAACTTCGCTCTCGAAATTTACATTATCCATTTTAGTTTTTGTGAGGTTTAGATTTATATAACCTTTCAAGATAGTCGGTGATTTCTGCGATTGCAGTGCGGAGGATATTCAAGGCTTCCCGGTATGCGTCTTCGGTGATGAGTTGAAATTCAGCGTCTGAATTGTCAGGGTCGAATATATAGTCGAGGTCGTCGGTTTCCTCATAGATGCTTGCATCGTAGGTGTCATAGTAAAAGTCTTCGCCACGATACTGTCCATCGGCTGAAACACTGTCGATATGCACATAAGCCATGCCATCATACAGATAATCGCCCTCGGCGATTGGGCGGTCAAGCGGTTTGGCTACCTTGTCGCCGCACTCGCACATCGCCTCACCGGTCTTACGAAACAGATTAATCACATGGAGATGGTCTTTTTCATCAATCTGAACGTATGAGTCATCATAGGTTGCAGGAAATCCGTCGCCATCTGAGAGAGCCTCATCATCAACACGGAAACATAGCCCACCGCGACCTTCCGGCTCATCAGCGTGATGCTCGACTATCTCATATCCGTCATAAATCCAACACAGGAAGTACTGAGTCTTTCTATCGGTATCATTCATTTTCTCTTTGTTTGACTATACGTTTGTCGTAACGAGTAATGTGACCTTTCGCGGAGACTCTATTTCAGCATCTTCTCCGACGCCCCACAGCACATCGCAGTCGGTGTCGAGACATTCCTTAAACGGCTCCAACATACTGCCTATTTCCGACATCAGGAGTTGACGCTTATCCTTACAATAGATGTTCACGAGCATGGCCGTGACCTTGTCGAGAGGACGCCCGAGGGCGGAGATTGCGGCGTTGAGCGCACTAAGGCTGTCGGCACCGACGCCGGTCGTTATCCTATGCTCCCCTTCGCGTGACAATACGCTGATAATGTCATTCTTATCAAGAGATATGATATTCGGTGTCGCTATAATTTTGTCGAGTTCGGAACTGTCACCATTGACGGTGTAGCCATTCCATGAGGTAGATTCATTCATTTGTCAGAACTTTCAATTATATTATAAACTTCATTAAACAAATCGTCATCTGTAATAGAGTTCTGAGACAAGTATTTTATTCTCATATCTTTTGTCCACGATTTCATATTTTCTATTTGTTCATCTTCATTGAGCCTATTAAACTCAGTGAAATCGCCATGCTTTACAGCTTCATTTATCTGATGATAATTTTTCATTTTATTGAATTATATAATTTTTTTATGTATTCTTTTATAATCTTTTTTGCTTCTTCAACCGTATAGTCTTCTTTTTGACTTATTTGTTCATTGAGGAATTTACGACATTCTAATATCGCTTTTCTGTTAGTCTTATCCATTATATATGTTTTGCTCCTAATTTATACCGCATATTTCATTAGCCTCGTCTTGAGTATAGCCGAAGTACTTTATCAGGAACTCCCGGTTGAATATACATTTCGTGATATCCGACAGGAGCAAACGACGTTGCAATGCCTTCTCCGCACAGTCGCAGCATATAAAGGTATGGGCATTGCGGTTTGACAAATCAGCACCACGCAGTTTGATTAGTTCCTCAGCTGTATTCTTTTCATGCTCGGAGAGATTATAGTGAGACACTAAAAACGACCAAATTTTATCTGTAAATACAGGTGATATAGCATCGCCATACTGAAAACTTCTGTCACATACTGAGCAGAAACATGTCAAATCATATTTTTTCTTCATTATAGAAGTTATATCGGTTTAGCTTGGTTGGTATCGAGGAGGGCATAGTTGCCGGCGTTGACCTCGGTGCGGCGGGGGTAGGTGGCCGCGAGGCTCTGTTTGCCATACTTGCGGGCGAAGCGCATGGTGTGGAGCGAGCCGCTTTGGGCTGGACACTGGGCAAGAATCACTGCCTCCGACAGTGCTGCCTGAAGTCGATTTCGGGCGACAAGCCGGGTAGGATTAGCCTTGACTCCTATCATCTGTTCGGAGAGCATGAGTCCGCCTCCGGCAAGAATCGCTTCTTCAAGCGGTTTGTTTTCCCTCGGATGACAGATGTCGAGACCGTTGCCGACGATGGCTATCGTACCGCCTCGTGCCGCAAGACAGCCGCGATGAGCCGCCGCATCGCAGCCGAGAGCAAGTCCGCTGACTATGACATAACCGTCGCGTGCATAGTCTGCTCCAAGCTGATAGGCTTTTGCGTTTCCCTCCTTGTCGGCAGAGCGTGCGCCGATAATGGCGACGGCCTTTTCTGATTTCAGCAGGTCGAGATTGCCTTTGCAGTGTATGGCGGCCGGGCAGTCGTCACCTATCGCCAGCAGGCGTGCAGGAAAATCGCGGTCCTGACAGGAGAGGCTGACGATGCCTATCCGCTCCTGACGGTCGAGCTTGTCGTTGATTTTTTCAAGCCATTCATCCATTTCGGGATGCTCGTCGTAGATACGGTTGAAGGCGTCAATGTCGGTTTTGATTATCTGTAATGTCGGCAAGCCAAGCTGATGCAATGCCAGAATCTCGTCTAGGTTGAGTTTATTCATCGTAATTGTCAATTTTCAGATAGTAACGAAGTTCGGAGTCAAGACTGACTTTCCCACACCAAAGGACTACTTTTGCATCTTCCGGGACATTAGGATTGTCAAGAATGGGTGCAAGCAGTTCGTTCAAATCTGCAAAACGGTTTAGTTCCGGATAAAGGTACAGGAACTTCTGCATCATCTCTCCTACAATAGTGTCATCATCATCACAGTCGCTTTCCTCTATTTCTTTAATTTTGCGGGAATAGTCAGAAAGGACGTGTATGAGCCATGCATCTTTTTCAGATAGATTGTCCAGATAAACAGTACGATAGTCGTCGATTACGCCTCTTTCATTCTTCCACAGCAGAGTGCCCCACTTTTCAGGATGATAGTCAGGATTATTGAATGTGAAACTGAACCATATCTCCCACGGATCATACCACGATAGGAACTCAAATCCCTCCTTTTCACTGAATACCACGCTTTCCCACGGAACACGAGAGAAAATANCCGGTCATCAGTGTCTGTTGAANNTCAGCGGGGAGTNTCACGCCGTCTTTATCCATCAGTCCCCATTTGCCGTCGGGAGATTGATAGAGAGTGTAAGGCGGATTGTCGTTACCGTATGCNTCGCTGTTCATTACGATNATTGTTTCAGTAGTTGTTCTATNGTGGTGTCAAGCGGGAGTTGAGGTTGNGAAACGTAGTTGCAGCAATTCTCGTTCCAGTGGCGTATGAGATACCACAANCGNGTGCGGCCATACATCACTTCCGAGAGCCAACGGGTGAGCCTGCCGAGNTGCGCTGCATCNANCNTGCCGGGNANNANCATNCGNTTATCGTTNTCACTCNTGATGGCATCGTCGCAGATGTAGGTGAGACGATGNCGGCGGGTTGAGGCNTCGTAGATTATGTCTATTTCATTTCTGCCGAGCAAACCGATTTCGTTATCACNGAAAATAGNTGGNTCGATACACNTCCTCGNAATCNTCATCGTNGGCATGTCTGAGACTGTGTTCGAAATAGCGNCGTATGTCATCGGGAACCGGCCAGCGTGGCGACATAAGAGANATTGTGTTGGCATGGACATGGTGCATATAGCCCGGACCTTCGAGGATGTAGTAATTTGCCTCGTCGGACGCGTCGAAATAATACTCTTTGCCNTGNTTCAAGTANTTCTCCCAATACCATTCGAGGGGATAGGGCGTGCCNACCACCACTCCAAGATTGACTTTATCACGACCGACGACTTCTACAATATCGCCACCCTTGAAACGNAATTGCCNGGCAGGACGACCGAAAAAGAGGCTTTCCATACCGCNGTCAGAGTCCCAGCGGGTGATGGTNCGGTCAATCAACGCGCCNGTGTGGTCGTAGAGCCATTGCGCACCATNTTCGTTGGAAAGTCGGCCGACAGGGCGTTGCGTGATTACGAAACGATAGACCGAGGGAGTGACAAGNTNCTCNCGCATATACTTTTCGGCNTCGNCAAGTGAACGGAAGAAGNAGCGNGAAGTCGAGTAAAGTTCAAAGCAGGGATACAANGCTGTCGCNTCGTCGTCAAACTCATTCGCCTCAAGTTCATAAATCCAGTCGCCCGAGAGGTCNGGCTCACGCATNGCAAGAGCCTTGAACTGCTCGAAAGTCAGGTCNGCGGGTAAATCAGCATGTATCATTTCGCGTTTTTATTAAANCTACAGTCACTGTTGTAGTTATTGATGTCACGGCGCTCGGGTTCGGCGCGGGCATTGAAATCGTCAAGACGNATGGCAATTTCGGCAGGNAGCGACGCCTGATNGAGATGCCNTTCGGCTATAAGATGATTGAGCATGACAAATCCGAAGTAGCCATCTGTCTCGATGTCCTTGATGCTCCAAGCNACGGCACTCTCATAATCNGGAGTGCCCAACTCATCGGAGGCNCCGGTAAAGTCGGCTCCCATCTCAGCGAGCCGTGCGGCATACGAGTAGCGNGTATTTATACCCTCTGTACCTCTNATGGACATCATGGCAGCCTTCCCCCACCGATGCATGCGCATATAGCTCGTAGCGAGAAAACCGCTGAGCCATTCCTTNCCGTTAACCTCGACAGCATGTTCGAGAATCTCGTTTATCTTTGCCTCGTCGCCGCCATCCATCTTGAGGAGCATGGCCTCCCGATATTCAGGATCTAAATAGTATTCATCCTCCGGGTGCTCACGCAGTTGACGGGTACGCTTGGCTTCATANATGACCAGNCGCATGAACAGATTACCGTTAGGGGTATATTCNCCGATANTGATAAGGTGTCGCAGCCGGGGTGTGGCCTTATGACAATAACCATTTTCGCAGGCGGAGATATAGAGTTGGGTCGCCCGCTTATAGTCGGTCGGAATCTGTGACTGAACTACATCAGATAAGATATCGCCGAGCACAATCATCGACAGTCCGTCGCCTCGTCTCTNTCCATTCTCAGCCATTTCAATAGCCGAATGGATAAATCCGCGTTGAACGAGCATAATTGCCAGATGCCCGTAGGCAGGCAGATAGTCCAATGCTATNGCTTCATTGAACAGACGGGTGGCTTCATCATAATNCTGCGGAGTNCCGGGTCGATTGCCCTTTCGCCATAACTCAGCCCTTTTACATAACGACCGCCCCTTAATCTCGCGCTCATTGACCGAGGTCCGCAACTCCTTTATGTGCTTACGATAAGCTGTCACNAGCCGTTGACCTGACTCCTCGTATTTTATGCGATGACGTTCGCACAGACGTTTCAAGGAGTCGATTGTCANCTTGCCCTTTTCGTGGCGTTCCATGAGAAAGTCATCAAGTCNCTCTTTAAATGTTCCCACTACNTTCTCAAAAAGAGGAATGTCAAGAATCGACANTCTTCTGCCTTGGATTTCTTTGCGNTAGTCGGGATGGACGAGGCGCTCAGTGAAAGTCAGTTCNTGTTCGCTCACAGTAATGACCATTTCTATATCCCAGTCTTTGTAAAGACTGCCTATNTTAAAACANTATTGCATATTACGGAAGTTTTTTAAGTCAGATGATTTTCANATCCTTGCCGGTGACAATGGAGAATGGTTTGACAAGCCGTGCCGTCAGGAGTCCGCCACNGACGAGCGAGAGACGTCCCCACCACGGAAGTCCGGGCGTAAAAGCGGCGGCAATCAACCCGAAAGGAATGAGCACTGTTGCCGATACGACAACGCACAGGATTATGATTCGCAGATACTTCATGGCCTCAATATGATTCTTTATAGCCGATGCCGAGCTGCTTAAGCAGGGCAATGATTTTATCGATATTGCCATCNTGACCGACGAGTAGGTCCAGCGCGTCAAACAACGAGTCGATACACTNATCTGCNTCCGAGATTTCAAGCCCGAAATACGCAATGAGTTTCGCNACGCCTTCGTAGCCGTCTGTCATTGTCAGTCTATAGACTTCCTCCTCGAAAGTATNGACTATCTTTGATTCCAGCAGAATCATTTCATCTACACTTAGTGCCAGTAACAACCGGCGATCATCGCCGTANTCNACATTATAAACTTCGGTCACATAATCTTCGATAGTGGTAGAATNTCCGANAGATTTGANTACCGCTANTATATCTTCAATTTTCATTTCTTTGATGTAAATGGCTGTGTGCGCTTGTTGTATTCAAAATCTACTATGTAGCCGTTGCGTATGTCTATCCACATACTCAGNCGCGGATTGTCGTTGACNCCATTTNCCAACAGGTGTTTGCGCTGACACTCTGNGAGAGTACCACAGTNGGTGTAATATACCTTGATACGCGAAAGACCCGTTGAGTCGGCCTCTTTGATTTCATCCGCTTCGAGAATGTCGTAGGCAATGATTTGGTAGTAGAGATCCATTGATATNTCCTCCCCATTTGTCATTCGCTCNATCAGACGGTCGATTACCCCCGTGCGTCGGTANGCGTGATAAAGTTCGCGGGTAAGCCGCGGACCNAGTGCNGGAGCATAGACGAAATGAGCCTCATCCTTCCANGCCTCAAAGAGTTCTTCGGCAATATCATCATANACCAGTCCGCCGGTGCGNCCGAGCCGCATCTTGTTGGTGCCATTTTCAATCGGAATATAGAGGATTGTCCGGCANCCTTCATGCAGAGCACTGCGCTTTGCCATCCCCATGGCCACTCTGTAATGTTTATCATTCAACACATAGCTTTTCAGCTTTGCTTCGTCCACCACACATGTGCTCATATAGATATCCGTATCTTCCGGTCCCCACTGACGAAGCTCGCATACGTGCTTCNTATCCTCCTGCCCCCAGAGACTGAGAGCCAGCCGTTCGATTCGTGTCTGAAGTGTCGGCNTTCGCTCTCCGGGCAAAAGCGGGGTGTAGAATATCACCAATGGTTTCTCCCTNTCGGAGAGCAGAAATTCCTCTACAATATCGTAAAGCATATANTTGTCCGGCACAGAATGAAGTTCATCCTCGGGCATGAGTGCGCTNANNGNCTCCTTNAAGTCNGGCGAGTCTCCTCATCCTCNTCANCCATCTCCTGATAGTTGAAATTAANNCGAGAGAGTTCCTTGAAAAAGTCNCGGTTGAGCACACGACATATCTNGGCGAGAGTGTCGGTGGCAATGTGGCGTTTTTTNAAGATGTNATACACCGTCNGTCGCTCGCGGTGCAATGCCCGGGCAAAGTCGGNGNGTNTCATACCNTGNCGGCGCATCTCCTTGTTGATTTCTTCTCCGANATGATATTNGCNCATATTGTGTATGATATTGTGTTTCGGTTGATNATGATGCAAAGATAAGTCGTTTTCATGAGATTCGCGCTGATTTTCGGTGTCGGAAATTCCTGANACTTCACCCGATGAAGCCTCTTTGTTATCGTGACTCTCCTCCGCGGTGGTATCACNGGCTCGTTTCGCAGCACACTTCGCCTGAAATTCTTTCAATGCCTCATCATGTTCAGGCGTGCCCGGCTTGTATTTTACCACATCAGCCAGCCACGCGAGTTCTTCCANGTCTCCGTAAGAGGTTCTCATGCTGTGGGGGTAGTTTTGTCAGTATACTTTNANAGGTNNANGGNNTTGTGCCACTCCGAGCGCGGGATTCCGAGCTCTTTATATCGGTCGATTGTATGAACAATCTTCATCGCATCATCTATTTCAAATAAGGCCATCATATCCTCATCAAAGTCCGAAAAACCATCATAGTCAGGGACTTCCTCTTCCGTATAGCTCCATTTCAGACCTGCTGACATACAACACTCTCGTGATGCTTCGCTATAGAACTCCGGGATTGGCCACACCTCATACTCTTCATCTTTATCTCTTATTCTGAAGAATGAGTGGCATCCGCCATCTTTACTCGACGGGATGCATATCTGAGTGATGCCATAACTCTCGAAGAGTCTGACTACGGTCCGCAGAAGTTCTGTCAAAAGCGGGAAATACCGGTCTTCGTAGCAATTGCCTTCTGCTTCGATTTGCTTTTTGAGATCGATGATTTCCTGACGGATTGTAGCGCTGTCTTGATTCATAATGTCGGCGTGATTTAAGAGTTATTACTGATTTACATTGCAAAGTTACTTCATGGTAGCGGGATATGTGCCGTTTCGTGTGTCGGAAA
Source organism: Bacteroides sp. (assembly GCA_014802105.1). Taxonomy (GTDB): domain Bacteria; phylum Bacteroidota; class Bacteroidia; order Bacteroidales; family Muribaculaceae; genus Duncaniella. The sequence continues at coordinate 1,254 of JAAVCX010000008.1, read as the reverse complement.
AATCTTACAATCTCTGTCAGGTTGCTGCGTCAATCTCCTTGCCTGTCCTGTCGAAATATCGCCATACACCGTCGAGGNNNCCCTCNCTTGCGCGCACTCTCATGTCATCGGTTATCTCGANGAAATACCATTCGGGCTTGATAATCCACGCGCCACTCGTGTCGATTACGCCCCATTTTCTATCCACCAAGGCAAGTGCCATTCCCCCGTAAAACCANGTCAGGTCGTCAAACCTCGGCTCGACAATCCATTGNCCCTCCTTATTAATGAGTCCNCGCTTCGCNCCCACTCTCACATGAGTGATNCCCTCATCATGATTCCAGCACNACACGTCGTCAAACCGCGGCTCAATCATCCACTCACCCGACAGGTCGATACACCCCCACTTGCCGCTGTCGTCCTTCACCCANNCCCTCCCNTCAAGGAAATCGAAGGCATCCTTAAACTGCGGCTCAATCACCCACGCCCCGTCCTCGCCGACATAGCCCCACTTGCCCCCGGCTTCCTNCGCNGNNAGNTCTTCCTCTGATTTCATTTCAAGTTCAAGTCTTCGTCTAAATAAAAACATCCATCAGCCGGGTCACCGGACCACACCGGCATTCGGGCGCTCAGGCGCGCCTCTGACCCGGCTGATGGAGAAATAGATCAATCTTTAATTATAACTTGTGAAATGTATTAATCTACACAAGTTAATAATTAAAAATCATGAAATCTTATTCCAAGATTCCACCCGGATGGATTTCCAGCTTGGATAAAGATTTTGTACAGCTCCCTCCATTTTTGAGCTGTAAGAAGAAAAGTTTGGATCATTGGATTCGACAACAACTTCAAATGGCTTTTGGACAGAGCCATCAATAGTTGCCTTTCCTTTCAGTTTAAAATACGCCATAGTAAAGGTTTTTGATTGTTTTTGCCTATCGCCTTTCCAGCGCCTCGGCTTTTTCTGATATTGGGTTTATCGGTCGAATACCCATGAGAGGATGCAGCCGATGAGCGAGAACACGAGCTGGAGCAGGCCGATGATGATGTAGCCGGCGAGCAGGGCGATGACAAGTCCGAGTGCAAAGAATATCATAACTCAGGTGTTTGGAAGTTAGAGGTTCGTTATTGATTTCAATGCAAAGTTACCGCTCTAGCCCGCAAACGGCNGCCG
>JAAVCX010000008.1:0-96 GCA_014802105.1 Bacteroides sp. | reverse complement strand
AGTGTCGGAAAAAATTNACAAGTTTGTCAACACACTTTTCTCTCGACACCATCTCAATAATGGCATAATCGCTCTCGGGGTCATATTCTTCGATAC
>JAAVCX010000007.1 GCA_014802105.1 Bacteroides sp. | reverse complement strand
TATTTATATATTGAAATGATATAAACTTTTTTCTCTACGTTCTGTGTTGTATGTTCAATCAGGCGTTGTCGCCTACTCTCTCAGCCGAGGAGATCGCGCTCGATCGCAGCGACAGCCTCGTCATATTTGCGAAGGGTCACAGCCTTTTTCATCATCTTGAGTGTGCGTCGATCCACTCCCTCCAGATAATCCCAGAAAGGCTTGAGTTTACCCATCAGCTGACCGTCACCACTCACTCTGTCGGTATAATAGTCATAGAGCAGCCCGTGAAGCTCAAGCATATCTCGGGCGCGTTCAGCCTCATCGCGCCCAGAGCCTGCACGCCACTCAGCCACTATCGAAGGACGCGAAAAAAGTCCACGGCCTATCATGACACCGGCCACGCCGGGAAATCTTTCTATCATTGCGTCAATATCGGCCGGAGTCACAATGTCGCCGTTATAGACCACCGGATGGGTCGACGCTTCGAGCAAAGCCCCAAACTCCTCGAGATGCAACTCGCCTCCATACTGCTGTCGAGCTGTGCGCGGATGCACAGTCACTCTCTCAAGGGGCAACGCATTGATCAGATCGATAGCTTCACGCCACTCGTCGGGACGCTCAACTCCGAGTCTCATTTTCAGAGTGAACTTCACCTCGGGATAACGGCTTCCCATTACCTCAGGGAGAGCCGAAAGCAACTCGCGGTTGGCCATCATGCCTGCTCCTCGCCCATGGTGAACCTGAGGAGGAAACGGACACCCCATATTAATATCAGTAGTGTGATAGCCCGCTTTGACAACACTGTCGACAAGCATCTCAAACTCTCTGAGATCACGGAATATTATCTGAGGGATCAGTGGAACACCCTCGTTCATCTCCGACTCCAGAGCTTTCAGATCGCGCAGACGCACCTCTCCGCGTTCCACCCTGAGGAAAGGTGTGTGGTAAGCCGTCACACCGTCACCATAGACACGACGATGGAAAGTACGCCAGGGCAACTCTGTGAGGCCCTGTATAGGAGCACTATATACTTCAAAATTGTCTTTTTTTTCCATAAAGCTTGTTTTCTTCGCAAAATTACATATTTTTGAATATCCTGCTATTGTTTTTCTCACGGAAATCTATTATTTTTGTAACAAGGGCAGATGTCGCCAATACATATGGCCCATTTCACATTACTGGCCGGGCGACTCCAGTCCACCCTCCAGGCCTTGACGGCCGTTAAACTTTTTGCTCTCTCAAATGTCTAATATATAGGTAGCAATATATCTCGGCTACCCATATCACTAACAATCTCACTCCGATGAAATTCACGAGCTTACTTCCATTATTGTTTGTCGGACTGTTTGCTTCGGCTTTCGGAAATGCCACCGCCCAGTCCTATTTTGACGACGACATCTATTATGATGCTTCCAAGGCTTCCGCCAAGACTAAAAACAAGGTGGAACGCCAGACCTATACTACCCCCTCGACCGTAATCGTCGCCGAATATCCGGCGGCCGACACCTATACTGTCAACTCCACCCGCCAGCGCACAATCAGCGTCGACGACTATAACCGTCGCGGCATCTTCGCCACCGATACCCTGACAGCCGACACCACTGCCACCGACTTTGCTTACACCCGACGCATCGAGCAGTTCTACAACCCTCAGATCGTCAGTGGATCCAATGACCAGGAACTGGCGCAAATCTACTATATGGAGCCCGAGACAGTAAACATCTATGTCAACACTCCGTCCTCCTACTGGGGTTATGATTACTTCTATCCCGATTTCGGCTACTATTCTCCCTACTGGAACTTCAACTGGCGCTGGGGATCTCCCTGGTATTGGAGTTCATGGTATGATCCCTACTGGGCCTGGGGGCCTTCATGGGGATGGGGTTGGGGGCCCGCCTGGGGTTGGGGGCCCTCTTATGGCTGGGGATGGGGTCCGGCATGGGGTTGGGGCCCATCCTATGGCTGGGGATGGGGTATGCCTGCCTGGAATAACCGTCCCATCAATCCACGTCATCAAGGGGCACGACCGTCCCACACGGCTTCACGCCCATCGCTCAGCGGCACCGGCAATCGTCCCGGTCTCGGTTCATCCAACAGTAACCGTTATCTCGGCACAGGTTCGGTCAATAATGCCCAGGGCTACCGTCCAGGTGTAGGTTATACCCGACCCGCTACATCAGTTAATGCCAACCGCAATAGTTCGGTCAACTCCAACCGTGGACAAAACTCGGTCAATCAGACATCACGCAATCCGTCTCACAACTCGACACCCACCTATAACTATCCCTCCAACACTAACGGAGGCCGCACCTATAACTACAACTCCGGCTCAAGCGGATCGCGTGGCGGCAGTTTCGGCGGTAGCTATGGCGGCGGCCACAGCTCGGGCGGACGTAGCAGCGCCGGCGGACGCGGACGTCATTGATCCGCTCCGACAAAAAATCAGAGACTGAGTCAAAATAAGGAAATGCAGGAACACGACACTTCATGCCAGATATGTAATCACCTGATTATCAACCATTGCACTTACTTTATCGGCTCTTCATGTCTCCCTGCCGGAAACTACGACACGGTTTCGTTAAAACTATTTACAACTCAAGAACGTTAGAGTTAAAGAGATTTAATTATCCTTTATCCATCATTCAACCGACTCCACTTTCAACTTGAAACTTATGAACAAGTCTCTTGCCCTCACCCTCGCCCTTTCACTCCCACTCGGAGCGGCAGCCCAGACAGCTATCGATGCCATGTCAATCTCAGGCAACGACCTGCGCGGCACAGCCCGCTTCATGTCAATGGGCGGAGCGTTCACCGCTCTCGGCGGTGATATGTCCACCCTCACCCAGAACCCCGGCGGTATAGGCGTCTATCGCAGCAGCGACATCAACCTTACCCTCGACCTCTCGGCCACATCGATGAAGTCAGAGGCTGGCGACGGCATTGACAAGCAGTCTAAGACTACATTCGGAGTCAACAACTTCGGCTACATAGGCTCGGTCTATACCGGCAACTCTACCATGCCCTTCTTCAACTGGGGAGTCAGCTATTCACGCAAGGCATCCTTCAACCGCAACTATGGCGGTTATCTCGGAAGCCTCGGCACCTCCTACTCCAACCTCGTGGCCAACAACACCACGCTCGACGGCTTTACCCCCGGAGATCTCGATGATAATACCCCCGGCTACAATCCCTACTTCAATAACGACGTGGCCGCTCCCTGGTCGAGTATACTTATGTTCAACTCCTACGTAATCAACCCGGTGTCGCCGGGCAGCTCCACTTACTCAGCCCTCTTTGACTATGGCAACAGCAGAGGCGAGGGCTGGTATGGGATTGAGGAAAAAGGCCATATCGATGAATATAACATCGACTTTGGCGGCAACATCGAGGATGTCTTCTTCTGGGGTGTAGGATTCGGTATCACCGACCTTGATTTCAAGCAATATGCCTACTATGGGGAGGACATTTCAAACGCCAACGTGCCCGACGCCGACGGCAAGTCCTACGTAGCCGGAGGTGACGCTTCCTACTCGCTCGACAATGTCAAGCACATCTGGGGCAGCGGATTCAATTTCAAGGTGGGTTTTATCGTCAAGCCTATCAATGAGCTGAGACTTGGTTTTGCGATCCACACTCCCACCTACTATAATCTCTCTCAGGAGTCACACGCTGTCACCAACTTTGCCTACAACTCCGATACCTATCCCGCCGGAGAGTCTTACAACAGTTCGCGGGACACCGAGTGGGACGACTTCGACTGGAAATTCCGCAGTCCCTGGCGCATGATGTTTGGTGTCGCAGGCGTGATCGACGGCCGTCTCATACTCAGTGCCGACTACGAGTATCGTGCATACGGCAACATGAAGATCCAGGACTGGGAGGGTTATGACTACACCGCTCTCAACGACGATGTCAACACCTGGTATAAATCGTCCAACATCGTGCGTCTCGGCGCCGAGTATCGTGTTACTCCCTCACTGAGCCTACGTGCCGGATACTGCTTCGAGAGCACTCCGGTGAAATCAAACATAATCGATCCCTACGAGAACGAGGTAAACTATATCTACACTTCAGGCCCCGACGACACCGAGACCCAGCCCTCCTACACCTTTGACCGCTCGTCTTCCTACGTTTCTCTCGGCCTTGGCTACCGTTATAAGAACTTCTATGCCGATCTGGCCTACATGCACCGCAGCCAGAAAAGCGTCTATCATGCCTTTACCGACTATAAGGATCTTGAATACTATAACGTCAACGCCCCTACGGCAAAACTGAGCCGCAACACCAACTCCGTGGTGCTAACCCTCGGCATGAGATTCTGATAGATACTAATGACTTCACGTAAGAACTCTTCATCATCTCCCCGTCCCAAAGCCATCTCTAAGGCCGGCGACGAGGAGATGATTGACCTTGATAATCCCGAGTTCCGCAAAGCATGGGAACTCCTGCAATACACCTCTCAGTCGATTTTCCTCACCGGTAAAGCCGGTACAGGTAAATCGACTTTCCTGCGCTATATCACTTCCCACACTTCCAAACCCTACGTGGTGCTCGCCCCGACCGGTATAGCTGCTGTCAATGCCGGAGGACAGACAATTCACTCTTTTTTCCGCATACCCTTCAAACCGATCACTCCTGAAGACCCTGATTTCGCGCGCGACCGGCTGAAACAACGAATGAAATATCCGGGCTCTCTCGTGAAACTCCTGCGCTCTCTCGAGCTTATCATCATCGACGAGATTTCGATGGTAAGAGCCGACACTATCGACTTCATCGACAAGCTGCTACGCTATTTTACCCGTAATGAACGCCAGCCCTTCGGCGGCAAGCAGTTATTGCTCGTAGGTGACGTGTTTCAGCTCGAACCGGTAGTCACCGGCGACATGCGCGACATTCTGCGCCCCTACTACCAGAGTTTCTACTTCTTTGGAGCTAAGGCTTTCAGCGAGATCAACCTTGTGCCGATAGAGTTGCGCAAGGTGTACCGTCAGAGCGACTCCACTTTCATCTCCATGCTCGACCGCATACGTGCAGGAGTGACCTCCCGCGAAGATCTCGCCTTGCTCAACTCGCGTGTGGTGCCGCGCAGTGGCCGTGACTCTTCGGCTGCTTCCGACCAAGACTTCACCATGACACTTGCCGCTCGCCGCGACATGGTCGATCATATTAACGAGACCCAACTCAAGGCTCTGAAGACTCCTCTGATCACTTTCACCGGAACTATCAAAGGTGATTTTCCCGAAAACTCCCTCCCTACAGATCTCGATCTCTCGCTTAAAGAAGGAGCGCAGGTAGTTTTCATCAAAAACGATCCCGACCACCGATGGGTCAACGGCACCGTCGGCCATATAGAAGCTCTTGCGCCCGATCTGGTGGAGGTCAAACTCGAGAATGGAGATATACATCGTCTCAAACCCGAGATCTGGAGCAATATCAAATACACCTTCAATCCATCGACCAAGGAGATTATCGAAGAGGAACTCGGCAGCTTCACCCAATATCCACTTAAGCTCGCCTGGGCACTGACCGTCCACAAAAGTCAAGGACTCACATTCTCCAAAGCTATGATAGATCTGGGGCAAGGAGCCTTTGCCGGCGGCCAGACATACGTAGCCCTTTCGCGATGCCGCTCGCTTGAAGGTCTGTCACTGGCCTCCACTGTGGCCGACCGCGATGTATTTGTCAACCCCGAGGTGACACGCTTTGCCTCTCAGTTCAACAATCAGACACTCATATCCGACGCTCTCGACAAGGCTCATGCCGACAGTTGTTATCACGAAGCTCTCCAAGCGGCCGACCGGGGCGATTTTGCCGAGGCCTTCGACTCCTTTGCCGAGGGTCTGCGTGTCAGACCGATCCTCGATAATCAGCCCCTGATGAGACTGGCCCGACGCAAACTCGGACTCGTCAGCTCACTGCGCCGCGAGATAGATAGCCTCAAAGAGCAACTTGATGAAAACGAGAAGCGCTTTACCGATATCGCCAGTGAATATCTCTCGCTTGGCGATGACTGCCTGGCCGACGAGATGCCTCTGCCGGCTATAGCCAATTATGACAAGGCCTTGAGACTTGCTCCGCTCAACGAGGCACTGATCGGCAGAGCTAAAGCATACGAAATGATAGGACACTGGGATAAAGCGATTGACGATTACAGGGCTGTGACCTCGGCCAACCCGCTCGATGTCAAGAGCACTATTGCTTTAGCCAATGCCCTCTTTCAGATCGAAGACTATCACAACTCCATGGACCGATGTATGGTCGCCATCGATCTGCTCGAAGAGGAGGAGTGTCCGCGACATATACAGGCTACCCTCCACGACACTCTTGCCGAAATTTATGCCCTCTCAGACGAGCCCGCTCTCGAAGCCCACCATCGCAAAATAGCATCCCGACTGCGCAAATAGTTCTCACTTTTCCGACACTATTCAGCTGATTTAAGCTAATGTTCCGTGAAAGTTGCAATTTGGAGGAAGTCAAAGAGTCGGGTGGAATTGCTCTATGACTGTGTTCTCATAGAGGCCCCGTAATATCTATTTCAGATAATCAGCCACATCTCTCATAGGGATGAACGTCAGGGCATTGGGCCGCAGCCTGACAATCCCGTTGTAATCTACCGTAGAGTGACACTCCCCGGTAAACTGTCTCACGACACCCCGGCAGCCATCCACACAGGAAATGGATCCGTCGGCCGGAAGCCTTTCAGAGCCGTAGCTCACTACTATATTGTTTTTAATAAGAAACGTTCCGCGAGACACAGTCTCACGCTTCTCCCAATCCTGTATTGAAATGACAGACTTAAGCGCCTCGATATCTTCCCAGGCGATCAGAGCTGCATGACATCTCACAAAACTGACCTCTGCAGACATGGATTGGAATTAGTTTTTGAATGATACCTGACCCTGGCGCAGAGATCTGTTGTCGGAACGCATGCGTGTGCGATACAACGAGATAGAGTCAAGATATGACACTTCGCCGGGGGCGGGGACATACTTGATCGCTCCATAGACGCTCGAGGCATTGCGTGCCGAGTCAAGCACCAGGGTGACACGATTCAGCTCCTCGGCCGGCCCTACATAGGTGCGGGATTCGCCCGAGCCGTCGTTATACTCCACTGCAAGGAACAAGGTCACTGGCATACGTGTCATCAGACCTTTCAGACTCAACGTATAACGGTCGCCGCGATCCCAATTGCGGTCAGACTGCAGAGCAAAAGTCGTGTAGTCCGACGGTGCGAGACCGATGTTGCGCCGTGAACGGATTCCGGGCCAGACATCAACCGAGTCTCCGTCAACCGATACCGACGACACCACCCGTTCGCCACGGGCTCCCTGTCGTTCTTCCTCATCTATACGTTTCTGAAGGATCTCCTCGGTGAGCTTACACATATCCATATAGGCCTGCATATTGTGGCCATACCAAGAGAGCGAGGAGTCGACATCCTCGGCCGTGACTCCATGACGTGAATAGATGGAATGAAGCAACACCTGGCGCAAAGAGTCTTGCCGCCATTCGCGCGGTGATCCTTCGACCACTGCGTCACCGATATATATATCGGCCATCAGGGCAGCCATTTTCTTCTCGGGTATGACATACCCCGGAGTAGAACTGCAGGCAACCCCCAGGAGCAACGCTAAGAATGGTAAGAGTAGACGCATCGGCCTTTGTTCTTTACAGTAAAAAGATTGGATAACTCGGTGATGATACGACCGAGACAAGTGTCAGCCAAACATTTTAGCCAGCATAGACGGTGACTGCACACACTTGTGATAGAAGATGATCAGTATCACTATTCCACAAGAGATAGCAGCATCGGCGAGATTGAACACCGGCTGAAAAAAGAGGAAATCATCACCTCCTACCACGGGCACCCAGTCGGGCCAGGTGAACGAGAACAGCGGGAAGAAGAGCATATCGACGACTTTGCCCATAAACAACGGTGCATATCCGCCCGACGCCGGGAACAACGTAGCTACCTCGGGTGGATAGGGGTTGTTGAAGATTACACCATAGAAGAGACAGTCAATGATATTTCCGGCCGCGCCGGCAGTAATCAAGGCAAGACATATCAGATAGCCGGCAGGCACACGCCTGATGTCTATAATCTTATAGATGTACCAGATCAATGCTGCTACCGCAACTATTCTGAACAAAGTGAGAGCCAGCTTACTGCCGATGGTCATGCCAAAGGCCATGCCGTTGTTCTCGATAAACAGCAGGTGGAACCAGGAGAATATCCTGAGATCCTCACCGAGATAAAACGAAGTCTTGACCCAGATCTTGAGCATCTGGTCGAGCAATATGATCAGGAGCACTATCACGGCCACAGCCGCACCTCGTGAACGCATATCAGTGATGTAGATGGTGTGAGAAATTATGAGCGCTTAACGGCATCGGCCGACAGGAGACAGGCCTTTTGAGGCCCGCTCCTGCCGGTAAACCGTTGTGAAACTTATGACGAAATGTTCAATGCTTCTTGTTTTTAGCCTCGACACTTCGGGTGGCATGGGGCACAGCGCGCAGACGCTCCTTGGGGATAAGCTCACCGGTTTCGCAGCACACTCCGTAGCTCTTGTTCTCGATGCGAATCAACGCATTCTGAAGATGCTGAATGAATTTGAGCTGACGGGTGGCAAGCTGACCGGCCTCCTCCTTGGAGAGCGTGGTAGCACCCTCTTCAAGCACCTTGAAGGTGGGAGAAGTATCGGCTACGTCGTTGCCCTCAGTGTTATTGATATTGGCTCGCAGTGAGTCATACTCCTTCTGAGCCTTCTCGAGCTTCTCAAGGATGATCTCCTTGAATTCCTGAAGCTCCTCGTCGCTATATCGTTTCTTGTCGCTCATAAGGGGATTTTAAACGTTAATACTTATTTATCTAACACAATCTTGACCGGAAGGTTCACTCCGTCAATATCAAGGACGCTGACACCCTCCTCCCCTTCGGCGACAGAAGTAATCTGGAGAGTAGTGGCAAGCACCTGACGGGCGATATAGTCGCCATACTCGAGCAGAGCATCGTCGGTGGCCTCACAGGGAGCAAAGGTGAGCTTGATACGATCGGTGACCTCAAAACCGCTCTGTTTACGGATGTTCTGCACGCGGTTGACAATCTCGCGGGCTATACCCTCGCGACGTAACTCAGGGGTCACGGTGACATCAAGAGCAATAGTGAGGGGCCCGTTATTGGCCACAAGCCATCCGGGTATATCCTCAGAATATATATCAACGTCACAGGCATCCACAACAGCTTTAGTTCCGGCAATCTCAATCTCTATAGAGCCTTCGGTCTCAAGGCGGGCAACCGACTGTGCATCGAGGTTTTTGATAGCCTCGGCGATAGCCTTCATGTTCTTGCCATGCTTGGGGCCGAGCTTCTTGAAGTCGGGACGGGCACGCTTGACAATGATGTTGTCACCGCCGCTGACAATGCGGAGTTCCTTGACATTGACCTCATCCTTGACGAGAGGAGCGATAGCCTCGAGGGCATGACGCATCTCCTCGTCGAGAGCGGGCACCATCAGGGTGCTCAGAGGCTGACGCACCTTGATGTTCACTTTGCGGCGCAGAGCCAGGGTCATGGATGTAATATCCTGAGCCAGATGCTGGCGACGTTCGAGCTCGGGAGCCGAGACAGAGGGATCGAATTTAGGGAAAGCGGCCAGGTGAACCGACTCGTCGCTACCTGTAAGAGAGCGATAAAGCTCGTCGGCATAGAAAGGCGCAAAGGGTGCTATGAGTTTTGACAGAGCTACCAGACACTCCCAGAGAGTGAGACATGCAGCCTTGTCGCCTGCCCAGAAACGCTTGCGGTTGAGGCGCACATACCAGTTGGACAGAGTGTCGACAAACTCGCCTATGGCACGGGCGGCACGTGTAGGCTCATAATCATCGAGGCTCTCGGTGACATTGCCCACGAGTGTATTGAGCAGCGAAAGCACCCAGCGGTCTATCTCGGGACGCTCTGAAACGGGGATCTCTACCTCTGAGGGATCAAAGCCTTCGAGATTGGCATAGAGGGCAAAGAAGCCATAGGTGTTGTAGAGCGTGGAGAAGAACTTACGCGAAGTCTCGGCCACACCGTTTTCATCATACTTGAGGTTATCCCAAGGAGATGAATTGGAGATCATGTACCAGCGCACGGGGTCGGCACCAAAACGCTCTATCTGACCGAATGGATCGACGGCATTGCCGAGTCGCTTGGACATCTTGTTTCCATGCTTGTCGAGCACAAGTCCGTTGGACACTACTGCCTTATAGGCTACGGAGTCAAAGAGCATACCTGCAATAGCGTGCAAGGTGAAGAACCATCCGCGGGTCTGATCGACTCCCTCGGCGATAAAGTCGGCGGGATAGACCTCTCTGTTATCGAAGGCCTCCTTATTTTCAAAAGGATAGTGTATCTGAGCGTATGGCATCGAGCCAGAGTCAAACCACACATCGATCAGATCTTTCTCACGATACATAGGTTTGCCCGAAGCCGACACAAGCACAAAATCATCGACATAAGGACGATGAAGGTCTATGAGATCATAATTTTCCTTTGTATAGACTCCGGGAACAAAACCGGCCTTGCGCCAGGGATTCTCGGTCATGAACCCGGCCTCGACAGCACGGTCCATCTCTGTAAAGAGTTGCTCCACCGAACTGATGCAAAGTTCCTCAGCGCCATCCTCGGTGCGCCAGATCGGGAGCGGAGTGCCCCAGTAGCGGCTACGCGAGAGGTTCCAGTCCTGAAGGTTCTCAAGCCACTTGCCGAAACGGCCCGAGCCGGTAGAGGCAGGCTTCCAGTTGATGCCCTGATTGAGCTCCATGAGACGCTCGCGCACAGCAGTGGTACGGATAAACCAACTGTCGAGAGGATAATAGAGCACAGGCTTATCTGTACGCCAGCAGTGGGGGTAATTGTGAGTATGTTTCTCGATACGGAACACCTTGTCGGCCTGTTTGAGCTCCATACAGATGGCGACATCGAGAGTCTCGGTCTCGTCGGTAGCTTCAGGATCATAGGCATTCTTGACATAACGGCCCTGCCAGGGGGTATAAGCCTCGACATCGACCATCTTGGCTACAAACTCAGGATCGAGATCCTCCAGACGATAGAAACGGCCTGTGAGATCGACCATAGGGCGTATGTTGCCGTCGCGGTCTATCAAATGAAGCGGAGGAACACCGCTCTGACGTGACACACGGAGGTCATCGGCACCGAAAGTACCTGCTATATGGACAATACCCGTACCATCCTCGGTGGTGACATAATCGCCCGGAATCACACGGAAAGCACCCTCGCCCGGATTTACCCAGGGGAGCAGCTGAGCGTAGTCTATGCCGACGAGGTCGGAACCCTTGACCTGAAATACAACTTCATAAGGAATAAGCTTGCTACCCTTCTCAAAGTCAGCGAGGGCCATACCCTCAGCCTTGGGATTGAAGTAGGCTCCCATACGGGCATCGGCCACTACGACAGTGACAGGCGAACCCGAATAAGGATTGTAAGTTCTCACCACGTTATAGACTATCTCAGGGCCGACAGCAAGAGCGGTATTGGAGGGCAGAGTCCAGGGAGTGGTGGTCCAGGCCAGCATATAGGGCTTGCCCCAGGTCTCAAGAGCCTTACGCTGTTCGTCGTTAAGGGCCGAGCGCGAAGTATCAGTGAGGGCAAACTGAGCCACACAAGTGGTGTCTTTCACGTCTCGGTAACATCCCGGCTGGTTGAGCTCGTGGGAGCTCAGGCCTGTTCCTGCCGCCGGGCTATAAGGCTGGATAGTGTAGCCCTTATATAGATAATCTTTGTCATAGAGCTGAGAGAGCAGCCACCAGACAGTCTCGATATAACGGTTGTCGTAGGTGATATACGCGCCGGGCATATCCACCCAGTAACCCATGCGACGGGTGAGGTCTTCCCACTCGCCGGTATATTTCATCACCTCGCGACGACAGGCGGCGTTATACTCGTCAACCGAGATCTTCTTGCCAATGTCCTCCTTGGTGATACCGAGATTTTTTTCCACGCCGAGCTCTACGGGAAGACCGTGGGTGTCCCAACCGGCCTTACGCTTGACCTGAAATCCCTGCATGGTCTTGTAGCGGCAGAAGATATCCTTGATAGTGCGGGCGAGCACATGATGTATACCCGGGCGGCCGTTTGCCGAGGGTGGGCCCTCGAAGAACACAAACGACGGGCAACCTTCGCGCTCCGACATAGTGCGGTTAAACACATCCTCGGCAGCCCATTTCCCGAGCACCGATTCATTGACTTTGTGCAGGTCGAGTCCTGCATATTCTTTAAATCTCTTGGCCATAGATGAGATAATTATATTCAGAGAGTAGCTTGATTGTCAATAACCTAAGCCATCACCACGACTGTTCTCGAGGCAAGTCGGCAAAAGGTCGCGCAAAGATACTAATTTTCTGTTAAATAACCTCCATTTCGACTGATCGTTTTTTTCACATTTACCAGAAACCGTTGTATAAGGCTCTCCCCCCGAGACCGTCATTTCATTTTTAGCAGCTGCCAAGCTCTAAATAAAACTAAGAGGTTGATAAAAAAACAGCCTCGAAATGTGAGATTTATTCCGATTCAGATCTGCACCAACGATAAGGCAACGTGTCAAAAAAGCAAATGTAGGGACATGGCGTGCCATGTCCGCAAATGCAAGCACATGATAATTATCTGCATACATCGGCGGACATGGCACGCCATGTCCCTACATCCATGATTATGCCCCCCATGTATACCCCCAGGTATATATGATAAAAACGTGTACGTTATTTCACGAGCACTTTGATTGCCTCGGCACTACCGTCGGCTCGGACAATACGTTTGATCAGGAAACCTGTCGATCCCGATGACACAGGCTGCCCCTGAAGATTATACCACTCGATGCTGATAATATCGGCATCAGGGACCACGACAACAGGCTCGACACCCGACTGTCCGGCAAGAGTGCGCAGGGCGGCATGGACACCGTAGTAGGCCTCCTTGGCCTTGAGATCTCCATCATAGAGCAACGGATTGTTGGCACGCCATGAATCGGTGTCACGGAGACCCCAGATCAGTACAGTAGGGCAGTTGGACTGAGAGAGCGCGGCATATACCGCGGCACAATACTCCTCAGCCTGGCGCTTCTGAGCATCGGGAGCATAAGGATTGGCCTGAGCTATATCCAGTTCGGTAATCGCCACATCAAGTCCCAAGTCCTTATAACGGGCTATATTGGAGGCCAGACGCGAGGCATTAAGTTCGCCGACCGAAATATGACATTGCAGACCGACTCCGTCGATCTTCACACCTTTTTCGACGAGAGACTTTACAAGATTATAGTAAGCCTCGGCCTTGGGCTGTCCCATGAACTCCACTCCATAATCGTTGATATAAAGTCTGGCATCAGGATCGGCCTCTCGGGCCATACTGAAAGCCTGCGCTATAAAGTCGTCACCGATAGCAGCTTTCCACACCGAGGCACGCAGATTGAAAGCTTCAGGATTGTCACGCACAACGCTCTGATTATCGTCAAGTACCTCGTTGACCACATCCCATTCGCGTATCTTGCCTTTAAGACCGCCGGCCACACCGTCGATATGACCTTTCATGATGTCGAGAAGCTGTTGACGGGTATAGTTGTGATTATTCTTGCGTCCGTCGGAACTGATCCAGGAGGGTACCTGAGAGTGCCACACAAGAGTGTGACCACGTACCTCCATGTGATTATCAGAGGCGTAGTTAATGAGCTTTTCCGCTTCATTGAGAGAAAATTCGCCCTGAGAGCCCTCGGTCCAGTCGATCTTCATCTCGTTTTCGGCAACCACAAGATTAAACTCTTTTATAGCCAGTGACGAACGCGGATCGGCAGGATTGGCAAGATCAAAACGACTGGAGGGAATGGCAACACCTATTGATTTACCAAGACGCTCAGCGTAGACTCTCAGTGGAACGGGATCATCGTAATCCTTAGTGTAATCAATGATATAATCAGAATTGTCGAGCGATTCCTCGCCATACTCATCCTCTATAACCTTGTCGCCCTGGCCCGAATAATCGGTCGAGATAACCTTAGCCGTGATAACATAACCAATGTCAGTAAGTTTCTGCTCGACACTCCAACTGTAAGCCTTAGGATACTGCACTCTGAAATTCAAGCCTTCAGAGACTCCCGAAGCTGTGAGCAACGTAAACTCGTCGCCCTCCTTCAGATCATGACCTACGGGCAATTTGATCTCTATAACAGGCATTTCGCCCGAAACCTCAAGACTCTCCTTACGGTCATCTAAAACGACCTTGCCCGAGACTGACAGACAATCGGCCTCTCCGGCTCTTAAGATCTTGAAGATCAAACGGGAGGTCGGATGCACCCTGAGATCAGGAGTGTTGGATTTGACAAAATCAGCGATAGTGAGAGTTCCGGGTATGGTGCTTCCGGGTTCGAGATGTCCATAGACATCGGTGAGAGCCGAGATATGACCGTTGCCTCCCACACAACCCCCGGTATAGACGATAACACCGGCCGTATTTGACCCGAGTCCAACAGCTCCTGATAACCTCGAAGTGCGTGCAGCTTCAATATCATTGTCTATCAAGACTTTTCCTCCGACAATCGAGAGTACACCCGAAATATTATTGTTGTTTCCGGTGATACGGTAAGTACCGCGACCCTCTTTAACCAGACCGACTACCGCCGAGCCGGTAGGTGTAATATCTCCAGCCAATTCTGAATCAGAACCGTCACGGCCTACAATATAATAAACTCTCTGGGAGCCGCTTTTGTAATGGCCCATCAGAGTGGATCCGGCCTCAGTTTCAAGACGTCCGAAGCGGAATGCCCGTGCATTGGTGCTACCCTCGGCCGCCATGGTGGCTCCCTTGTGAATAAACACCTTGTTATCCTCGAGAATCGGAGTATAATTTTTATCTAAAATAGACCCTTTGATGTCATCTGAGTCAAACTTCTTTCCACCGGCTGTCATGATCAGACCGTAGAAGCCCGGCTTAGAAGCACTGATCTCAGTCCATGGATAGACGTGAACATCGCCGATAAAGCCCGTCCAATCGGGATATTGGGCACCCTTTTCATTACCGAGATAGCAACGCTCGCCTCCGCTGCGGATATTGAGACACCCCGACCCTATCACAGTAGACATCCAGTAAGTGTAGCGCGATGTATAGACATCGAGTGTAGTTCCCTCGGGAATCTTTATTGACGCATCATAATTGGTATAGCTTGACGATGTATTCCATGTGCCAAATCTAAGTTCTCCGTCGGGATATATGTCATAACCGTCAAGGACGATATTATCTATGTAATAATCAGTGCCGTCAGAGTTAAAACCAAGGCGCAATTTATCAGAGTTGTTTTCTTCTGACACAGTCGAGAGGTCATAAGTGTGATTTTTCCACTCCGACACTTTACCATAGGAAGGAAAATTCTCTGAATAAAGCTTTTCGCTGCCAAGGATTATCTCAAAATTTTTCCATTCGCCAACCGGGTCATCGGCATGACGGCGTATATCGGCCGACAATGACACATACCGATCGGTCAGCGACGCCCCGGAAAGTTCATCGTCAAGATCAAATTCGATATAATCGTTCCAATTTTTCAGAGTGACATGAAGCACTTTATTGGACGCATTGGCCGGATCGGTCTCAACAACGGCTGTCGATTCTGACAGACTTCCCCAGAAATTCCATATTTTAAAAACATGGCCTATCTCGTAATCCTCAAAGTCACACACTTTGAGTTCCGCGCCACCTGCCGACATTAAAGACCACGCTATCGTGGCCACGACACACAACGATTTTTTCATATTCGATCGATAATATTTCAAATGGTTGAATGACTGGAAGGCTTCTCATATCGACGCGGATTGACATTCCAATACCCCTCGAGAGCATCAGCCTCGGCCGGGGTGAGATGTATCACGGCCGGATGTTTGGGCGAGGTGAAATTGGTGGTCTTCATGACTCCGCGGTTAAAGTGCTTGAGATAATTGAAATTCTCAAAGTCGGTAGTAGAGACAAATCCCAGATTGTGGGGTTTGATGGAGAAAATATCATAGACCAGCACCCATTCGGGCGACCCTATGCGCTTCCAGAGATTTGGAGCCTCACATGAACGCGGTTCAAAATCAACCCAACGGTCAATATATGTCCAGGGGCCGCGCGGCGAGACACTTGAACGTGCCATTTTAATGCCCGGCCCTCCGCCCTCACGATCATGTACACAATAAGAGAGTATATACATGGAGTCAACCTTGGCTAATGACCCGTCGATCACCGAACAGTCGCTCGGCGGATACTCAAATAGCTGAGCAGGAGCCGAGAGTGGTCTGGTATAGGTCGAATCAACGTAAATATAGCGCAACCGATCGGGTTGAGTGCCATGACGCATGGTCAGGGCAATCATCATCTCTCCGCAAGTGTCGTCATAGAAACTCTCGGGGGCCCAGGCACAGCCTATATCGCTCCACTCATCGGGATATATCGAGTCAAACTTCACCTCGGTATGGCTCCAGTCGATCAGATTGCTCGACTTCATGAGCACTATTCCCTTATTGTTGCCCCAGCCAAACTGCTCTTTAGGCCGCTCCCAAAGCGAATCGCGAAGCCCGAGCTCCTGAGCATAGATGTGGAGATCAGTGGCGCATAACAGAAAAGACCCGTCGCGAGGATCGCGATAGATATGAAGATCTCTCACCCCGTGCTGGGAGGCGATAGTGTCGCCCGAAATGACCGGCGACCCCTCGTTAAGCGACGTGAAAGTATAGCCGTCGCGACTCAACGCCATGTGGATAGAATGTGTAGAGTCAGAATGATAGACCATCAGGTAGGCACCCATATCGGCCTCGGTCGGCACCTTATCGGCCCCGCTTGCCGCGAGACCACTGACACATAGTCCCGCTACCACTAAACAGGGCAACGATCTTAAAATTTTCATGGTATTCTTACTAAATTTCGGTTGCTTTATCTCTTTACTTTTTTGCTCCGTAAAATTAGTCACTATAATTGAATTGTCCATGTAATTTTTCCACATATCTAATATAATTCGTACTTTTGCAAGTAAACCAAAACCCTGAAAGGGAAAATATATGAGCGACTTCACTGCATCATCACCTGAATCCACCATACCCGAAGATACTTCGGCGACCGAAATCAGCTCGTCAGACATCACCAGCCAGGCGATCCCGATGGCCGAAATCATCCATCACAACGGTCGGAAAGACAATAGCGCCATGGCCCGTAAAGTCGAAGCCGACCGACGCATCCTCGAACTCCTGTCACAGACTTTTCCCGATATATCAGCGGCAAGCACCGAGGTGATCAATCTCGAGGCTATACTCAATCTCCCGAAGGGCACCGAGCATTTTGTTGCCGACCTTCACGGCGAACACGAGGCCTTCCGCCACATTCTCAAGAACGCCTCGGGCAATATCAAGCGCAAAGTCACCGATCTGTTTGGCAACACCATGCTCGACAGCGAGATACGCCAGCTGTGTGCCCTCATTTATTATCCCGAGGAGAAACTTCAGTCTCTTCGCTCGAGCCGTCGCGATGATCTTGACGACTTCTACACCGTGACTCTTCACAAACTGATCAACGTCTGCCGCACGGTTTCGTCCAAATACACGCGCTCCAAAGTGCGCAAGGCGCTCCCCCGCGAATATGCCTACATCATCGAGGAGCTTCTCCACGAGGCCGGAGGAGAGTATGACAAGCAGGCTTATTTCAACCGCATCATCGAGACTATCATCTCTACCGGACAGGCCGAATCGTTTATCATCTCGCTGTGTAACGTGATACAGAGACTCTCCATCGACCAGTTGCACATACTCGGCGATGTCTATGACCGCGGCCCGGGAGCACATATCATCATGGACACCCTGGCCAACTATCGTGACTGGGATATACAGTGGGGCAACCATGACATCCTGTGGATGGGAGCCGCGGCCGGCAACGATGCCTGCATAGCCAATGTGTTGAGAGTATCATTGCGTTACGGCAACCTGACCACTCTCGAAGACGGCTATGGCATAAATCTTCTGCCACTCGCCACCTTTGCCATGGAGACCTATGACGACAAGGGATGCAAAGGTTTTCAGACCCGTATCACCGACGAAAACAACGTTCACTCCGACAAGACCCTGCGACTGCTTGCCAAGATGCACAAGGCGATAGCCATCATTCAGTTCAAGCTCGAGGGAGCCCTGATCGAGAGCCATCCCGAATGGGGCATGGACAACCGGCGCATGCTCCACCTGATCGACTATGACAAAGGGACAATCAATATCGGTGGAAAGATCTATCAGCTCAACGACACCGATTTCCCGACCATCGACCCGGCGTCGCCCTATACCCTCACGGCCGAGGAGCAGCATCTGATACATAAACTCCATCACTCATTCACGGTAAGCACTGGCCTCAAACGTCATATCGACAGCCTCTTCTCCCACGGATGTATGTACGGCATCTACAACGGCAATCTGCTCTTCCATGCCTCCATGCCTCTCAATGAAGACGGATCCCTGCGTGAAGTCGAAGTCTACGGCAAGAAATACAAAGGCCGAAGACTGTTCTCTGAAATAGGTATGCTCCTGCGCTCGGTCTATAATGACGACACTCCACGTTCCACTCGCGATTATGCCCGGGATTATTATTGGTATCTGTGGTGCGGGCCCGACTCCCCTCTCTACGACAAGGATCGCATGACCACCTTCGAACGTTACTTTATCGACGACCGCGAGGCCTGGAAAGAGGAAAAAGGCTGGTACTATAAACTGCGCGACCGCGAGGATGTGTGTGACATGATACTCAATGAGTTTGGAGTCGAAGGCTCCGACCGTCACATCATCAACGGTCATGTGCCCGTGAGGACAGGTAAAGGCGAAAGCCCTATCCGCGCCAATGGAAAACTCATGGTCATCGACGGCGGTTTCGCCAAGGCCTACCATAAGACCACCGGTATAGCCGGCTACACCTTAATCTATCATAGCAGTAACTTCGAACTTGTGGAACACGAACCATTCACATCGGTAGAGGAAGCCGTGAGCAACGGCACCGACATCGTTCGCTCCACCAAAATGGTAGAGCAGACCACCCGGCGCAAGTGTGTGCGCGACACCGATAAAGGACGTGTACTCGAAGCTCAGATCAACGAACTCTCCGAGTTGCTCTATGCTTTCCGCCACGGCATGATCAAAGAGACCCAACGCAGGTAAGACTGATAAAGACATAGGCTCAAAAGAGACACGAGGATCACCATCCCTGTGTCTCTTTTTTGATTACAGTTTTATGATATGGTCGAAAACATCCCGGTAGCTTTCCGCCACAAAAATTGCGCTCCGCTCTGGGGCGACATTGCCTCTGAGCGGAGCGCTGCAAGCTGTTTGGTAAGGATTATATATCATTGACGTCACCTGCCGGAAGACTGACAAGTCGGAACAAACTTACCGGTCAGATTCTCCACGGTAGGACACACGGCTATGAATCAATATTTACGACGCTTCTGCTCGTAGACGAGTGTAAGCGAAGGCTGATCACACACTTCGGCGGGCCCAAAATACTGGATGGGGCCGGGATAGGTGTAGCAGGTACCGATCTTCCAATTCTCACGTTCCTTGACAAACTTGAGGAAGGGGGCACCGTCGAGCTCCACGAGGGCCTTGCGGATCACAGGCTTCATGTGGCCATGGCGACGCTCCATGTTCATCATCATGGTGATAGGTATACCGCCGGCTACCCAGTTGACAGGAGCGAAGGTGAGGTTGCGCAGGCTCGACATATATCCGGTGACACCGGCGGCAATGAGCATAGCGGCCGTGTAGCCGAGACCATAGCAGTAGTTGGCATCAAAGTTGGAAGGATCGGCACAACGACCTTCGTAGCCGAAGAAATGATGCATGGCAGCATATTTGCCTTTGTATTTGCCCTCCTGAGCCAGGGTGGCGAGACGCTTGCCCACCATCTCGCTGAGGAGCTTCTCGGTCTCGATAAGCGACACCTGCACATTGCCGTGGGGATCGCGGTCGAGAGAGAGCTGACGGGCCACTCCGGCAGGGAGCGACTCGTATGTAGCGGCATTTTCCTTGCTGAGGTTGGAGATGATCCATGCGCGCTGAGCCTCGGGCTCTACTGCGGCAAACTCTTCGGCCTTGGCAGCAAGCAGGTCGTTAAGCTCGGCTATGAGACGCTTGACGGCAGGGATAAACTCAATGAGACCCTCAGGGATGAGCACCACGCCATAATTGAGACCCTGATCGGCACGGGCCACCACAGCCTGAGCTATATCATCGACTACCTGATCGAGGGTGAGATCCTTGGCCTCAACTTCCTCTGAAATTATACAGATATTGGGCTGGCACTGGAGAGCACACTCCAGAGCGATGTGAGAAGCCGAGCGACCCATGAGCTTGATGAAGTGCCAGTATTTCTTTGCCGAGTTACAGTCACGCTGGATATTACCGATTACCTCCGAGTAAACCTTGGTAGCAGTGTCGAAACCAAAGGATGTCTCGATAACATTATTCTTGAGGTCTCCGTCGATGGTCTTGGGCACACCGATCACCTGCACTCCGGCTCCGATAGCCTTATAGTACTCGGCGAGTATGGCTGCATTGGTATTGGAGTCGTCGCCACCGATAATCACGAGAGCCGAAATCTCGAGCTCGCGGAGGATCTCGAGACCCTTGTCAAACTGCTCCTTGGTCTCGAGCTTGGTACGGCCCGAGCCGATAATATCAAAGCCGCCCGTATTGCGATACTCGTCGATAATATCGGCGGTAAGCTCCTTATAGTTGTGATCTACCAGACCGCCGGGGCCCATCAGGAAACCATAGAGACGGCTGTTCTTGTTGATAGCCTTGATACCGTCAAAGAGACCGCTTATCACATTGTGACCGCCGGGGGCCTGACCACCCGAGAGGATCACGCCGACATTGAGAGGCTTGGACTGAGCGGCTGTGCCGGCTTTCTCAAAAACAATCTCAGGGAGGCCATAGGTGTTGGGAAAGAGTTTCTTGATCTCTTCCTGATCACCGGCCGAGACGGTGGGTTCACCCTCCTTGACCTTAACGGGCCCGTCAAGGACGTTAGGCAGCTGAGGACGATAAGCCGCGCGGGCTATCTGCAGAGCACTTTTTTTCATTTAGAGTTATGTATTTAATGTTATAAACCAATGGAGGATAAGACTGATAAGCGTGATATGATTTCCATAAGCACGTTTATGTCGCAAAATTACCAAAAATTTATCATAAGTCAATAGACATATTATTGTTTTTTACTTTGAACTTATCTATTAAACGGCTTAAATTCCTACGGTCTGATAATAATTGTTAAACACTCTGATTTAATTTCTTACTGTTAAAGAAAAATAGCTAAAATTAACACACCGTCACCCCTTTACTTATGTTATTATTTATAACTTTGTAAATATTTCATGCGGGGTCTGCTACAATATCCCTGCATAAACATCAAGATTAATCATAATTGTTTCATAACTTTCATTCCACCCATTTTCAACTATGAGCGAAACGGTTAACATCAGAGAACTCAATGACCTCGTAGCCTCCAAAAGCAACTTTGTGAGCCTCGTGACCCGAGGCATGGATCAGACCATCGTAGGTCAGAAGCATCTCGTCGACTCGCTGCTCATCGCCCTGCTCAGCAACGGCCATGTGCTGCTCGAAGGTGTGCCAGGTCTGGCCAAGACTCTGGCTATCAAAACTCTCGCACAGGTTATCGATGCCAAATACAGCCGCATACAGTTTACCCCCGACCTGCTCCCTGCCGATGTCACGGGTACAATGATCTACTCCATCCAGAAAGAACAGTTTCAGGTTAAGAAGGGCCCGATTTTCGCCAACTTCGTGCTTGCCGACGAGATCAACCGTGCTCCCGCCAAAGTGCAGAGCTCGCTGCTCGAGGCCATGCAGGAGCGCCAGGTGACAATCGGCGAGGAGACTTTCCGTCTCGACGAGCCGTTTCTCGTAATGGCTACCCAGAACCCCATCGAACAGGAAGGCACCTACCCTCTGCCCGAAGCCCAGGTAGACCGTTTCCTGCTCAAGGTCATCATCGGCTATCCTACCAAGGAGGAAGAGAAAATCATCATACGCCAGAACATCTCGGGAACCCACACCAAAGTACAGCCCCTGCTCCATCCCTCCGAGATCCTCGAAGTGCAGAAAATCGTTGAGAAGATCTATCTCGACGAGAAGATCGAGCGCTATATCGTAGATATTGTTTTCGCTACCCGCACCCCCTCGGAGTATGGACTCAAGGATCTGGCCGGCATGATCAGCTTCGGAGCCTCGCCCCGAGCCTCCATAGGTCTGGCCCGTGCATCGCGTGCCTACGCCTTCCTGAAAGGCCGCGGCTACGTAATCCCCGAAGATGTGAGAGCCGTGTGTCACGACGTGCTGCGCCATCGTATCGGTCTCACCTACGAAGCCGAGGCCAACAATATCACCACCGACCAGATCATCTCTGAGATACTCGACAAGGTTGAGGTGCCCTGACACCAACCCTTTTCAGGAACTTAAGCCACTATGGAAGCAAACGAACTCCTCAGAAAAGTAAGGAAAATAGACATCAAGACACGCGGTCTCTCTCAGAATATCTTTGCGGGAGAATATCACACCGCGTTCAAGGGCCGAGGCATGACTTTTGCCGAGGTGCGCGAATATCAGTATGGCGACGACATCCGAGATATAGACTGGAATGTCACCGCCCGCCACAACCGCCCCTACGTCAAGGTCTATGAAGAGGAGCGCGAGCTCACAGTGATGTTACTGGTCGATGTGTCGAGAAGCCGCCTTTTCGGAGCTGTAGGCGAGGAGAAGCGCGAGATGATAGCCGAGATAGCCGCAACCATAGCCTATTCGGCAATCACCAACAACGACAAGATCGGCGTGATCTTCTTCTCTGACAAAATCGAGAAGTTCATCCCCCCGAAAAAGGGCAAGAAACATATACTGCTGATCATTCGCGAGCTCCTCGACTTCACTCCCGAAAATCAGGGAACAAATATCGGAGTCGCACTCCGTTATATGACCGATGCCCTGAAAAAGCGTTGTACCACCTTTGTCATCTCCGACTTCATCGACCGTCACGACTATACCCGCGAGCTCAGCGTAGCCTCAGGTAAGCATGACATCATAGCCATCCAGGTCTATGACAAGCGCGACACCTCCCTGCCCGACATAGGACTGATGCGTGTCAACGACCTCGAGACCGGAGCAAGCGGATGGATCGACACCTCCTCGCGCTCCACTCGTCAGGCTTACAGCAAGTGGTGGTATGAGCGTCAGCAGCAGATGACCGAGGCCCTCACCCGATCGCGCGTCGATCTGGCATCGATAGCCACCGACGAAGACTTCGCCCGGGCACTGATGACTCTTTTCAAGAACCGTGGCGTGAGATAGCACGCTCTATCCACCGACCCCTATACACATTAAATATGTCAAGACGCATACTCTCTTTCCTGATATTAACCATCGTGACACTGGCAGGATCTGTCGGCATGAGCGCCGGAGACGTCAAACTCTCCGTGAAGCTCGACTCGGCATACGTGCTCATGGGTAAGGCTACTCCTCTCCATGTCGAACTCCAAGCTCCGGCCTCGCCCGAGGGTAGTCTCATCATTCCCGAGGACACTCTCAGCCAGGCTGTCGAAGTGCTGCGCATGCTCCCGGCCGACACGACCGAACTCCCCGGCGACCGCATACAGGTGACTCGCGAGATACTTCTTCAGTCGTTTGACTCGGGCACATATCTGCTCAATCCTGTGAAATATGTCAGCGGATCAGAGACTATCGCCTCCAACCGGTTAGTTCTGAAGGTAATCCCGGTCGACGTCGATTCGCTCACCACCATCCACGACTATGCCGACGTGGTCGACCCTTCGCGCAGACTCGTTGACTATCTGCCCGACTTTCTGGCCGACTATGGAGTGTGGATACTGGCTTTGCTCGCCGTGCTTGCGATAGGTTACTTCCTGGCTCGCCGATATATGCGTCGCGAGGTTATAACCGAAAAGAAAGCGGTGGTCATTCCGCCCTACGAGCTCGCCATGCAGGAGCTTGAGGCCCTCAAGAACGACCACCTCTGTGAACAGGGACATGAGAAAGAGTTCTACACGCGCCTGACCGACATCCTGCGCCGCTATCTACAGGGACGTTTCGGCATCAACGCCATGGAGATGACCACCACCCAGATACGCAGCATCTTGGCTCAAAGCGAAGAGACACGTCTGACGCGCCGCAACATGGAGCAGGTGCTCGAGACCGCCGACTTTGTGAAATTTGCCAAGGTGAGACCTCTTCCCGACGACAACACCCGATCTTTCCGCTCGGCCCAGCAGTTTGTCGAAGACACCCGTCCAAGACCTCAGACTACCGAAGAGCCTGATACTACCGACTCTCCGACCGACTCCCCGACTGACAGTAATAACTCAACTAAAGCAACCAAAGACTGATCCTCCCTATGCAGTTGGCTCATCCACATATACTCTGGCTTCTGCTCACACTCATCCCGCTCATAGCGTGGTATGTCTACAAGAGCCCTACCCTCCATGCCTCGATGGGCATCTCGTCGACTCGGCCCTTTGCCGGACAGCGCACACCGTGGCGTGCATGGCTCATGCACCTGCTGTTTATAATGCAGCTCGGAGCCATAGGCTGTGTCATCGTCATCCTCGCCCGTCCCCAGACCCGCGACTCGTGGAACACCTCGAGTGTCGAGGGTACTGACATAGTGCTCGCGCTCGACATCTCCACCTCGATGCTTGCCCGCGATTTCAAGCCCGACCGTTTCGAAGCCGCCAAGGACGTGGCCGCCAAATTTGTGGCCGGTCGCGAAGGCGACAATATCGGTCTGGTCATCTTTGCAGCCGAGAGTTTTACTTCGCTACCCATGACTACCGACCGATCCATGATCGCCAATTACATCAACGACATAAAGATGGGTATGCTTCAGGACGGTACTGCCATAGGCGACGGACTGGCCACCTCGATCAACCGTATCAAGGAGGGCAAAGCCAAGTCCAAGAGCATCATCCTGCTCACCGACGGATCCAACAACACCGGCAACGTAGCTCCGGTGACGGCCTCTGAAATAGCCCGTCAGCTCGGTATCAAGGTCTACACTATCGGTATCGGCACAAACGGCACAGCCCCCTACCCCCAGGAAAATGAGTTTGGACGCATAGTCTATACTCCAATGCCTGTGGTGATCGATGAAGCCACCCTGCGCACAATCGCGTCAAACACCGGAGGCAAGTATTTCCGTGCCACCGATAACAATGTACTCAAAGAGATTTTCGCCGAAATCGATCAACTCGAAAAGACTCACATGGATCTGCGCAACTTCTCGTCAGTCGAGGACGACTACATGCCATGGGCTGTGGCTGCCATGTTGCTTTTCGGTGTCGCAGTGTTGCTACGCTACACTTTATTGCGTCACACCCCCTGAGCCCGGCGCTCTCTTGATCTCTTTTATTTCCCAAGTTACAGACATCGATCATGATAACTTTTGCTCACCCTCACCTTCTATATCTTCTGCTGTTGCTCCCGGCGGTAGCATTGCTATTCGTGTGGTCGCGCATCAGCCGCAAGCGCAAGCTCCAGCGTTTCGGCAATCCGGCCGTGCTCATGCAGCTCATGCCCGAAGTATCACGCTATATGCCCTGGGTCAAGCTCTCGGTCACTCTGGTGATCATGGGTTTGCTCGTTATATTACTGGCCCGTCCGCGCGCACTCTCAGGCGTTGACACCGACTCGGCAAGCTCCGAGACCTCGCGGGGCATTGAAGTAATGGTGTGTCTCGACGTCTCCAACTCTATGCTTGCATCTTCGACCGACGATGAGCGTGGAGTGAGCCGACTCCAGAGAGCCAAATTCATTCTTGAAAAACTCATTGACAAAATGAGCAATGACAAGATCGGCCTGATAGTCTTTGCCGGCGATGCTTACACTCAGCTCCCCATCACCTCCGACTACATTTCCGCCAAAATGTTTGTCAATTCTATCTCCACCGACATGGTTCCCACTCAGGGTACTGCCATAGGTTCGGCTCTCGAAATGGCCATGAACTCATTTACGCCCAACGACGACATAGGCAAAGCTATCGTCCTGATCACCGATGCCGAAAACTTTGAGGACAACGCCGAGGAGGCTGCCAAACGTGCCGCCGGTGCCGATATTCAGATCGATGTGATAGGACTCGGCACCTCCAAAGGGGCCCGGATACCTACCTCCGACGGCCGTTACATGATCAATCCCATGACCGGCGAGGAAGTTGTGACACGTCATGACGAAGAGACCGGGGCCATGATAGCTCGTGCCGGCCACGGCATCTATGTCAACGGAGCATCTTCATCGGCCATCAGTGCCATCGACACCAAAATGGACGAACTGAAGCAGGCCGAGTTTGAACGCAAATCATTCTCCCCCCAGAGCGAGCAATTCCCCATAGTCGCATGGCTCGCGCTCATACTTCTTTGTGCCGATGTCTTTGTGGTGACACGTAAGATTTCCTGGCTCAAGCAATACAAATTCTTCACTAAAGACGAGGAAGGAGGCAAAAAATGAACAGACTATTCGCTACACTTGCGGCCACAATTATAATCTCCCTTTCAGGTCTGAACGCCAAGGCTGATGCAACCGGCGACAGCAAGACCTCTACGGGCGACAACTCGACACGTCGCGAGCGCAATTATATCGTAGATGGCAACCGTCTATACCGTAAGGAACGCTATGCCGACGCTGAAGTGGCCTACCGCAAGGCTCTCGAACTTGATGCCATGAGCGAGATTGCCCGCTACAATCTCGCAGCCTCTCTGCTGAGACAAGGGAGTGCCTCAGGCGAAAATCAGAAAAACGCTTCACAGATACTGACAAGCCTGGCCACAGAAGCCCAGGATGCTACCGTGGCCGAACTCGCTGCTTTCAATCTTGGCAACATCGCTTATAACGGACAGGACTATTCACGCGCCATCGAATGTTACAAGCAGTCGCTCCGTCGCAACCCCGACAACGACAAGGCCCGTGAGAACCTGCGACTGGCCCAGAAGAAACAGCAGGAACAACAAAATCAGAATCAGAACCAGGATCAGGATCAGAATAAGGATCAAGACCAAAACAAAGATCAGAACAAGGACCAGAACAAGGATCAGAATCAAGACCAGAACCAAGACCAGAATCAGGATCAAAACAAAGACCAGAACCAGGATCAGAACCAGAACCAACAGCAACAGCCTCAGGATCAGCAGCAGCAACAACAGCAACAACAGCAATCAGGCATCAGTAAGGAAAATGCCGAAAAGATCCTCAAGGCTATGGAAAACGAGGAGAATGCCACCCGACAGCGCATCAACGCCGAGCGCAAGAAGAATGGTGCGCCCTCGCGCCGTCAGGTCACCAATCCATGGTAATACACCCCTCGACACCTATTATATATAAATTCATCCAAGAGTAATGAAACGTTTCATCTCATATATCCTGTTGTCATTGATAGCCATGAGCTCAGCACTCATGGCCCAGGACATCAATTTTACCGTCAAGACCCCGGGACGAGTGTGGGAAGGAGATAGATTTCCTATCACTTTCCGTCTGACAAATGCCGACGGCTCTGATCTTAAAGTTTCAGGTATCGAGGGATGCACTCTGCTATACGGGCCCTCGACATCACGCTCTCAGAACTATACGGTGATCAACGGTCGTGCCGAGTCGTCGTCGACGATCGACTTTACCTACTACTTCCGTGCTGACAAAGCGGGCACGATCACTATCCCCTCGGCTTCAATCTTGGCCAACGGCAAGCGCCTGTCGACCAAGCCTGTGCAGTTTACAATCCACGAGAAAGCCGAGAAAGACCGTCCGGCCTCACAACGACCGGTAGCCGTCGACGATGTAGACACTCAGACAGCCGGACGCAAGGTAGGCTCCGACGATGTGTTCGTGCGCATCATACTGTCTCGCTCATCGGCCTACGAGCAGGAAGCTATCGCCTGCACCATCAAACTCTACACCAAATACTCAATCTCTTCTTTCCTCCCTACACGTCAACCTTCGTTTGACGGCTTCCTCATTCAGGAACTGGATGTTCAGCCTTCACTCAACGAGATCGAAAACTATCGCGGCCAGGACTACATGACAGCCATTCTCAAGCGTTGCATCATCTTCCCCCAGAAGAGTGGCCGTCTCACTATCAATTCAGGCAACTATGACATCTCGGTGGTGCAATATGACAATGTCAACATGGGCATGTTCCAGGTGCGTCAGCCACGTGAGACCAAAATCAAAGTAAGCTCCAACACCGGCAATATCGATATCCTGCCGCTCCCCTCGCCCCGACCGGCCGACTTCAGCGGTGCCGTAGGTCAGTTTAAGGTCGATTCCCGTCTGGTAGGCAACTCTTTCCGCACCAACGATCCCGCCACTCTCATCTACACGATCTCAGGCACCGGCAACATCAAATACCTCAAGGAGCCACAGATCGATTTCCCCTCGGAGTTTGAGCTTTACACTCCAAAGAGCGACATCGACACCCGCGTGACAGGCAACGAAGTGACCGGCACCATGACGGTCGACTACACTTTCGTGCCTCAGAGTGTCGGAGAGTTCACCATCGGCAGCGACCACTTCGTCTACTTCGATCCCTCGCGTCGCGAGTATGTCACACTCTCTACCCCGACCTATCCCATCAAGGTAGCCAAAGGCCTCTCCTCTCCTGCTCCTACTGAAGATCAGAAAGCCATCCAGAACAAGAACTCCGACATACGCCACATACATCTCGGCGACAAATCACCCTCAAAGGATCATTCACTGATCGTCAACACCGCTTGGTATTGGCTGATAATACTCGCTATGGTGATCATCACCGCAGGCATCATAGCTTTCAACCGCGCACGCATTTCACGCAATGCCGACATCAACCGCGTACGCACTGCCAAGGCAAGCAAAGTGGCCACACGACGACTAAAGAAAGCTGGACAGTTCCTGCGCGAGGGTCAGGCCGACAAATTCCACGAGGAAATGCTCCGCGCAATCTGGGGATACCTGTCCGACAAACTTGCCATACCTCTATCGCAGCTCTCGCGCGACACAATTGTGGAACAACTCAAGTCAAAAGGCTACCCTGCCGAAACCATCGACGCGACAGTCGACGTTCTCGACCAGGCCGAAATGGCCCGTTACACCCCCGACAGCTCCTCTCACATGGATCAGCTCTATGACAAGGGAGTCGCCGCTATCAACAATCTCGAGAAACGCTGAGTAACCGACAGTAACACCCCATCATTCATCCTACAATGAAACAGATACTTCTTGTCGCAGCTCTAATGCTCGGCACTTCATATAACCTCTCGGCCCGAACCGATGCCGACCATAACCAACCGGTCAACGAATCGACACCTGCAACCGAGACCACGGTCGCTACAGACGAAGACATGACGGCCCCCGCTCTGCCCGACGCGACCACTCTGATCGCACGAGCCGACTCGGCCTACAACGCCGACAACTTCAGTGAAGCCGCCGACCTTTACAATCTCGCGATCGACAACTACGGCTCTTCGGCCACTCTCTACTATAATCTCGGCAACACCTACTACCGCATGGGTGAGTCGGGTAACGCTATCATAGCTTATGAACGCGCCCTGCGTCTCGACCCTTCTGACCACGACACCCGTGAAAATCTTGCCTTTGTCAACGCACGCATCACCGATCGCCCCGGCGAGAGAGGCACTTTCCTCGGCAACGCTCTCGACGCCGCAGCCACTTCGGCTCCATCCAACACATGGGCATGGGCCGGAATGATCTGCATTCTTCTCACCCTCGGCGGAGTGCTCGCCTACATGCTCTCCTCGTCAGTGCCTGTGAGAAAGACCGGCTTTTTCGGAGGATTGGCCGCTCTGGCTCTCAGTGCCGCATGTCTCTTTCTGGCCTTCCGCTCGGCCTCTATAGCCTCGGCCGACAATATCGCGGTGGTCACAGTGCCGTCCACCATTCTCAGCACTGTGCCTCGAGTGCCACAGGATCGCAACCAGGAAGCTATGCTGCTCCACGAAGGCACCAAAGTCAGCATACTCGACTCAGTGCGCTCTACCACCGACTCGATCAACAGTGTCTGGTATGACGTAGAGGTCGACAACGCCCACCGCGCCTGGATCAACGCCCGTGCCGTTAGGAAAATCTGACCCCGTCATTAGAACATATTGACTATAAGCCCCATAATCGGGATATGTTGTAAAACATACTCATTTATGGGGCTTATAATTTGTTATTGTCAATAGTTAATGGTAACTTAGTGACGTATAAAAAACGCGACTACTATCAACATCGCATACACTAACTAAACTCGATAAGCTATGACAAAGACAATCACCTTCAACGACCTGCGACGCATCAAAGACAGTCTGCCCGATGGCTCGATCACAATGATAGCCGACCGTCTCAACGTCACCCCTCAGACAGTCCGCAACTATTTCGGAGGTACCAACTACGAGTTTGGCAAGAACCTCGGTGTACACATCGAGCCGGGCCCCGACGGAGGAATCGTGGTGCTCGACGACACTACAATCTATGACATGGCTCTCGAGATACTCCAGAGCCTCAACAAAGAGGCGTGAACTTCACGACTGTGTGCAACAGACCGGGAGATACGTCTCTCACTTGTTTAAACAACCTCTTACCGACAAAATGACAGAACTGTAAGTGTGTGCTCCCCGGGAGCCCACACTACAGTTTTGCCGTTATATAGCCCTGCCATAATGCTTACCGACCGACTCATCACAGTAGCTATCCACACCTTTGAACGTGCCCACCAACTCAAGGAGATCCTCGAAGCCGACGGCATAGGTGTCACTCTCGGCAACGTCAATCTCACCAATCCATCCATTTCGGCCGGGGTGAGAGTCAGGATCAAAGAGAGCGATCTGCCACAAGCTCTGCGTATCATCGAGAATATCGAGATACTCAATCCCCACCTCTCGCCCCACTCGCCCGGACGACACGGAGGAACAATACTCGTGCCGACCGACTTCAGCGAAAAATCTCTAAACGCTGCAATGACAGCCTTCAGGATGGCGGCCGCGCTCAAGGTCGGGGTGCATCTGCTTCACGCTTTCATTGATCCGACCTATCCGTCGGTCTCCGTGATGCCCCTGAGCCCATCGGCCACGTTTGACACTCCTGACGAACTGATAGCCGAATCAAAGGAACGTCACGACCTCTCGGAAATAGCCCTCAAAGGCATGAGGGAGTTTGAGGAAAAACTCAGAGAGAAGATCAGGAGCGGAGTGGTGCCCGGAGTGAGATTTACCTCTGAGATCACCGAAGGTCTGCCTGAGGATGCTATCGACAAATTCAGCGCCACTCACAACAATATACTCACGGTCATGGGTAGCAAAGGCCATCAGTCAGCCTCGCGCGACATCATGGGAAGCATCACGGCCGAAGTGCTAGACAACTCCGCCACCTCGGTGCTCTCAATTCCGGCCGGAGCCAAAAGAATGAGTCGCGATCTGCCATCAAATGTACTCTTCTTCGCTACCGCCACCCAGGACGACATCATCACGCTCGACACGCTCTACCATCTCTTCCCCGACACTGCCCTACATATCACGATAGCCCTCTCATCTACAAAGATAGCGCGCCGTCATGACCGGGAGATGCAGGGTCTCCTCAGATACTGCCGCGGAACCTATCCGGCATATTCGTTCAGACTCAACACCCTCTCTGAGAGCGATCCGCTCGCTGATATAGACCGGCTCTCCTCGGCCGGTGCCCAGACTCCCGACATGATACTCGTGAGCAACCGCCGCCGCAACATCTTTTCGCGTCTGTTCAACCCTACCCTCGCCCACCGTCTGCTCTTTCACACCGACATCCCCCTTCTCTCCATAACCACCGGCAAATGACAAGACAATCAGCCGGCCATAGAGTCCATCTCCCCTGAAGTCACGGAATGAGTCACGGAAAGCCTCAGCTGAGATGACCGATGATTTAGCGCGGAGACTTGTCTTATCAGGCATTTTTTTATAACTTTGCGGTAAAGTTTCAACACAGTGGGCCTCTCTGAGAGCGACCTCTTTTAAATCACTAAATATGAGCGATCAGCGTTACAATCTGCGTGGTGTCTCGGCTTCCAAAGAAGATGTCCACGCCGCTATAAAAAATGTCGATAAAGGCATTTTTCCCAAGGCATTCTGCAAAATCATCCCCGATATTCTGGGCGGAGACCCCGAGTGGTGTAACATCATGCACGCCGACGGCGCAGGTACCAAATCATCGCTCGCCTACGCCTATTGGCGCGAGACAGGCGATCTGAGCGTGTGGCGAGGCATCGCTCAGGATGCTCTGGTGATGAACACCGACGACCTCCTCTGCATAGGTGCCACCGACAATATCCTGGTGTCGTCGACAATCGGACGTAACAAGAACCTCATCCCCGGCGAAGTGATCTCGGCCATCATCAACGGCACCGAGGAACTGCTCCAGCGCCTTCGCGACATGGGTGTAGGCATCTACTCAACCGGTGGCGAGACTGCCGATGTAGGCGACCTGGTGCGCACAATCATAGTCGACTCGACAGTGACCTGCCGCATGCGCAGAGCCGACGTGATCAACAATGCCAATATCAAAGCCGGCGATGTGATCGTCGGACTCGCCTCTTTCGGCCAGGCTACCTACGAAGACCGTTATAACGGCGGCATGGGCAGCAACGGTCTCACCTCGGCCCGTCATGATGTGTTTGCCAAATATCTCGCCGAGAAATATCCCGAGACCTTCGACGCGGCCGTGCCTGAAGACCTGGTCTACTCAGGCTCCTGCCGTCTCGACAGTCCCGTAGAGGGTTCACCCCTGACAGCCGGACAGCTCGTGCTCTCACCCACCCGCACCTATGCGCCCGTCATCAAGAAACTTCTCTCCGAGATGCGTCCTGCCATCGACGGTATGATCCATTGCACCGGCGGCGCCCAGACCAAAGTGATGCACTTTGTCGAGGGTAAGCACGTGATCAAAGACAATCTCTTCCCCGTTCCCCCGCTGTTTGACCTGATACGTCGCGAGAGCGGTACTCCCTGGGCCGAGATGTATAAGGTGTTCAACATGGGTCACCGCATGGAGATCTACGTGTCGCCCGACCACGCTCAGGAGGTAATGGATATAGCCTCATCGTTTGGCATCGACTCGCGCATAGTAGGCCGCGTAGAGGACGCTCCCGCCAATAAACTTACCATCACTACCTCCGAGGGGGTATTTGAATATTGATCGTCATGGCTATGCTGAGACGACTCACCGGTCTGCTGACCCTATCGGTCTTGTTGCCGGCGATAGCCACCATCTCATGTGGACGCTCCGGCAACCGCGAGACTGTCTCAGAGACCGGGAGTCACGCTATGCCTGACACACTGCGGGTAGTCACGCTTTACAGCCCGGCCTCCTACTTCATCTATCGCGGTCAGGAGATGGGCTACGACTATGAGCTGGTGACGGCACTTGCCGTCGATAAAGACCTGATCTTAAAGGTCGACGTGGCTCCGTCGCTTCAGCGGGCTGTAGAGATGCTCGACTCGGGTAAAGTCGACCTGATAGCCTACGAAGTGCCTGTGACCGCCGAATATCGCGAGAAGGTAATCCCTTGTGGCCCTGAGAATATCACTACCCAAGTACTTGTCCAGCCGCGCAACGGAGAGACCACGCTCATCACCGATGTGACCGATCTTGTGGGCAGGGACGTGTATGTGGAAGCTGAGTCGAAATACGAGGCACGCATGAACAACCTCAACCACGAACTCGGCGGCGGGATACGCATCCACCCCGTGAGCCGTGACACCATGATCACCGAAGACCTCATCACGATGGTGAGCGAGGGCAAGATACCCCTCACGGTTGTCGACAGCGATATCGCCAACATTAACAAGACCTATTACAGCGATCTTGATGTCGGGCTCCAATTGAGTCTCGAGCAACGCTCAGCCTGGGGAGTCGCTCCCGACAGAGCCTGGCTCGCCGACAGCATTAACGCCTGGATCAATACCGACATCACCCGCGGCCAGCAAGCCCGACTGCTCAAACGCTACTTTGAGCTCAGCAAGAATGAGCCCGGAAGCGGCTATGTCTCCACGGCAGGCCGTGTGTCGCCATTTGACGAATTGTTCCGCTCGGCTGCCCAAGAGTATGACTGGGATTGGAAGCTTCTTGCTTCTCAAGCCTATGTCGAGAGCAAATTTGACTCTACGGCAGTGTCGTGGGCCGGAGCGAGAGGACTCATGCAGATCATGCCCCGCACCGCCCGTGGTTATGGACAGACAGCCAAGACAGTGATGAACAAAGAGACAGCCATCGACACTTCGCTCAGACTTCTGCGCGATCTCGACCGGTCTCTGCTACCCTACGTGCCTGATGACGACGAACGTAAGAAGTTTGTCATTGCCTCCTATAACTCAGGGCTTGCCCATGTGCTCGACGCCATAGCTCTGGCCCGTAAGTATGGCCTTGATCCTCAGAAATGGGACGACAACGTAGCCAAGGCAATACTCTGGAAAAGCAATCCGAAATATTTCCGTGACCCAGTGGTGAAGTTTGGCTATTCTCGCGGACGCGAGACCTACGACTATGTCAACCGCGTCTACGACTACTATGCCAAGTCAAAGGTCAAAGCCTGAGCCTCGCTTTACCGCTAAAAATCCCTAATGGCTGTAAGCGTTACAACTTGAGCCAACACACCCCTATCAGTTCAACTTCAACTATTCCCCTCGCATAATGAAAAAAAGACTTATCCCCGTGGTGCTCATCGCAGCCATGTCGATCCCGATGTTCACCTCCTGTATCGGAAGTTTCGCCCTCACAAACAAACTCCTTGCCTGGAACCGCACTGTCGGCAACAAGGTGGTCAACGAGTTGGTATTCATAGCGTTCTGGATACTTCCTGTCTATGAAGTCTCGGCCCTCGCCGATATACTGGTGATCAACTCCATCGAGTTCTGGAGCGGAGACAACCCCATGGCTTCGGGCAAGAAAATTATCGACGGCCAGGACGGACGCTACCTTGTGGAGTGTGACGGTAAAGGCTACACTATTACCTCTGAAAACGACAACTCGGTAGTACGTCTTAACTTTGACTCCGAGGATCAGACCTGGTCAATGGTGATGCCCGACGGCAAAGAGATTGAGTTCATGACATACGTGGACGATACTCATGTGATGCTCCCCGGTGCCGACGGTAAAATGACCAAAGTCGACCTGACCGACGAGGGCCTGCTGGCCTATCGTGCTGCAGCCGACGCAACCCTCTGGGCCGCCAGATAAGTAAAAAGAATATACAGGACTAAACCACTGGCGCTATGCCTCAAGCAGGGACATGGCGTGAGATGTCAGTAAGGCAATGACGATAACACCATAGCCAAAATAGACCGACATGTCACGCCATGTCCCTTCTCGATACTCCCGACTCACTTCCTTTCGTGGAACTCTTACAAGTCTCGTAAGTCTCGAATATAAACACTGACCGACAATGTTGAAACTGAAATGGATGCCGGCTAACCTGCCTTGGATACTTGTATTGGCACTCATACTCTACCTCACACTTGCACCTCAGCCCTTAGGAGAGGAGCAACCTGAGTTATTTCCGGGTGCTGATAAAGTGGTACACTTCATTATGTTCGGCACCCTGACAGGATCGTTCATCTATGACCGGTGGCGTTATGACAGGGCCGTCGGCTTGAAAACGGCACTTATTATTGCCTTAGCCTCGGCAATCACGGGAGGAGTGATAGAGCTGTTGCAGAACTATATGGAACTGGGGCGCACAGGCAACGATCCGCTCGATGCCGCAGCCAATGCTCTCGGTGCTTTTCTGGCAGTGCCGGTGTGCGACAGACTCGGGTGGTTGCGTCACACAGGGTCGACATCATAATAGACAGTAGCCCCCGAGAGACGCCCCGCATTGATCATATCTATCCTCACACGCTGCAACAGTTCCTTAACCTTGACAAGCGAGGCATTGGTCTCGATCTTAAGCATGATGCGCCGTATATACATCATCTGAATACGACCCACGGTGGGTTCTTCGGGCCCTGTGACACGATTGCCGAGCAATTCGCGTAGACGTGTGGCAAGCTCTGTGGCCATAGTGCCGACAGCTACCTGATCGCGATGTTTCACATATATATATATCACACGCGAAAACGGAGGGTAGATATATTTGCGCCGCTCCTCGAGCTCAAAATTATAGAAGCCCTTGTAGTCGTGGGCAAGCAAAAAGCTAAAGATGGGATGAGCAGGCGAATAGGTCTGGACTGTAACCTTACCGTTACCGCTCTTGCGCCCGGCTCGGCCGGCCACTTGTTCGAGCATATTGAAAGCCCGCTCGGCCGAGCGGAAATCGGGGAAATTAATGATTGCGTCAGCATTTACCACTCCGACCACACTCACGTTACCGAAATCGAGACCCTTGGTAACCATCTGAGTGCCGACCAATATACTTGCCTTACCCTTTGAAAAGTCCCTGATGATATTCTCATAGCCATCCTTATTGCGAGTGGTGTCGAGATCCATACGGGCAATTGTCACTCCCGGGAAAGTCTCGTCAACCTCCTCCTCGATACGCTCCGTGCCATAACCAAGCACCTCGATAGCCGGCTCCTTACAGGCGGGACACACTTCAGGCACCGCATAGGGGGTGCCGCAATAGTGACACAGCAATTTATCAATGCGCCGATGATAGGTCAGGGAGACGTCACAATGGTCACACTTAGGCACGTAGCCACACATACTGCAACGTGCTACAGGAGCATAGCCGCGACGGTTAAGAAAGAGTATAGCCTGCTCTCCGTCACTGACAGCCCGGCTGACCTCCTCTTTAAGATCTTTGGAGAAAATACCCTTGACTTCACCCTTACGACGCGCGGCGGTCATGTCGACAAGTTGCATTTCGGGAAGGCTCACACCCTCGTAACGCTCTGAGAGTTCCACCAGCCCGTACCGTCCGGAGCAAGCCTTCCAGTAGGTCTCGATCGAGGGTGTGGCACTGCCGAGCAGCGTCTTGGCACCGTGCATCCTCGCGAGCACTATCGCAGCATCGCGTGCATTGTAGCGCGGAGCTGGATCCTGCTGCTTATAGGCAGGCTCATGCTCCTCGTCGACTATCACCAGGCCGAGCGAGCCAAAGGGCAGAAATACTGACGAGCGGGCACCTATGACAACTCTCGGGGAGTTATCGTCGAGCATACGTTGCCACAATTCCACTCGCTCGTTGTCGGAGAATTTTGAGTGATAGATCAATACCTTGTCTCCGAAGACAGCCTGGAGGCGCGACGTGAGCTGGGTAGTGAGCGCAATCTCAGGCACCAGATAAAGCACCTGACGTCCCTCGCGTAACACATAGTCGATAAGATGAATGTAGAGCTCGGTCTTCCCGCTCGAAGTGACGCCATGGAGCAAAGTAATATCCTTTTCAAACCATGACTTATGGATCAAGTCGAGAGCGGCCGACTGTGCCGGGGTGAGTACCGGCAGCTGACCTGCCACACGGCCTGAGAAGTCAAAACGGCTCACCTTGCGTGTATAGATCTCGACAAGGCCCTTCTTGGCAAGAGCAGTCACTATAGCCGAAGTGATTCCGGCCCTGTCCATCAAGGAGGCACGGGTCACCTCTTCAAGCTCCGGCTTGTCACGACGCATAAAACCCGACAGATCTATCAGAGCCAGCAAGGCACGCTCCTGAAGACTGCCTTTTCTGACCGAGTCAAACGCACTATGCAGAGCCTCGTCATCACCACGCGCGACAGAGAGACGCACGTATGTCTCCTTACGCGAATGGTATCTCTCGACAAGGTTTTCAGCTATGACTACGGCACCGCGTCTGAGAAGCGAATTAACGGCCGGCCCGACCGTGGTCATCCCGCTTTTGCGTCCAAGAGTGTCAAGCGACATGCGTTTCTCGCCTGAAGCATAGAGCGTCTCCAGGATTGCGAGCTCGCGCGGGGACAGACGGTCGTCGGGATCCTCTTCCCATCCTACTGCCGCCGACACGAAGGTCTCGCTCTCGATCTTGAGTCCGGCAGGCACAGCCGCCTTGTAGACCTCGCCGGGGGTACAAAGATAATAGTCGGCTATCCAGTGCCAGAATTTCACCTGAGGATAATGCACTATCGGCTCGGTATCGATGAGAGTAGCTATTTTCTTGACCTCAAAATCTTTGGGCGCGACAGGTGAGATAGCCGTGACTATGCCTGTATAGGATTTACGGCGACCGAAGGGCACTATCACCCTATGACCGACGCTCAGCGCACCGACCATTTCCGTGGGGATGCTGTAAGTAAATGTGCCGGGGATAGGTACCGGCAGGAGCACTTCGGCATAGAGCTGAGACATAAGTTACGTAGCTGAAAATAAAATACTACTGAAAAGTGGGGATAATATAGTGAGAACGGCGAGGAGACGAGTCGAGCATGAGCTGATCGAGCACAACACGGTCGTCGAGAGCCTTGACTGTGACTGTGTGCAGAGGGATCCCTTCAGGAGTGACTGCGCGTGTCGGCCCAAGGTGATGGTTGGTAATGAGCCTTACCTGATTGCGGAGCACATTTTCCTTCCATCGGTCAGTGCGACCCTTCTCACGGAAGTCGACGACACAAGGGGTGTCTCCATCTACACTGATCTCGACGCGCAGAGGGCTGTCGATCGCCGGTTGGGTTGGAATAAGAGCGGTAATCAACTTAGCCTCGCCTGAATGGTCAAGCGCAAGGTTATAGGTCAATGTCTCTCCCCGCGGCAGAGGAACCGCCCTCATGGAGTGACCGAGCAGACCGACAGGTGCCGGAGTAAAAGATGCCTGAGTGTAGTCGGCGGCATCACAGGCAGCCCACCCGTCGGGAAGAAGTACACCGTTGCCACCAAGAGAGTCAAGCGGAAGCTCACTGTCAGAAACATCGGGTAGAGTCGGAAGCCAAGGAGGATTGAAAACATAGAGATCACGTGGATTCATCCTCATGAGATGGCGCCACTTACCCGAAGCGAGCGAGTCGTTATAGAATTTTGTCAGAGCCACTATATCACGATAGGCATTCATAGCCGCAGCTCCGGCAAGGTTCATGAGAGAATCCCGTCGTGCAAAATCGTTCCCCTGCCCCATAGCATAGGAACGGGCGAGCTGAGAAAGCAGCATCTTACGGGCCATAGCCTCGGCCGAGAGCACCGGATAGAGTATCTGAGCAAAATATGAATCAAACCGTTCGAGGGGCACATCACGGGCGATTTCCCTGACGACCGACGCCACCCGCGCATAGTCGCTGAGATAGCGTTGGGCCTCTCCGCCAAACTCACTGAAACTAAACTCAGTATCACCCACATGGGATCTGCCCCGCGGATAGGCGCGGCGATCTGACAACTCTACCTGACTCCACCCCATGTGTTCGGGACGACGGATATTGGTGAGACGATAAAATTCCTTCATAGCCGGAAGCAACCGCTCCCCGGCCCTCCGTCCATACTCCCTTTCAAGCCAATGCCCCAGATGAGCTTCGGGGCCAATTCCAGCCACAGAGTCAGGCCCCCAGGCCATGTCGAGGAAAAGCTCAAGCCCATAGGAGGAGGTCTTGGGATCATGGATATTGACTATCCATACACGCCTGGCATTATTGAGCCATGCCGTAGACAGTTCATGATAAATGAGACCCGGTTGAGTGGTGCCGAGCCACAGATAGTCGTGGGGGCGCCCCCAGTAGCTCAGATGATAGTAGACACCCGCTCCTCCGCTACGGGTCTGCTGTATTGAGTCGCTCAGACGGGTGAGATGACCATAATTGTCGTCACACCATATCAGAGTCACGTCGTCGGGCACTTCAAGGCCACGATCCATGATGTCAAGCACTTCTTTATAAGGAATAAAGACCTGAGGCATGGAGGAGACCTCGCGCCCGGTACACTCGCTGATCAGTTGACGTTGAGCCTCTATGACATCCTGAAGGGCCGCCTGTTTCTCAGCCATAGTCTTTACACCCTCCATGCTTCCGTCATGAATACCCCGCATACCGAGAGTGAGCAGATTGTCGCCACTTCCTATCTGATGGAGCCGCTCGCCCCAATAGTCGAGCACCGCCTGACGGTTAGTGATGAAATTATAACGTCCGCGACGGGCCGAGTCCCACTCGCCAACATTATTGCGCAAAAGCGGTTCACAATGGGACGAACCAAGGGTTATACCACACGAGTCGGCGAGTGCTCCGAGACCATCGACATTAAAGAACGCCACGGTACCCTCGTGCATAGCGGGCCAGAGAGTATTGGCCCTGAGGCGCAACAGCAGTTTGAAAACTTCGAGATAGGTCTTAGGGCCAATCGTGCCTTGAGGCAGGCCCGGTTCATGAGTGAGATTGCTCCAGGGGCGCAGACTCCAGTCCTCATCATTGAGAAAGACTCCGCGATATTCCACACCCGGAGAACGAGTGACATTGAAATCGCCTGCAAGAGACAATGACTCCCGTGCAAACGGATGGGAGTCATTCCACCACTCCCATGGTGAAACACCGGCCAGACGTGAAAGTTCCAGCAAAGCATAGGCCGTGCCCCGGTGATCAGCCCCTACAGCCAACAGCCGACCATCGTTGACGACGAGTGAAAAACCGTCACGTCGTCCCGCCAGGCCGGTAATATCTAAACCTGCTGCTTCAAGCAGTCTGAGCGTGAGACTATCGGCCGACGCGAGATCGATCACCCTGACGACAGCCTCGCCGGGACTCACCCTCTGAGGCCTGTGCGAGCTGACCCTCGTTATATCATCGACCATCATGCTCTCGGCCAGAGAGATGACAGCCGGATTTACACCATGACGGTCGCGCTGCATCTCTGTCACCTCGGGTAACGAATAAGTGAGCGGCTGCCGCTGACTCCAGAGTGTCAGCCGCTCATCGGCCCGGGATAACAATGTGCCCCCTACAAGGGTCAGCAATACGGCAAAAAGACGAAGCGACTTCATAGAGGCCTGACAAGCTTACAGAAATCAATTACCGTCGGGCTTTGCGACTTCGCTCAGAGGAGCGGGGGCCCAGATGAAAGCCTCGGGGACATCAGGACGCGAAGGATCGTAACCGTCAAAATCTCTGACATGGAGATAAAGAGCGGGAGCCGCTTCGCGCATACCGCTGATAACACATTTGGCCACCTGATAGGCACCATAGGGATTGAAGTGGGTATTGTCCTCGAGAGCTGTATCCTGGCCGGGGAAACTGCCGGCCGGATAATGCACGAAAGCTTTGCGTGAACGGTCGGGGCCAAGGGCCTCGTAGAGATCGGCCGTCATCTCGTTGAGCTCAATCACCGGCACTCCCTCGCGAGAGGCTATAAATCTCATGGCCTCGGGATAATCCTCATGGGTATTGACTGTAGAACCATAGGCATCGAAGACCCGTCGACGCGTAGGAGTGACAAACACCAGGTTACAACCCTTCTTTCTGACCTCGTCGAGGAAAATCTTGAGGTTGGTCATATAGGAGTAAAAAGCTCCGTCGCCCACCCCCTTGCGTTTTTGGTCGTTATGTCCGAACTCAACAAAAAACCAATCGCCGGGACGGGCATCGCGCAAGGCTCTTTTGAGGCGACGCGCTCCGATGAAACTGGCTGCACTCTCTCCGCTCTCGGCATAATTGGCTACTGCCACATTCTCGTCGAAGAAACGGGGTATCATCTGTCCCCAGCTTGCCCAGGGCTCATACTCCTGATCCACTACGGTAGAGTTGCCACAGAGATAGACGGTAGTGGTGACAGCTGAGTCGGCTGGCTCGACAGTGATACTGCGCAGAGCCGGAGCCGAGCCATTGATCTCAAAGGTGAGACGGTCGTCCCAATCGAGCTTGCCCACCTCCCGCTTCTTGAGCCTCACATTCTCCTTATCCGAGATATATGGTGAACGCTTATTTACGGTGAAAGTCCTGACCAGTTTCTCGCCACGTCGCGTAGGACAGTTCTCAACGAGCAGACGTCTCGACTCGGCACGCACTGTGGTCACACCTGCCCGACGGTCATCACCAAGCTCGAGAGTAACCCGATAGTTGCCGTCGGGCACTTTCACAGAGTAATAGTAGGGAGTGTCACTGCCACGCGAAGGAGTAGCGACTATATCATAACCATGGCCCGACACAGAGTCGTAGCGTGTCGAGTAGTCCATCTGATAGGTCTCGGCACGACCTATGGCTGTATTGCCGGTCATAATGATCGCGGCTATCAGGAAAGCAAGTTTTTTCATGGGTTAAAACAGTAGTTTTGCAAAGATAATCAAAATTCCGTGAAATCTCACTCCCGATACCTACAATCAGATATGAACCTTAGCCGATACATAGACAGAGCGAGGAAGTCCGGGGCCATAGATATAGCCTGAATCACGCAGGTGACCTTTGTCGAAGGTCTTCTGATAGGAATTAAAGATATTGGAAATGCCGGCATCAAACTCCAGACAGGAATCGGAGAGAATCTTGAACTCGTAGGAAAGCTTAAGGCCGAGGTCAAAGAACGAAGGGGTGGTCTCGGCAACATCGACCGGAGTGCCTGATCCTTCGAGGTGCTGTACGAGCATCGGGCCCGACCAAGTGCCTGAAACCGATGACCCCAGAGCGCGGGTGAATTTATGGGAGAATGTGAAATAACCGTAGGCATCGGGGGTGCGGAACATTCTTTTCACGGGAGCTACGTCAGGATTATCGCTCCACTGCTCGGGCTTTTTGTAACGGCTACGCTGAAATGTGGCGCCGGCCTGCAACTGAGTGCGCGACGAGAAAACAAATCGGGTCTCCACATTGAGTCCGGCCACACGGGCACCACTGCCGTTGTAACGCTCGAGCACGGCATTGCCGGCATCGTCAGGATCGGGAAGCTGGCGCAGGGCAAAGACATCGCGCAGGTCGGTATAGAAACCTTCGACCAACAGATTGGCCTGCACTGAACCGAAACGTCGGTACAGGTCGGCCGATGCGCTGAACGAATTGCTGCTCTCCTGCTTGAGATCGTGGGCAAGCACGGTGACAAGACGGTCGCCGCCAACGACAGCCACATGGAAATCCTCGTCATAGGCCTGGGGTGAACGGAAGCCGGTCGAATAGGAAAGACGGAAGTTAAGGTTGTCGGACGGATTAAAACGGATATTGGCTCTCGGAGAGATGATAGGATTGTGAATGAGCGAGTGACGGTCTACACGTGCCCCTATCAGGAAGCCCCAACGAGAGGTGCGCCATTCGTTCTGCAGATAAGCGCTATAAATATGTACCCGCTGGGTGACGTCGTGGTCATAGCCGACCGTTATGTCCCGAAGATAGTTATAGTTATACTCGAGGCCGGCTATAAGTTCAGAAGGCATGAAGAGGAGACGGGAGAATGAGTGAGTCCACTGCGCTCCGGCAGTAGTGACAAGATCGTGGGTGCGACCATAGGCATTGGGATCCATATCGCTGCCATAGTAGCTTTTGCGACGGGTGTTCTGGAGGGCGACAAAGACACCGAGACGATTGGAGCGCGAAGAGTTCCAGAGATCATAGGAGACTTCACCGGCATTGATGTTATGATCGACCTCCTCGGCGACGAGAGCCATGTGAGGGGGCAGCTCGAGCGCATCGCCTCCCCGTCGATACTCG
This sequence comes from Bacteroides sp., assembly GCA_014802105.1. Taxonomy (GTDB): domain Bacteria; phylum Bacteroidota; class Bacteroidia; order Bacteroidales; family Muribaculaceae; genus Duncaniella. Next base: position 54,217 of record JAAVCX010000007.1, on the reverse strand, counting down.
TGGGTGGTGTGCCACTCGGCCGTGAGACGCGAATTGGCCGACGGGCGCATGAAAGCTCGGGTGCCGAGAGTGCGCGACGAAAGAGTGGCTATCTCGGTGAAGCCGTCGCCATCATGATCGTAACCGTCGCGGTGGCGACTCTGTCCATAGACAGTAAGTCCGAGACGGCCGTTGTTGCCGACCACCGAAGCATTGAGGGTTGTATTGTTGTCGAGCGCACCGCTACATCCCACCGACATGAGTCTGTGACTCACCTCGGCATAGTTGACCACCGGGTCTTTGGTGATAATATTAATAGTGCCACCGATAGCCGAAGAGCCAAAGAGAGCCGATCCGCCTCCGCGCATCACCTCGACACGGTCGATCATATTGGCAGGAATCTGTTCAAGACCGTAAACGCCCGTGAGAGCCGAGAACACCGGACGGGAGTTCATGAGTATCTGGGAATAATGACCGTCAAGACCGTTGACTCTCACCTGGGTGAAGCCACAGTTCTGACAATCGTTCTCAACCCTGACTCCGGGTTGAAAATTGAGACCGTCGGCCAGCGAACAGGCCGATACATTTTCAAACAGTTTGGCAGTCACCACATTGACCAGCGATGAACTCTCGCGACGCTTCTGTTCGCTCTTGCTACCGGTCACAACAACCTGGTCGAGAAGCATCGCGTCGGGATCGACCTCGAAATTAACTTCGATAGTCTTACCTTTCACAACATTTACTTTATGTGATTTGGTAGTATAACCTATGGCCGAGGCTTCGATGACATAGTCGCCCGGGGGGATGTTGCGTAGAGCGAAGTGACCCGAAGCATCACTGACAGTACCGATAGAAGTGCCGCGGAGCGCAATGGTGTGGAACGGAAGGTGCTCTCCGGTAGAAGAGTCTATGACGTGGCCTACGATATTAGCGTCGGAGAGAGACTGAGCATTGGAAAGATTACAGACAGAGGCCACCAGTGCGATAACCGCCGAGACAAATATTCTGAAAGACATTGATTGGATTATGCAAATTTATGGACCAGACAACGAGGCCCATAAAACACATGGCAACTCAAGATTGTCGAGCTGTCCAATCAGATAGACCTGCTGTCAGTAACGTCGGAAAAATAATGAAATAAAACGGGAAACTGAATAAAAAACAGGTCGACCGGAGGGGCACGCAAAAAGGAGGTCGCTGACTCGACTGAAATAAAGAAAATCTCACCCACATTGTCAATAACAGAAACCAAGACAAAAGAAGTGGAGAGATAGAGCTCATCGGAGGGGAGCACCTGCTGTGCCGCCGACATAGCCGAGGCTATGAACTGAAAAGATTGTGTGGTATGGGAATGAGGGACCGAGGGCAGATATGGATGGGAATGGGTAATGACCGCCCCTTCAAGAATATGGGTGTGAAGAAAAAGAGTGGTTCCGCCGACAAAACTCACGAAAACACCCAGAAGAAACACAGCTATGTATTTACGATGGCATGGTTTCACATTGCAAAGTTACGAAAAAATCTTCACCCAAAAACACCCTGGCCATCTCTACGCCATAGAAAAAGAGCAAGAATTTTTGTTTTGGTGATTTGAGATATTATAAGTAATTTTGGGGGAGGATGCAAAGCATCACCTAAACTAAAATTAATAGAACAACCATAACTCACTATTACCATGAGCAACTATCCCAAAATCGGTATTCGTCCTACCATCGACGGTCGCCAAGGCGGTGTCCGCGAGAGCCTCGAGGACAAGACTATGAATCTTGCCAAAGCCGTGGCTGATCTTATCTCAAGCAATCTGCGTTATCCCGACGGCACTCCCATTGAGTGTGTCGTGGCTGACAGCACCATAGGGCGAGTAGCCGAGGCAGCAGCCTGTGCCGAGAAATTTGAACGCGAGGGCGTAGGTGCCACCATCACCGTGACCTCCTGCTGGTGTTACGGCTCGGAGACTATGGACATGCACCCCCATTGGCCTAAGGCAGTGTGGGGCTTCAATGGCACCGAGCGTCCCGGTGCCGTGTATCTTGCCGCAGTTCTCGCCGGTCACGCTCAGAAAGGCCTTCCCGCCTTCGGTATCTATGGACACGACGTGCAGGATCTCGACGACAATACCATCCCGGCCGATGTGGCTGAGAAGCTATTACGATTCACCCGCTCGGCCATGGCTGTAGCTATCATGCGCGGAAAGAGCTATCTCTCTATCGGTAGCATGTGTATGGGCATCGCCGGCTCGATCGTCGACCCGAACTTCTTCCAGGAATATCTTGGTATGCGCAACGAGAGCGTTGACGAGACCGAGATACTCCGCCGCATGGATGAGGGTATTTATGATCAAGAAGAGTTTGCCAAGGCTATGGCCTGGACCGAGAAATACTGCAAGGTGAACGAAGGGGAAGACTTCAAGAACCGTCCCGAGAAAAAGAAGACCCGCGAGCAGAAGGATGCCGACTGGGAGTTTATCGTCAAGATGACACTTATCGTGCGCGATCTCATGAAAGGTAACCCACGCCTGAAAGAGCTCGGATTTAAGGAGGAAGCCTTGGGTCACAATGCTATCGCCGGCGGTTTCCAAGGTCAGCGTCAGTGGACTGATTGGAAGCCCAACGGAGATTACACCGAAGCCCTGATGAACACCTCTTTTGATTGGAACGGTATACGCGAAGCCTTTGTGCTTGCTACCGAGAACGATGCTTGCAACGGTGTGGCCATGCTCTTCGGCCATCTGCTGACCGGTTGTGGCCAGATGTTCTCAGACGTTCGCACCTACTGGAGCCCCGAGGCTGTGAAGCGTGTGACCGGCAAGGAACTCACCGGCCGCGCCAAGGACGGTATAATCCACCTCATTAACTCAGGAGCCACGACTCTCGATGCCACCGGTGCCAGCATCAATTCTCAGGGCGAACCCTGTATGAAACCCTCGTGGGAGATGACCGAGGAGGACATGAACGCCTGTCTGGCTGCCACCACCTGGTATCCGGCCGACCGCGACTACTTCCGCGGCGGAGGTTTCTCGAGCAACTTCCTCACCCGAGGCGGTATGCCCGTCACCATGTCTCGACTCAATCTCGTGAAGGGTCTCGGCCCCGTACTCCAGATAGCCGAGGGTTGGACTGTGGAGATCGATCCCGAGATCAACAAGACACTCGATATGCGCACCGATCCCACCTGGCCTACCACCTGGTTTGTGCCCCGTCTGTGTCCCGATCGCGATGCTTTCAAAGACGTTTATTCGGTCATGAACAATTGGGGAGCCAACCACGGAGCTATCTCATACGGCCATATCGGAGCCGACCTGATCACCCTGGCCTCGATACTGCGCATCCCCGTTTGCATGCACAATGTAGAGGACTCCCGTATCTTCCGACCCGCTGTGTGGAACGCTTTCGGAATGGACAAGGAGGGTGCCGACTACCGCGCATGCTCTAATTTCGGGCCTATCTATAAATAATCGCCTGAACGTATCAAAATAACGGATAAGCTGTGTCATAATCTGTAATTTAATCTTGTAGGGACACACGGATCGTGCATCCCCTCTGTGTATCACATAGCCGAAGACACACGGCCGTGTGCCCCTACAAGAGCATTTATGACACAGCCTTATTTCCTTATTGACAAGCTTTGCTTTTTTCCTTATTTTCCAATCACCATGAATCCTAACGATCAGGGCTATCTGATAGACCCCCAGCCTACCTCACGCCGCCGCTATTGCCGCACTCTCGATCTGCGCGATGATCAGGCTCTTATTGCCGAATACCGTCTGCGCCACTCGGCCGACCGCATCTGGCCTGAAATACTCGCGGGAATACGTCAGGTCGGCATACTCGAGATGGAGATATATCTGCGTGACACCCGACTGTTCATGATACTGGAGACACCTGCCGATCTCGATCTTGAGGCGGCTATGGAGCGTCTGGCCACTCTGCCCCGTCAGCAGGAATGGGAAGACTATATGTCGGTATTTCAACTCACGAAACCGGGGGCCTCGTCGGCTGAGAAATGGCAACCGATGGAGCGAGTCTTTCACCTATATAATACAGCCGAGCCCGGGCAATGACAAAGCCCCGATAGTGTTCGCCTAACTCACATCAACTTATGTCATCTAAATCATTACTGAAATACAACGGTGTCAGCTATCTGGTGCCGTTCGTACTGATCACATCCTGTTTTGCCCTGTGGGGGTTTGCCAACGACATCACCAACCCGATGGTGAAAGCATTCTCCAAAATCTTCCGCATGAGCGTAACCGACGGTACGCTGGTTCAGGTCGCTTTCTATGGCGGTTATTTCGCCATGGCATTTCCGGCTGCCATGTTTATCAGACGATATACTTATAAATCGGGCGTGCTTCTCGGGCTGGGTCTCTATGCTATTGGAGCGTTTCTGTTCTATCCGGCCATGCTTACGGGAGCCTATTATCCTTTTCTGATCGCATACTTTATCCTCACCTGCGGCCTGTCTTTTCTTGAAACAAGCTGTAATCCTTATATCCTCTCTATGGGCTCGGAGGAGACGGCTACCCGTCGACTTAATATGGCTCAGTCGTTCAATCCGGTAGGTTCTCTGATGGGTATGTGGGTGGCCATGAACTTCATCCAGGCCCGGCTCTCACCGCTCGAGACAAGCGAGCGCGCTCTGCTGAGCGAAGAGGAGTTTGAAGCGGTGAGAGATGCAGATCTTCTCACTCTTATCACCCCTTACGTTTTTATTGGTCTGGTAGTGGTCGCTATGTTCATACTGATCGCACTGGTCAAGATGCCCCACAACGGAGACAAGAGTCACTCGATAGACTTCGTCCCGACACTCAAGCGCATATTTTCGCTTCCACGTTACAGAGAGGGAGTGATCGCTCAGTTCTTTTATGTAGGTGCTCAGATCATGTGCTGGACTTTCATAATCCAGTATGGCACACGCTTATTCATGCTCGAGGGAATGGACGAGAAGAGTGCCGAGGTACTCTCCCAACGCTACAATATCATTGCAATGGTGATATTCTGTTGCAGCCGATTTGTGTGTACAATGATGCTCCGCTGGGTCAATGCCGGGCGTCTGCTCTCATTACTCGCGACTGCCGCCACTCTCCTGACTATCGGGGTGATATTTATTGACGGGCGCCCGGGCCTCTATTGCCTTGTTGGAGTGTCGGGCTGCATGTCACTGATGTTTCCCACAATTTATGGAATCGCTCTTGAAGGCCTGGGCGACGATGCCAAGTTTGGAGCCGCAGGTCTGATCATGGCTATACTTGGAGGCTCTATATTACCCCCTCTTCAAGCAGCTATCATCGACAGCGGAGACTGCGTGATGTCTCTCCCGTCGGTCAACGTGTCGTTTGTATTGCCACTGATCTGCTTTGTTGTCGTGGCCTGCTACGGACTGAGACGTATCAGAGGCTGAACTCCCTGTAATCATTCATTCATACAACCGAAAAATATCACATCCCCCAAAAACAGAGACACATTTCTCGAGCCTCATGAGATTTATTCTCAACGATGAGTCACGAGATATGTGTCTCTTGTTTTATAGTTCCAACCACATATCTAAGCTGAAGGGCATAAAAAAAAGCTGGTCGCTTTTGAACAGCAATCAGCTTAGACTCGTAGATGGAAGTCTCCGAGGCTAAAATAGCCACGGGACTTCTTAAGCAGACGTAGCCTGAATTACTCAGCTACAACAGCGGCGCTGTCAACAACAGCAGCAGCGCTATCAGCAACTACGCTGTCAACGGCAACAGCAACTTCCTCTACTGCTACCTCTTCTACAGCGGGCTCAGCAGTTTCCTGAGCGGCCTTGTCAGAAGAACCGCAAGATACCATAGTTGCGCAGAGAGCAACAGCGGCTACGAAAAATAACTTTTTCATTTTCTTTTTTCTCGTTAAATTATTGAACAATATTTAAGCTTCAAAAACGATGCAAAGTTAAGGCAAATTTCTGACATTGCAAATAATTTTTAGGATTTTTTTGGCGAAGACGCGATATTAAGTAAAAATATATGAAAAATAGTAAAACACATTGACAAAATTTAACAAATAAGGGCATTTTTCCAAAAAATACGCAGACAAAGAAGGACGCAAAAACCAGATGCATGCTCTCACATCGGTCATCATAATTGGGGAATTATTAATCATGGAAGGTTAAATTCTTGGATTTTGTGTATCTTTGTAGAGATAAAACAACCCATGCAGGAGAACACCGACAAACTATATTATAAGATAAGCGAAGTGGCCGAAATGGTCAACGTGCCACAGTCGACTCTGAGATATTGGGAGACTCAGTTTCCATCCATCAGGGCCGGCAGAAGCGGAGGTGGTACACGGCGTTACACCCCGGCCGACATAGAAAATATACGCATGATCAAGTTTCTGGTTCATGACCGGGGCTTGAAAATGGAGGCTGCTCAGGCTGAGCTGAAACTCAATCGCGACGGAGTGGCCAAGAAAGCCGATGCGATACGCCGTCTCAAAGAGGTGCGCGAACAACTTCAGCATCTTATCGATTCACTACATTCCCGCCGATAAAGAGGGTCAGGGAAATAAGTTCTACTCAACAGCTAAGAAATTGGATCAGACTACTACACGCAAGAAAACGACACGTAAGAAAACGGCCACCAAGCGACAAGCTGACAGTTGGATATATCGTCACTCGTTGGGAGTGATGATAGCTGTGCTGAGCCTGCTGGTCTTTGTCGGCGCAATATTTGCGTTTGCCTTTATCCCCTACTCCGGCTCTGACGGCGACGGAGAGTGGATCTATGTACCCAAGGATGCTACCACTTATCAGGTAAAAGACAGCCTCAAGACACATCTGGGCTCATCGATGGGTACAAGAGTATATATAATGTGGAAACTTATGGGTGGAAATCCAGCCAGAAGCGAGGGTGCCTACCTTGTTCCTAACGGTCAGACGGCTCTTGGCACCGCCCGACGCATGACTACAGGACGCCAGACACCCGTAAGCGTCACCTTTAACGGAACCCGCACATTCACTCAACTGGTCGACAGGATAGCCGGACAGCTCGAGTGTAGTCCCGAAGAATTTATGGAGGCTTGTCTGGAAGTCTTGCCCGACCATGGCTTCAGACGAGAGGCTTTTCCGGCAGCCTTTATTCCTGACACATACGAGTTTTATTGGAGCGCATCGCCCGAAAATGTAGTGAAGCGGCTGCTCGACTATCGTGACAAATTCTGGAATGAAGATCGTGTCAATAAAGCCAAAGCTCTCGGGTTGAGCAAAGTGGATGTAGCGACATTGGCATCGATTGTCGAAGAAGAGACCGCCAAAGCTGACGAGCGGCCCAAGGTGGCACGTCTCTATCTCAACCGGCTTGACCGTGGGATCAAACTTCAGGCCGATCCGACAGTAAAGTTTGCAGTAGGAGACTTTGCTCTGAAGCGTATACGCGGCAATCATCTGAGCGTAGAGTCGCCCTACAACACCTATCGTGTGGCCGGTCTGCCACCCGGTCCGATCAGGATCCCTGCCGCCACCACTATGGATGCAGTGCTCAACGCTCCAAAACATCCATATATATATATGTGTGCACGCGAAGACTTCTCAGGCTATCACAACTTCGCCACCGACTATGCTACCCATCAGGCCAATGCCCGTCGTTATCAGGCCGAGCTCAACCGACGTAACATTCACTGAAAAAATCTGATAAACCGGTGAACAATCTGACTGACTCAGATGTTATACTCACAGTTCACACATTCACGACTATTTAAATCACGTTTTAACAACTTATATTGTTCTATTCAGTATGAAATCACTCAAGTTAATTGTGGCCGCAGTAGCAATTGCCGCCTCAGCCATGACCGCCTCGGCCGGTGACATCTTCAAGTTTGGCCCCAAAGTAGGTATGACCGTCAACAATATGCACTTCAACAAGAGTGTGATAGACGGCAAGAACCGAGCAGGTTGGACAGCCGGTCTCATGACCGAGTTCAAGGTGCCCGTGATCGGTGTTGGAGCCGACCTTTCACTCATGTATGTGCGTCGCAATGCCCGCTTCATGGAAGAGAACGAGATAGCTGACAACAACCGCGACTACATCGAAATCCCCCTCAACCTCCGCTACAACTTCTCTTTCCCCGTTATCAGCCGCGTCGCTGTCCCCTATCTTGCTGTCGGTCCCAGTGTGTCGGTGCTGACAAGCCGCAAGAGTCTTGAAGCATTTGAAAACAAGTCGGTAGACTGGGCACTTAACTTCGGTATCGGCTGCCAGCTTATGAGCCATCTCGATGTCAATGCCCGCTATGGTCTCGGCCTCACAAAAGCTGTTCGCGGTCTTAATGCCGACAGTCAGATCAGCGGTAAGAACCGCTATTGGACTATCTCGGTAGCTTATCTCTTCTGATAATTTAAACCATACATATACATACAAAAAAGCATCGGGTTGCCGATGCTTTTTTTGTATGTGTAAATCTCAAAATTGGCTCAGAATAAACTCGAAATCTTAAAGATCAGTTCAACGCGTGGCGGTAAAAGAGACTTTCTTGAAAATAAAGATGGGTATCGTAGCACCGACCACCATGCCGAGAAGAATACATCCACAGGTCATGGAGTTGCTCGCAAAGAGATAGAAACTGTTGTCGAAAACTTCGCGCCCGGTGCTCATAAGACAGAGGGCGAGTCCACCGAAAGCCTTGTAGGCATACATGCCGGGGATCATCGGCAGCAATGACGGAAAAAGACAAGTCTCGGCCGGGGTGTGGGCCAAGGGAGACAGGAACACGGCGAGCACTCCGACAAGCATGGCGGCCAGAAATGTAGCCGTGATGATTGACAGGCCTGTGCCGAGTGACGGCGACATCAGCGCAAAGCGGGCTGAATGGCCTGCGGCTGCTATGAGACCACAATATAGATAGGCCTGCCGAGGGGGACGCGAGACCGCGGCAAAACCGATAGCGGCAAGCGCGGCAAAGAAAGCATCCTGTAAGATAGATAGTAACATAGGCAGAAGAGTGACGATCAGAACATACCGACATTCATGAGCATCATACCTGCACACAGGCCGAAACTGAGACAGCAGGTGAGCACTACCGCATCGACAAATCGGGAGAAAGCACAGATGTAATGACGATTGAGCATGTCGCTGAATGAGTTGAGAAATGGTATGCCCGGCACGAGATAGAGGACACTGGAGCCGATAGCTATCAGGGGGGTGTGGCCCAGAGAGAACAGAACGTCGGTGGCAGCCAATACTGTCGAGACAAATGCACACACGATAACGGTGACCCTGAGGTCTATGTCATAGGAGAGCATGAGCATCTTGAGATAGTATCCGGCCATAGTAGCTAATCCGACCACCGCCATTGCCGCTGGATCTCCACCAAAAAGACGGCAGAAAGAAGCATTAGCCACTGCCACCAGAAGAAGTTCGATCCATTTGTTGCGCGGGTCGTGGGAGACGATATATCTCATCTTGTCGCGGGCGGAGTCAAAGTCGATCTTTCCGTCGGCTATCTCCCAACTGAGCTGACTGAGAAGGGTGTTGATGTTGAAACTTATGCACCCCTTGACTGAAGCGATCGAAGTGACGGCCTCAGCGTCATGCCCGATGATGCTGAGATGGATATGACGTGGCATGATGGTGATCTCGACCTTGTGGCCGTAGGTTGCGGCGATGCGGTTGAGATTTTTTTCAAGACGCAGGCATGTAGCTCCACAACCGAGCAAATGGGCACAATAATCGGCGAGAAACAAGCAGAGCTCACACGCCGTCGGGGTGCGCCCGGCCGAGCGAGGGGGATCACACACGTTGACATCTTCGCTGACGACGGTGGGTGGGATAAATGAATCAGAAGGAGTCTTCATCATAATCTATTTTCTCCGAACGGGCATAAGGTGGATACTTCTCACGACCTGTAGGGTCGCCCGGGATAAAGAGTTCCTCTCGTTCGGAGCCGATGCTCAGCCAGTGGCGACGGAGTTGGTGATGAGTGGGTGCACTCTGACGAGTGTTGAAATGATAGGTGTTACGCAGATGTACTACCAGTCTGAAAATCAAGACCGAGACAAAAAGAGCTACAATCAGGCTCCAGGTAATAACAGGGATATTCATAACTCTGGGTGGCAAATTGTTAGTTATATAATATTAACAACCGGGAACTAAAAATTACGCATAGAGTATATAAAAAAATCCGGTCACCGATTAGTGTCCCGGAATTTTATTGACTCAACGCTCGTATCAGAGTCTTATATGAAGTAGTCGTCAACGGTTTTTATACATGTCGTCGTAGTAGCGCTCATAGTCACCCGAAGTGATGTTGTCCATCCATTCCTGATGGTCGAGATACCATCTGACAGTCTTTTCAATGCCTTCCTCAAACTGAAGAGATGGTTCCCATCCGAGTTCGCTCTGGAGTTTACGCGAATCGATAGCATAGCGCATGTCGTGGCCGAGACGATCGGTAACAAAGGTGATGAGTTTTTCGCTTTGCCCCTCAGGGTTGCCGAGCAAACGGTCTACCGTGCTGATGATAACCTTGATAAGGTCGATATTTTTCCACTCGTTGAAACCTCCGATGTTATAGGTCTCGGCAACTTTGCCTTTATGGAAAATCAAGTCTATGGCACGCGCATGATCTTCAACGAAAAGCCAGTCGCGAACGTTTTCGCCCTTGCCATAGACAGGGAGCGGTTTGCCTTGACGGATATTATTGATAAACAGGGGTATCAGCTTTTCAGGGAACTGATAGGGCCCATAGTTGTTGGAGCAATTGGTCACAAGTGTAGGCATTCCGTAAGTGTCGTGATAGGCACGCACGAAGTGGTCGCTCGAGGCCTTTGATGCCGAATAGGGTGAATGAGGATTGTATTTGGTGGTCTCGAGAAAAAACTCGGTGCCATAGGCCATATCGTTGTCAGAGGAGGCTTTGGTGGTAAAGGGAGCTGGAACTCCCTCGGGATGAGTGAGTTCGAGAGCACCGTAGACCTCGTCGGTAGAGATGTGGTAGAAGAGCTTACCTTCATACTTTTCGGGGAGAGACTCCCAGTATTCCTTAGCTGCCTGAAGGAGAGCGAGAGTGCCCATGACATTGGTGCGGGCGAAGGTAAATGGATCCTTGATGGAACGGTCGACATGACTCTCGGCCGCGAGATGGATTATGCCGGAGATCTCATACTCCTTTATGATGCGACGCATCTCGTCGAGTTCGGCTATGTCGGCACGTACGAAAGTGTAGTTGGGACAATCCTCGATATCCTTGAGGTTGGCAAGGTTGCCGGCATAGGTGAGTTTATCAAGATTGACTATATGATAGTCAGGGTATTTATTTACAAAAAGGCGTACCACATGGCTTCCTATAAAGCCGGCACCACCGGTGATTAGTATGTTACGCTTCATTGGATTTCAGATTGATGATACAGGTGAGAAGTGAGTCGGACCAATAAGGAACGGGGAGATGGAAGGTATCCTTGAACTTGGTCTTGTCGAGCACCGAGTAGGCAGGACGCACTACCTTTGATGGAAATTCATCACTATGGCAGGGCTGAATGTCACAACTATCGTTTCCGGCCATCCGGGCAATTGCCTTGGTGAAGTCATACCAGGAGCAGACTCCCTCGTCGGAATAGTTGTAGATACCTTCGTTTCCATCAATAAGTCCTCCGTCGATGACAGAGACTATGGCTCGGGCGAGATCTGCGGCGTAGGTGGGAGTGCCACACTGGTCGAAGACGACATTGAGCCGCGGCTTGGATGATGTGAGATCGAACATGGTCTTGACGAAGTTTTTGCCATATTCGGAATATAACCATGCCGTGCGGAAGATCAGATAGCGACATCCGCTCTCGATGATGGCTTGCTCGCCCTGGAGCTTTGTGACACCGTAGACGCCTGTAGGGTTGGGTGTCTGATCCTCGGAGCAGGGAGTATTGTTGAGATTTCCGCCAAAGACGTAGTCGGTAGAGACGTGAATGAGCGGTATTCCGGCCTTGGCAGCAGCCTGAGCGAGATAGCCAACGGCGGTAGCATTGATGAGCCGGGCTATCTCGGGCTGAGACTCAGCCCGTTCGACATCGGTATAGGCGGCACAATTGACTATCGCATCAAAAGAGTTGACACTGACGGCAAGACTGACCGCCTCGGGATCGGTGATGTCGATGTCATCGACATCAGTGAAAATATATTCATTGGGGGAGCCGGCGGCGGCATCGCGGATGGAGCGGCCAAGCTGTCCGTTGGCTCCGGTGACAAGTATTCTCATGGCAGGGTGTTCAGAAGGGCGAAGTGAAGTCTTTGAGTAGTGGATGACGCAGGTCTTTATCGGAGAGGATGGCTTCGGAAAGGTCTATGCACCAGTCTATGCCGAGAGAGGGATCGGTGATGGAGATACCTCCGTCGGCTTCCGGATGATAATAGTTGTCACACTTATACTGGAAGACGGCTATGTCGGAAAGCACGGCAAAACCGTGAGCGAACCCGCGAGGGATAAAGAACTGGCGATGGTTGTGCTCGGAGAGTTCGACGGCGACATGCTTACCATAAGTTGGGGAACCGGTGCGAAGGTCGACTGCGACGTCGAGTACTGAACCTTTGACACAGCGCACGAGTTTAGCCTGAGCGTAAGGAGGGCATTGGAAGTGGAGACCGCGCATGACACCGCGAGAGGAGCAGGACTCGTTGTCCTGAACAAAGTCGACAGAGCCAACCTTCTCGTCAAAATCTCGCTTGGAGTAGCTCTCAAAGAAATAGCCGCGGGCGTCGCGGAAGATACGGGGTTCGATGATAAACACCCCTTCTATATCAGTAGAAATGACATTCATGATGATCGATTGGTGAGATAGTGGAAATCAATCAAACTTCTGGAGGCAACCTTCGTCGGCTATCTTCATGAGATACTGTCCATATTGGTTTTTAAGCATCGGCCCGGCGAGCTCACGGAGCTTGTCGGCGGTAATCCAGCCGTTGGCATAAGCTATACCCTCGAGACAGGCTATCTTGAGACCCTGACGCTTCTCAAGCACTTCGACATAGATAGAGGCTTCGGCCAGAGAGTCGTGAGTGCCGGTATCGAGCCACGCAAATCCTCGTGGGAGAGTCTGGACTTTGAGCTCACCGTCTTTGAGGAACTCCTGATTGACTGTGGTGATCTCAAGCTCTCCGCGGGCGGAGGGCTTAATGGATGCGGCGACATCGACCACCTTGTTGGGATAGAAATAGAGACCGACCACGGCGTAGTTGCTCTTGGGATGCTCGGGCTTTTCTTCGATAGAGAGACAGTTGCCGGCAGTGTCAAATTCAGCCACGCCGTAGCGCTCGGGGTCGTTGACCCAATAGCCGAAGACTGTGGCTTTGGATTGCTCCTGAGCAGTCCTGACCGCCTCCTTGAGCACCCCCGAGAAGCCGGCTCCATGGAAAATATTGTCACCGAGGACGAGACATGCCGCATCGTCGCCAATGAAGTCGCGACCAATTATAAAAGCCTGGGCAAGACCATCGGGCGAAGGCTGCTCGGCATAAGTGAAGTGAACACCGTAGTCGCTACCGTCGCCAAGCAGACGCTTGAACCCGGGGAGATCGGAGGGGGTGGAGATGATCAAAATATCCCTGATACCCGCCAGCATCAGCGTCGAAATGGGATAATAGACCATCGGTTTGTCATAAATCGGGAGCAACTGCTTGCTAACCCCCTTGGTTATGGGATACAACCGTGTGCCGGACCCCCCGGCGAGAACTATTCCTTTCATGTCCGAAGCAATGGTATTATTTTATAATAAACGCGTCAAGCAGATACTTTAGTGCTGTCTTCTCAAAAAGTTCCTGTATACGAAACGTCTCATGAAGTTAGGCATCATATATACCAGCCCTCTAATAACACCATATTTCACTACCTGAAAGCCTGATATAAGACCAAGTTCCTTGAGTTTGCGCTGAAATCTAAAACTGTCTTTGGCATATTTGAGACCGCCTCTTCTCCTATACATTTCAGGGCTGACCCTAAAATATAATACAGGGGCCTGAATATTCCCGAGTTTATAACCATGAGACATCAACCTCGCCCAGAGATACCAATCTTCGAAAAGCGGAAAATGTATGTATCCTCCGACCGATTCAACAACACTTTTTCTAAGTATCACAGCAGGATGATTCAAAGGACATCTCTTGACACCATATCTTTTTACTTCATCCGGAGTCTCCGGAACACGCTTAACAGACCGCACATTGTCAATATCATTCTCAAATTCCTCAATCCATCCGCTCGACACTGCTATTTCGGGATGAGAATTCATATAATCGATTTGTTTCTCGAAACGGTCATGGAAACAAACATCGTCAGTATCCATTCGTGCGACCAGCTCATTCGAACAATGCTTCAGTCCCTCGTTCAATGCCTTGCCAAGACCGCCATTGACCGGGATCCTGACACGTTTGAACTGAGGATATTTCTGCTCGTATATATCCAATACCGAATATAAATCCTCTGTAAGCGGCCCATCCTCTACCAATATAACTTCATCGGGCGGTAAAGTCTGGTTAAAAACGCTGTCAAGACTCTGGCGCAGATAGTCAGGGTTCTCTTTTATATAGAGCGACATCAAGACAGAAAACGGCATAATTCTCAATTAATTTTTGGTACTGATTTTTGATTTCTGAGATAATCCATAACATTCCCTAATAACTCCCGATCCTTCACTTTCCTACAGAACAGGATATTTTCCTGCAAAATAAGATCTGTTACCAGTGATTTATCACTTTTAGTTATCCAATCGGGAGATTTACCCCCCCCCATTTAACATAGGTTAACAGATTGTTTTCAATATTATCGCAAAGATTATATGCTAACGTATTATATACAATCTCATCCGGATTTGAAGTATAAGACAGTTCCTTGTCAAGTTCAGGATGTGAATCATAGTAATCTATTATTGTCTTCAAAGATTTGCGATTCATTCTCCACCAAAACTCTCCTCCATAAGGCACAATACCCAAACCTGATCTTCTTGCTGAAAACAGGGCTTTTACCATACTTAATATTGAAGCCCTATCACCATATAAAAAAGTTTTAAATATCTGCCTTAAGTTATTATAATTCAAGCATCCCGGTTCAATCGTAGCTATTTCTCTCTGTCCTAATCTGACAGCATAACACTCCAACCTGCGTCGACCCTGTTCCTGCCACACACACTCAGCAGTCATCATTCGACCGGCTGCCAAATAATTCTTATAGCCATTGGTTTCTAAATAGTTTAAAATATATTCAGAAGATTTGACCGGCATATCCTGACCTGACAACAATATAAAATAATCATATTTCAAATTATCGTCAAGAGCCAATCTACTCATCTGATTAACAATGTCAACCATAGATTTCCCTCCCCAAAGAATATCTTTCCTATCCTCCAATAATTTTACATTCCTTCTATTGCTTATCTCTTCAACAGGCTTCCGCGATTCACTGCATTTTGAATCTATATGCACAATAAAACCCACATTATCAGACGAAAGCGATTCTATCAGGTCTGCTACATAATCAAGATTGTTATGAGCCAAAATCAAATAACAAAGCTTTTTCATAAGAATCTTGCCAGATTTATATTGAAGAACCGATACAGACCGACGCTAACAGCCTTCAGCAATGGCAACTGACGAATTGATTTCAAGCGACCATGCTCATCGACGGTCTCTCTGAAATTCTCATCATCAACCGATATACCGGCTCTCAGAGCCGTTGAAGTAATCAACAGGAAGAGACAATCGAGTGATATAGGATTCATTTCGGCACCAACAGTTCTTTTTACAAATCTCGCTGCCTCAAGGGCATCCTTTGAGATCTCAAGAGCTTTGGAATGAGTCACGGATGTTGCCACCTGAACATAATTGTAGAGACATGTGTTCAACACATTCACCACTCGCGACTTCAGAGCAGCCTGCACACATACCGCCATATCCTCAGCGCTCCTCAATCCTCGAGGAGTCAGAGCTGTCTTTATCACCGTGGTTCTAAATGCTTTTCCACACAATTGCCATCTTAACAATCCTATACACATCAGATCCACACACTCACTCCCCGAAATAACCATGTTCCTGTAATATATCTTACGAAGCAGGACGCTATTTTCGGAAACCATATTGATACCGGCAACAACCATGTCGGTATCTTCATGGTCAAAATGCACGACAAACTGTTCGAGCGCCGAGTCTACGAGAGTATCATCAACATCAAGAAAAGTAACATATTCTCCCTTTGCCTCCCTTATGCCGACTTCTCTTGCAACGGCTACTCCCTCGTTGTTTTTATGGATAATTTTTACCCTTGGATCTGATTCAGATAGTTTTTTTAATTCATCAAAAGAGTCATCAGAGCTACCATCATCGATAAAAACAGCCTCCCATTCCTCAATAGTCTGTTTAATCAGTGATTCGTAGCATTGCCTGATAAATCTGACACCATTATATACAGGTATAATAACACTAATCATTTTTCCAACGAAATAAAAAGATTATTCCACTTTTCCATAATAATATCTTTAGAAAACATCCTGCTCCGGCGTTTAGCCTCTGTGACAGCATTCTGTCTCCAAGTCAGATCTTTGGCACTCTCAACAATAGTTTGAGCCAAAGCCTTGACATCATCTGGTTTGACCAATCTACCGAAATCGGGACGCAAAATATCTCTCGGCCCACACGGACATTCAAAAGAGACAATCGGCAAGCCGTAACTCATAGCCTCCAAAAGCACCAGTGGCAATCCTTCATATCGGGAGCTCATCACATATAACGAACTTTCGCTATACACTTCACCTATCGACGAGACCGGAGGATTGAACGTAATTCTATCAACATTGTCTTCTTTAATTTTTTGTTCATATAAGGATCGGTCTCCACCTCCATAAACCGACAGAGTCCATCCCGGCAGCTCATCTTTTGCAATCTTCCATGCTTCGATCAGCATATCATACCCTTTCTGATACTCCATACGTCCGACAGATATTATCTTACATGATTCGGGATTGCATGAAATGTCAGGGAAAAAATTTATAAAGTTGGGGATCACCTCAATATTTGACATGTCTCCCCATTGGTCTTTATCCTGTTCTGTCAAGACTATGAATTTATCAAATCCTCTCAATATGGATTTCCAATAATCCGTCCTGTATCGTTGCAATAATTTCGCGACGATATTTTTTGAAGACAAAACTTTAGCATACCTTGAAAAATGATACTCCGCTACTTTTTTACTCCCGTCCTTGATTGAAGTGAGAAACTCAAAATCAAAATCCATCAGCGAGATGCAGACATCAAACTTTTCACGACACAACAGATCAGAGAGCCGTTCCTTATGTTTTTTCACCAACCTTGGCTTCTTAAGAAGCCAGAATCTTGAACTGACCGCATCATTATAGTTGATATTAAGGTCAATTACTCTGACCTTTGGCGAAATCTTGAAGAATATGGATTTATCTTTCTGATCAGTAGTGATTATAGTGACATCATGACCATACACTTCAGCAAGATAATTGGCCTTCTGAAGAAGTATGTTCTCCATGCCCCCCGAATTATATAATCCGGAGATTGTATATGCGATTTTCATAAGTAACAATTCTTTTTCTTAATCCAAAACCGATAGATAAGGATTATATAGTTCCGGCGGATTAATAAGGAAAGTAATATACAGATATGAGATCCAAAGTATCGTGAATATCGAGAGAAAACTCTTATCTCTCCTCTTAGCGTTTTTGATTAAAATCGGCAGTATGAAAATTATACAGAAATATAGGCCTTTTGTACCACGGGAAGCAAATTCGGGTGCTATCTGCATAAAAGAGAAATAGATCAGCACACCCATCGCAAATAAATTCATCATTATCCTAAAAAAGATATTCCTATCATATAACTTGTACTTCCGGCCATAATACCAGCAGAGGACAAGAAGACCGACTCGCTCGAGCATGCCGAACGTAAAGGAAACTTTCTGGGACAGGTAGGTCATATATGCAACCATCGTATCATAGAGGTAAAAACCTTTTGGAACCACAATATATAGCAGATTTGTCAACATGCTTGATGTTACAACTGAAACTATACAGACTATTGCGGCAATTGCACACGTCTTGTCAGAATACCTGATATTCGCGAATGGCAACAAAATAGCCATCAGCAACGACGACTTATGAAGTAACACCCCTATCACTATTGTCCATATTGCGACTCTCCAGCGCATATTTCTGATCAGTAGCGGAAGGGTGATCAGATAAGTCAGACAAATAGCCTGAGGCTGACGCATCTGTCCCATCAATTGTCCAAATAGTGAGAACCCGCAGAACAATACAAACGACAGCACCGGATTAGGGGAATATTTCCTGCAAAGACATCCTATAACAAAAACATTTATCGCAGCAAATATAAATAAGAACGCATTATAATTGTGGAAAACACTTTTACAAAAACTTGCAAATACCTCATAGCCTGCCTCCATCGTATTCTGAGTTCTCGAGAAATTCAGAATATCAGGTAGACTCTTGAAATGCGCCAGATAAGAATCATAATCCCATCCACACGCACGACATCCGCTGAAGATCGTCACTATGACACATAGGAACAGAAGAACCACAAAATCATATTTTCTGGTCTTTTGATCCAATGACACAACTCCGGCAATAAGCAACAGAGCCGTAATGATATAATATGGTAACATTCCGTGTGGCTGGATGAATAATTACTTTTTCCGTAAGCCGGCAAGTAGCTTTACCGCAAAATCAAGATGCTTTTCACACAAGTAATAAAGCAACCTCTTTACAGGTGGTATGTTTTCATTCAGGATCTCTTTATTAGCCTCGGGGAATGTCTGTCTCCAGAGGGCCGGATTATAGGATTCTCCTCTCAGCAGAAAATAATCCTTGGATTTCAACTTTAAGAGTGAGAGTATTGTGCTTAACTCCGGATCAGCTTCTACATATCCCGATATATTATCGACAGCCTTGATCTGAGAGTTTACAGAACGCAGAGAAAATGTCCTTGACATTGAAGCCTGCACACACACATAGTGATATAAAGCCTTGTCCACCTTTGTCATTCTACATCCCGATAGAAGATGAGGAGTCATATAGGCCATATCCTCCCACATATTGATTTCAGGATTTACCTTTACACCGAGCCTATCTATCAGCCGGTGTGACAGCATCTTGTTCCACATAGCGGCGTGGAGAGTTCCATCAAGGATTGACTTGAATATACTGATTCTTGATTCAGGAATATTCTGATGCCTGTATACCTCAAGAGTATCATCACCCTCCAAGAAATCACAGACCACTATATCGCTGTCAGTATCCTTGGCCTGACGATACATTATCTCATACATCTCTCTCTCGACCCAGTCGTCACTGTCGCAGTGTATCACGTATTCACCGACAGCTTCTTTAAGTCCCGTCACGCGTGCCGACACGAGACCCTGGTTTTTTTCATGATGTATGATCTTTACCTGAGATTTCCTTTCAGGATACTCTTCCAGTACCTTCTCAAGTATCTCTATACTTCTATCTCGAGTACAATCATCGGTGAAAATAAATTCAATACCATCCTTCATGGTCTGCTCGAAAAGTGAGCGCGCACAACGCTCTATATACTTTTCCACTCCATAGACCGGGACAAGAACCGATACTTTCACTCTATTATCTGATGACATTTCCAATAAACGCGACTATTGAATTTAACATTTTTACAAAATACCTGAATCCTATTGAAACAGGTATCAATATCAATATATATACCACCAACTGTGTCTCAAGGCTCACATCCAATCTTATTCCCAACGGCTTGATTGTCATGACAAGTAGCCAATGAATAAGGAACATATCAAACGTCAATGAGCCTAATTTCAACCAGAGTCTCTGACTCAACAGTCGGCCAATCTTTGACACCGGGTTCATGACTCCTGCTATCATTACGGGAATCAGCAGTAATGAGTAAGGGGCATCCAGATCGCTACCGAAAACTATTGAAAAATATGCGACCATTGAAACGACCGACAACAGATCCAATAGCTTTGATCTGGAAAAAATCTTTTCCTGATAATTAAATAAGATATAACCTGTCATTACTCCGAAAGCAATCTCAACGACACCTCTCATCAACGGCATCGGGAAAGGGCCAACCATACTCCATAATTCCAAACCCGGGCCTGTCTGAAATTTAAAAACATACGAGAAAAACAGAGCAGAGATGATCGGAAACACAATTCGGATGCTTATGTTGGTGTAATACTTTGTCAGTGCATATACAAATGCTCCTCCATATACATAGACAGAGAAGAACCAAAGTGGCAGATTTACCCCCCCCCTTGAACAATTCCAACGTTCTGTATCATAAGTAGTTGCGAACAAAACCTCAAGCACTCATGAATAGGGTTGATCATAAACAGCTCACGAATCTGGCTATGAAAAAATAAACCGTATGCCAGCACTACTGCTGTGACATAAGCCGGATAGAATTTTTTCACACGATTGATCGTAAATGAAATTACACCGTCACTATTGCCACCGAGCACGCTCTTATAAATAAATATACCCGACAGAATGAAGAAAAATTCTACACCAAGATATCCTGCCTCCATGTTGTCAAGGCAATCATCAAAATGCCACAGACAGATCTGAAACATTATTAAAAACCGTAATGCTTCAAGGGGTATGATCCTATTTGATTTAGTCATTCTGGAATTTTTTTACCGAGTCAAGCTCCTGAAGCCATGTCTCGGCGAAAGCCGAGAGTTTGCCGGTGGAGTTATCGATATATTCTACTTTCTTATAAAGTAATACCGACAATATCATTGCATGCAACCGGGTAGTGATAATCAACGAATAAGGAGATAGAAACTCACACCCTGTCCTTACAAGCTTATCTCTTATCAGAATGTCGGCAAGCCAATCTATACAATGGTTTACGGCATGATTGACATGCTTAAATCTTTTAAGTCGGCGGGCAACACTGTAAGCCTTGTCGAAATAGTAAAATCTGCGGGGCTTTTCCTCAACAGTAGGCCAGTCACGCACCTCACATTCCTGTCCCAGACTCTGAGGAGTTGAGTTAGTCAGTTCCTTATCGAGTCTTCTGAAAAAAAGATTTTTTCCGATCTCCTTTCCTCTGTAAGGTGCCAATATCTCATCACTGATGCAGAAAGCCATATCAGGTACAAGCAATATATTATTGGCCCCAAAATGCGCTTTAAAAAAATTGTAGCTCCACTGATCTCTTGCGCAAAGATATAAATCTTTATGCTGTGCAAAAGCCCTGGCATCCTCTTCTATAAGCGACTCATTCTCATACCATACCGACTGTGGGAACATCACAATGCGATTGTTAGGATAATGAGCTATTACTTTCTTTTTGAAACTATGAAAATCGCCATATAAGTCTCCAAAATTTCCTCCCCCATGTAGAAGAATTGTCACATCTTTGTCAACATCAGGAAAAGTAAATGTAAAAACTGAAGATGATTCCAACAAGTCTGTTTTATTCTTTTTCAAGAAATCAATTTCACCCTTCCAGATCAACACATCACCCAAATTATCGTGGTAGGGAAGATCGGTCAATAAAACTCGCCTGGAAAGCAATGGCGAAAGTGTATCAAAGATATTATTTCTCAGAGAGGATACAATCTTATTATTTTCCATTTTTAAGCCTATTACAAATCCTTCGTTTTCCGGCTCTTAACAAACCTGCGAAATTAACAATTGGGTTTAGAGCATTAATCAGTGTCTTTTTCAGCTGTCCATACTGTTTGTTGTTCAGTATTAACTGTTGTTCAAGAAATTGTTTATATATGGGTGTATACCAATTAGCCTCTTCTCTGTTTTTTACATAGATATAAGAAGGGGCACCTAACGATGGCACTACACCCTGTGGTAAGAAAAGGCCTCCTCCACATGCCTTGCATGAGCATGTGTTACCAATTGGAAATAATTTAATTTTACTATCCGTATTTTCAAATATATTCTGATGTGGCCTATAATTATAACATCTGGCTATATCTCCTGTCGTTAGCTCTAATGTAAAGCTCCATTTACCCGCATAACAGAATTGTTTTCGATCATAATCGAAATATTTTTCTGTAAAATCCAAATAATTGGAATGAAAACCCTCTCCGATTTTTTTTAACGTTTCTTCGTCGTCAGTTAATGCAGTCCAATTAGAATTATCATTATGCTTCTTTGGGAAACTGATCTGGGGATATGCTCCGATATTGGCTTTTGTTACATTCTTTATTTCCTCAACGTATGGTAAATACTTATCATCTAAAACCATGTTTGAAACGACTGAACATCCAGCCTTTTTCATCTTATTGAAATTCTCAAAATATACTTCGAGTTTATTTAGTCTCTTAAGTTCTAAATAATGGAATGAGAACGCAAACGATAAATGCGATAATAATTCTTTAGGAACAACATCGAGAATCTCATTAAAACGTTGTGTTAATGTGCCATTTGTATATACATTGACAAAGTGTCCTTGTAAAAGTATATGTTTTATCACTTCAGGCACCTCTTTTGCAAGAAGAGTTTCACCTTCTCCACAAATATTTACATAGGCTGTTCCTCCTATCCTTTCCTTACGGAGAGCTTTTCCTATTACCTCTGGTGGATATTTAAAAACCCCGACATCTTTCATATCAGGATCATACCTTTGAGCAACATAACAATAGTTACACTTCATGTTACAGGCAGAACCTCTGACAGAAGCCTCTATAAACCTAAAATATCTATCCATTTTTATGTAATATTTTTAAAACCGTCTTTTTTATAAACATCTGCTCGGATCTATTCAATCCTACAAAATAAACCATGGGCATTAACACTACGATAAGACAACAGATGGATATGATCAGACGTGTAATTTCATCACAACCATTATATATTATAAGAAAAAGTAGTCCGGATAATAATAGAATTTTAACACATGGGAGCATGACGAATTTACAATAATCCCTGATAGACATTTGTATTGTGTCGTGCATATAGTAAATACGCCAGATCAGTGAAAACACATTTATAGCGGCACGCATCATAAAGACAATCCATGGAGCCATATCCAAATTAATACATCCATAGCATATAGGGATTATCGATATAATAAATATTGTGGCTATGAATTGATATTTTTTTATATTGCCCGTAGCATGAACAACTATTGCTATTGGATTAACAAACGTATCAACCAGTGCATAAACTAATACCCATATAACAATTGATGAAGTATAAGGCGGTACAATTTTAAGCCATAAGGACAGTATAATATCTATATTTAAAATAATGGGCCAACACAAGATCAGCAATAAATAGAATGATAACCTACTACCTGTGAACAATAGATAATATAACTGTTGAAAGTTATTAGCTGCATAGGATTTTATCAGCTGTGGAGTTAGTGATGTCTGGAAATTAGAGACAAATTGATTGACAGCCGAATTTACCTGATTGGCAACGCCTATAGCAGCATTTACGACAACACCGTAAGCTATATTCAGTATAAAATTAACTCCTTGAGTTGCCGACACATTTGCCACACCCAACATTAACATCCAACCAGAAAAAGACAACATCTTCCTCATTACTTCCCTATGAGGCTGAACTGAGAAATAATTGGTCAGTAATTTTCTGTGACAATAATATATATATATTAGATTTGTGAGAACAGTTGATACAGCAACTAAAATAGTATACAATATCAACTTATCTAAATCGATTAATATTAATAGGACTATTGATCCTACCTTTAAAATCACTTCATATATACTATATTTCGCATATATAGCAATCTCCTCATATGCTATTATAAGAGCATTGTACGGGACTCTGAATATTGATATGACACCAGTAAGAATTGATATTTCATATACCCATATCGCAACACTCTTGCGTTCGATCGGTATGTTTAATTTTGTAATTAATAACCAATACCCAACCGTTTGACATGCAATAACAAATATGATTGAAAATATAAAATATAATTTAACCGACGATTTAAAGATTGACGTTATATCTTTAGTCTCAGAGTTCTCAAGCTCATACGAAAAAAATCGTTGCGAAGCTAATTGTAATGAATTGGTTATGAATGAAAATAAAACGATTATTCCTGCTACAAGATTATAAACTCCATAATCTTCGACTCCAAGTTGTTCAAGGACTATACGTGATGTATATAACGTAACTCCCATTATAATAAACATCCTGAAATAAAGCATCAGGGTGTTTTTGGCGATACGTTTATTGTTTTCTGCTGTGGATGTCATATATCATCGTTATCCTTGTCAAGAGTTCTTCTACGCTTGGATAGAGACATAGTCTCATCAATTATCCCAATATGTTATATGTGGGAACCGATTGATCAGTGGCGTTGAATCTTTGCTGGTTATCAGAAACTTTATAGTATATTTATCAATTTTCTCTCCATCCTTATAGGTAGTCACGGTTTCAAGTACATTTCTGATTTTCAATCTTAGCTCATGACCACGCTTGAGATGAGAATGAATGAAGATTTCGTAACAGAAATGCCCTAATATTGCCGTAAGTTCTTTTATATCAAATTTATCAAAGGGCTCAAATTCCCGTGCAGTAAAACCTATGTCGTTATTTTGTATTAGAGAAACCGACACTTCAGTTTTGGATGGAGCGTCAACAATTATATTATATTTCACCGCTCCTCGACCTTTATACCTGCGACGCTGATGGGGATGATCTCCACCTTTCTGTTCATCTTTGTCAAAGTTGTGAAGCGTGCTCATTATCTCGCGTTTCAACAATCGGTAATGAATATTCATATATCCGGCCTCCACTGTCGAGAGTTTAGACCATATTGATTTATACTCAAGTAAATCAAATGGTGCAAGATGTTTGAGAAGATTGAAACGGTCGATCAACGGTGCAAAACGTGTCCCGTAAGGAGTCAGAGCATTGTAACGTAAGAAGAACAACTCACTCTCAGTCAACTGAGCTCTGACAATCTTGATATAATCTCGAATATCTGAGCGTGTGAGAAAAACATCTTTTGATTTATTCCTGATCGCTTCTGACTGACGATTGATCATCTCAAAAATACGGAAGAGCACTCTGTAATATGCTCCCAGTTTAGGATTTCTGGCATAAAAATCCAGATACTCTGAAGTTGCGTTAATCTGAGATTGTTTCAAGTTAGGATCAGGCACAAACTTCTTCTGTAACTTTCTTTTTTCCACGTCGAAGAAGTCTTTATTATCATATACTTCTTCCGTAAATTTCCTGCCTCCATTCCCGACCTCTTCAGGCAAAACTCTATAAACCGTCCCGTTTAGATCCGAGACTATGTATTGATACATTCTCAAGAGCTCGAAAAACAGTTCATTGAAGCGCTGGACTTCGAGCTGACGATGGTTTTCATCAACCTGTCTACGGCTGCTTTTCGACTCATCTCGCTGCTGTTTGAATGCTTCTGCCATCCAATAGACACTCACAAGAGCAAAAATGGTTCCTATCACACCTCCGAAGAAATCTCCGAATGTACCGATCACGTCGGTATCGGCTTTAAGATCAGAGTCTATATCCCTATTCCACTTAAAAATAAATGAGATCACTATCAGCACAAATAAACTGAATAGAGACAATACGAGCGGACTGGCACAAAACTGGCCAACCTTTGACGGTATATGTTTTGACTCATGCTCCATATAACGAAACTTACCTACAAAATAGCAATCTGAGCTCTTCCTCTATCAAACGTTGGGATTTTGAAGTGGGGGACAGAAGTGAAATGATGTCACTGATGCTTTTCAGGCGAGTGTTATCGTGGGAGGATTCTGCTATTACAAGCTCACAGAGCGCTTGAGTCCAAGGATTTGTCACAGAATGATGATACTTCTCGTAGAGTCGTTTACTTCGGACGGCTCGCTCGGGATCGCCCAATAGGGTGTAGGCTCCGTGAAGGAGTGCCTGAAGTTTGGCATCGAGTTTCTGCGAGTGAAGTTCAACGATTTCCATTCTCGAGGCAAACACCGAGACTTTGGAGGCGATAGATCGGTCAAGCTGCTCTCCTCGGCTATACTGTCGCAGTCCGGTTAACAGATGAGGCACAAAGGCTTCGATCTGATCATGGGCTCGCGTTGTTTTTTTTGCAAACTCGATTACTCTGACATCCTTGACGTTTATATTGTAGGCACAGGTACCGCTACCCATTGCTATCTCGAGAACTATCTTGCCGGTGTTGCTCTTGCTTCGCGGCACGAAAGTTCCTTTCAGACCTGCAAAATCACCATTGACTACCTCAACTATATCTCCGGCCTCGAGATCAATATCCTCGAGCGAGAAAAACGGCATGGAGTTCTCATAACTGCGCGCTATGATGCGGAAGGCTGCCATTTCGTTATCGCTGACTGTAGCATAACGTTCCTCGCTGGCGCGGTTGAGCACAAAGGAAAATCCGTTGTCTCGTCCACATAGACTCTTGATCTCGTTGAGAGTACCCTTGACAAAGACGTAATGATAGGCCAGACTGACACGGCGAAACCGTTGCTTGCCCTCTCTGACCTCCAACTGGAAATAAGATGGGGAAAACAGCTCTATCTCACTCTTTGATTGACAGTTAAATCGCTCTATCTCGCGATGGGCAATACCTTGCCCACCTACTCCCCCGATATGATTGAGGATATACCAGCGCGAGACCTCGTCATTACTTCCGAGCCTGCTCATAAAATCATTAGAAGACATACTTCTACTAAGCTTAATACTCATTAAAACCCTAACCTCTAAGCAATTAAAGAAACGTGAGTAATTAAACTTCCAAAAACTTCCGTTTACTCAGGCTGATAGTGAGCTTGCTCCTCACCACGACCGAAGTGAACACAGAATTATGCGTTCCACAAAATTACACATTTTTTTTAACATACAATTCTATCGACTCAAATTTTTAAGACAGATCTTCAGGGCCTTGATTTTCTCAGACCTCAGCTTTGTCATCTCGCTCAGATTATATACCTTTGTGATAAATCAACCGACCGTTAACATGAGCGTGTTCAACCAACGTTATTCCCGACTCTCCACTGCGGCTATGCGCGAGATAGCCTCCATGACTTCAGACGATTACGTCGTCATCCCTCTCTCCGATCGCTCCATAGCCTGGCATCCCGGAGCTCTCGGCAGAATATCCCAGGCGCTCAAGTGGTCAGGCACCCCGTTTGCCTACTGCGATTACTATGACGGGGAGACCCGTCGCAACACTATCGCTTATCAATCAGGCTCTCTGCGCGACGACTTTGACTTCGGTCACTGTGTGGTGGCCTCTGCCCGACTTGTCAGAGAATGTCTCTCGACCATAGATGTCAACTACCTTGCCGCCGGGTGGTACGACCTGCGCCTGCACCTCACACGTCTCGCCGGACTCCCCCTTCATCTGCCCGAGGCCCTCTACTCCGTAGGCCCGGAGTCAGACCTTTCAGCAGACAATGAAAAATCTCATTTCTCGTATGTCGATCCGCGCAACCGTGCCTCTCAGCTCGAGATGGAACAGGTAGTGACCGCTCATCTTGCCGCCCTCGGAGCCCTGGTCACTCCGGCGTCACGTCTAAGCCTCGATCTCACCGCAGGCTCCTTCCCGGTCGAAGCCTCAGTCATCATACCTGTGCGCAACCGTCGGCTCACAATCGCCGATGCCGTCAATTCAGCCCTTTCCCAAATCACCGATTTCCCGTTCAACGTCATTGTCGTCGACAACCGGTCTACCGACGGCACCTCCGAGATACTCGCCGACATGGCCTCTTCTGACCCCAGGCTCATAGTCATCGACACATCTTCCATATCATCACCGACAGCCCCGGGGATCGGTGGATGCTGGAATATAGCCCTTGCCGATCCACATTGCGGACGTTTTGCCATACAGCTTGACAGTGACGATCTATACAGCCGACCCGATTCTCTTAGCCTCATAGTCGAGCGATTTCGGGCCGACAACTGCGCCATGGTCATAGGCTCCTACACACTCACCGACTTCCACGGCAATATCCTGCCCCCAGGACTTATCAATCATGCCGAATGGACCGACTCCAACGGCCCGAACAATGCCTTGCGCATCAATGGTCTCGGAGCGCCGCGAGCTTTCTTCACTCCTATAGCTCGCGCTATAGGCTTTCCCGACGTATGCTACGGCGAAGACTATGCCATGGCCTTGGCTATCAGCCGTGACTACCCCATTAGCCGCATCTATGAGTCGCTCTACCTATGCCGACGCTGGGAGGACAACACTGACCACGCCCTCTCTCCCGAACGAGTCAACTCCAACAACACATATAAAGACACACTGCGCACCATCGAGCTCCAAGCCCGCATCGGCCGCAACAACCATTGACCACCGCCTGTCACCGGCTACGACCCTTATCCACCACCGTTCTATATGCTTTTCCCCGACAGTCCAACCGACCTCATAGACTCCCAGACCCGCACTTGGCCGCTTTATGCCGACAATCTACTATCGCTCAGCCAAGCCTCGGCAACGTCGACAGTCTTCACTTTACCCGTCTCCGACTGGTCGGTCACTGCGGTCACCCTCTCCTACCGCAAGGCTTCAATCTCGGCAGATCTCACCAAGATCGCAGCCGGTCTTCGTCCTTGCTTCCTCTGTCGTTCGGCACGACCATCAGCCCAGCTTCCGATCCCCTGGCACGACTACGAAATCTTAGTCAATCCCTATCCGCTCGGCCCTCTCCACCTCACCATACCCTCACTCTCTCACCGTCCACAACTTCTCAGCCGATCCTCAGTCACCGACATGCTCCGTTTGGCCGCGCTTCTACCCTCTCAGGCGGTCTTCTACAACGGCCCACGCTGCGGAGCCTCCGCCCCAGACCATTTCCACTTCCAGGCTATCGGACGCACACTTGCGACCAACCTTCTTTCTACCCCTCTCATGCCGGTTGACGGCTTTCCCGCAATATCAATCTCGGGTGCCGACGCTCCCTACGCATTTCTGGCCATCGACTCTGACTCTCCCGATCTCACGACCGAATTATTTTTCGATCTCCTCGGACTCCTGCCCCGTAGCGACGACGATCCTGAGCCACCTCTCAACCTCTTTGCCCTATCACTACCTGACAGTCCCACCCCAAGGCTCTACGTCATACCACGTCGACGACACCGACCCACATTCTATGGCGACGCTCCCGGTCAGCTCCTGGTCAGCCCGGCCTCCCTCGAGATGGCCGGACTCTTCGTCACCCCCTCAGCCGACCACACCTCACGTCTCACACCATCTATAATCAACGATATATACTCTCAGGTAGCCTTTAACCACTCTGAAATCCTCAGCCTATGTCTCAGCCAACTGTCTCGGTAGGCATTCTCTCGGCCACTACCGTCAACTTCTCTCTCACCGGCATCTATTCCACCGACGACACAGCCGTCATCACCGGGCCACAATCAGTGACCGTCTCAGAGTCAGGACTCGCCCTCGAGTGGAACGGCCGCCACTACACCTCCCTGACCTTCAATCCATCGTCAGACTCGGCCGATCACTTCACCCTTGACGGAGTCACCATAGGCATCGGCTTCCATTGGCAACGCCGCGAGTGTCAGCAATTCCGCGGAGCTCTGACACTCATGGTCGACTCAGGCAAAATCGTCGCCATCAACCGTGTCTCAGTCGAGACTTACCTGTCATCGGTCATATCGTCAGAGATGAGTTCCGAGTCCCCGCGCCATCTCCTGCGCGCCCACGCCATCATCTCACGCTCCTGGCTGATGTCACGCATACGTGACCGCCACACCCGGCGACAACGTCAGTCCCACGGGCAATCAGCCCTCATACGTTGGTGGGATCATGAAGATCACACCCTCTTCGACGTCTGTGCCGACGACCACTGCCAACGCTACCAGGGACTGCTGCGTGTCAACGAAGCCGCGGCCTCAGCCGTAGCCGACACCAAAGGAATAGTCCTGACCTCTGACGGCCACACCCTCTGCGACACCCGCTTCTCCAAATGTTGTGGCGGCATGATGGAAATCTTCTCCTCATGCTGGGAAGACACCGACTCTCACCCTTATCTGCAAGGCCGACGCGATGATATGATGTCGGAAACCCGTCCCGATCTTACCGACGAAGCCTCAGCCTCCCGCTGGATACTCTCGCGTCCCGAAGCCTTCTGTTCCGACGTCTCCCCCGAGACCCTCGCCAGAGTGCTCAACAGTTACGACCGTGAACTCCCCGACTCCTACCGCTGGACCCAATATATATCCCAACAAGAAATCGTGGAACTGCTCGACACTCGATCCTCCATCTCGGTAGGAAAGGTAGTCGACATGATCCCCTTGCAAAGAGGCACCTCAGGCCGCATAGTCATGTTGCGCATCATAGGCACCGACTCCGAGGTCACTATCGGTAAGGAACTCATGATACGACGCACCCTCTCGCCCTCCCACCTTCTAAGCTCTGCTTTCACGGTGGAACGACACTTCGACCCGTCATCCCCTACCCCTCATATTCCCACGGGCTTCACCCTTCATGGTGCCGGATGGGGCCACGGCGTAGGTCTCTGCCAGATAGGTGCAGCCGTCATGGCCGACAGAGGTTACGATTACTCAACCATCCTTTCCCATTACTATCCTACCTCGGTCCTCACATCCCTCTACTGACACATCCATGCTCTCATCCCGTTCCCCCTGGTGGTGGATCCCCACCCTATATTTTGCCCAAGGTCTCCCCTACATAGCCGTCATGACCCTCTCGGTCATCATGTATAAACGACTCGGCATCTCCAATACCGACATAGCCCTCTACACCGGCTGGCTATACCTCCCCTGGGTCATCAAACCCTTCTGGAGTCCATTTGTCGACATACTCTCAACCAAGCGTCGCTGGGTCATACTCACACAATGGCTCGTAGCGATAGCCTTCGGCGCAATAGCCTTCACTCTCCAGGCCTCACTCTGGTTTCAGCTCTCTCTGGCTGCCTTCTGGATCGTAGCCTTTGTCTCAGCCACCCACGACATTGCCGCCGACGGTTTCTACATGCTCGCCCTCTCTCCCCATCAGCAATCCTTCTATGTCGGCATCCGCTCCACATTCTACCGTATCGCCTCTATCGCCGGCCAGGGTGCCCTCGTGGTCGTAGCCGGCTACTTCGAAGACTCAACAGGCAATATTCCATTGGCCTGGACAATCGTCTTTGCTATCCTCTCGGTTCTTTTTCTCCTCTTTGCCATTTACCACACCCGGGTATTGCCTAAGGCCGAGACTTCGGTCAATGACCGCTCAAAACTCTCCTTTAGCCGTGTGACCCGCGATTTCGCCACAATT
Organism: Bacteroides sp.; assembly: GCA_014802105.1. Classification (GTDB taxonomy): domain Bacteria; phylum Bacteroidota; class Bacteroidia; order Bacteroidales; family Muribaculaceae; genus Duncaniella. The sequence goes on along the minus strand of JAAVCX010000007.1, from coordinate 22,986 downwards.
CTCGGCTCCTTCTTCCGTAAACCTCGCGCGCTGTCAGCCATTCTTTTCATGCTCCTCTACCGCCTCCCCGAAGCTCAACTTGTCAAACTCATCAATCCGTTTCTTCTCGACGGTACAGATGCCGGCGGGCTCGGACTCTCCACATCACAGGTAGGCATAGTCTATGGCACTATCGGCATCATCGGACTCACTCTCGGAGGCATCATCGGCGGACTTCTGGCGGCCCGGCAAGGCCTCAGATACTGGCTCAGACCCATGGCCTGGAGCATGTCGCTGACATGCCTCACATTCCTCTATCTCAGTTACGCCGATGCTCCAAGCCTGCTCACGATCAATATTTGTGTTTTTGTCGAGCAGTTCGGCTACGGCTTCGGGTTCACAGCCTATATGCTCTATCTCATTTACTTCGCCGAAGGTCCATACTCTACTGCTCATTATAGCATAGCCACCGGTTTCATGGCTCTCGGCATGATGCTTCCCGGCATGGCTGCCGGATGGATACAGGAGACACTCGGCTATCAGCACTTCTTTATCTGGACCATTATCTGCTGTATAGCCACTATCGCCGTTACCTACACACTCAAGATCGATCCCTCATTTGGTCGAAAGCAATCCTGATCTCACAAGCTACCGGTTCCCCTCCTATGACTTTTCATCGTAATTTAAATTTCCCATGTCAAAGATACTTCACAGCTTCATCCTCTCTATTTCACTGATGCTCACCGCCGGCTCTTGCTCGGGCCAGCAACCCTCCGCCTCCGTAATACCCGTTCCCGAAGAGACACCCACCGTTCTGCCAGGCATAGAGGTGTTAAAGCTCGAAGGTTTCGAGCAACTGAAAGGTAAGCGTGTAGGTCTTATCACCAACCCCACCGGTATCGACAACTCCATGCAGTCGACCATCGACATTCTCGCCGCCGCTCCAGAGGTAAAGCTTACCACACTCTTCGCGCCCGAACACGGAGTCAGAGGCAACTACACAGCCGGAGCCTCCGTAGCCAATGAAACCGATCCACTGACAGGAGTTCCCGTCTACTCGCTCCACGGAGCCAACCGCAAACCCTCCCCTGCGATGCTTGCCGATATAGATGTACTCGTATATGATATTCAGGACATCGGTTGCCGGAGCTACACCTTTATCTCAACGATGGGGCTCGCCATGGAAGCCGCCGCCGCTGCCGGCAAACAGTTCATGGTGCTTGACCGACCCAACCCATTGGGCGGTCTTCGCGTCGAGGGCCCGCTTGTCGATCAAGGATGCACCTCGTTTGTCTCGCAATATCCTATACCATATATCTACGGACTCACCCCCGGCGAGCTTGCCGTCTATCTCAACGACTCAGGTCTGCTCGGATCCCGCAAAGTCGATCTTACGGTCATTCCTATGCGCGGTTGGCGTCGCGACATGACCTTTGTCATGACCGGCATGCCCTGGGTACCCACTTCACCCCATATACCTACACCCGAGTCGGCTCTGCTCTATCCGGCCACAGGCATAATGGGAGAACTCGACTATGTATCGATCGGTGTAGGCTACACTCTCCCATTCTCTCTGACAGGCGCTCCGTGGATCGACTCACGCGCACTTGCCGATGCAATGACCGCGCTCAATCTCCCGGGGCTGGAATTCCGTCCCATCTACTACCGCCCCTATTACGCCAAGTTCAAAGACCTCACCTTAGGCGGTATCCAGATCTATGTCACCTCCCCGGCCACGGCACCGCTCTCGCTTCTTCAATTCTACATCATGCAGGAGATAGCCCGGCTCTATCCCGATCACAAAGCATTTACCGGAGTTTCACAAGCCAAATTAAACATGTTTGACAAGGTGTGTGGCTCGCGCGCTGTCCGCGCCAACTTCTCCAGATCCTACAATGTCGACAATATAATGAAACTCTGGACCGAGCAGGCCGATTCCTTCCGCACAGCCACCATCCCCTACCACCTATATAAATAAGATGAGCAAATCTACAAGTCCGCTCACAGTAGTGTTAGAAAGCGGAAGCACACGTGCCACGGCCGCAATCATCACCCCTGACACAGCCCGCATCGACTACACGGATCTGCCTCACGGCCATAATGCCGCCTCGGCTCCCGACGGTCACCTCTCCGAACTCATTGGCTCGACCACCCGTCTTCTCGAGATCGCTCACCAGGTGAGCGAGATACATTTCTATGGAGCCGGTTGTGCCGGAAAAGATTGTTGTCAGAGAGTAGCCGACGAGCTACAACTCCACTTTCCCCATGCCACAATCGCGGTCTACTCCGACATGCTCGCCGCCGCACGGGCTCTGTGTGGCGACCGTCCCGGCATAGTCGGCATCCTCGGCACCGGGTCAAACTCCTGCCTCTATGATGGAAGCGAAATAGTCTCCAACGTCTCGCCGTTAGGATATATACTTGGCGACGAGGGGAGTGGAGCCGTACTCGGACGTCTGTTTTTAGGACGTATGCTCAAGCGTCAGTTCTCCGGCCATCTTGTCGAACGGTTTGAGCGCGTCTACCCGACCCTGACCCCCGACGAAGCAGTCAGACGCATCTATCGCCAAGCGCGTCCCAATGCTTTTCTTGCCTCCTTATGTCCATTCATCGCTTCCTGTCTCGACTCGCCCGAAGTCATTGATTTTGTCGTAGAAGAGTTCCTGCGCTACATCGATTACAATCTCACCTCCTATCCGGGGTATGAGTCTCTCCCCATCCATTTTGTCGGCTCCATAGCCCACCATTTCGCACCGCAACTCACCGAGGCTCTCAGCCGCCGCCAACTACACCTCGGCACAATCCTCCCCACCCCCCTCCCGTCTCTCGCCGCCTATCATCTCTCCCGTAACGTCAATTCGACTCACACAAAGTAAACCGACTATGAAATTCTTTTCATCTTTTTACGACGATTTGTCAGTATAGGCGAAAAAAATTCGTAAATTTGTGGTCAAACAAAACTCTGTAGAATAAACTCTTTAACTACTATGGAAAAGGAATTAGACTGGAGCAATCTGTCATTTGGCTATATCCCAACCGATTACAATGTGCGTTGCTATTATCGTGACGGCAAATGGGGTGAAATAGAAGCAACTCAGAGCCAGGAGGTCAACCTCCACATAGCCGCTACCTGTCTTCACTACGGACAGGAAATCTTTGAAGGCCTCAAAGCTTTCCGTGGCAAAGACGGCAAGATACGTATCTTCCGCCTCGAAGAAAACGCACGTCGTCTGCGCGAATCGGCCAAGGGTATCCTCATGGAGCCCCTTCCCGAAGACCTGTTCCGGGAAATGGTCATCAAAGCCGTCAAGCTCAACGAGCGTTTTGTCCCCCCTTACGGTTCCGGTGCATCACTCTATATCCGTCCCATCGAGCTCGGTATCTCGGCCCAGGTAGGCGTAAAACCCGCCACCGAATACCTCTTCATGATACTTGTGACTCCGGTCGGGCCCTATTTCAAGACCGGCTTCAAGCCTACCAATATCTGCATCTCCCGTAGCTATGACCGTGTAGCCCCTCTCGGCACCGGCCGATGGAAAGTTGGTGGCAACTATGCTGCCTCCCTCACTGCCGGCGAGCACGCTCATGAGCTCGGCTACTCGGCCGTACTCTATCTCGACCCCAAGGAGAAAAAATATCTCGACGAGTGTGGCCCGGCCAACTTCATGGCTATCAAGGATGGAGTCTATATCACACCGGCATCTGACTCGATACTCCCCTCCATCACCAACAAGTCCCTCATGGAACTTGCCGAAGACATGGGCATCAAGGTAGAGCGCCGTCACATCACGGTTGACGAACTCGAAGATATCGATGAGGCCGCCGCTGTAGGCACCGCCGCCGTAGCCTCGCCCGTAGGTGAGATCGATGACCTTGACACAGGCAAGAAATATATAGTCTCCAAGGACGGACAGCCAGGCCCCATCACCACCCGTCTCTACGAAACCCTCAACGCCATACGCCTCGGAGAGATGGAAGACACTCACAACTGGAACACAATCGTTGAATGACCTATCAGCAACTGATTGATCTTAATTACCCGCCGGGTAGTGCCCGGCGGGTAATATATTTATCTCATTGCAACGCCGTCAGCGACCTGGCCCTTGAGATAGCACGACTCAAAGCTCTTCCGCTTGATCCCGAAGATATACGAGCGGCGGCAATGCTCCACGACATTGGCATCTGCCTCACTGATGCTCCCGACATCGACTGTCACGGCTCGGAACACTATCTGCGCCACGGCCTGCTCGGCGCGTCAATGATACGTCAGGCAGGTCTCCCGGAGCGATGGGCGAGAGTGGCCGAACGTCACACCGGGGCCGGGATCACCGACGAGGATATAGATTCTCAGCATCTTCCCCTCCCCCATGGCTCATACATGCCTGAGACACTGCTTGAACGTCTCGTGTGTTACGCCGATAAATTCTACTCCAAGAGCGGCGACATGAAACGCAAGACTCTACCCCGAGTCATAGCCTCGATGGAGCGCATCTCTCAGTCTACACTCGACCGCTTCATGAAGCTTCACATGGAATTTGGGACAGAAGGGTTATAGCCTCAGCTTATCGGTGTTTCAAATCTGTCGCGGATTGACGTTATCCGGACTCTTCACATATAAACAGAGACGCACGGCTCGTGTGCCCGTCTTTAGGATCAATCCTTAGCGGGGCCGACATCGGGACGTGCGTCTCTGCTTATATTAATATGTGTATTACCTACTCTCTGACAGGCTCCTCAAACTTCTTGCGATAGAACATGAAATCGCGTCCGAGATACTTCTCGCGCACCACCGGGTTCTCGGCCAGCTCCTCCGAGGTACCTTGGAAGAGTATTCTGCCCTCAAATAGCAGATAGGCACGGTCAGTGATACGCAATGTCTCCTGAGCGTTATGGTCGGTGATCAGAATACCGATATTACGCTCTTTAAGATGATAGACCACCGATTGAATATCCTCTACGGCAATAGGGTCTACGCCGGCAAAGGGCTCGTCAAGCATGATGAATTTAGGATCGATCGCCAGGCAGCGCGCTATCTCCGTGCGTCGGCGCTCGCCACCCGAGAGACGATCGCCCAGATTATGGCGCACCTTCTCCAGACTGAACTCCTTGATGAGACTCTCGAGCTTCTCCTTCTGATACTGAGGCGAGGTGTTGGTCATCTGCAACACGGCGCGTATATTATCCTCGACTGTAAGCTTGCGAAACACGCTGGCTTCCTGGGCGAGATACCCTATGCCGTTCTGAGCACGCTTATACACGGGATATTTCGTAATATCCTTATCGTTAAGAAATATGCGGCCTTCATTAGGTGTGATCAGTCCGACAGTCATATAGAATGTGGTAGTCTTGCCGGCTCCGTTAGGGCCGAGCAGACCCACTATCTCTCCCTGAGTGACGTTGATGGAGACATGATTGGCCACAGTTCGCTTGCCATATTTCTTGACAAGGTTATCTGTGCGAAGCACCATGTGGCCCGGTGTACCGTGAGGCACATCAGTGCGCTCGGCCTCAGCTCTGTCAAGCTCTCGGTCGAGAAACTGCTCCTCTTGGCTTGAGATTGCTTCCTCGCTACTCATATTCAATATTTTACACCGTTGATCACAACATTTTTCACCACACAGTCGGTGATACCTGTCGTGTCAAAACCCACTCCGTCGGGCTCCACTGCCTTAATATCCTCAAAAGTGAAATCGGACAGTTTATAAGCCCCGTCGAGTTTACCCTTGGAGAAGAATGCCTTGCTGCATGTGACATCCATGTCGCGACATGTCACGTTGCTGACCGATGACTCGGGCATCGGATCACGCTCGGTCTTGTTGAAAAACTGTCGCCAGGGCTGAACCTCCACGGCCGATCTGACTGTGCCCTTGACACCCGAGACCAACACATTACGATAGCGCTGCGGAGTATCGGGACGCATCTTGAAGAGCAATACATGATGGGGATTGTCAAAAGTGCAGTCGTTGAGTATCACGTTGGAGCAGTCCCAGGCTTCCGAGCCGAAAGTGACTCCGGCATTGGTGTTGCGGAAATGACAGCGGTCGATAATCACATTGCTCACAGGGCCGTTTCCGGCGATAGTGTCAACCCAGGTTCCTTTGCCACCCTTGAGGCACACTGCATCATCATTGACACTCATGTAGCAACCGCTCACGAGCACATCGCGACACACATCAAGGTCAAGAGCATCGGTCGAGGGCCCCTTGGGATAACCCTCGGTCGGAGCAAGCATCGTGACACCAACATATTTCACTCTCTCGCAACGATAAATATGGTTGGTCCAGAAACCCGAATTTTTCATAGTGATACCGCTTACCGTCACATTCTTGGAGTCGGCCACATAAAGCATGCGGGGCCTCAGGGCCTCGAGATTGGTACACTTGCGGTTGACCTTGCGGCGAAGCCAGAACTCATCATAGAAACGGTGACCGTTACCATCGATCGTGCCCTCGCCGGTGATGGTGAAGCCGTCACAACCTATGGCATTGACCAGAGCCGCGAAATAGTCGAGAGTCTGGCCCTCGAGACGGGTCTTGATGATCTGATAGTGAGTGATCGCGTCGCTGCCCTTGAGTCGCGCCCCCTTGACAAGATGGAGATTTACGCCCGGACGGAAGAACAGCGAACCCGTGAGATACGTACCCTCGGGGATCACCACCACACCTCCACCCTGAGAGGCGGCGAGATCGATTACCTTCTGTATAGCCTCGGTCTGTATCAGAGCAGTGTCGCCCTTCACCACACCGTGAGCAGTGATGTCATACTGTCGTCCCTGCTCGCTGAGAGACTTCACGGCAGTATCGTTAAACCACTTGTCGACAGGTTGTCCGTCGGGAAAAGTCTTGAACTCGGCGTCAGCACCCAAAGCACACATCGCCGTCAGTGCCAGGGCCGATAATTTATGGAATAAACTCATAGCTGATACGTTGATTTTAAAGATTTAGACATAGGCGAAGAGATCGGCAATCCACTCTTCTGACTGCAAAGATAATAAAATAATCGCTTATTCACCCTCTGACACCTTATTTTTGACAGATAGCGTTTTGACACACACAAATAAATAGCTACCTTTGCGGCGGAAAATTAAAACACACTATGGATTCAACAGGAAAACGCGAGCTTCTCGACCGCCGCTATCTGCGCATGGCAAGGATCTGGGCCGAAAATTCCTATTGCGACCGTCGCAAGGTCGGGGCCCTGATGGTCAAGGAGCGCACAATCATTTCAGACGGATATAACGGCACTCCGGCCGGATTTGAGAATGTCTGCGAGGATGAGGCGGGCGTCACCAAACCATACGTGCTCCACGCCGAAGCCAATGCGATAACCAAAGTAGCCCGCTCGGGCAACTCCAGCCAGGGAGCCACCCTTTACATCACCGCTTCGCCGTGTCTCGACTGTGCGAAGCTCATTATCCAGGCCGGCATCACCCGCGTAGTGTTCAGCGATCTCTACCGCATCACCGACGGTATCGATCTGTTGCGTCGCGCCGGAGTGGAAGTATCTCAACTCGAAGAAAACGACTGATCTCCTATTACCTTTGATTCAGGTTGATAAATGAATAAACGTCTTAAATCTCCGGCTGTCTGGATGCCCCTGGCTCTGGCCGTGGCTCTCGTAGCCGGTATGTGGATTGGAAAATCCGTTCTCACTTCACGCGCAGGATGGGATTCGCGCACCAAGCTCGACACCATTCTCGACATGATCTCCGACAATTATGTCGACGAGATAGATACCGACAGCATCCTCGAGGCCACACTCCCCTCTCTGCTCAGCCAACTTGACCCCCACTCGGTATATATCCCGGCATCAGATCTTCAGAGCGTCAACGAAGAGCTCGAAGGATCTTTCTCGGGCATCGGTATATCTTTCAACATGATGGGCGACACCATCAATATCCTCGAGATTATCTCGGGCGGCCCGTCGGAGCGTGCAGGTCTGCTGCCAGGCGACCGGATAGTCACCATCGATGACTCTATCGTGGCCGGACAGAAGTGGCCCAACTCAAAGGTGATGAAACATCTGCGTGGCCCCAAAGGGACGGTTGTAAATCTCGGTGTCAAGCGCCACACCACCGACGAACTGCTGTCTTTTGAAGTCACTCGCGATGACATCCCCGTCACCTCTATCGACGCGGCCTACTTCATCGACGACGATACCGGTCTGGTTAAGATAAACAAATTCGGAGCCACGACCTTCAGTGAGTTCCTCACCAACATGATAACCCTCAAGGCTCAGGGAGCCAAACGATTTATCATAGACCTGCGCGGTAACACCGGAGGCTTCATGGATCATGCCGTGCTCATGGCCAACGAGTTTCTGCCGGCCGGAAGCCCCATAGTGTCGATGAAAGGCGAGCACACCAAGCGCGGAGGTCTCACCGTGGCCGATGGCTCAGGATCCCTGAAGGATGCCCAGGTAGTGGTGCTCATCGACGAGATCTCGGCCTCGGCCAGCGAGATTTTTGCAGGCGCGCTCCAGGACAATGACCGCGGCCTCATAGTAGGACGCCGGTCATTTGGCAAAGGACTCGTGCAGAACCAGTTCCAACTCCCCGACTCCTCGGCTCTGAGGCTCACCATCGCGCGCTATTACACCCCCTCGGGCAGGTGCATACAGAAAACCTACGCTCCCGGCGTAGACTATGAACGCGAACTGCTCAACCGCTACGAACACGGTGAACTTTACAGCGCCGACTCGATCCATCAGGACAAATCCCTGGCCTACGAGACCGTTCACGGGCGCACTGTCTATGGCGGCGGCGGCATTACCCCCGACCTCTTTGTACCCAACGACTCGTCGGGTATAACATCATGGTATATAAATGTAGTTAACGCAGGTCTCATACAGAAATTTACGTTTGACTACACCGACCGTAACCGCGACCAACTTTCGGCCAGCTCCGACGGCATCGACCTTGTCGACAATTACCTGCCCGACGACGACACTCTACTCTCGGAATTTGTGGCATATACTCGTAACGAGGGGGGCATCACTCCTCGCTGGTACTATATAAACCTTTCACGTGACTTGCTTGTTAATCAACTGAAGGCACTGATAGCACGCAACATCCACGGAGTGCAGGGCTACTACGAAGTGTGGAACCTCACCGATCCCACTGTCGATGCCGCCCTCAACGCTCTGCGCGAGGGACGGGCAGCTTTCCCTATTAACAATAACGAATAAAACCGAGACCACCGGCCTCTCACAACCTAAACTCTCCACCTCATGAAAAAAGACGATATACGCCGCCGCGTGAAAGCCCACAAGGCTCTCCTCGACGACAGTGATAAGTCCCGTGCCGCCGGCAAAGTGTTTGAAGCCCTTGAGCAGACAGCCGCCTTCATGCTTGCCGACCGCATACTGATGTATCATTCACTGCCCGACGAGCTTTCGACCCATTCGTTCATAGACCGCTGGAGCTCACGCAAGCATTTCTACCTGCCGCGCGTCAACGGTCTGAACCTCGAGATACTCCCCTACGACGAGAGCCGCCTCGCACTGGGATCGTTCCACATCGAGGAGCCCACCGGCAATGACACTACCGACATCGATGAGATCGAACTAATCGTGGTGCCGGCTGTGGCCTACGACCGTCAGGGCAACCGCGTCGGCCGAGGCAAAGGCTACTACGACCGCCTGCTCGCCCGCTCCTCAGCCACACGCATCGGCGTGGGCTATGACTTTCAGCTCATCGAGGAGGGGATCGAGGCCGATCCCCACGACGTGCCGATGGATGTGGTGATCACCGAGTCTCACCGCATCATCATACGCCGCCGGTAAACACTGAGATACAGTGCCCCACATGTGGATGTGTCGTGTTAAAGCGCAGTTATTTACAACTTTTTCACATCATTTTTGAGTGTATACAGTAGCAATAGAGGATTGTCCTCATCTCTCATTCCGCTCAATACTGATGCGATTTTCGGATCGACACATCGAGTAGCGAAAAAATTAGAATTTACAGAGTTAAAGACTATCGCAATCTCCGGGGTATCTCCGTTCACAGATATAGACTTGAAGGGAGGAGAGCTCTTTGGAAACAGCCGTGTATCTGTGAGATTATTTGCTAATTTTATAGTGTCATCGGCTCTATAAATCAGTCCATACAAATTGAGATTAGTCTTGAATAAACATAGCGAGTGTGACAATATCATATCTCCCATGGAGTAGATAAATTCATTCTCTCTGCATAGTCTAAAGAACTCGGAACAATCATATTTCTCACCTGAGATATTTTGGAAAGTATATGTACTCCAGTCTATATCATAGGTTGCGCTCGCATTCTTATCATATAGGAAATATATTCTACTGTCAAATTTCCGAGAGAATAAAACTCTGCCATCTGAAAATGTCAGTGTCTGAAAACCCGGGGAACACGATGGTGCCCAATCATCTGTCACCGGGAGAGCATCAGTAACCGTTGAAGTGTCCAGATCAATGATTTTAAGCGAGTATCGGTTAGCTTTACCATTCTCCTCGTCGAAACACTTCATATAGGCATACCGTCCGTCGGTGGATATTTCAACACCGTCGCCCGACTTAATGAAATCTAAATATTTGCCTGTGAGATCATACCGTATTATTCTACCATAATCCAGCAGCAATATATTATCGTGCTTTTGATCGATGGCAAAGTCCATCAGATGAGTGTATTCACCCGGGCCGGTTCCGCGATTGTTGAGCTTCCAAAGATATTTCCCCGATTCATCAAAGACCAAAATCTGATTTCTATTATCCAGAACATACACACAGGATTTATAGCGCCAAATCCGTAAGATATTTGAAATTATAGATTCATCTGTTGTCTCAGGCTTAAATACCGTATAGGTATCCGATAAATCGGATAGATCGAGTTTCCCCAATTTATCTGATTTTTTCAGAATAATATTAGTACAGTCACTCACTGTAGCTACAGAACTACAACTGACTAAAACGAGCGACCAGACAATAATATATGCAATTCGAACGAAACTCTTCGGCATTTTTCTTTAAGAATAAAATTACATTTTGGTGCTATAAAGTGCTATAAATCTGAATCTCCGTTAGTTTATCTAATTCACAAAAATATATCCAATTGTCGCAAAAAGCAAAAATTTCAGTGCGGAAATATTGCGGAATTTCCGTAATCATTTCGAAATCCCTATAAAACCATGTAACNCACTGAAATTTAAAACATTTGAAAAAATTANACNATTCCATTTTTNGTCATCTGAACTACTTGTNAGATAACATTNCNTACNTNTTNTTATCATTTNANACACATCATTATAAATANGTAGTTAGGNAGCTTCGAGCNNACCGACCGAGCCTTTCCAGTCATAGATATTGTCTATACCGTTGCCGTGAGCCACGCATCCGCCGGGGAAACGCGTCNGCCGTGGNAAAGGCTACTACGACCGCCTGCTCTCCCGCTCTTCGGCAACCCGTATCGGTATAACTCATNTCACCCGACATGGCGTTATCNTATCCGGGTGTTATCGTGTTATCGTTATCGAGGGGGGGCCGGGATAACACGATAACGATAACGCCCGACCACGGGGGAATATTTTCTTTGCCTACTAAGCTACATTATCGCACCTCTCCGGCCCTGACGCACCCNTAACTTTGCAGTGTCATAAATTTTAGATACAAATTACATCAATATCAGATACAAATTACATCAATATCAGATACAAATTACATCACTATGAATAGAAACCAACAGACACGGCGGCGACGTATCATTGATGTACGCACGGGCAAGGAAGTAGTGACCTACCGCCTGAGAGATATAGCACGACAGAGCGTGAGAGTGGACAGGGAACTGATAGCCGATCTTGCCGATCTCTATATGCTCCACCGAGAGTGGGGGCTCTTTGAGTTGCTTCACTACATGGAGATGCTCAACTCCCTTGCGGCAGCGCGTGCAGCGCGCGAGAGTCTGAAACATCGCACACGTGTCAGTTTCGGCTCACCTATAATGAACTAATCANCTAATTTATATTTTTACTTATGGATAATGTTTACAACATCCCCTCTGTNGGGCANGCACCCGAGACCAAGTATCGCGAAATTAGCTCTGAGCAGTTTCGCGGCATGAGAGTAAACGACTACATCGCCCAGGGCTCACGCATGGGAGCTCCCGCAGCACTCTGGGAGAATGTGTGGATGGAGGGGGAATTGTGTTGCCTCTTTGCCCGTACCAACCTGGGCAAAAGTGTGCTGGCGGTGCAGATAGCCACCCACGTNGCNGAGACCAACTCTCANAGGCGTGTGCTCTATCTCGACTATGAGTTGAGCCAGCAGCAGTTTGCCGCCCGTTATTGCGACCCTCAGGGAGAGCCTCTCGCTTTTCCCGACAATTTCTTTATAGCCACACTTAGCGANAGTGCGCGCAAGACACCCAACATCACTGAGGATATAGCACTGATAGAGAATTATGTGCGCAAGGTCAACGCCAATGTGCTTGTGATAGACAATCTCACAGCTCTNTGTTTCTCGACCGAGGCTGCCGACTCGGCCACCGAGCTGATGACGNCACTCAAATCGCTCAACAAGAGGCTGGGGATTTCGATACTTCTGATAGGCCACACTCCCAAACTCGAGGAGGGTCGCCCCATTCAACTGACCGACCTTGCCGGATCGATGCGCATAGCCAATCTGTTGGACTCGGCTTTCTCCATAGGTCGCGGCATAGATAAGGATGGTCAGAGCGTGCGCTACATTAAGCATCTGAAAGCTCGCTCCACCGAGATCATCTTTGACGAGACGAATGTCCCCACGTTTACCATCGAGCCTCATCCTCTGAGGTTTGAGCTGAGCGATTTCTATCCTGAGCATCAGCTGATAAGTATGCTCAAGCCTGAAGCCTCGCAGGAGAAGCGTTCGGGCATGAAGCTCCCCGACGAGGAGACTCTCTCTCACATCAAGGAGCTTCTNNGCCAAGGCCAAACCGTGAGAGCCATCTGTAAGNAGCTTTCCATCTCGCCCAATCGTCTGTGCCGACTGAANGGAATGATAGAACGAGGGGAGATTTAGTACATAGTGACGGCGGAGCGTTATCGTGTTATCGTTATCGGGGGGCTCCCGGATAATGATAACACGATAACACCCCGGCACGACAGCNANAACATCGTAACNCACTAANNTACAATCACTTCTACCGACNACACGGAAAGCGTTATCGTATTATCGACATCCGCATACCCATTCCCACGATAACGATAACGATAACACTTTGCCACGACAATGATGCTCCGGGATACTTAAAAATGATACTTATAATAGACCTGATTATTCTACGAGTTTGTAATTTGGATTGAATTTGCACAAAACTATACTTCATAAAAAAAGCACCCCAAAAGTTTTTTTGTCCAACTTTTGGGGTGCAGTTCAATTACGGCGCAGTATCTTATTATTTAGACTTCAGCAAGGAGTGGATTACCTAATTTTGCACTTGCCAGTCGATAATAATAGGTTCAGGTTTTTCATATGGCACCTTTNNATCAGCACGATCTTTTAGTTCTTCATAAGAANGGAAGAAAAATTGTCTCCCATAACCATTCCCGAAACCAACGCGCATAGGAGTCCCATCTGACCAAATACCTGCATTAGAAAGAATTTTATACCCAAAAGAGGAGGGATCTTGAGGGAAGAAAGTCACTTCATAATATGTTCTGCCAACTTGTTTTTGTATTTCAGGACGCTCGTCATAATCATCCTGAAATACAATTGGACCGCTAATTTCAATTTTTACGGCATTTTTTACTTCCCAGTCCGGGCCGAATGTGTCAGCGAGCTTAATTGCGGTAGAAACGAGATTCTTCTCGAATTGAGATGCTTTCGTTTCATCATAAACTTTAACCTGAGCTTGGCTCATCAGGACAGACAGCCCAATGACAATAAGAGAAATGATAGTCTTCATAAAATTATTGAATTAGATGTGATATCCGAGATCAGGACAAAAAGTTATGGAGTATGTGTATTAGTGTTTCATTCAGTGTGTCTGAGTCGAGTTGATTCAAGTCTATAGACTTAGATGATTGCGCAAATTTAGTAAAAAGATAATAGTATTCAAAGATTTTATTATTTTTTGTTAAAAAACAATCATTGTGCAAGTTTATAAAACAGATTGAATTTGCACAAAACTATACTTCATAAAAAAGCACGTGGATGTGTCGTATTACGGAAGTAGGGACATGGCGTGCCATGTCCGGAAATGCAATCGATTGATACTCCGGATGGCTTTTGCGGACATGGCACGCCATGTCCCTACATTCTGCTATTTTGACACAGCCCCGTGCAGTTCAATTACGACGCAGCCTCTTTTTCAATAATTATATTCCGGAAATTTTCGCAATCCACGGAAAGTGTCCTAAATTTTAGGACAGAATTTCGGATTTTGTCCTATTTTTTAGGACAGGACGTAGAGTCGGAGAGGTGGCGAAGTGCGGAGTTCTCGAGGTTGCAATCCTCCTGGAGGCGCGGGCGCAGGACATCGGCTCGCGAGGGTGCCACCATCTGAAGATCCATATAGCGGTCGTCACCCATGATGAAGTCATGTACATCATCGAGTGGCTCGGGAGCACCGGGATAGGCGGGCGATGCCGTGAGAGGCGATGAGCCGTTCTTGCCGCTGTTGTCGGGACCGGGGATCACGCTGTCAATGGTCAGAGGTGACTCTGTGTTAAGAGGATTGAAGCGATAGAGAGGCCAGTAGCCTGCCTCGACAGCCCGGCGCTCCTCGATGATGGAGTGGCCGAGGCCCGGACGGATACCGTGGTTGATACATGGACAATAGGCTATCACTATGGCCGGCCCGGGATAACGCTCGGCCTCGGTGAGAGCGTCGATAGTCTGCTGATAGTTGGCGCCGAGAGCGACAGAAGCCACATAGACATTGCCGTAGGTCATCATCATGCGGCCGAGATTTTTCTTGGGAGTCGACTTGCCGTCAGGAGCATACTTTGCCACAGCCGCCCGGGGGGTGGCTTTGGAAAGCTGACCGCCGGTATTGGAATAGCACTCTGTGTCCATGACAAGTATCTTGATGGGGTCACCCTGGGCGAGCACATGATCCAGCCCTGCAAAACCAATATCGTAGGCCCAGCCGTCGCCACCTATAGCCCAGACACTTCTCGAAGACATCATATCACTCTGAGCGAGCAGTTCCTTGAGCTCGGCTGAGGTTTCGGCCAAAGGTCTGAGCATCGAGAGCAACTGATCGGCGGTAGCCGCCGAAGCCTCAGGCTCATCACTACTGTTGAGCCAAGCCTCGAGAGGAGCCTTGAGATAGGCCGGAGTCGAGGAGGAGCCGATCAGATCCCTGACACACTTCTTGAGTCGGCGACGGCGATGACGCTGAGCCAGAAGTATTCCGTAGCCAAACTCGGCATTATCCTCGAAGAGCGAATTAGCCCAGGCCGGCCCATGCCCCGACGGCTCTGTGGCACAATAGGCCGACGAGGGGTAATCGGCACCCCAGATCGAACTGCATCCGGTAGCGTTGGCTATGAGCAGACGCGACCCGAACAGCTGAGTGAGCAGCTTGACGTAGGGGGTCTCGCCACATCCGGCACAAGCGCCCGAGAATTGCAGACCGGGAGTGCGCAGCTGCGACCCATTGACCGTAGCGGCCGGCAGTAACCACGGCTTGGGCTCCACATGAGTGGTAAGCCACTGCAGATTGTCAACCTCGCGCTCGAGCACATCGGTCAGAGGTGTCATGGTCAGAGCATGGCCGGGACATATCAGCGAGCACGACGAGCACCCCAGGCAGTCCTCAGGATAATTCTGTATTCTGAAACGATACCACTCGAGAGTCGATGCCCCTCGGGCTTCCTTGGTCACGATAGCCGACGGCATATCCTGAGCTTCAGCCTCCGAGATGACAAACGGACGTATGGCGGCATGAGGACACACGAGCGAACACTCCGTACATTCCACACATTTTTCAGCATCCCAGACCGGAACCTTTGTGGCTATTCTGCGATGCTCGTAGGCGGTAGAACCATTAGGTATGACACCGTCGGGCGACAGAGCCGACACGGGTATCGAGTCGCCGCGTCCATGTATACACTGATTATGGATATTCTCGACAAAACTCTTCAGAGCAGCGTCGGGGTACTCGGGAGCCGGCCTGCGTGAAGGCTGATCGGGAGCCGTGGCCCACCCTTCTATCGACTGATAGTCTATCTCATGGAGGGCATCGGTCGCCATCGATATAGCCTTGAGATTACGGTCGACCACATCACCGCCTTCGTGCATATAGGTAGCACGTATAGTCTGTTGCAAAGCCTGATAAGCTTTATCAAAAGGCATTATCCCGGCCAGCGACAGCATCACGGTCTCCATCGGCATATTGATACGCGGAGCCAGCCCTACCTCGGCGGCAATCGAGTCGGCATCTATATTATAGAATTTAAGTTTCTTGTCAGCTATCTGCCGGCGCATCTTCAGGGGCAGACGGGTGAGCATCTGGGCGGCGCTCCAGGGGGAGTTGAGCACAAAAGTGCCCCCTTCCCTGATCTTGTCGAGCATATCAAAGCGATGGACGTAGGAGGCTTTGTGACATCCGACATAATCGGCTCCTATTATCGAATAGGCCGACGACACAGGCGAACGCCCTACACGCAATTGCGAGATTGTATAACCTCCCGATTTCTTGGCCGAATAACTGAAATAGGCCTGAGCATACAGATCGGGATCCTCAGCAAGCACCGAGGCCGCCTGACGCGTTCCGCCGACAGTGCCGTCATTGCCGATAGCATAGAGTATCGCCTGAAAACAGTCTGATGAGGCCAACGTGTCAAAACTCTCGCCCGGAGTGAGCGACAGGTGTGTGACATCATCGTTTATACCCACCGTAAACACTTTCTTAGGCGCCTCGCTCGCCATCTCGTCAAAGACAGCCTTGACCATAGAGGGATCAAACTCCTTGCTTGACAAGCCATATCGACCACCTATGACTCTGATATCACCACGTCCACCTTCAAAAAGAGCAGTGATCACATCCTGACACAATGGTTCGTGAACCGATCCGGGTTCCTTGGTGCGGTCAAGCACAGCTATCGACTTGACTGTCGGCGGCAACGCTTTGAGCAACTGCTCGGCCGGGAACGGGCGATAGAGACGTATCTTCAAGACGCCTGTCTTATAGCCTTTCTCGCGGTTGAGCCAATCTGAAGTCTCGGCGGCAACCTCAGCACCGGAGGCCATGACCACAATCACACGGTCGGCATCGGGAGCTCCTGCATAATCCACCAGATGATACTGACGGCCCGTCACTCCGGCCAGAGAGTCCATTGCCTCCTGCACGATTGCCGGAAAAGCATCATAATAACGGTTGGCGGCCTCGCGGTTCTGGAAATATACATCGCTGTTCTGGGCCGTGCCTCGGGTATCGGGATGCCCGGGATTCATTGCCCGGCGACGGAAAGCCTCGACTTCGCTCCAGGGCATGAGCCCGGCAATGCTGTCATAGTCGATCACGTCGATCGTGTCCATCTCTGAACTCGTGCGCCAGCCGTCAAAGAAGTGAAGCACGGGCAACGATCCTCTTATAGCCGCCAGATGAGCCACTACTGCAAGATCCATTGTCTCCTGTACCGATGCCGAGACAAGCATGGTGAAGCCCGTGGCCCGACACGCCATCACGTCCTGATGATCACCGAAGATCGACAGCGCGTGAGTGGCCAGAGACCTACACCCGACGTGAAACACCGCAGGCAGTAATTCGCCGGCGATCTTATACATATTGGGTATCATCAGCATAAGGCCCTGCGACGATGTAAAGGTTGTGGCAAGAGCACCTCCGGCCAGTGCTCCATGTACGGCTCCTGCCGCTCCGAGTTCGCTCTCCATCTCCTTGACCTCGAGCTGTTGTCCGAAAAGGTTGAGACGTCCCTTCATGCCCCACTTGCGGGCGGTGTCGCCCATCGAGGCGATAGGGGTGATAGGATATATGGTGGCAACCTCGCTCATGGCGTAGGCTACATGAGCGGCTGCCGTGCAACCGTCGAGTATCTGTTTATTCATCAACTGATAATATAAGTGGGTATATAGTATCTTTACACTCGGATAAGCTGAAATGTTCGCGCGTAGCTACACAAAAAGACCGGGACTTCAGTGAGCTTGGAGCGACACAAAGTCCCGGTTTGAAATGAGTTTCAACTTAGGAGAGCCGATCAGAAACCTACAGAGTGGGTTGCTAGATCGGTGAGCCAGAGCCAGAGGGGACAGAATCCCACGAAGAGGATTACCGAAAGAGTCAGCGAAGTGGTACCGGTCGAAACATAAGTATTGTACTCGTCGGCGATAATGATACCCGAGAATGCAGGGGGAAGAGCCGCAGCGACTACAAGCATCTTAAGATTGTCGACATCCATGTGGAAGAGAAGACCGAGACCGAGCACCACGGCCGGCATGACGATCATCTTCATCACCGATCCGAGGATGGCCTGGAAGTTGATATTGATCTTGATGGCCGACAGGGTAATACCGGCCGAGAAGACGGCCATGGAGGCATTGGCACCCTTAATAAGGTCAAACGACGGGCTCAGATACTTGGGCCAGGGGATACCTGCCACTACCCAGACCACCGCCAGGATAGGAGCCCAGGCCACAGGCTGAGCAAGTGCATGAAGAACCGGTTTCCAGGCACTCTCCTTCTTGGTAGAGCCCGGCTGTTGCTTCTCAAGCGAAGCGTTCATCAGTGAAAGACCGACAGGAATACCGACAGCGTTGACCACGATACCGACGATGGCTACCACGAGGGCCACTGCAGGAGTGGTGCCGAAGATAGGCTCGAGCACCGCGAAACCGAGGAAGCCGATAGTAGGCGAGCCACTGATAAGGGCCGAAACGGCGGCATCGGCTCCGGTATTGCCTTTGATCATACGGAAGACAAAGTATACCAGCATGAAACAGCCCATGATACCGATGAGCGAGACAAGTGTCAGTTTGAGGTCGGCGGCAAGCATCTCACGGCTTGCCTGAACTATCGAGACGAAAAGGGCTGCGGGAAGTGCGAAATCAAGCACTACCTTATTGAATTTCTTGGCATCATCGCCGTCGAAAATGCCCTTCTTTCCCGAGATAAAGCCCGCGAGCATCACCACGATAATCGGGACTATGGCATAGAGGATAACGTGTAGCATAAACAATGAGGAGTTAGAAAATTATATATAGGGAGAAATTATAGTAACAGACCCCGACACCGGGGAGCACAGGGGTCTGTTACACTGAGTAAAGCTTGTTTATTACACGGTTATATCCTGAAGGGGAGCGGGGTTGAGGTAACCGATGTGTCCCGACTCCTTACCCGAGTCAGCGCCGAGCTGAACGTCGATCAGACAAGGTTTACCCGAAGCGATAGCCTCGTTGAGAGCCTGCGACAGCTCCGAAGGGGTCTGCACGTAATAAGTCTGGGCACCGAAGGCATCGCCAAGCTTATCGTAGCGTGCGTGAATGTCAAGAGTGGTAGGTGCGGGATCGGAGGTCTTGTCCATAGGCTCGCCGATACCGTTGTAGATACCGCCGTTGTTGAAGATCACTACGGTCACAGGGAGTTTGAAGCGGCAGATGGTCGAGAAGTCCATACCCGAGAAACCAAAGGCCGAGTCACCCTCGATGGCAACCACCTTCTTGCCGGTGGCCACGGCTGCACCGATGGCCGAACCCATACCCATACCCATGATGGCCCAGGTAGCACAATCGACACGGTGGCGGGGGAGCGACATATTGACAGCATCACGAGTATCGTCAAGAGTATTGGCACCCTCGTTGATCAGAATAATATCGGGATTACTCTCGATGATAGGCTTGATAGCGCCCAGAGCGGTCCAGTGATCCATAGGCATGGCGTTCTTATTGGCTGTCAGACGCTCCTGGAATTTAGCATCCTTTTCCTTGGTCTCGGCCTGGAGTGAGGGCACCCAGGAAGGATCGATGCTCATCTTGGAGACATCAAGCTTACCGAGGATAGCGTCGAGCGACTCGCCCATATCGCCGACAACAGGAGCGGCGATAGGCACATTGACATCCATCTCCTCGGGATCCACATCAAGCTGCACAAACTTGATGGCAGGGTTCCATTTACCCTTGCCGAACGAGAGCATCCAGTTGAGACGGGCACCGATCACGATGACCACATCGGCCTTCTCCATAATGGTCGATCGGCATGAGAGGGCACTCAGTGGGCCGGCATCGGGCATCAGACCCTTGGCCATTGACATCGGGAGATAAGGAATATTGTATTTCTCAACGAGAGTCTTGATCTTGTCATCGACCTGAGCGTATGCGGCACCCTTACCGAGAAGGATAGCAGGACGCTTGGCGCTCTGGATAGTCTCGACGGCCCGGTCGACCGATGCCTCGTTGGGAGCGACGGGCGAGTAAATATCTACGGGCTGGTAGAGAAGTTTCTCGGCATCGGCACGGTTCATGATCTGACCGAGAGCGGGAGTGGTCATGTCGATATATACACCGCCGGGACGACCCGAAACGGCTGCACGATAGGCACGGGCCACTGCCGAAGGTATATCCTCGGCCTTGCTGCAACGGAAGGCTGCCTTTACAAGAGGTTTGGCGGTGTTCAACTGATCCATTTCCTCGTAAGTGCCCATCTTCATGTCTACCATAGTAGGATCGGTGGCACCTGAAATCTGGATCATAGGATAGCAGTTGACGGTAGCGTTGGCTGTGGCAGTGAGACCGTTCATGAAGCCGAGCGACGACACTGTCATGAGCACACCGGGAGTCTTGGTGAGGTAACCCTCGGTAGCGGCGGCCATACCTGCCTGCTGCTCGTGACGGAAACCTACGAAGCGGATGCCCTGTCCCTGCACGAGATAGGCTGCCTCGGTGATAGGTATACCGACGAGACCATAAACATTCTTAATGCCCATATTTTCGAGGGCTCGGGCCAGGATCCACATACCGGTCACCTGATCGGGATATTTGGGAGCGGACTGAGGAGCGGCCGCAGGAGTTGTTGTTGCCATAATAAATTTTGTTGAGGTGAGAAATTAGTTATGATAAAAGGAGGGGACCATTGCCGGGGAACCTCTAAGGTCGATCCTGAGTTACCGGTCAATTGTCCCCTCCTTCATTCTTTATGAAATATCGTTGTTACGGTGAGTTGATTTCGCTTAAGCCTTAGGTGCCGCGGGAGCCTCGACGGGAGCGGTGGTACCGTTCTTGGCAAACTCGGCGATCTGGTCGGGAGTATAGCCGTAGGCCTTGAGGACTTCCTCGGTGTTGCCACCCAGAGTAGGAGCGGGCCCGTAGGTAGGCTGGAAGTTACTCATTGTGAAAGGCACGCCGACGGTGACAAATTCACCGATCTCGCCACCCTGATTGATACGAACGAGGGTGTTGCCGTCATAGAGGCTCTCATCGCTCATCATCTCCTTGGTCGAGAGTACAGGGCCAACAGGCACACCTGCCTTGCCGAGGATATCGGTGACCTCAAACTTGGTCTTGTCGGCAGTCCACTCGCCGATACGCTTGTAGATAGCCTGCTTGTTGCGGTCACGGGCATCGGCCGTATTGAAATCGGGATTGGTCAGCCAATCGGTGAAGCCTGTAGCCTGACAGAAGAGCTCAAAGTCCTTGGCTCCACGCTGGAGGATAATGTAGACATAGTTGTTGGCATCAATCTCAGAGTCCATGTCGCCGGCAGGTTTACACTTATAAGTCCAGCCGAGCACACCGCCACCCTCGATATTGCCTGAACGGGGCACACAATCGCCGAATTTGCCGTCGGGGTACTGGGGGAACTGGGTGAGGTAACCGATCTTGTCAAGAGTGAGCTGGTCACGGGTCTTGATACGACACAGGTTAAGACATGCATTGTGCATAGACTGATAGACGTAGCAACCCTCGCCTGTCTTTTCACGCTGAACAAGAGCAGCAAGAATACCGATGGTAAGGTGCATACCGGTGTTGGAGTCACCGAGGGCAGCACCGCTCTGAGTAGGCACATTATAATCGCCTTCATACCAACCGGTGGTCGAAGCGGCTGCCGCGGTCACCTGGGCGATAGGCTCGTAGGCCTTCAGATCGGCATACTTTGAAGATACAGGGAAACCCTTGATAGTACCGTAGATACATTTAGGATTAAGCTTGTGGACTACATCCCAGCTGAAGCCGAGCTTATCCATGGCTCCGGGATGGAGGTTCTCGATGAAAATATCGGCGCTCTGAATGAGTTTGGTAAGAATAGCCTTGCCGTCGGGGGTCTTGGCATCAAGGGTCAGAGACTTCTTGTCAGAGTTGAGCTGAAGGAAATAGTAGCTTGGCAGGTTGGGATCAAACTGAAGCTCCTTACGGGTAGCATCACCCACGCCTGGACGCTCTATCTTAATAACGTCGGCTCCCAGCCAAGCTAAGAGCTGTGTACAGGAAGGGCCTGATTGTACTTCGGTGAAGTCTATCACCTTAATTCCTTGGAGAGGTGCGGTGTTCATAATAGTAAACTGTTTTTGATTGTCGTGCAGGGCGCGAGAGATAGACCTCTCGACTTTCGCTCCGACGGCAGATTTATAGAATTGATGATTAATTGTCTGAATCGGTTCACCATTATAGGTGCCGTTAATATCGAATAGATTATAACTACGGGCGATGGTTTCAGCCTTTTGCGGCCTCCACCGTTTTGCTTACGTTACTATAACATTCCCTGTGTCAAAATGGTTGACTATCCTCTATGATTTTTTCAGGTCTTATGATTCCATAAATCATCATCTCTTCCTATATAATATAAGGCAACTACCCTGAGAGAGCACACAAGCGCCAATGTTAACTATTGTTAATCATACACCCGATTACTTGCACAATCCGACTAAACTTTCTACCTTTGCAACGCAAAAAAGAGAAAGGCCTGCAAGACCAATCTTTTCGACCATACGCGAAAATAGCTCAGTTGGTAGAGCACAACCTTGCCAAGGTTGGGGTCGCGGGTTCGAGTCCCGTTTTTCGCTCTAATGATTTCCCTCATTATCATCCATGTCCGGGTGGTGGAATTGG
>JAAVCX010000006.1 GCA_014802105.1 Bacteroides sp. | reverse complement strand
TTGTAAAGGCGGTCAAGTGAAATTTTAGATGCAAGATCTCTGACAAGAGTCTGCGGAGACTTGCGGTAGGTCTCGGCCTGAGCCGGAGTCAAGGCCTCGCGAAGAGACTGTTTGTAGGGCCGTATCATCTCATATTCTATACGCGGGTTGAGCACATAGTCTATGTAGAGAGGATCCGAGGGATCTCCCTGTGTGTGGTAGAGATGATCGTCGAGCACATCGGTAGTGACATCATGCAGGTCTTTTTCGGCCAAGGCTCCGAGCAGATTGACAGCCATCTGGCGCTGAGATTCGGGTACAGAGCGGAGGAACGACTCGATTACCTGATGATTACCACGCGATTTCACCAGCAGATCGGCCCCCTTTTCGCCAAGACCAAGTTCTGAGGCGATCGCGGCCGATTGATCCGGGGTCAGGAAGGTAGCGACGTATGACAGTCTCACACTGTCCTCGTATGCTTTTCTACGGTCGTTGAGAGCAGCGGCTTCGGGTGAGACTTCGGGGAGCTTGCCCCCCTGAGCAGGGGGAACCAGGTCAAGATCCAGACTGCCGGTATAGTTCCGGTCTTTGTCGAGCCTGAGTCTGAGAGTATCTCCGGCTGTCATGGAAGAGTAATTGAAGTGTCGGCCGTCTGAAGCCCAGATCACCATGTCGCCACGTCCCGATATGAACTGTGCCATTCCGTTTTCATCGCTGCGCTTCACAGCCATGGGGAAGAACTCGGCATAGTTGTAGAGCGCAAACCTCACGCTGGCATCCTTGAGAGGTTTACCCTCCGTATCAGTCACGATCACGGTCGAAGTCTCGACCGGGGCATAGTTCTCGGTGACGTTAATGATAGTGGTGATGGGGGTCATCTCGAGTTGTTCCTCGGGGCCGTCGTATGCTCCGGTGACCTTGGTGGTCATCAACATGCCGCGTGAGGCCGAGGAGTTAAACCAGGCCAGATCGAGTACGGCCTCCGGCTCACAAGCACCGAGGAAATACCAGCGGCCGTTGGCCCAGGCCTCGACCCAGGCATGATTGTCGTCGGTGTGGGCCCAGCGGGGTGTGTAGACCTGGCGGGCCGGTATGCCTACGCTGCGCAGGGCTGCCACAGTGAATGTCGACTCCTCTCCACAACGCCCCAGAGCATTGCCTACGGTGGCAAGCGGTGAACTTGTACGCGGATCGGAGGGCTGATAGCTCACCTTCTCGTGACACCAGTGGTTCACCTCAAGAATGGCATCCTCAATCGACAGATCCTTGACGCGCGGTTTGAGTTCCTCGTAGAACACACGGCGCGACTCGTCGAGATTTTCATTATTGACTCTCACCGGGAGTACGAAATGACGCCACTCGCGGTCAGGCACACTCTTACCCCAGGGCATCTCCTCGGCGGCCTGAAGCGCCAGACGCACATTGTCGAGATAATACCCGTTGTCATAGTCGAGTGCATCGGGGGTCGACATATAGGCATAGAGAAATTTCAGAGCATCCCCTTCGTTCTGAGTGACACCGGTCGGGAGCGACAGTCTGCCGGCAAGAGCGGGCTGAGCTTTAAGTCGGGCTTCGTAATCCTGAGCGGCGCGTTCGGTGAGTATTTCGCGTGCCGAGGCTGTGAGAGTGATGGCGAGACCGAGAGCTGTCAGCATCAGCCGGTTGCAAAGTGTCGGTGATAGGTGGAGTGATGAGTTCATATTATTGATGACAGGATATAGACTTGATTTTTTGAAACGATCTTTCATGAATGAACAGGTGTCAGGCCGTGATTATTCAGGCTTATTAAGCTGATCATTTTGAAATATCTCGATGGCTTTACGTATGGCGGCCACTGTAGTGCTGTCGGTGGCTGGACGTGAGTCACCGGCAGTATCTGCGGTGCCCATTGAGATGTTTCCCTCGTGGGCCATGGCCGATTTGCGCAAAGTCCTGGCCGAGGCATGAAGTTCGTCAGCCTCTGACCGACGGAGTATCTCGGCGGCGTTTGACGGATTGACTCCGGCTCCTGCAAGTATCTTGATGCGACCGGCAGCCTGTCGGTGAAGTCGTCGGATTGTCCCGGTTCCCTCGAGAGCCGAGGGACTGCAACCTGAGGTGAGTACACGGGCGAAGCCCAGCGATATAATTTCTTCAAGAGCTTTCTCGGGGTCAGCTGTGACATCAAAAGCCCGATGAAATGTGTTCTCGAGACCGGGCGCGTGATCCAGTAACATGCGGCAGGCCAGGGTGTCGACATGTCCGTCGGGAGTGAGAGCCCCGATCACCACGCCCGAGGCACCGGCCTTGACAGCTTCGTCGATATCCTCGGCCATGACAGAGAGCTCGGCGGAAGTGTAGACAAAATCTCCGGCCCGAGGTCTGATAAGCACATTTGTCGGGAGCCGTTTCGACGCATATCTGATCATGGCTACCGATGGAGTGAGTCCCCCTTCGGCAAGTCCCGAGCATAGTTCGACACGATCGGCACCGCCACGCAGGGCCTCCTCTAAGCCCTCGGGATCGCCGGTGCATACTTCAAGCAGAGGGCGTGGACAGCAGTTGTGATTGTTACCGGTGGTTTCAGTCATGATTAAGCTCAATGATATAGTCGATTTCTGTGGGGATATTGTCGAGGTGGAGTGTCACACCATCTTTACCGCGTGTAAACTTGATTTTTTTAGAGCGGTCACCGTAGACAAAGGCTTCTTTGATCTTTTTGGTAGAGGGCACGAATATATCAGTGCTTTCGGGCGTGAGTATATGCACGAAAGTACGTCCCGGCAGTCGGGTGGAGGTGCCCCAGTCTGCTTCAAACTCGCTGCCTTGGGTTGAATAGATAGTCTCGCCATATAGTTTCATCCACTCGCCCATCTCGCGTAGACGTTGGAGAGCGGCCGCGGGAATTTCACCATTGGGCTGAGGGCCGACGTTGAGCAGAAGGTTGGCACCCTTGCCGGCGGTCAGCACCAGATAACGCACCAGGGTAGGGGTGTCCTTATAGTTCTGATCGATGATTTTGTAGCCCCACATGCCGTTCATGGTGTTGCACGTCTCGAGGGGGAGGCGGCTGATGTCTTGCTCGGAATATCCGGCTGTATTCTCGCCTGGACGGTCGCGCTCGAAGATCTGAATATTCTCGCCGGGAAAGGTGTTTTCATGGTGATTGTTACCTATCAGGCAAGCGGGTTGCAGGCGGTGGATCAGTTCATATTGCGAACTCAGTTCCCAGTCAAAGGGGACAGAGTCCTGATCGTGGTCCCATTTGCCGTCAAACCAGATGGCACGTATAGGGCCATACTCGGTGAGAAGTTCGGTCAACTGTCGATCCATGAACGCGCGATAGCCTTTCCAGTCATAATGGAGCGAGTCCAGGTCGGGAGTGTGGCCTGTGCGTCCGCGCGGATAGTCGGGGCGCGTCCAGTCGATATGTGAGTAATATAGGTGAAGTTTCAGATCATTGTCGCGACAGGCTTCTGAGAGTTCTTTGACCACATCGCGTTTGAAGGGAGTGGCGTCAACTATATTGTAGTCGCTCTGCTTGGTGCCCCACATTGAAAATCCGTCGTGGTGGCGCGAAGTGAAGCATATATAGCGTGCGCCGGAGTCTTTGATCGCTTTGGCCCACTCCTGAGCATCGAAATCGGCGGGATAGAAGCCCTTGGCAGCTTTGGCATACTCGTCGGCGCGCGGCCCGTAATTGAGATACCACTCCCCCTGGCCAAACATAGAGTAGATGCCCCAGTGGATGAAGATGCCGAAACGGTCGGCGGCAAACTCCTGTTGAGACCGGCGCACTTCTTCCGACGGGATGTAAGGAGTCTCGGGAGAGGCAGCCCTGAGAGATAAGGCCGAGAGGCTGAGAAGTGACAGTGCTGATAGGATGATACGTTTCATGTGTATTGAGATGAAGGTGTGTGGTGGGGTGGTTTAGAGGCCGAGTCTCACCCGGGCCGACGCGGCGGCGCCGAGCAGGGCGGAGTCGGCAAGAGGGAGTGTCGATTTAATAAACTCGGTCTGTCCCTCATAGACCCAGAGCAGATTTCGGTTGAACGATGATCTCAGTGTTTGCTCAAACAGATGGAAGGCATTGGCTACTCCGCCAAAGAAGACAAATGCCTGTGGCGAGGAAATAGCGACAAAGTCGGCACAAGCCTCGCCGAGTATCTCGCCTGTCAGCCTGAACACTTCCTGAGCCAGCTCGTCGCCGGCCTCGGCCGCTTGAGCTATAGCTTTGGCGTGGAGAGTCTCTACCGACCGTAGGGCTGAGGGTCGGTCGCTCTCGGCGAGCAATTCCCGGGCAGTATTGACAACTCCGCCTGCCGATACGTAGGCATCGAGACAGCCACGGCGTCCGCAGTTGCATTGGCGCGCGTCGTTGCCTCGGCGTATGAGTGTGTGACCGAGCTCACCGGCCAGTCCGCGATGACCTCTGAGCAGATGGCCGTCACAGATGATGGCCGAACCCACACCGGTGCCGAGCGTGATCATTATGAAATTATCAAGGCCCTTGACAGCGCCGAAACACATCTCACCCAGAGCGGCCGCGTTGGCATCATTATCGCCTACGGCCGGCAGAGAGAATGTTTCGGTAAGACTCTGAGTGAGCGGCAACGGAGAGGGCCAGGGCAGGTTGACGGCACCCTCGATCACTCCTGTGTCACAGTTGAGACACGGCGCGCCCACACCGATAGCTGCGAGCCGGTCATAGTCGATGCCCGCCTCGGTCAGCGAGGCCTCAACCGTGCTTCTCATCGACTTGATATAGTCGTTGAAAGAGTTGTGGCCCGTAGTAGGGTGAGATCCGCGGCAGAGTATGTTACCCTCGGCGTCGATGATGCCAAAGGCAGTGTTGGTGCCACCTATATCAATGCTCAGAGTGAGATTTTTGTCGGTCGGTTTATTCATGGTCGATAGATGATTGGACTGCCTGATGAAGGCAATGGATTTACAGGTATTCAGAGGGCGAGCCGGTCTATTATATCGAAGGCCTCGCTGCGCCCTGTGGTGATTCGCGAGGTATAGTGGGAGTCGCTGTTGACTGCAAGAGTGACTCCGGCGCTGAGCAACCGTTTTATAGTTTCGGGCGATGGATATATGCGGGGCCGATAGGCTGCTGCGACAGAGTTGTCGGCACGGGCCGGAGGTGAGTAAGCCTTGGTGTTGACCTCGACTATCAGCGATGGACGGGCGAGGATGGCGTCAATGACGTTGTCGATATGCCGGCGATACCAGGGTTCATCCTCGATGCCCGGTCTGACGGCCGAAGCGTTGGAGCCGATCTTGTCGAAATGGCCGAGCATATCAAATCCCCCTTTTTCGATCATCTCCAGAGTGCGTGCATAAAATCGGTCGACGACATAGCGCAGATCGCCGTCAAAGTATCGGTCGAGATTTTCCTTGAAATGGGCCGGCTGACCGTCTACATCGACCTCCTTGCGTCCGTCGGCGCTGGTGACGAAATGTACCGACGACAGACGGTAGTCGAGCGGCAGGCGCTCAAAATAGGGATTGGTCGCTCCCCATCTCTCGCCGAGATAGTCAATCTCCATCGACATGTAGAGATGTATGCGGTCGCCATACATCTCTTTGAGCCGGCTGAACTCAGCCATATAATCATCGACCGAGAGAGCCGACATATTGCACGACGAGGGGATTGGTATAGGACTGTGAGGAGTGAAACCATAGTGTTCCATCCCGCAGTCTATGGCGGCTTTCACCATTTCTTCCATGGTGAAACGACCGTCACAGAACTGGGTGTGGGAGTGGAGATTATAGTTACGTGTCGAGTTGACTATCTCGTGGATATTCATTGACGGGACTTAGGAGGATTAGCTATATTGCGGCGCATATCGGTGTCGGCCTCCATGTTTTTGAGACGCTGATAATCCATGATGCCGAGATTGCCGTTGAGAAATGCCTGAGCCATAGCTTTGGGCAGCTCGGCCTCGGCCTCGATCACCTTGGCACGCGCTTCCTCGGCCTTGGCCCGCATCTCCTGCTCGAGAGCTATCGCCATAGCGCGTCGCTCCTCGGCCTTGGCCTGCGCTATATTCTTGTCGGCCTGAGCCTGGTCGATCTGCAGGGCGGCTCCGATATTCTTACCTATATCTATATCGGCGATGTCGATCGAGAGTATCTCAAAGGCAGTGCCCGAGTCGAGACCCTTGCGGAGCACCAGACGAGAGATATTGTCGGGGTTCTCGAGCACCTGTTTGTGACTCTCCGACGAGCCTATCGACGAGACTATACCCTCGCCGACACGTGCCAGCACTGTGTCTTCGCCCGCACCGCCCACGAGCTGGCGTATATTGGCTCTGACAGTCACACGGGCTATGGCTATGAGCTGGATACCGTCCTTGGCGACGGCGGTCACGTGGGGAGTCTCGATCACCTTGGGGTTGACCGACATCTGCACGGCCTGAAACACATCGCGTCCGGCCAGGTCGATAGCTGTGGCCATCTTGAAGCCAAGATCGATATTGGCCTTGGAGGCCGAGACAAGGGCGTGGACCACTTTCTCTACATTACCCCCGGCCAGATAGTGGGCCTCGAGATCGTCGCGGGTCACATCGTTGAGTCCCGCCTTATGGGCCTCGATGAGCGCACGCACTATCACCGACGCGGGCACCTTGCGTATGCGCATCAGGAAGAGCTGGATGAGCGAGATGTGTACACCGCTCACTCTGGCCGAGATCCACAGGAAGAAGGGCACATAGTAGAAGAAGACACACAGCAGGGCTATCAGTGCCACTGCCAGGATTATGATTGTGATTTCCATGAGATGGAGGTTTTGGTGGTTACGTTATAGGATCGGGAGAGGTGCTTTCTATTGCTCGTTGGCTGAGACCTCGTTGGAGAGTTCGAGCAGGTCGGCTCTCGACTGTTCGAGCCGGTTTTCGCGTCTCAGTATCTCGGAGGCCACCGAGCGGTCGCCACGGCCGTAGCGTTCGCGCAGACTCTGAAGCTCCGCCACTTCGCGCTCATATTCCTTGCGGGCCTTGAGCAGGTGTCCCATCGACGCACGCGCCATAGACGATCTGAAGTCACTCAGCCGGTGCAACACACGTCCGTCGGGCAGCGCGAAGTCAAAGTCGTTGACCGAGCCGCCGTCGCCGAGCCCCGCGCCATTGCGCTCTAACGACTGGAGACGGCGTCTCAGCGCGCTGTAATCGGCTCCCGAAGGCTGGGTGAGAGCTATCGAGGTCACTGCGGCATAGTCGGCCAGGCCCGGGGTGTCGACATCATAGTTGATGCGCAGCTCCTGAGGCACAAAAGTGTAGATCGTCACCGAGTCGCGCAACCCCGAGCGGTCGCTTGCCCACCAGCCGGCACCCGTGGTCTCGTCGACGGCATACATATAGTCGTTGGCAGGCGAGTTGTAAGGCATGCCGATATTGGAGGGCTGAAGGAAATCGCCGGCTCCGTCGCGCCGCGAGATGAAGATGTCGAGACCGCCCAGGCTGTCGTCGCCGTCGGCGGCAAAGTAGAGCGTGACACCGTCGGGCATCAGGAAGGGCGACACTATGCTCTGCCCCGAAGAGTTGCCGAAGAGTGAGCTGTAGTCAAACAGTTTCAGAGGGGTATCCCAGAGCCCGTCGCTGAGTCGCGACGACTCAAACAGACTGGCGGCCCCCGACTCATCGGTGGCGGTCCAGTAGAGTTCGTCGCCGCGCTCGGTCAGATAGGAAGGGGCGTTGAGATAGCTCATACCGAGAGAGTCGAGCATACGGTCTGAGGCCACTCGCGAGGTAGCGGCCTCGCCGAGCAACCTTCCCGCATCGCGGGCCAGACGGATGAATTCAAACAGTCGCTCTGACGGTACGTTGACACTGTCGATAATCTGGATTTTCTCTACCCTGTCGAGCATCGAGCGCCCCAGGTCTATGCGTCCGGCCAGATAGTCGCTGAGCCGCTGCGGCTCCCCGTCGGGCGACGAGAAGGGTACCTCGGGCTCTTTCTCGAGGTCGGCCTTGGAGCGCTTTTCGAGATACTTCTCGAGATAGTCGCGCGCCTCGTCAAACCGATAGAGATAAAACAAGATCTCGGCCGCACGCAGGTTGCCGGCGTTGCCGCTTTTCAGATAGTAGGGGATAGCTTCGGCCCGGCGTCCGGCCTCTGAGAGCGCGTCGGCGGCAGCACGGTTGAGCCCCACGTTGCGCGGCGACTTGCGGGCAGCCGCCACTGCGTCGTCGACCGAGTCGGCCGTGGCTACTGACAGCGAGCCGGCCAGAATGACCGTCAATATCGACAGAAAGATACGCTTCATGCTTGTCACTAAGGAGTTTATCGGGCTGATGAGAGTTTCTCGTGCATGGCTGCGGCGGCACGTCGGCCATCGCCCATAGCGAGGATCACGGTAGCTCCGCCACGCACTATGTCGCCGCCGGCATAAAGGTCGGGGAGCGACGAGCGCATGGTTGCCTCGTCGACCACGATGGTGCCGCGGCGGCTCACTTCGAGCTCACTGATGGCATGGGGGATGAGGGGGTTGGGCGACACGCCCACGCTGACAATCACCAGATCGACGGGCCACTCCTCGATGGCTCCGGGGATAGGCTGAGGCGAGCGGCGTCCGCTCTCGTCGGGCTCGCCGAGCTCCATGCGCTGCACCATCATGGCGCGCACACGTCCGCGCTCGTCGGCCAGATATTCCACCGGGTTGCACAGGGTCATGAACTGCACACCCTCCTCCTTGGCATGATGTACCTCCTCGACTCGGGCAGGCATTTCGGCCTCGCTGCGGCGGTAGACGATCATGGCCACTTCGGCACCCTGGCGTCGGGCGGTGCGCACCGAGTCCATGGCTGTGTTGCCGCCGCCGACCACGGCCACGCGGTGCCCCTTGAGCACCGGGGTGTCTTCGCCGGGACGGCCGGCACCCATGAGGTTGATGCGGGTCAGATATTCATTGCTCGACATCACGCCTATATAGTTCTCGCCGGGAATACCCATGAAACGGGGCAGACCGGCTCCCGAGGCTACGAAGATGCCGTCATAGCCGAGGGCATGGAGATCGTCATAGCTCAGAGTCTTGCCGATCACGCAGTCCTTGACGAAGTTTACGCCGAGCGCGCGCAGGGCATCGATCTCGGCCTCGACCACCGAGTTGGGCAGTCGGAACTCCGGAATACCATATTTGAGCACACCGCCGATCTCGTGGAGAGCCTCATAGACGGTGACCTCATAGCCGCGCTTGATCATATCGCCGGCAAAGGAGAGGCCTGCGGGGCCCGAGCCGACCACGGCCACCTTGATGCCGTTGCGCTCGGGGAGCACGGGAGCCACCGGATGCTCGAGAGCATCCTCGCGCTGATAGTCGGCGGCAAAGCGTTCGAGATTGCCGATGGCCACGGGGTCTTTTTTCATCTTGTTGTAGATGCAGCGCGACTCACACTGTTTCTCCTGGGGGCACACACGGCCACACACAGCCGGCAGAGCACTGGTGAGTTTGATCACCGAAGCGGCCTCGAGAAACTCGCGGCGCTCGATATTCTTGATAAAGGCCGGTATATTGATATTGACCGGGCAACCCTGTATACACTGTGGATCGGGACAGTCGAGACAACGGGTGGCCTCGAGGATGGCCTGTTCGGCCGAGAGACCCTGATTGACCTCCTCGTTGCAGGTCACACGATAGTCGGCCGGGAGCTGGGGCATCACCACGCGGGGGATTGAAGTGCGCTCTTTGGCAGTCTTGGCGCTGCGGAGATCGGCTCTCCATTGAGAGTCGCGGGCTATATCGGTAGTGTTGTTCATCGTGAAGCCTCCTCTTTTTTCTCTTTTTTAGCGTGAGCCATGGCGTCGTCGGCCACGGTGTAGCTGCGCAGACGCATGATCATTTCATCAAAATCTACTTTATGGGCGTCAAATTCGGGCCCGTCGATACACACGAATTTGGTCTTGCCGTCGACAGTGACGCGACAGGCGCCACACATGCCTGTGCCGTCGACCATGATGGTGTTGAGCGAGCACATGGTGGGGACATTGTATTTGGCAGTGGTGAGAGCCACAAATTTCATCATCACGGCGGGCCCGATGGCTACGCAGAGGTCAACCTTCTCGCGCTCTATCACGGCCTCGACTCCGGCAGTCACCAGGCCTTTGCGCCCGGCCGAGCCGTCGTCGGTCATGACGATTACCTCGTCGCTGTATCGGGCCACCTCGTCCTGCAGGATGATCAGGTCGGCGTTGCGGGCCGCGAGGATCGAGATCACCCTGTTGCCGGTCTCTTTCATGGCCTTGATGATGGGGAGCAGGGGAGCTACACCTACACCGCCGCCACAACACACCACTGTGCCATAGTTGGTTATATGTGTAGCCTGACCGAGGGGCCCTACCACGTCGGTGAGCTCCTCGCCCGGCTCGAGGGCACAGATCTTGGCGGTCGAGACGCCCACTTCCTGCACTATGAGGGTGATGGTGCCTTTCTCGACGTCGGCATCGGCGATGGTGAGGGGGATGCGCTCGCCCCCCTCGCCGGCGCGTACTATCACGAAATGGCCGGCGCGGCGCGAACGTGCTATCATAGGAGCCTCCACCACGAGCTTGACAACGTGTTCAGAGAAGTGCTCCTTTGAGATGATTTTGTTCATGAGTTTGTTGCTGACAATAATGATTGAGAGTGTCGGGAGGTGTTGTTTCAACCTCTTGAAATACTTCGATTGTGACAAAGTTAATCATTTTCCACACGCCTACCACCAAAAGCCGGAAAAAATCCATCTTTCACTGAACCTTTTTTGAGGAGGGCGTGTTGTATAGTTGTAGTTTTTCTACTGCATTGTGTTTTCATGGTATTAGATTTAAGGTTAAAAAAACAACGTGGCTGTCGTGATGACAGCCACGTTGTTTTTCCCTCTGACGTGAACTCTTGTTTATCCGACACCGTTATTCAGGTAGTATTGACATCAATTTAATTTAAAAATTACATATATGGTACGTATAATAGTTTCAATGATAGCCGAGACCGCCGAAGACAGTAAGAAACTTGTCGCTGTGGCCACCGAACTTGTCTCTTTTTCCCTTCGCGACAAGGGGTGTATCTCCTACGATTTCTATCAGTCACGAACCAACGACGATAGGTTTGCGATCGTCGAGGCCTGGGAGTCGCGCGCCGATCTCAAGGCCCACAGCGAGACCGACCATTATAAGAGACTCGTTCCCGAGCTGGGCAGATATGCCACCGTCACTCTTGAGGAGTATGATGCCTGAGATGACGGATACGATCCCACGGCGATCCAGTCGGCTACACTGCGATGTGGGGGACGCACGGCTCGTACATCCGAACTGAGCGTGCATGAGTTGTGGCTGTGTCGTAATACATAATGTAGGGACATGGCGTGCCATGTCAGAAATGAAAATATCTGACGAATCAGCTTTAGCATTGGCTGACATGGCACGCCATGTCCCTACTTCCGTAATACGACACATCCATGCGGCGAGGGGTACCGATGCCGGTCATTTCGGAAAAAGTGTATTTTTTAACCCCTGAAAACACGGAAAAAGTGTATTTTTTGCCCCATGAAAATTAGGAAAAAGTGTAATTTTTTACTTTTAAAAGAATGATATTTAGGTGTTTATAGATTTGGTGGCTGGATGCTTTGTAGGGGCATGCAATAAGCCGCTTTCCGTTCGATGGGATCGGTAGAGGTGCCGGAGTCACTTTTGTGGTGTGAGATACTATTGTACGGACATGCGGCTCGTGGGTCTGCTCTAAGTGTCAGTGACTTATCGGCAGACTCACGAGCCGCATGTACCTACAAGAGTAAATTACGGATTAAGATATTGGCGCGTGGACGGGGGGATGGCGTCAGAGTGAGATCTTCAGGCTGCGGCTCCCGGCGCGCACTATATAGAGTCCCTGAGGCAGACCGCTGATGCGCGACTCGGTGGTGAGTCGCAGGCGTGTGCCTGTCAGATTATACACTTCGATGACGGTGCCGGCGGCGGTGCCCTCTACAATTATGTCACCGTGATCGGCTTTTACTATGAGGTCGTTGTCTTCACCCGCCGGNCGTATCTCGTCAATGCCCGACTCCTGCTGCTCTTTTATGTCCATGAATCGTGACCACAGGGTGTCNAGGTAGTCATTCTTAGACCCGGCAGGAATAGTCAGCGTGGCGGTCTCGTTGGTATATTCGTCAAAGGTGTNATCCGCTATCTCGGGCGCATTGACCGCCAGAGATGTGATATCTATAAGACTGCTACAATTTTCAAAAGCATGATCTCCGATTTTTTTGACTGATTCGGGTATTGTTATACTCATCAAATTTTCGCAGTATAGAAAAGCACAATTTCCAATAGAAGTAACAGAGTTGGGNATATTAATGCTCGTCAGGCTTCTGCAATTGTTAAACGTGTGCTCTCCAATAGAAGAAACAGAGTTTGGTATATTAATATTTNTCAGACCTCTACACTCAATGAACGCCGCATCTCCAATAGAAGAAACAGAGTTTGGTATATTAATACTTGTCAGACCACTACAGCCCCAGAATGCACTATATCCAATGGAGGTAACGGAGTTGGGTATATTAATGCTCGTCAGGCCACTACATTTACAGAATACTTCATCTCTAATAGATGTAATAGAGTTGGGTATATTAATATTTGTAAGACCGCTACATTCGTAAAACGCACCTGAATCAATATAAGTAACAGAGTTAGGTATATTAATGCTCGTCAGGCTACTACAATTGGCGAACGCATAAACTCCAATAGAAGAAACAGAGGAAGGTATATTAATGCTTTTTAGAGCGCTACATCTGCTGAAAATACTATTCCNAATTTTTGTGATGGAATTAGGAAGTTTAATGCTCGTCAGTGAACTGCATAGAGCAAATGCATAATCTCCAATTGATGTCACGTTATCAGGAATATTGATACTCGTTAGACTGCTACAAACGTTGAATGCACGTGTACCAATTGTTGTTATGGANTTAGGGAGTGTAATACTTGTCAGACCANNNCAATTATAGAATGCTTTTTCTCCAATGGNNGTTACGGTGTAACCATTTTTTTGGNAGGGNATTTCGAGTTGGCCGGTGGGAGCGTCGCCTTCATATCCGATTACCGTACAAGTTTTGGTCGCATCGTCAAAACTATATTTCAGAATGTCAGTGGCCTCCTCGATATATTTAATATTTTTGAATCGTGACCAAATCGAATTACTCATATAGCTGTCCTTTGATCCGGCAGGAATAATCAGGGTCGCGCTCTCATAGGCAGTGTCATCAAATGTGTTACTATTTATAGTAGGAGCTTCGACCGCAAGAGATGTGATCTCCTTAAGGCTGCTACAATTANNGAAAGCNTTANCTCCGATNTNTTTNACTGATTCGGGTATNGTTATGCTNGTCAGTTTTTTGCAGTTTTGAAACGCTTGAAATCTAATAGATGTAACAGAGTTGGGGATTGTAATGCTCGTCAGGTTGTAACAATTGTAGAACGCATATGCTGCAATAGATGTAACAGAGTTGGGTATTGTAATGCTTGTCAGACTACTACAACCGAAGAACGCACCATCTCCAATAGATGTAATAGAGTTGGGTATTGTAATGCTCGTCAGGCTACTACAATAGCNGAACGCATCCGGCCCGATCTCTTTTACGGAATTTGGAATGATTACTTTCGTCAAACTCCGACTTTCCTTGAAACCCGGCATTTGAATGGATGTTACAGTATACTCAACACCATTATAAGACACAGTTGAGGGAATTTCAACTACTCCTGAGACTGGGATTGCGCTATAACAACTAACACTGCATGTATTTGTACCGGTGAATTCATATAGGAGTGTTTGGTTTTTATAGGTATAAATAAATCCCACAAACTCATCAGCAAAGGTAGGGATGGCTCCTGTAAACAGGATCAACATTAGGGCGAGCCATCGGCATGGGTGGAGATGGATAGATGGCCCGGCTTCTTGTGACAGGGAGTTCTTTCTCTGTTTCATTTCAGAAATTTTTTTAGAGTTACTAATTAATTNGCTATTTCACGGCAAGACGAAACAGAGAGGCCGAGGCTTATTGGAGGGTCGGCGCACTTCTGTCGTCGTGTGCGCCTGCAAAAATATACAAAAAAAATTTAAATAAAAAAATTATTTTGGTTCAAACTGGTTCAAAATCTTGGGCTTAGGAAAAATTTTATCAACATCCCGTGGGAAGTGGGCGAAATNGGGTATGAAGGGGTGAAAAAACGGCGACAGGTCATGTCGGCGGTGGGGCGACATGACCTGTCGGTANGGANGATCNATCGGNTAGAGGGGGGAGCGATCAGAACTCGGCGCGGCCGGGGGTGCGGGGGAAGGGGATGACGTCGCGGATGTTGGTCATGCCGGTGACGAAGAGCACCAGTCGCTCAAATCCGAGNCCGAAGCCCGAGTGGGGCACTGTGCCAAATCGGCGGGTGTCGAGATACCACCACATATCCTTCATGGGTATGCCGAGTTCGTCGATGCGGGTCTTGAGTTTGTCGTAGTTTTCCTCGCGCTCCGATCCGCCTATGATCTCGCCGATGTTGGGGAAGAGCACGTCCATGGCGCGGACAGTCTTGCCGTCGTCGTTCTGCTTCATATAGAAAGCCTTGATCTCTTTGGGATAGTCGGTCAGGATCACTGGTTTCTTGAAGTGTTCCTCGACGAGATAGCGCTCGTGTTCGCTCTGGAGGTCGGTGCCCCAGTGGACGGGGAATTCAAATTTGCGGCCCGACTCCTCGAGAATCTTCACACCCTCGGTGTAGCTCAGGCGCACGAAGTCGTTGTCGACCACAAAGCGCAGGCGGTCTTCAAGCCCTTTGTCGAAGTGCTCGGCGAGGAAGCGTATGTCATCGATATTGTGCTCGAGGGCATAGTTGATACAATACTTCACGAACTCCTCGGCGAGATCCATATTGTCGTGGATGTCATAGAAGGCCATCTCGGGCTCGATCATCCAGAACTCCGAGAGGTGGCGCGGAGTGTTGGAGTTCTCGGCACGGAAGGTGGGGCCGAAGGTGTAGATCTGACCGAGGGCGGTGGCTCCGAGCTCGCCTTCGAGCTGGCCCGAGACGGTGAGCGCCGTGGGCTTGGCATAGAAGTCTTTGGAGTAGTCAACCTTGCCTTCCTCGTCTTTGGGGAGGTTGTTGAGGTCGAGAGTGGTGACCTGGAACATGGCACCGGCACCCTCGCAGTCGCTGGCGGTGATCAGGGGGGTGTGGAAGTAGTAGAAGCCGCGCTCGTTGAAGAAGCTGTGGATGGCGTAGGCGAGCGCACTGCGCAGACGCAGGATGGCGCCGAAGGTGGCGGTGCGGGGGCGTAGATGGGCTATGTCGCGGAGAAACTCGAGAGTGTGACCCTTCTTCTGGAGGGGATATTCGTTGGGGTCGGCTGTGCCGTAGACTTCGAGCTCGTCGGCCTGTATCTCGGTAGACTGGCCTTTGCCCATCGACTCGACGAGCTTGCCCTTGACGCGTATGCTCGAGCCGGTGGTGACGGGCTTGAGGTCTTCGTCGGTGAAGCGGGCCATGTCAAAGACGATCTGGATATTGTTGACCGAAGATCCGTCGTTGAGCTGTACAAACTGCACATGCTTGTTGCCGCGACGGGTGCGCACCCAGCCTTTGGCTTCCACTTCGGTGCCTATGAGGGCGGAGGTGGAGAGGAGGGTTCTGACAGTAGTTTTTTTCATATAGAGTGAGAGGAGAGTCTTGAGGATTTATTCAAAAGAGCCCATTTTGAGGAAGTTGACCTCTTCCTGGGTGAGATAGCGCCAACGGCCGCGGGGGAGGTTTTTCTTGGTGAGTCCGGCGAAGTAGACGCGGTCGAGCTTGGTGACGTGGTAGCCGAGGTGTTCGAAGATGCGGCGCACGATGCGGTTGCGGCCCGAGTGGATCTCGATGCCGGCCTGGTTGCGGTCGGTCTCGGTGGCGTAGGAGATGGCGTCGGCGTGGATGGGGCCGTCTTCAAGCTCTATGCCGTCGGCGATGCGCTGCATGTCGTCTTCGGTGATGTCGTGGTCGGTCCACACGTGGTAGATCTTTTTCTTGACAAACTTGGGGTGGGTGAGCTTGGAGGCGAGGTCGCCGTCATTGGTGAGCAGGAGTACGCCGGTGGTGTTGCGGTCGAGACGGCCCACGGGATAGATGCGCTCCTCACAGGCTCCCTTGACGAGATCCATGACTGTGAGTCGGCCGTTGGGGTCGTCGCTGGTGGTGACACAGTCTTTGGGCTTGTTGAGCAGGATGTAGCACTTCTTCTCGGCGGTCACTACCTTGCCGTCATATTCCACTACGTCGGAGTGGTTGATCTTGGAGCCGAGCTCGGTGATCACCTCGCCGTTGACCTTGACGAGGCCTTTGAGGATATACTCGTCGGCTTCGCGGCGTGAGCACAGACCGGCGTTGGCCAGATATTTGTTGAGGCGTATCTGCTCGTCGGGATCGACAACGGGTACTTCATACTCGATGCGCTTGGGGCGCGGTGTGAAGCTGCGGCCACCCTGGGGCATGCCAAACTGGTTCTGACGGGGCCCGCGGTTGTTCTGGAAGCCACCCTGCTTGTTGCGGTTGTTCTGGTAGCCGCCCTGGTTGTTGCGGGGCTGATAGCCGCCCTGGTTGTTACGGGGCTGATAGCCGCCCTGGTTGTTACGGGGCTGATAGCCACCCTGGTTGTTGCGGGGCTGATAGCCGCCCTGGTTGTTGCGGGGCTGATAGCCACCCTGGTTGTTGCGGGGCTGATAGCCGCCCTGGTTGTTGCGGGGCTGGTAGCCACCCTGGTTGTTGCGGGGCTGGTAGCCACCCTGGTTGTTGCGTGGCTGATAGCCTCCCTGGTTATTACGGGGCTGATAGCCACCCTCCTGGTTGTTGCGTGGCTGATAGCCTCCCTCCTGGGTGCTGTGGGGCTGATAGCCTCCCTCCTGGGTGCTGTGGGGCTGATAGCCGCCCTCGTGATTGTTGCGGGGCTGATAGCCGCCCTCATGATTGTTGCGGGGCTGATAGCCTTCACGGGGTTGATAACCCTCGCGTGGCTGATAGCCCTGAGTATTGCGGGGCTGGTAACCGCCACGGGGCTGGTAGCCGCCCTGATTGTTGCGGGGCTGGTAGGCGCTGCGTGGCTGATAGCCACCCTGGTTATTGTAAGTACGCTGCTGATAGGGACGCTGCTGACGGTCGCCGTAGGGACGGGGTGAGTAGCCCTCGCTACGGGTGTCGGAGGAGGATGCTACAGCGTCGGAAGTAGATGATGATGTGGATGATGAATTGTTGTCATTGCCCGTAGTCAGTTGGCTGCTGCTCTCGGGCGACTCTGCGGAATAAGGACGAAAGCCGCCAATGCGGGGCCGCTTACCCTTTTTCTCGTTGCTGTCCATAAGTTGTAGTTTGTATAGAAAGTTATTTTTATAATAGACCGGCCTCTCGGCTGGCGTGGATTAGTTAATGCGGAGTGTCTGAAACGTTTTTTCCTTATCGGATAAATTTAGTTATATCAAAACCAAAATGCTTGTTTGATAATTGTCGTTTAGATTAATATTGAGTGGTAACAGTACCGCTTTTATCACGTGCAAAGTTAATTAATAGGAATGTAATGCGCAATGAATGTAGAGTGGATAGGGAGATTACAGAAGTTAATCTATGTTAAAATTTGGCTTGTGATACTAAACTTCGGTTGTTAATGAGGGTCTTAAAGTTGTGAGTGGCGCGAATTGCCCCTGTCGGTGATCGGCCACTCTGACGATCAGAATTACTTAACTCAAAACAATAGATTATGAAAAAGACTTTTCTCAGCATCGCTATCGTTATAGGAAGCCTTATGGCGAGCACAGCGACTTTCGCCCAGGCTCCCGGGCAGGCTCCCGACGCCAAGACCCGCACCGAGGCTCCGGCCCGTGGAAACCGTCAGGTCTACAATCCTTTCGAGGGTCTTAATCTCTCGGAGCAGCAATTGGCCGACCTGAAGGCTCTGGCCAATGCCAAGCAGGAGAAGATGAAGAAGATGCGCGAGGAGGCCCGTAACTCCAAGGGTGAGAATAAGGGCGAAGCTATCGCTGACCCCAAGGCTCGTGCCGAGGCTCAGCTCCAGGAGCGCAAGGAGGATCTGGCTAAGATCAAGGCTATCCTGACCCCCGAGCAGTATGTGCAGTATCTCGAGAATGCTTATCTCAATCTCGGCAACCGTGACATGCAGGGCAACCGCGATATGCGTCAGGGTGGCCGCAATATGAGAGGCGGCGACCGTCGTGGAGGCGAGCGTCGTGGCGGCGGCGAGCGCATGGGTGGTCAGAATCAGAATATGTGATAGCGCCCCTGCTGAATTTCTTTTGAGATTTATAAAATAGAGTCACCCCATCTGTGGCGGATAAGTCCGAGACACAGATGGGGTGAACTTTTATCGGATAGTCAACGGTGATCAGCGCTGTACGCGACCGTTGGCGCTACCGCCGGCGAGAGCCTTGACCTCGTCGACAGTCACGAGGTTGAAGTCTCCGGGGATAGTCTGCTTGAGGGCTGAGGCTGCTACTGCAAACTCCAGAGCCTCGCCCTGGGTGGGCATGGTGAGCAGGCCGTGGATGATGCCGCCCGAGAAGGAGTCGCCGCCACCGACGCGGTCGATGATGGGGTTGATGTCGTAGCGCTTGCTCTCGTAGAACTCCTTGCCGTTGTAGATCATGGCCTTCCAGCCGTTGTGGGTTGCGGAGAACGACTCGCGGAGGGTAGAGATGACATACTTGAAGCCAAACTCTTCGGCCATGGCCTTGAAAATGCCCTTGTAGCCTTCGGCGTTGGTCTCGCCACCCTCTACGTCAGCGTCGGGCTTGAAGCCGAGACAGAGTTCGGCGTCTTCCTCGTTGCCGATGCATACGTCGACATACTGCATGAGGGGGCGCATGATGCTCTGAGCCTTCTCCTTGGTCCAGAGTTTCTTGCGGAAGTTGAGGTCAACCGATACGGTGACACCGTGACGCTTGGCAGCCTCACATGCAAGACGGGTGATCTCGGCAGCCTTGTCGGAGATGGCAGGGGTGATGCCGCTCCAGTGGAACCAGTCGGCACCTTCCATGATGGCGTCGAAGTCAAAGTCGGAGGGATCGGCCTCGGCGATAGCTGAATTGGCGCGGTCGTAGATCACCTTGGATGGGCGCATCGAGGCACCGGTCTCGCAGTAGTAGATACCTACGCGGTCACCGCCACGGGCGATGTGGTCGGTGTGTACGCCATAGCGACGGAGGGCATTGAGAGCGGCCTGGCCGATCTCGTGCTTGGGAAGCTTGGAAACGAAGTAGGCTTCATGGCCATAGTTGGCACAGCTGACAGCTACGTTGGCCTCACCGCCACCCCAGATTACGTCGAAGCTATCGACCTGGATGAAACGATGGCAGCCTGCAGGCGAAAGGCGAAGCATGATTTCGCCGAGAGTTACAACTTTACTCATGGTGATTTTGGGTTATTGAGTGATTTGTGAAATAAAATAGTTGATACTTGGTTGACTGGGAGAGTGGGTTGTGTCGGTCACCTGTCCCCGGGGGAGTCATTTCAGGGATTGGTGCGTGACATATCGGCTTCGTCGCGTGAGAGTTGCTCCATGAGGCGCTTGGCGTCAATGTAGCGTATCATCGACTCGGCTACCTGTTTGGCATCGCGCATGGCGTGGACCACGGTGGCCGGACGGTTGGTGACGTCGCCCCCGGCAAAGACTCCGCGACGGG
Organism: Bacteroides sp.; assembly: GCA_014802105.1. GTDB lineage: Bacteria > Bacteroidota > Bacteroidia > Bacteroidales > Muribaculaceae > Duncaniella. Next base: position 69,297 of record JAAVCX010000006.1, on the reverse strand, counting down.
TGGTCATGCCGTAGGGCTCTTCGCGGGTGAGCACATAGCCGTGGTCGTCGACCTCGATGCCGGCGGTGGTGGAGACGATGCGTGAGGCCGGCACGCTGCCGACGGCCATGATGAGGCGGTCGAGCGGCATTTCCACAGGCTCTGAGCCATCGGTGGAGACAAAGATAGATCTGAGTTTGTCGTCGGGGCCGCCTATGATGCGTGTCACTGACGATTTCCAGATAAATTCGACTCCCTCGGCCACGGCGTCCTCATACTCGGAGCGCAGGGCGCTCATCTCGTTGATGGTGCGATGATAGATGACTTTGACCGAGGCAGCTCCCATGCGCAGGGCGGTGCGGGCCGCGTCGATGGCGGTGTTGCCACAGCCGATCACGGCGATATGGTCGCCCTCCGAGATGACTACTTCCTTGCGGTCGATGCATCCGCTCTGATAGAGGCTCACACGACGCAGGAACCAGATGGCCTGACGCACTCCGGGATGGTCGGCACCCTCGATGGGGAGGCGGCGGGGACGCCCTGTGCCGGTGCCCATGAAGATGGCGTCAAATCCGCGGTCAAAGAGATCGTCGACCGTGAGGTCGCGCCCTACCGTGGTCGACAGATGGAAGACAACTCCGAGGTTTTCGATCTTCTTGATCTCGCGGTCTACCACCTTGCGTGGCAGTCGATACTCGGGTATGCCGAACTGAAGCACTCCTCCGGGCTCGGGCTCCATCTCGAAGATCTCGACCCTGAACCCTTTGCGGGCCATGTCGCCCGCTATGGTGAGACCGGCGGGCCCGCTGCCTATCACGGCCACCGAGCCGCGCGATTTCTCGCTGATGCCTTCGTGGGTGAGACCTGCTTTGCTGTCAAAGTCGGCTATAAAACGCTCGAGCTTGCCGATATTGATATGTTTGCCGGCTTTGGCAAGTACACAGTGTCCTTCACACTGACGCTCGTGGGCACACACGCGGCCACACACGGCCGGGAGGTTGCTCTTGGCGTTGATGATACTCATGGCGTTGCCGAAGTTGCCCTGTGAGAGCTGGCCGATCCATTCGGGTATATCCTGAGAGATGGGACAGCCTTTCTTACAACCGGGCACCTTGCAGTTGAGGCATCGCTGAGCTTCGCGGACAGCCTCGGCTACCGAGTAGCTTGTCGAGACTTCCTTAAACTCGTTCATGTTTTTCATAAATGCAGTGGAGTGGGGGAGGGGAGGTTGTGTCGTCAATGATGGATTTCTATATTTCGGGTCTCGTGTGACGGGGTCAGACCCCGATGAAAACAGCTCTTTCGACCCAACCTCAAGTGACGTAACTATATTTTGTAAAGTGGCTGCCGGCCGATCGGCACTCGTGGACAGACTTGCCGGCAGCCCTATGGATCAAACGGGGGGGAGAAATTACTTCATCTCAAGGTAGGTCACCTTGTCCATGTCGCCATAGTTGAGGTTCTCGCCACCCATGCCCCAGATGAACATGTAGTTGGAGGTACCGGCTGCGGCATGGATCGACCACTCGGGCGACATGATGGCCTGCTCGTTGTGGAGCCAGAGGATGCGGTTCTCCTGAGGCTCACCCATGAAGTGACACACGGCGTTACCCTCGGGAACATTGAAGTAGAAGTAGGCCTCCACGCGACGGTCGTGAGTGTGGGCAGGCATAGTGTTCCACACGCTGCCGGGCTTGAGCTCGGTGAGACCCATCTGAAGCTGACAGGGACCCTCTTCAAGCACATTGTTGACGATGAGCTGGTTGATGACACGGTCGTTGCTCTCCTCCATCTTGCCGGCGGCAAAGCTGTTGGCCTTGATCGAACCCTTGCGGCCGTCGATGGTGATCAGCTGGGTCTTGTAGGCCTTATGGGCGGTGGTGGAGTTGAGGTAGAATTTGGCGGGATTAGAGTCATCCTTGCTGCGGAAAGTGACTTTCTTGTTGCCACGGCCTACATAGAGGGCATCCTTGAAGTGGAGCTCATAGTCCTTGCCGTCGACACTGACGATGCCGTCGCCGCCGATATTGATCACGCCGAGCTCGCGGCGCTCCAGGAAATATTCGGCCTTCAGGGGATCGATGGTCTCAAGCTCAATGGTCTTGCCTACGGGCACCACTCCGCCGAAGATGAGACGGTCATACATTGAGTAGGTGAGATTGATCTTGTTCTCTTCCATGACCTTGGGCATCATGAAGCGCGAGCGCAGCTGGTTGGTGTCGTAGTTCTTGAAGTCTTCAGGGTGAACGGCACGCTGTATGGTGTATTCAGTGTTCTGAGCCATAGCTGAGAGGGATATGCCCAGGAGGGCGATTGCTGAAAATATTTTTTTCATTTTGTAGATAAAAGTCTTTGTTTTAATCGGTGATGTGGCTTGAAGCGGGGCGGGCGGCCTCGAGGCGTATCATGCGGCGGCGGTTCCACCACACGAGACATGCTGTAAAGACTGTCAGGATCGCTGCACCTATATATATACTGAGCGACTTGAAGCCTTCGATACACCAGTAGATGGCTGCGCCGAGAGGACTGCCGGCAAAGTCGAGCGATCCGGCGAGGAAGTCGGCGGGTACCTGCACGGCTTTATCATCGGGGTGGGCGAGAGCTACCTCATGGGCGGCCTTGGTGAAATCGGGGGCCATCCAGGTGACCAGATAGAGCGCCAGGATAAGCACCGCGAGACCTACAATGATAGTCTTGAGCACACTACCCTTGGTGTAGGGGAGCACGAGCGGGAAGATATAGAACATTCCTGCGAGCGAAGCCAGAGGCAGGAAGGCGTTGCCCGGGAGGATCACTGCTATGATGAGAGTGACGGGGATCAGGATGATCGAGGCCACCAGGGTAGTGGGATGGCCGATCACGAGCGCGGGGCTCATGCCGATGGAGAGGCCTTCGGCTCCCTTGAACTTACGGGCGATCATAGTGCGGGTGGCCTCGGAAATAGGCTTCAGGCCCTCGATGAAGAGTACGGTCACGCGAGGGATAAGCTCCATGACGGCACCCATCTTCACACCGAGCATGAGGATCTTGGGGATATTGCTTACAATGGCATCCCAGGAGTCAAACTGCAGGCATCCGATGATGATACCCACGACGATGCCGAGAAACAGCGGTTCGCCGGCTATGCCAAACTTTTTCTTCAGACCCTCGGCGTCGATCTCCAGACGGCTCATGCCGGGGATGCGGTCGAGAACGGCGTTGATGCCCCATGCAAAGGGTACAAAGCCTGCACAGAAAGGCTGAGGTATGCTGATACCGTCAACATCGTGGTAGAACTCCTGAAATTTGGGAGCTGTCACGTCGGCTATCACTAGGGTAATGATATAGCAGATGATAGCGGCGAAGAAGCCCCAGCCGATCGACTCGGTGGCAAAGTAGACCACACCTCCGATAAAGGCGAAGTGCCAGTAGTTCCAGAGGTCGATATTGACGGTGCGGGTGCCTTTGAGGAAGAGCAGCAGAATGTTGACTCCAAGGCATACGGGGATGATGAAGGCTCCGACAGCAGTGTTGTAGGCAACCGATGCGGCGGCAGGCCATCCCATATCAAACACCTGAAGCTGGAGGTGATAGAGATTGGTGATGGTCTTGAGGGGATCAGACATCGAGTCGGTGAGCAGAGCGGTGACTATGCCGAGACCGATGAAACCTACTCCGACCTTCAGGCCGCTCATCAGCGACTTGTTAAATCCAAGGCCGATACAGAGACCGAGCACAAGGAAGATGATAGGCATCATCACCGCTGCGCCGAGCGAGATGACATAAGCAAATACCGCCTCCATCACTTAGGCTGTTTGCCGATATAGGCGAGGATACCGCCGTCGACGTAGAGAACGTGGCCGTTTACAAAGTCAGAAGCATCGGAAGCGAGGAACACGGCGGGGCCCATCAGATCCTCGGGAGTGCCCCAGCGGGCGGCGGGAGTCTTGGAGATGATGAACTGATCGAAGGGGTGACGGCTGCCGTCGGGCTGGATCTCGCGCAGGGGAGCGGTCTGGTCGGTGGCTATGTAGCCGGGGCCTATGCCGTTACACTGGATGTTGTATTCTCCAAACTCCGAGCAGATATTACGGGTCAGCATCTTCAGGCCACCCTTAGCGGCTGCGTATGCGCTGACGGTCTCGCGGCCGAGCTCGCTCATCATCGAGCAGATGTTGATGATCTTGCCGTGTCCTTTCTTGATCATGCCGGGGATAACGGCCTTGGCGCAGATATAGGGAGCGACGAGGTCGACATCGACTACGCGGCGGAAGTCCTCGACGTTCATCTCGGTCATGGGGATGCGCTTGATGATACCGGCGTTGTTGACGAGAATGTCGATGGTGCCTACTGTAGCCTCGATATCGGCCACCATAGCCTTGACAGCCTCCTCGTCGGTCACATCACAGAGATAGCCTTTGGCCTCGATGCCAAGCTCCTTGTAGGCTTTCAGACCGCGGTCGACGGTCTCCTGACGAGAGCAGTTAAACACGATTTTAGCACCGGCCTCTGCATAGGCCTGAGCGATAGCCAGACCGATACCGTAAGCGGCACCGGTGACAAGAGCAACTTTGCCCTCAAGCGAAAAATTTACCATTTTGATGACTGTATTGTTTTGCGTTATTAAATCTAAGGATCACGGGAGTGTACCGATAATACACGCAAAGTTACATTTTTTTTGGATGCTCAACTTACTTTTTGTCTACTTTTTTTATAAAACCTGTTCCGGCTCACGGCTCGTTCATTAAAAAAGCTGCGTCGAAGCCTCATCTATCCGGCCTCGCCGGCTTTAATTTATGAACTGATCTAAACTTATTACAGAAAGTTAAAAGTCAGAACTGAAATAATCAAAGAATTAACCCTTCGGCTTGTTTTGGGCTAATTTCTTCGGTTTTATCAGTCACGATGGAGCCCCGTCGCTCCCTCAAAAACCTTAAAATTAGCTCCAAAACAATCTCGAATTGTTAATTTGTAATAAGTTTAGATCAGTTCTATATTTTTGAGCAGATATATCAACAAAACGGCTGCCGGAATGGTTATGCTTAAAATATCATCACATTCCCCCCGATATGAAAATAGGTTTTTTCGTGCCATGCTATATAGATGCGATAGCACCTCAGGCCGCCATTTCGTCATTTAAACTCCTGCGTAGACTTGGATTTAAGCCCGAGTTTATCGAATCAGCCGCTTGTTGCGGTCTGCCTATGAAGGATATGGGCTACACCCACACGGCCTGTAAGGTCGAGAGCGCGGCCGCCTCGCATTTGGCTGGCTACGATCATATAGTGATGCCCTCGGGTATATGTGCCGACCAGTTCAGAAATCATTTCGAGGATCTGCCTCAGACCTCTGAAATCAGGCAAATACGCCAATCGGCTGTCGACCTGGTGACCTTCCTTCATGATATTGTCAAGGTCGATTCCTTGCCCTGGGCATCATTCCCCCATCGCGTCGCACTCCATAACGGTTGCCATTCCCTACGCTATCTCAACGAGGCGCGCCCCTCAGAGCTCATGATCCCAGAGTTTTCCAAGACCGCCTCTCTCTTGAGTCTGGTCGATGGAATAGAGGTAGGCTATGCCACGCGTCGCGATGAGTGCTGTGGCTTCGGAGGCACTTTCGCCATCTGGGATAAAAGCTGCTCGGGACAGCAGGGACTTGACAAGGTGAACGACTATGCCCGCAATGGATTTCACTATGTTACGTCTCAGGATATGTCGTGCCTGCTCCATCAGTCGTGTGTGGCGCGGAAGTTTGGTCTGGATATTAAGTTTTATTATATCGCCGAGATACTCAACGGCGACGCAAAATGAATACACCTATGAGCCGACAGGTCAATCAAGTTAAACTCGGCGCCGAATTTATAGCCGATACTCCTCATCGCGAGAGCAACGACCGTTGCCTCTGGGCCGCCCGCATGCGTCGCGACAAAGTTGCGGCCACTCTTCCGGAGTGGGAGCAGATGCGCGACATCGCATCTGAAATCAAAGAACACACTCTGTCTCACCTTGACGAGTATCTCGAGAAGTTTGAAGAAAATCTCACTTCCAGAGGCGTCATAGTGCATTGGGCGGAGACACCTCTCGACCATAATGATATTGTGCTTGAGATACTGCGTTCTCATGAGGTGACCTCGCTGACCAAAGGAAAGTCCATGACGATGGATGAGTGTGGAATGAGGGAGTATCTTGAGAAACACGGGATAGAAGTAAATGAGTCAGATCTTGGCGAACGCATACAGCAGCTCGACAATCAGCGCGACAGCCACATAGTGATGCCGGCGATCCATAAGCTCCGCACCGACGTGGCCCGTATATTTGCCGAGAAACTTGGCTCCGACCCTTCCAATGACGACCCGACATATCTCAACAGTGTGATGCGCGCTGATATGCGTAAGCGCTATGTCAAGGCCGAGGCCGGAATGATCGGTTGCAACTATGCGGTGGCCGAGACCGGCACGGTAGTGATGTGTTCCAACGAGGGCGACGTGGATATATGTGCCACAGTGCCTCCGCTGCTGATCGTCACTATCGGCATTGAAAAAGTGATACCCTCCCAGGCCGACCTTCCACTGTTTCTGAGATTACTGTCGCGAAGCTCGCTGGGCTATGACATCACTCAGTACACGTCTCACATCTCGGCTCCTGCCCCCGGTCAGGAGATACACGTCGTGATGCTCGACAACGGACGCTCCGAGCGTCTCGGCCAGTCTTATTGGGAAGTGTTGAAATGTATGCGTTGCGGCACATGTATGAACACATGTCCCGTGTTCAGGCGCACTTCGGGTATATCCTACGATGCCAATTATATGGGGCCGCTCGGGCTTGCCCTCATGCCATCCTATGATCTACACCGCTATGCGCGTCTGCCATTCTCCTGCACTCATTGCGGATCGTGTGGTGACGTGTGTCCTGTCAAAGTGCCGTTGCCCGAACTTATCTTCTATTGGCGTCAGGTAGTCGTGGAAAACCGTCAGGCTCTGTTCTCCCACACTCTTGAAGAAGGACTCATGGGAGAGGTGCTCAAGAGTTCCACCAATCTTCAGCATGCCGAGCGTCTCGGTCTGTGGGCTCTGCGCCACACTCCGGCGGCTGTAGCCGAGAGCGGTATAAATCCTTGGGCCGAGTGGCACAGCAACCCCCTGCCGCCTGAACAGACTTTCCGTCAATGGTTTGAGAAAAACAGGGATGACAACGATGACACCAAAGATTAACGAAAAACCAGCTATGAATATAGAAAACAATACCCTCACTGCCCGCGATCGTATTCTGGGGCGTGTCCGTGCCAACCGGCCCAAACCCTACGAGCATCCTGACGTCCCCGTCTTTGCTATCGCCGGTGACCCTGTGGACAATTTCATCAGTCACGTGGAAGGATTTGATGGAAAAGTTATCACTTTGACATCGCGCGACGAGGCGATCTCCTGGCTGAAGCAAAACCTTGTCCCGTCTCAGTCCAACCGGATATTTAGTGCCGTCGATGGTTACAACGGAAACATGACGCCAGACCTCGTCAAGACTCCGGCCGATGCCGAACGTTTGAGTGCGTGCGTAGGGGAGGGTTTGCTCGGTGTCGGAGAGACAGGCAGTGTACTTGTCTCGCCCGAGTCCTTCACCCGGATGGCCAACGGACTGTTTGCTGAAAAGCTTTATCTGCTGCTCGAAAAAAACAGGATCACCGACGGTCTCCAGGACGCATATACACGTATGAATCTCTCGAAGATACAATATTCTTCACTCTTCTCGGGCCCGTCGGCAACAGCCGACATCGAGGCTGTCCACATCACCGGCGCACAAGGCCCCGTCTCTCTGACGGTGCTGCTCTACTGATGGCTGAAGACCCGTAGACAGCGATGTTCGCAGATGTCAGGGGGTAAACGCGACGGCTTTATTTAGATTATCGGAAATTTTTCGTAACTTCGCATCGGTCTTGTGTCACGTTTTGAATCTGCTGTGACACGAGGCCGATGTGCTGATTTTTTTATGAGTAATCCCGATGAATAAACTGCTCTTAACCTCTCTCGCGTCACTTATTACAGTCTCGGGCCTTTCGGCCGGAGAAAAGAAACTCCCGTCAATGCCTCGCAACTATGATTACGGAGTTGTCGAAAATTATTTCTCGGCCTATCTCTCAGGCGATAAATCGCCGTTTTCCACAGGCTATTCCATCAAGAATGGTCAGGTGAAAGATGTCGAGTCACGTGTGTGGCAACAGTGGGTGAATGCTAATGATAGTTTTGAGGAAGAGAAACTCCCCGGTGCCTATCCGTCGCTCAACGACGGTGTGAGCTATGAGTGGCAGCTCCCCGCGTCGCTCGAGCCTGATGCGCGGATGTCTTATTTTATAGGCCGCAAGGGGGACACCGAAGGAAAATATCCGTTCTATATCTACCTGCACGGCTCGGGCCCGAAGCAGATGGAGTGGATCACTGGGCTGAAGATCTCTCAAAGTTTTGACGATGATCCGGCTGTTTATTTCATACCTCGTATACCCAACGAGGGCCCCTACTACCGATGGTGGCAGAAGTCCAAGCAATGGGCCTGGGACAAACTGCTCAGGCAGGCTCTGTTGACCGACAGTTTGATAGACGGCAACCGCATCTACATATTCGGTATCTCTGAGGGGGGCTATGGTTCTCAGCGTCTCGCCTCGTTCTATGCCGACTATCTCGCCGGAGCCGGGCCCATGGCCGGCGGCGAACCACTCATCAATGCTCCGGCTGAAAACCTGCGCAACACGGCCTTCACGCTCCACACCGGCGAGAACGACTACGGCTTCCTGCGCAATCAGTTGACACAGATCACCGGGGCCACCCTCGATAGCCTGAGGCGCGAGTCGCCGGACGCCTACGTCCATCAGGTGGAGCTCGAGCCCGGACGCGGACATGCAATTACATACGGAGTCACCACTCCCTGGCTCAAACAGTTTACACGCAATCCCTATCCCAAACATGTCGTCTGGGAAAACTTTGAGATGGACGGCCTCTATCGCGACGGGTTCTATAATCTCTATGTTGATAAACGCAGTAATGACGATGAGTCGGCACGCACATGCTACCGCATGGATATCGATGGCAATAATATAGACATTAAGGTCGACAACGTGACCTACTCGGTGGCCAAGGACGACACAAGCTTCGGTTTCAGTATCGGACTTCTGTTTGACAAGACATATACTCCGGCCACTTCGGGAGTCTTTACGGTCTATCTCAATGACCGGCTTGTGGATATGTCACGTACGGTGACGCTTACCGTCAACGGTGAGAAGGTCTTCGCCGGTAAGCTTGTCAACGACCTGCGCAATGTTGTCAACAGTTGTGCGCGCTATTTTGATCCCTATCGTCTCTATCCTGCCGCTATCACGGTCGATCTCTCGTCGATGACTGCGCGTCAGTGATGACCGGCTGACGGGTGCTTTTTTGGAATAGGCGACACACTAAAGGAGGGTAACGCGACGTTAAAAATAAACATACTCTAAAAAGAATATGAAACTTTGCCTTCGCAGACACCTCTGCCGCCTTATACTTATACTCGTCGGGGTCGGATACGGGTTGTCACTGCCTGTGAGCCTGTGGGCCCAGGGTGGTGGCGACACGTTCTATTCCTTTCTGGAAATCCCCTCGTCGACTCTCGCCTATGGCCTCGGAGGAATGAATATATCTCAGATCGACGACGACATCAATGCCGCTGACCGCAATCCGGGTCTGCTCGGCCCTGAGATCGGGATGCAGGCCGGATTTAATTATATGAGATATATCGGCGAAAGCAATTTTGCCGGTGTGAAATTCGGTCGTCAGGCCGGCGAACATGGCGCCTGGGCCGCCGGGGTGCAGTATCTCGGTTACGGCAGTATCAAGGGAGCCGACATCAACGGAGTGCTCACAGGCGATTTCTCGCCCAAGGATATGGTGATCTCGGCCACTTATGCCCGCGACATCAACGACCGCTGGCGTGGAGGCGCCACTATAAAGTGGGTCTACTCTTCCTATGACACATACACGGCAATGGCACTTGCCACAGATCTCGGAGTCAACTACTATGATCCCGAGAGCGACTTCTCGTTTTCGGTCGTCGTGGCCAATCTGGGCGGTCAGATCAAGCGCTTCGACCGCAGCTATGAGAGGGTTCCCGCCGATCTGAGAATCGGTTTTAGCAAGGGCCTCAGTTCTATCCCCCTGATTATCTCGGTAACAGCCCGCGACCTCGTGAAGTGGCATCTTCCTTATTGGGAAAACGGCGACGGCACTTCCGATCCCGAGCTGAAAGACAAGTTCACATCCAACCTGTTTCGCCACCTGATATTTGGTGCCGATTTCCGTCCCTCCGACAATTTTCATATCGGTCTCGGATACAATTACCGCACCCGCACGGATATGTCTACCTACAAGCGCTCCTTCCTCTCGGGTTTCTCGATTGGAATGGGGCTGGCCGTCAGGAGCTTCTCGCTGGGTGTGGCCATGTCTCAACCCCACTCTGGCGCCACCACTCTTATGTTAAACATTTCCACTACTATATGAACAATTCCACCGAAAGGAAAATCACAATAGCTATCGACGGTTACTCGTCATCGGGCAAGAGCACCATGGCACGGGCACTTGCTTCGGCCATAGGCTACCGTTATATCGACTCGGGCGCAATGTACCGTGCCGTCACCCTGTGGGCCATGCGTAATGGACTGGTAGCTCCCGGGTCAGAGCCTGATGTGGAGCGTATAGTCGAGGGCCTTCCTCTTATCGACATCGACTTCCTTGTCGACGGTCAGCGCCAGCTCACTACACTCAACGGCGAGGTCGTGGAGAATGAGATACGCTCTCTCGAGGTGAGCAATTGCGTGAGCCCCATAGCAGCTATCCCTCAGGTGCGTCATGCCATGGTGGCTATGCAGAAGGCTATGGGCCGGAGCAAAGGTATCGTGATGGATGGACGCGACATAGGCACTGTGGTTTTTCCCGATGCCGAGATGAAAGTGTTCTGTGATGCTTCGGCCGAGCAGCGCGCCAGCCGTCGATTCAAAGAACTCACCGACAAAGGTGCTCAGGTCACATATCAAGAGGTGCTTGATAACGTGAAAACACGCGATCATATCGACGAGACTCGTTCGGAAGGGCCTCTGAGATGTGCCGATGATGCAGTGAGACTTGATAATTCAGATATGTCAATCGAGGAGCAGAACCGCTGGCTGCTTGATCTGTACCATCAGCGGGTGTCTCAGTCATGAGTGTTACGGTAAGCTCTTCTGAAGTGGCCGGAGGCCGTCCGGTGGTCGAGATAGATCCCTCGTCGGGTTTCTGTCACGGAGTCGTGGCGGCGATACGCAAGGCTGAGGAAGAACTCGAGCGCCACTCGGCTCCGCTCTATTGTCTCGGTGATATAGTTCACAATGGCGATGAAGTGGAGCGTTTGCGTCGCAAAGGACTCTCGACCGTCACTCACGGTGATCTCGAGTCGCTTGCAGGGGCCAGAGTGTTGCTCAGGGCTCACGGCGAGCCACCATCGACCTATCTGACGGCGCGACGGCTCGGCATAGAGATAGTCGATGCCACATGTCCCGTGGTGCTTCAACTCCAGCGGCGCATCAAGCAGACCTATGACACTTCAGGGCCACGGCCTCAGATCGTCATCTATGGCAAGGCCGGACACGCCGAGGTCAACGGCCTCGTCGGTCAGACTGACGGCGAGGCTACCGTGGTGGAGAATATCTCTCAACTCGACCGGGTGGATTTCAACCGCGACATAGCTCTATATTCCCAGACGACCATGCCGCTCGACGGTTTTGAAGCAATGATAACCGAGATTGAGCGGCGCAAGGCTCCTGAAGTGGTGTTCAGGTATTATGACACTATATGCCGACAGGTTGCCAACCGTGTCAATCATCTCAGGGAATTTGCCGCGGCCCACGAGGTGGTGCTCTTTGTGGCCGGAGCCAAAAGCAGCAACGGCAAGGTGCTCTTCAGCGAGTGTCACGATGTCAATCCCGACACCCATCTGGTCTCGACGGCCGCCGACTTTGACCCCTCGTGGCTGGGCGGAGCCTCTTCGATAGGTATCTGTGGTGCCACCTCTACTCCACGTTGGCTCATGGAGCAGATCAGAGATATTGTCAACGACTGTATCGACCGATCGTTATCCTGATTTCGACACATTATCTTCTCTCCCCCATCTGCATGAAAAAATTATCAATCCATATATCATCGGTTATTCTCGTCGCGGGTCTGTCGCTCGCGGCGTGTGATGGTGGTGGTGTCTCCTCGAGGGTGCGTGACCGGCAAGCCTATAATCTGGGTATGGATCACGCGGCCCGGGCTGTGAGCCTCCATGACGATCCCTCGGCTCTACAGGACTATCTGCTCGATGTGAGGGCCCGCATGAACAATATCAGCGCCAGAGTAGGGCGTCAGGCCGCCACCGACTATGAACGTGGTTTTATCGACGGAGTGACGGCCGCCGATGATTCGCTGGCTCGTGAACTGTTTTGACCTATGAAATTTTACAGCATTAACCGCCGCAGCCCTTCAGTGGATCTTCGTGAGGCCGTGATGAACGGTCTTGCGCCCGACGGTGGCCTGTATATGCCCGAACAGATCCCACGTATCCCTAAGGCTTTCTTTAATAATATATCGTCGATGACGTTGCGTGACATTGCTTTTGTCGTTACCGACATGATACTCGGTAAGGACATCCCTTCGGCAGTGATACGCCAGATCGTCTATGACACGTTCTCGTTTGATATTCCTCTTGTCGGTCTTTCTCCCGATGTTTTCTCTCTCGAACTTTTCCATGGGCCTACCAAGGCATTCAAGGATATAGGAGCGCGTTTCCTGGCCCGCGTTATCAGCCATTACTCTTCCCGGTCACCTTCGCGTAAAGTCAAGGTGCTTGTAGCGACCTCGGGTGACTCGGGTGCCGCTGTGGCGGCCGGTTTTCATGGAGTTCCCGGCGTGGAGACTTATATATTATATCCGTCGGGTGGACTCTCACGGTCACAGGTGGCACGTCTGTGCCTGCCGGGGAGTTCGGTAAAACCGATCGAGGTACTCGGCACTTTTGATGATTGCCAGCGACTTGTCAAGCAGGCGTTTGTCGATCGTTCGCTACGCGACAATTTCGGCATCACGTCGGCCAACTCCATTAATATATGCCGTCTGTTACCCCAGATGGTCTACTTTTTCTATGCCTACGCCATGCTCTCGGCCCGTGAGGAGATGTCGGGTAAGCATCTTGACTCCCCGGTGGTATTCTCTATACCTTCGGGCAATCTCGGCAATCTGACGGCCGGGCTTCTGGCCCGTCGCATGGGTCTGCCCGTAGATCGGTTTGTAGTTGCCAATAATTCCAACGATGTCACGGCGCGATTTGTCACTACCGGCGAGTTCACTCCCCGACGTGCCGAGCGTACTGTCGCGACAGCTATGGATGTAGGCAATCCTTCCAATATCAGTCGTGTGATCGATCTGCTGGAAAAAGACCACGAGACCCCTGAGGCCTGTATGAGAGGCTATTCGCTGACCGATAGTGAGATAGAGGAGGTGATAAGAAGCGTTTACACCGACTCGGGCGTGATACTTGATCCTCACTCGGCCACGGCATTGGGGGCGTTGAGAAGAGATCTTCGCGAGGGCGAGAAAGGTATATTCCTTTCTACTGCCCATCCATCCAAATTCCCTAAGGTCATCGAACGGATCACAGGGGTCAGACTCGAGCCCGACAATCTCCCGCCGGCTCCTCACCGCTCGGCTCCCCATCCGCGCATATCGGTGAGCTACGATGCCCTGCGCCGGCTTATCTCCGTGTGAACAATCCTGTCTCCGACAGCGTTTTGACTATGTAACTTAATTCTCAGATTCATCATAAAAAACTATATTATGGCAAACTCTAAGCGTGCTATCAAGAAAGAAATCTATCGTATATGCGGTGCTCTCGCCGGTGAATGTGTAATGGCCCGACTGGCTGTGCCCGGCATTGACTCGGAGGCTCTCAACAAGTGTGTCTATGACCTCGCCGAGCTTCAGATGTCGGCTCTGAAGCTTGTCAGTGTAGACTTCCCCGGATCACAGAAGAGCTACGCTACTCGCAAGGAGTACACCGATGCCCGACGCGCTTACTTTCGTGCATCTTTCGCTAAACTCCGTCAGAACTTCAATAAGCGCATCGAGGAGATCCTCCACGAGATGAATGTTGCCCTCAAGGCTGCCAAGAAATAAGATTTCACTCCACCGTTTCCCTACTTCCTATGAATGTATCCCGAGCCATCCTGCGTCTGTTCGGGTGGCGCGTGGTGTGTACCGTTCCCGACTATCCCAGGAGTATTGTCTGTGTGGCTCCCCACACCTCCAACTGGGATTTTATTCTCGGCGAGCTCTCCTATTGGTCTCTGGGCCGCAGGGCCGGTTTCCTGATGAAAGAGTCCTGGTTTTTCTTCCCTCTGAAATATCTTTTCAGGGCTCTCGGCGGGATCCCGGTGTCGCGCCGCCGCGGCTCGTCGCTGTCCGAGATCATTATCGAAAAATTTCGCCACGCCTCGCGTCTCACCCTCGCCATCACCCCCGAGGGCACCCGCTCGCGTGTCACCGAGTGGCGCACCGGTTTTCTTCACATCGCTTACGAGGCCGGAGTGCCTGTGATACTCGGAGCCGTCGATGCCGCCCATAAGCTTGTTCATCTCGAGCATACCTTTACCCCCACGGGCGACATTGATGCCGACATGCGCGCCATCAAGGATTATTACAGCCAGTTTGAGGGAATACGTCCCGAAAAATTCTCAGCCGAATGAAAATCTGCGCTATACCCTTTGACATCGTCTACGGAGACGTCGAGGCCAATCTCCTCGCCATGGCTCATGCGCTCCATGCCGTCGAGCCCGACACTGATGTAGTGGTTATCCCCGAGCTTTTCACTACTTCGTTTGTTCAGGATCGCCGCGAACAGAAACTTTGGGCCGAGACCGACGAGGGACACACGGTCGATTCCTTGCGTCGTTGGGCTCAGTTTTTCGGCTTTGCCATAGCCGGCAGCTATCTCCACACCGATGGTCACGACAATTATACCAACCGTGGATTTTTTGTGGAGCCCAGTGGCGAGATAGCTTTCTATGACAAGCGCCATCTCTTCCCTCTGTCGACCGAAGATAAGGTCTACACTGCCGGTCGTGAGATGCCTCTGAGAGTGAGATTCAGAGGCTGGGAGTTCATGCTTGTGCTCTGCTTCGACGTGAGGTTCCCGGTGTGGACCCGCAATCGACCCGGAGCCCTCTATGACGTGTTGCTCGTACCTGCCAATTGGCCACGCTCTCGCGCTGATCAGCTCAGGATACTCCTGGCAGCGCGTGCTGTTGAAAACCAGGCCTATGTAGTGTGTGCCAATCGATCGGGCTCAGATAATTACGGCGAGTATCATCCCTCCGAGACTCAGATCTACGACAATCTCGGAAATCCGATCCAAGAGACGCGCTCGGCCTCGGGCTATCGTTATGCGTTGCTCTCGCGTGCCGATCTCGACAAAGGCCGCGAACGCTTCCCTGCCTGGCGTGCCTCCGACTCCTGGACCATCGATCTCTGAAAAAATACCTTACTTATCCTTATAACCTTAAATCGGCCGTGTGATGAAAAAAATCCTGTTTGATCTTTCCTCTTGTCAGCCTGCCGGGAAAACCAAGTTTCATGGCGGCGGAGTGTATGGCTATATCGTATTTAAAGCCCTTGCAGAGAAATATCCTCACGATGTCATAGCTTACTATGACGACAGCCGATTTCTGCCCGAAGATATTTTATCGCTTGTCAGGGAGAAGAATATCACCGTGAGGTTGGCTAAGGATAAGACAATTCCTGAGCTTTATGAGCACTCTGAGTTCGAGAGGCTTTACACGCCTCTGTGGCGCGACGAATATGGCTCCTTTGCCCGAGCAGGAGTCCCTATAACCGTTACAGAACATGGACTCAGAAATCTCGAGATGAACACCGATGTCTATGAGCCTATGTTCGCAAAGGGTTTTTCGGAATATATCAAGGCTCTGCTTAAGCAGACATTTATGCGTCGCATGGCCCGCAAAGGGCATCTCAGGAAATATGGGGTGGAGATCAATTATCCGGGTATCAGGATAGTAACCGTGTCTGAACACTCCAAGGCTTCGATTTGCCGTTACTATCCTTCGGTCGACCCTGACTCGATCAAGGTGCTCTACTCTCCCAATACTTCAGAGCCGGTTTCAGATGATAACGATCCTGCTGACGGGAAATATTATCTTGTGGTTTCGGCCAACCGCTGGCTCAAAAATCCTTACCGCACTATCCGTGCGCTCGATGGGCTCTTCACTTCCCATCCCCATATCGACGGCAAGGTCATATTGCTTGGTCTCGGAGAGGATTCGAGGCTGCTCTCCCGTGTGCGCAACCGCGATAGGTTTATTACAAAAGGATATGTTGACCGCGACGAGCTTGAACGCCTGTTCAAGGGTGCTTACGCTCTGCTTTATCCATCGCTCAATGAGGGTTTCGGCTATCCTCCTATCGAAGCTATGAAATATGGGGTGCCTGTGATTGCCTCATCGTTCTCGTCTATTTCCGAGATATGTGGCGATGCGCCGCTCTATGTCAATCCTTATTCCGAAGACGAGATAGCTACCCGTGTGCTTCAGCTTGAAGACCGGCATATATTTGAGTCAAGGCGTGAGGCTTCGCTCGAGCGTTACCGGCTCATCGAGGAGCGCCAGCGTCGCGATCTCGACACGCTTGTTGACTACATTATGTCATGAATGTCTGAGACAGTCGGCAAGAACCACAGCATTGTTATGTGTGACGTCATGGGAGCTGTATAACAGTGTGACTTTCGGGTGAGATGATATAATGTCCCTCAGTTTTGAATATGCCGGGTTAGCTTGCAGCTCGGCAGCGTAGCGTGATTCAAATTCTTTCCATCGTGTATCTTGGTCGGCTTGCGACAAAGTGTCGTCGTGACTGCCGTGAAACCATTCCCTTAGTTGGGTTGAAGGAGCCACATCCTTCACCCAAAGGTCATAGTGGAATGTCTCGTGTGACATACCTCTTGGCCACAATCTGTCTATATAAATACGATAACCGTCACCGGCATCCTCCGGCTCGTAGGCTCTTTTTATCTTGATCTGTGTCATAATCAAAGTCTTTTTAATTACAACACCTGCCGCAGACTATAGTTTTAGATCAGTTCTATATCACGTTTATTGTTGCGATGCGATGGTTATTGATTCGAGAAGCTTTTGCGCATTGGGGAGCGGTGAGTCGGCAAATGAGGAGGAGAGCGTGCCCGACTGATTAAAGATCATGACGCGGGGAATGACCGATTCGGCAAATAGTGAATAGACATGCCTGTCAGGTTGGGGAGAGTAGGGAAGAGTCAGGGAGTTCTCGCTCCAGAAGCGGGCAATGGTCTCGTTATCCTCCTGACGGGCTATGCAGAGGTAGTTGACATCGCTGTCGGTCATTGTGCTTACTTCCTGGACGATGGGTAGTTCGGCACGACAATCGGGGCATGAGGTGTTGAACAGCACGATCACAGCCACTTTCCCCTCATAGTCTCGGTTAGTCACACGTGTGCCGTCGCTGAGAGTGATGTCAAAGGAGGGCATTTCGCTCCCTATCGGGAGCGACCAGGCCTTTGACGGATCGTCATCATTGACACATGAGCTGAGGCCAATGAACGTGAATATCAACAGAAACAGTCGGGGGATTTTATTCATTTTACATAGAGGGTTGTACCCGAGGAGTGGGCGGTGAAACGCGGAGCATATAGGCTCTGGACAGTGGCTATGCCTGAAGTGAAGGTGCCGGCGTTATTAACGTAGACATCGTATGTGATCTGGTAAGTACCGCGGCGCAGTCTATCAATAAAGAAACGTGTTGAGGTGTCTCCGCTGACGCGATATGCTCTGACACCGTCGGTCCACACTGTCGCCGGAAGTTGATCGACGGGTTCAAAACAGGCTCCGCGCTGATCGTCAATTACAACATAGTCCATGTCTTCATTGACCTTGAGGGTGAGAAGCACTGTGACCCGACCACCCAAAGAGAGCGAGTCGGCCGGCGGGAGCAGAGTGCGTGTGAGCGATAGTTCGGGACAAGATGTAGCCTTGACCGAGTCGCCGGGAGCTTCATAGCTGCAATAGAGTGCTCCCCATGACGGCGAGTCAGTCTTAACCTCTGCTTTCACTTTCTTGCCCGAGACACGTTTCGGCTCAAGAACAGTCTCCCATTCTCCCGTGATATGGTTTATTTCATCGGAAGTAATGAGTCGTCCGTCTATCTTGATCAAAGCATTGGAGGGGGTCGCGATCCATCGGCGTGAGGTGGTAAGAATGGAAGCTATGATTTGAGTCGCGGCTGTCGATGTCCCCCAGTTCTGAGCCCCTTTACTTAGTATTAACCATTGTCTCAGACCGTCTATATCGGTAGAAGTGGGATCGATCAGGGCTATCGTCTCGAGAATTAGAGATGTCGACGAGAGTATCTCCATCGATCCCAAAGAGGGGTTGTCGGTGAGTGACGGGAACCACATTCCGCGTGACGCATCACTGATGGCAAACTCTCGGATAGATGTCAGGATGGAGCGAGCCACTTCTTGGTAGCCATTGACAAACAGCAGGCGTGCATCTATAGCTTTGGTAGTCAGAGGTGCGTTTCTCCAGGTTGAGAGAATGTGTCGGATCGTGGCGTTTACTATAGTTGTTTCGGGTTTTCCTATGCCGAGAGGGGCATAGAGGGTATGACGATCGACATATTCAGTATAGTCGCCGTCAGGATATTTCTTGAATTGCTTAAGTGTCAGAGATGTATCCCACGCGAGGGCTTTGGTCAGTAGGCGTTTAAGCTCGCCTGAGGCTGGCAGATAACCGAGCTGAACAACATGACCTAATGTGTTGAGTACACTTGATGTTGCCCATTCCGAAGCATCGTCGCTCAGAGGCGACCATTTCCAGCCTCCCGAGGGGGTGGCGAGTCGGGAAAGCAGGGCTATATTATCGTTGATAGCCTTGTCGATGAGTTTGGTGTCAAAGAGTAGAGCCAGACGACTCATGCGCTGGGTATCATCCTTGGCCTCTGAGATCCAGGGTGTGGCGTTGAGGAGCATGATCTTAAGATCCTCGTTGCGCTCGAGCATCGAGGAGAGTTCGTCGGTCTTGCTTCCGCGTGCAGTCCACTCGGTCAGAGCGCTGGCTATCGCGGGATTGTCCTTGACGAGGCCCGTGGCTACCGATGCCGCAAATATGGCCTCGGCTGCTTCGATGGAAGTCACTGCTTGCTTGGTGAGCAGTCCGGGCAGAGCTGTGACTACGCTCCAAGCCGGGTTGGTGCAGATCTGCATTGTTGCATTTCCGCCACGAGGCATCGAGGGGATGTCGAGAGTGACAGTTCCTCCGCCCGGTGCAAGATAGAACGGAACACTTTCACGGACTACTGTCAGTGACGGCAGTACCGGAATGACGCTCCGCTCGCCATCGCTGCCGAGGTCAGATATAGCTTTGACCCTGAAGCCAAGAGAGGAGACAGCGTCGGGTACATTGACAGTGATAGATGATACAACTGATGAGTGGGCGGATATTTCAACTGCTCGGTTGACATTGACAAGTTCCTTGCCATTATATGGATCGTAGCAGTCCAGACTCACGGTGGCTGTGAGCGTTGAGTCGCAATTGTTCATGACGGTCACGGGTATTACAACTGTGTCGCCCGACCTCACGAAACGCGGCATATTGGGTTGCACCATGACCCTACGTGACACTGTCAGCTCCCGCGAGTAATTCGCCGAAAGCAGTGAATCGGTAAAAGCGAGCAATTGAAGGCGCCAAGTGGCATTGGCATCAGGGACTGTAAATTTCAAAGCCAGGTTGCCGTCAGGATCTGTGATCAGATCGGGACGGAAAAACGCGAGAGGGACGACAGATTCTCGATAGTTGAATACCTCTCCCCCGGCATCTGTTTCAGGAGCACCGCCATTACCGGCATCAGCTTCATTGTCGGCGGCTGATTCCTCAATGCTCCCTCCGGCTATCAATTTCGGCTCGCTTAAGACCATCATGTCCATGGGAGCTGCTGAGTCGTAGCTGATTTGCTCCGCTACATCCATTACCTCCTCTCCATCGGCAGATCCTGCGGTGGTGGTGGCTCTCATGGCTGATTTGTAGTATCTACTCATGAGGTTTGTACCTCCGAAGAGATATGAATTGAACGGTCGTCCCCAGGTGTTGAATAACGGCGCGATAAGCTCGGTACATCTCCTGCGGGTGTTTCTCTGTCTGAAAATGCGGAATGAGCTCCATGAACCACCTGATGGTGAGATGTTTATAGAAAACCTGTCGTTGCGGGCCGGCGAAGCGTTGAAGCTCCAGGGCCGAGCCGAGGCGATGGCGTTGATCGCTGAGTTATACATCCCGGCGATTACGGCTGTCTCGCGTCCATGACCCTGCAAATTAGTGACACGGAAGATGACTGTCTCGGTTGATCCGGGCTCGAGGTTGTCACGGAAAGTCTCGGTGATTATTCTAAGTCCTTTCTCCGAGTCCTTACGGCTGATGGTCACAGAGCCGGAGGAGTTACGGTAGTCTCCGACAGCCGCGTAGGTGAGTGTGGCTTGATCTACTCCGGCCGGTAGGTTGACGGGCAGACGGTTGAAGCCTTTGGCAGCGTCTATCCATTGTTGTGATATGATACTGTCGGAGGTCGAGAGGGTAGCGAGAATATGGGTAGGACAAGAAGCGGCCACAAGCCACGATCCATGACCGTCAAGATCAGTAGTGACTGTGTGCATTGGGGGCCAGAGCAGTTGTCCGGGACACGGGCTCTCGGTGGCCTCAGGGTCATATATGATGATTTCCCTCCTGAGCGTGTCGGCCTCCTCGCATGCAAAGGTCAGTGTGTAGACACCCTGACTGATACCGTCGAGGCTGATAGTGGCGCATGGATCAGCGACTGCCCGACTCACGGTATCACGACCGTTGGATAGAGCAATGTTGACCGATAGTCCTACGGGGGAGTCAGAGAAGTCTTTGACGGTAGAGGTCAGTGTGAGACTTTTGTTACTGAGAGAGTGGATGGCCGGAGTGACGGCGGTAATATTGTAACGCCTGCCGCGGCTGAACGATAGGCTCGCAGTCTGAGTCTCGCCGGCCGATGAGGTTACGCTCACAGAGGCTGTATAGTAGCCCTTGGGAAATGGTGAATTTTGAAGGACATCTGCCGGTATGACGATTGAGTAGCGACCATTTGAGTCGGTGGTGTCGTTGAAAGTCTCTATTTCGTAAGAGGGCCCCCAGCGCCATCCGTTGCTGACCGAGAGCGCGATCTTGACCTCGGCATCCTGTACGGGAAATCCCGAGTAATTGACTGCTTTGCCGCCGAGAGTCACCTCCCCTTCACGGGGGGTATCGTTGGCTGCTGCTGAAGGAAGCACCTGGAATGTAGGGAGTTTATAGTCGCTGACCTCAAAAGAGACAGCCGTCATTCCATCGATCAATAAGGAGAAGTGACCCGAAAGCCCTTCGGCCGGTAGAATGAAACTTCCGTTTATGCGACCGTAACGATCGCTCACGCTTTCGGCCGTGTCGATATTCTGATAATTGGCATCACGAAGCACTACCGGGATCTTTTCTCCGGCTCTGGGACGGCATGCCTGTCCTCCGGTCTCATAACAGATCGCACTCCATTCCACTGTGTCTCCGTGGTGATATAGAGGCAGAGAGGTATAGGCATCGGCCCTCTTCTGCGGTCTGTCGTCGCGCGAAGTGTATTCACCGATATAAATGACTGAGGCAAAACGGTCTGAGCCTTTGGAGGCTGTGACAGCTCCGCGGGATTTGGCCGGTATCTGTAATCCTCCGTCGTTATCGGTTACTCCGATATCGATTGTGGTCGAGCTGTCGCGGTAGGGCGACTCAGTGATTCCGATCTTCACGTTTGGTACAGGCGCTCCGTCGTCGGCGCTTACGGCCCACAACTGACGCCGGCCGTTGAGCGCACCATAGATCATGGCGATCTCGCTGACCCTGATCTTGTAGTAGCTCTCACGGGCAGAGACCACCTCATCCTTGGCCGAAGGTATGGCTATGAAAGCTCCGCAGGCCGGGAATACATGGCGTATCTCAAGAGTATCGCTGAACGGTATTTCGCCCTTGGCTCTGAGAGGTATCGTGGCTACGGTCTTAAGCGCCTGAGATTTACGTGTGTCGTAAAAATCGCGAGCGGCCTCAGATGAGGAGACATCACATAGCTTGAGCGAGGCATCGGTGACATTGTTCATGATCACCTTAATCACGGTCTCACGCCCGGGAGCGGTCAGATGTGGGCCTTCTACGATTATTTCCTTATGGCCTAGAATGTCAAGGGTATTTCTCATGCAGTCAGCCCGCCAGTAGCGCGGATATTCTTTCAGAAAGCTGTTGATGAGATCGTAGATTTTCTTATTGTATTGCTGGGTAAGAGGGAGGCTTAGCAATATATCGCCGACATATTCACTCTCTGGTTTGCCGTCACGGTCGCTCAGCGACATATATAGCTCGCTGTAAGCATTGTAACGGGCAGTAGCCCAATCAGTGGACGTTGCGGGTGAATTGTCAAGGAGGAAGGACAGACGTGACAACCGATAATTGACATCGGGAGCCGACCCGGAGCGAGAGTGTCGGATCAGCATGGAGTAGAGGCCGAGTATGCGGTTGCTTACAGGTGCCTGTTTAAGTGTGACTGACACAAACTGTTTGTTGGCATCGGAAGCTTCGGCCACAAGTCGATAGGGATAAAAAGCAGGTTCGTTGTTCCAACTGCTGAAGGTGGTGATAGCTTTGGAGGCAACGAAGTCAAGGAGGGTCGGATAGTATGTGACGGTCATCCTGTCCTGTTCCACTACATTTTTCCAGTCGGTCAGCGGTGAGGCCAAGAGGGCTGTGCTGTCGGCCAGGGCCTCGTCATAGAGGCGGGCTATTACGTCGCGGAACTGTTGGCCGCTCCATTCGTTAATATCCTCGGGCAGAGGGGTGAGTGGCAGCGATCGCCGGTCATATTTCCATTTCTGGTTTCCATAGACGTTTTCGTAGATTGTGGCCCGGAGTATATTTAGCATTGCACGGGTCACAGTATCGATAGTCTTCACATTAGCTACCGAGTCAATCAGCGACAATGACCGGGTGATATTGGCCGGGGAGATGGAGCTTTGGGCCAATGTGTAGTCTATGAGTGCTCTGAGTGTTGCCTGTCGGTCTCCGTCGGCCAGAGCTGTTTTCAATGTTTCCATTGAGGTCTGACTCACCTTTTGAGGATAGGCAAAATCAGGAGAGACGGTCTTAGTCGGAACAGCCGCGAGCGCGTTGGCCAGAATTGAAGAGGCAAAAACGATGGCCGTAAATATCGATCTTAGAATTGTCATGGTGTGGTCGGTCGGTTGTGATTAGAGAAACCTGTCAACCGCAAAGATACAAATAAAGTGATTATTTTAAAGCAAACAGTCATCTTAAACAGTGTCAAAAACAAAAACCGTTTCCACTCGGGGGGTGGAAACGGTTTTTATAAGGTTGGGATATTAAAGTCTACTTGTCAGCTTTAGATGATGTAGCTTTGGGTTTGGAGGGTGAGTGTTTCATGCTTTTTGGCATACGCTCCCTGTGGCGGTTCATGAGCTGGCGCGAGAAGTCGCGCTCGGCGCCTTTGAGTTTAAGGAGCTGAGAGGGGGAGAGGATTTTGCGGAACTCCTGATAATATTTCAGTTCGATAGCGCCCTCTTTGCTCTTGAGCTCAAACTGAGCTTCGGCGGCTTTTTCTTTTTCAAGATCGGTAGCGGCTTCACCCTTGGTTCTGATATTACGGGCCATCTGCATGGTCTGCTGGTTCAGGCATCTGATTTCATCGTCCATCTTATTGTAGAGCGGTAGAAATTTAGCTTTCTGGGCATCGGTGACGTCAAGTGATTTCACGATGAAATCGTTCTTGTATTGTTTCATTTCCTTTTCCCAGCGGGCCTGATTCATTTTAGAGGGTTTCCCTTCTTTATTCTGAGCTATGAGCAGGGTAGGGAGAAATAGGGCAAGCAGCAGAGATGTGATAAGTCGGTGTATCATATTCTATATTGCTAACTATGAGGGGATGGTGGAAGAATAGATGTGGTGGTTAAAAGGGGGACGGTCAGCAGGTCAGAGGCCTGAGTTATCGTCGGTCGACACTGTATATGACGAGGGGACATAGCCCGTCTCATAGAGATCAGAGAGCAGGTCATACTCAGAGATGTCGCCGTTGCTGAGTATATAGTTGTCGACAAAATACTCGTTGCTGACAGCTGCCGCAAGATCGGGATTGGAGTCAAAAGAGAGAGTCGTCGACGGTCTCATCATATCAAAAGTCTTCATCATGCACCACACTCCCATGAACATGGCTGCCAGATAGACATAGGGACGGATCTTCTGCCAGAAAGAACGGGGTACCACATGAGGGGTGCCGCTGGCGATCTCCTGCTCCCAGGGCTGCTGAGGCAGGGCCGCCTCCATGCGTCGGGCGAAGTCGTCAAAATACCCTTCGGGCACCTTGATGCCGTCGTTGCGGTTGACTTTTTCAAGTATATCTTTCATCTCTGTAAGGTCTTTTAATTTTTAGACTGAACGTGGGCTAAAAGGTTTATTCCATTTCAGAAAAATATTGTTCGATTTTTTTTACCGCCAGATGGTAGGATGATTTCAGTGCGCCTACCGAGGTGCCGAGTATCTCTGACATCTGTTCGTATTTCATGTCGTCATAGTAACGCATATTGAATACGAGCCTCTGTTTTTCGGGTAGGGCTGCTATGGCTTTTCTGAGTTCCCGGGCGAGCAGATCTCCGTCGATCTCGTCGTCGGCCTCGATGAGGTTGACGATGGCGCTTTCCTGGTCGTCGAGTGACAGTCCCTGACGTTTGCGCTCACGTTCGAGATGTGAGAGGCTCTCGTTGATGGCTATTTTATATAGCCAGGTCGAGAGTTTGGCATCTCCGCGGAAGTTCTCTATATTTTGCCAGGCTTTAAGGAAACTGTTTTGCAAAATATCATCGGTGTCGTCATGGTTTTGCACCATACGGCGTATCTGGCGGTAGAGCGGCTCGGTGTAGAGCCTGATCAGGTCGCCGAAGGCGGCGCGGGTCGTCGACGGGTCGCGTAGACGCTCCACGAGCTCGGCATCATCAAGTCGCTTATCGGTTGCCATTGTTATCGTTTGGTTTTGCACTTTCAAATTTAGACATAATTTCTCATTAAAAGTCAATTCAAAAGTGGCGATAGTGCTGAAAAAACACGTTTTTTTATAGTTTTTTAGTAAACTCTATCTGATCGATCCGATTACTCTGAGTCTTCTGATAGCCCTGATGATGCCGGAAACAGCCGGCGGTATTCGTTCTCGAAATTGGGGGTGAACACTCCGCGACTCATTGAAAAGAGTATTTCATCGCGGCTCCACCAGCGTCCTCCGTCAAGTTCATCGGTAGGGTGGGGCTCGATGTCGGCTACGAGGCGGAAAGGATTGATCAGCTCGCGCTCGCGGTCACTTTCAAACACGTATGGCTCTAAAGGCTCTGCTCCGGTGGCATCCACTCCCAGCTCCTCGCGGGCCTCGCGGAGCAATGCCCCGGCCACGCTCTCGCCATAGTCGACATGACCGCCCACGGCTGTATCCCATTTGCCGGGTTGTATATCCTTCCACCGGGGACGTCGTTGCAGGTACAGATCACCATCGGTATTGAACAGGTGGAGATGTACCACTGGGTGGAGCAGTTTGCTTCCGTCGTGACATTTACCTCGCGTGGCGTTACCGATTACATTTCCTTTTTCGTCTACGACGGGAAAGAGTTCGGCAGAGTTATCGTGTGGCATAGGGATTTTCTTTAAATAAACCAAAGTTTGCTGTCTGAAAAATTGTATTGGAGATTGCGAGGCCGCTCACCAATCTGTTTGGCAGGAATGCCTGCAACCACCGAGTAAGGAGGGACATCTTTAGTGACAACAGCTCCGGCACATACTACAGCTCCTTCTCCGATTGCAACGCCCGGAAGTATAACCACGTTGGATCCAATCCAGGCTCTATTGCCTATCTCAACGTTCAGCGGACGGTCAAATTCACAGTCAAATGTCGCGCTTCGATAATTGTGCTGAAGAGTATAGACTGACGCATTGCTGGAGAAATTGACGTTGTTACCGATCTTTAGTCCCGACCTTGCATCAAGTAGAACATTGTCACCTATTATAGTCCCGTCACCGATATAGAGCTTCTGAGGATCTCTCAGCTCTAACCCGTAGTGAAAGGTTATATTTTTACCCATATTCACTCCCATAAGCCGATAGCTTAGCTTGCGCAAGGCAAACGATGGTATTCTGCTGACCTTCCAGATTATCCAGCGGTTGATACTACCGGTGGTAATATACTCCACGCCCTTGAAAGGAATTCGAAACTGGAAAGTCAGGGGATTTTTCGTTCTGTTGTAGTATGTCGCAGCCTTCATAGTCACAAGTAGGAGTGATAGTATCACCGGCTGACCGAATACAGCCACCGTAACGAGAATGACTAAAACTTCAAAGATATTCATGGGTGATGAATGTGTGGTAACAAACTTACATAAAAAAGAAGATCGGATTCTAAGTAGAATCCGATCTTCGTGGCTTGTAGCGCGTCCGGGATTCGAACCCGAGTCTCCGCCTTGAGAGAGCGGCGTGCTAGGCCTCTACACTAATGCGCCCTGTTTGCTTTACTTGGAGAGTGTGTCTCTCGTTGTTTTGCACTGCAAAGGTAGGACGTTTTCTGAAACCGTGCAAGAGTTTTATGTGGTTTTAACACTAATTTAACACTTGGCGCGGTTGCCTTAGAGTAGGCGGATGGGTTACTGACAGACGCTATTTGGTTAATATCAAAGCTTGTAGACCTCAGTTCCGGCGAGAAGGAAGCAACCTGTGCCATAGTCATCAAAGTCGGGCTTGGAGTCATATTTGACAGGCTGACCGTCCTTAGGCTCCTTACCTGTGCCCTGCACATAGCCGAGATAACCGTTGGGGTGAACGGCATCCTTTACCATGGCGTTCCAGGCCTTGGTGATCACGGGCATGTAGGTCTTGGCATCGAGCAGACCGGTGCGCACACCGTAGGCCATGCCGTAGACAAAGAGTGCGGTGCCGGTGAGTTCTTTTCCGCCATAGTTGTTGGGGTCATGGAGTGATACATTCCAGAATCCGTCCTCACGCTGACATTTCACCAGCGCGGCACACATGTCCTTGAGGTCTTTCTCATACTCATCGCGATGGGGAGCGTCAGGGGCCATCTCCTCGAGAGCGCGCACCAGTGCAGCTACCACCCAGCCGTTGCCGCGCGACCAGTAGCAGTCTTTGCCGTTAGGCTCCTTGTAGGGGGGCACAAAGTCTTTGTCGCGCCACCACAGTCCGTCTTTTTTATTGTAGAGACCTCCTGCAAGTGTGTTGCGGGTCCAGGAATACATGTCGTAGGCTTTCTCGGCATAGCGAGGGTCGCCGGTAGTGGCTGAGAGTTTCATGAGTATAGGCATGCCCATCTGGATGGCATCGATCCAAGTCCAGTCTTCAACCTGGGGTGTGTTGACGAGCATGTTCATGCAACCTTTGACCTTAGTGAGCATCTCGGGACGGGGAGTCAGACGATACAGGTCGATATAAACCTGAGAGCAGGCATAATTGTCGGCGTTGCGGGTGGTAGTGTCGTCGCGGCGCATGCCCCAGTCAAAACCCTCGGCCCACTCCATGGCATAATTGAGCAGTTTATTGTCGGGATAGATGGAATAGAGAGCCATGAGTCCCTCGAAATAGATTGTGCGGGTCCAGATATTTGCTTCGTAGACCTTCTTACGCGAGTAGTAGGGGATACCGAGCAGCGGGTCGGGATGCTGCTTCATGTAGTAGTTGTTGACATTGACGAGCGTCTTCAGTATCTCGGGACGCGGCTGAAGCTCCTCGGCCTTGAGGCCCGAGGGGAGCAGAAACAGAGTGCAGAGCAGGGCTGACAGCAGTATACGTTTCATAATGGTATAGTTACTTATTATTATAATAGACAGGGGTGAGTTTCACTGATGAGTTGAGACCCGAAGGCTGTAATTCCCAGTCGCCAAACGAGAATTGCTTGGCATTGGTGACACTGGCGATGTTGGCATCCTTGAATATGCGCCATTTGACACCGCGACGCTCGAAGTCGGCGATGCGGTTGGCCTCAAGGTTGGTGACGTCTACTTCGAGAGTGTTCTTGCCGGGTTTGAGCAGATGTCCTATGCGCAGCCGCATGGGGACGCTCCAGACGGTGCCGGCTTCCACGCCGTTGACTTTTACACGGGCCGACTCTCTGACATCGCCCAGATCAAGTTCCCAGTCGTCGGCTTTAGAGGGTTTGTCGACGTTAAACTCGACGGTGTACCGTCCGGTGCCGTAGTTGACTTTGAGGCTGTCGTTATCGAGAGCTGTCCAGGGACAGAGACGGTCGATGCTGAAAGTCTCGGCTATCTCGGGGTCACTCTTGGGGAATGAGAGAGACCAGCCGCGGTTTATGTCGATGCTCTTGCCTCGACGGGCCACATATTGCCAGTCGGGCGCATCGATTTCCATGGGGAAAGTCTTGAGAAGTATCGACTCTCCGGGCAGGAGCTGGAGCTTGACTTCGACATTGCCGTCGGCTCCTGTGCGCGACAGGGCTTTACCCTTCTTGCCGGTCAGGGGGTCAAATATCATCACGTCGCGCGCGGTTACTGCCAGCGGTACCCACTCGTCAATCGTAAGGTCGCGCAACACGCTGAGGAAGTAGTTATGGCCACCTTCCTCATTTTTACGGCGTATCATATTTACTCCGCGTTTGCGCAGAGGTTCGAGCGAGGGTAGAGCCAGAGTGTCGGCGGTCGCGGGAATGTCGGCTGAGTAGATCACCGTGACACCCTGACGCTGCAGATCGGCAAATCTGGCTCGTGTGTCCTCGGGTATCACTTTGACCTCGGGGACTATAATAGCTCGGTAGATATTGCCTCCGCGTGACAGTAGATTGCCGTCGGCAGTGACTGTCAGCGAGTCGATCAGGCGGTCAGAGAGGTAGTCCACGTCATATCCGGCTTTGACCAGTCGGTCCATGCCGCTTTTGACGTCGGGCATCACGCGTTCCATCTTGTGGATGTCAAACATCAGGTAGGGATTTCCCTGAGTGCGGGTGAGCACGTCGTCGTAGGGGAAATACATGAGCAGGTCGTTGTCGGGCTGACCGGCTACGAGAAACGACTGCACTCTTGCTATATATTCCAGCAGTCCCGGCACATTTTCCCAAAGGGCTGCTGTGGGCGACATATTGATCGACGCGTAGAAGAGCCATCCGGGGAAAGCCACATCCTTAGGCGAATAGGGTGCGCCGTGGAAATATATGTGGTTGACTCCTGAGCAGAACATCTGGTCGAGCTCGGGTTTGCAACGCGACAGAGGGGTGCGGAAATGCTCGGTGAGCCAGGTCAGAGTCTCGGATGAGGTGTAGGGCTTGCCGGCGAGATGGGCTGCCGATGAGGCAAACTTGACAACCGAGGGTGCTGAGTCGCTGTGGCGCTTGGGGCCTGTAGGATGGAGTCCGGGTATGTCAAAATCGGTCTGGCCGAATGATTCACACTCGGGAATATCTACCTGAGCGTAGAGATCGAGTATATTGGCCGGCGAGCCGTGACTCTGGTTGCGGATTGTAGCGCCGTGGCGATGAGCCCAGTCGATCCACACCGCTGTGAAATTCTCTTCGAGCATGCGTCCCAGAGTGCGTCGATAGTCGTGAAGCACTTTTGCACGCTCGGGGCTTTCGCCGTTATCACCGATAAACGTATCGATCAAGAGGTCGAGGCGATAGCCGTGGTCGCGCTCAAATTCGTCTAAGAGCTTGTCGTCCCAGTCAGATCCATAGACCTCGTAAGAGTCGTTGAAGAAGGAGGTCGGGATCATCCATTCGCGTCCGCGGAAAGCCTGATCGAAACGCTCGAGGTATTTTTTGACCGAGATGCTGTCATAGTGGTTGAGCACGAGACCTACGCCGCCGGGAGCCGCACGCTTGACTTTCTGGTTGGTGCGTCCTGAATAGATGGCGTAGACCGTCCAGTCATTGTCAGAAGCGGGTGCTTCCCAATTGATGCGTCCGTCGGTAGCCTTGTCAGTGATGTCGAGTCGACGGTCGCCACTGATGGCCACGATGCGCTGCAGGGTGGCGTCGGGCTGTTTCTCTACGGGGAAGAGTGCCTCTGAAAGGGATGTCCCACCGTTGACTTTCCACTTTCTTGTCACGAGCTTGCGGGCACTGTGTTCGGGAGTGATGTTGGGGCCTCCGAATGGCCAACCGGTACCGTTGTTCATATCGACCTGCAGGCCAAGTCGCTCTGACTCACGTACTACGTGACCGAGCATATCCATCCAGCGGTCAGACAGGAAGTCGATGTCATTGCTTTCGTTGCCTTGCACACCGTAGATAGGGGTGATCTCGACACCTCCGATGCCCTGGCGGGCAAACTCTTCGAGGTTGTAGGTCAGACCGATAGAGTCGACTGCACTTCCGTGCCACCACCAGCGCACGTAGGGCTTGTTTTCAACGGTGATATTATACCAGTCGGTGAGAACTTCGGGGCGTTGTGCGGTGATGCCCATTATGCCGGTCACAACGTCGTTGGAAACTGTTTCAAGCGACAGCGATGCAAGCTCACGCGACTGATCGACGGGGAGATCGAGCAGTATTGCGGCTCCTGAGGGGATCGATCGTTCCATCGGCCCCTTGGCTCCGAGACGTTCGCCGAGTGAGCGCGAGGCTTCGCCCGAGGCAAGATGAACCCTCATGGGACGGGGGGCGCCTGAGGGCTGACGATAAGCGTATGCGTCGGTATAGAAGTCCTGTTCGATGGGAGCCCAGTTGACAGGGTTGACGAGCGGGAACGACTCCGACTCACCGTCGGCGTAGTTGACTGTCAGACGGGCGTTCTCCATACCCCACTGCATGTGGTTTGTGCTACCGGCCATAAGCAGATAGAGATGAGAGGCTTTGCCGTTGAGTGCCACTTTGACGGAGTCGGGATAGTTGTCCCAAAGAGTGGTGTAGGCTACATTCATGCCCTCTGACGGGAGCAGGAACGGGATACCGTTGACTGTAACGATGCCGTTGTTGGCGGCTGAAACGGCTCTCAGACCCGAGTCACAGATCTCGGCTGTCAGATCGGGATGACACCATTCGCCGATACCCTGTTCGGGGATCTGAAGAGTTGTCACCGAGGGGCGTGGCGAGAGATACTTATTGCGGAAGATGTCGCTCACTGAAGCGTTATAGCTGCCGCTCATGGGTACAGGATCACACAGGGCAGTCTGCACTTCAGTGAAGTCGGAGAGCGAGGGTGTGGTAGCGAATATATCGGATGAGGGATCGACCTGAGCCGAGGAGTCGGCTTCCCACCAGGTAAGATCGCCGGCCTTCATCTCGGTAAATTTCACGGGCCCTTCCGAGCGTACACGCCCCGTAGCCAGGGCGGTTGATGAGGCTGAGCGGTCGATTTTCACCACGGTTTTCTTGCCCGAGGGGAAAGTAACCGCTACGCGCGGAGTGCCGATAGAATTGTCGAGAGCTTTCCAGGAAGCTTTCTTACCGTTTACAGTAATGCCTTTGAGCCCGGCGGCAGGAACCTGGAGAGTGATCTCGGTGCCTTTGGCATAGCGACCCTCTACGGTATATGTGTCAAAGTGTCCTGTGCGGTCAAAGGAATAGGTTATGTCGGGAAGGGAGATGGAGGCTTCGTTCCAGTCAGAGGGGAAGCCGGGAGTGACTGTGACCTTGCGGGCTAACAGGTCGGGGCGAATGCCGTAAAGACCCTCGGTAAGAGCTCGGCTCCACACTCCGATCGGGTCGGCAAAGTCGCGGTAACACTCGCCGCGGGCCGCGTCGAGCTGACTGATCTGTCCGAAGTTGAGAGGACTGGCTCCGCCATACATGTTGTCCATCATCACACCTTTCATCAGCGCGTATGCTTCGTCGGGTCGGCCTGCCTGCCAATAGGCGAGGGCGGTGTGCATGATTTCGGCAATAGCCACATTGTTGATACTCCACGAGTAGGGTTTCCAGTTGGTGGTGGAGACTACATAGAGCGAGTCGGCACACCCTACCGGAACATGAGGTATCTCACGGTCGATATAACAGGTCGCGGCATATCGCTTGAAGGGATCGCCGAGATCTGAATCGATAGCGTGATAGATAGTCCAGACAGCGGGATAGGGGTGGAGACGGGAGTGACCGCCAAGATCGCGGAACTCGGCCCAAGTGCCTTTGGAAGGGATCCAGAGCACTGAGTCGACGGCTGCGGCTATAGCCGAGCTTTCGTTAAGGTAGGGAGTAGGATCCTCACCGATAGCCTCGGCCACACGGGCAGCCATAAGGTTGGCAAAATAGTTGTAGGCCGAGGAGTGGGTCACGGCTCCGCCGCCGTAATAGAGGGCGTCACTGGCCCAGATGCAGCAATAGGCATCATAGAGATGGTCGCCGTCGGGATCGAAGTTGAGTTTTTCCCAGTCGAGATGACGCTTGAGCACGGGAAAGAGTTTGCGCATCGACTCCTTGTCGCCGGTGTGGAGGAAATGTCGTACCATAGCGTCGGCATAGACCATGTTCATGTCGTAGTGAGACATCTCGTTTTTCTTACCGGGACGACGACAGATATAGCCGTTGGAGTACATGGGTGTGCCCCATTTCTTGAGCGCTCGGGCATAGTGCATCTTGGGATCCTGAGCCGGGTGGGGGATCGTGGCCGGTATGTCGGTGACCTGATTGTCGGCGTAGGTGGAGAGATGGGTGAGTGAGCGGTCGTGCCAGCCGAGAGCGTCGCCTGCGTATGCTCCGCGCCAGCCGAGATGGGGTGTGCGCCACCCGATCGATCCGTGGAGCCATGCTTCGCCGCTCCAGATTCCATCAGCGGCTACCGCAAGAGCTTCGCCAACAGGGTTGAGCCACGGGTCAGGAGTGGAGATGCTTAGTGTCGAGGCGAGTGTCTGACGCTCTTTCTCGGCACGTGCTATCTGCGCTTCAGGGGTTTCCTTGCGGAGTTTGGTGTCGGGATAATAGGCTATGGTTTTGCTCTGGCCGGGAGCCAGGGTGATAGTGCCGTGATAGATATTGTCAGCTCCGATTGAGGCTGACGATGCGGGAATGATCAGTGAGATCTGTCGGCGTTCCTTGCGGCCGAAGTCGACTGTTAGACGGTCGCCGCTGAGTGAGAGCTGATTGCCTGCGGTGTATTCGGGTTTCAGATCAAAGCAGTCGGGTGCATCGACTCCGAGGTCGCCGTTGCGCGAGAAATTCTTTCCGGCAACGCCACCAAAGGTTACGGGCACCGTGACCTCGGCTGAAGAGGTGTTGGTGAGACGCCAAAGGGCTGCATCATCGCTGCGAGTTACCTGAGCCTCTACCTCGACACCACCCTGAGAATAATCCATACGGCCGGGTGTGTAGGTTGCGGTGCAGTCGCCCTGAGGAAGTGTGAGGCTGAGATTGCCACCCATGCCGGGTAGGTAGATGCCAAAGACGGGAGTGTCGCTACACTCCATGCGGAAACCTGAGTGTGCTCCATAAAGGGCACGGTTGTATCGGGATGTGCCGTTGACGCAGACGGCTGTGCGTCCTTCGGGCTTATAATGGACGCTACGCGCCGGTAGCGCGGGGGCCGCCGAAAGCGACCCTGCGGCTACCAGCGCGAGCAGTAGATTGAGAGCTGTTCTTGACATATTTATTATGATAGATCGGCTTTAAGTGTGAGCTTAAGGCAGAGGCTTGATACCTTCCCATCTTACATCCCAGGTGCCGTCCTTGGGGAAACCGGGATTTTTCTCAGTACACCCGTCCCAGCCGGCGGTCATGAGAGCAATGGCTGTGAGCAGACCTCCGTTGCCGGGGAGATAGCAGCGCAGGCGGTTGTCCTGATAGTTATGTCCGTTGGGGAGATAGGTGTTGGTACGCTTGTCCATGAGGATGGCGTTGACGGCCTTCTCGGGTTCGCCCAGACGGGTGGCACACATCGCAGTGGTGGGATAGTCCCAGCCCCAGGTCTTGTTCCAGTTCCAGTTGTCGTAGATCCAGTCAAAGGTCGAGTTCATGATGTCATGCTCCTGCAGGGGGCTGTCGGGAAGGATGCCGAGGGCACCGAGCACCGCCATGTGGTCGGAGGTGAAACGTATGTCTTCGTAGGTCTGGGGTGCGGTCTCGGCAGCGAGATAGAGCGAGTCCTTTGAGGCCAGATGTGAGAGCGAGCCGGTGATCTCGTCCCATTTCTCGTTGCGGGGCAGTCCCTGACGCTCACGCCATTTGTTGGCGGTGTTGAGGCCAAAATACCAGTAGGAGAGTTCAAAAGGAGGATTGACGGTCTCGGCGGCGCGCAGGGTCTCCTGAGCGGGGATCACACCCTTGAGCACATAACGTTTTCCCTCGGGATCATAAGAGGCAAACGACTCCATAAACTTGGCTGTCTCCTCGATCATGGGGCCATACTTGGCGAGTACTGTCGAGTCGGGATTGGCGCGGTAGAGGAGTTCGGCAAGATAGATGAGGTGGGGCTGTTGCCAGATCAGGAAAGAGCCGACGCTCGAAGGAGCCTCGATACCAGAGGGATCGGTCATCTTCATCCAGCGCACTCCGTCAAATCCCTGACGCTCGGCTATTTCACGAGCTATGGGCATAGCGGTCTCATACCAGGGGAGGGTGCGGGCGAGAAGGTTTTCGTGGCCATACAGGGCAAACTGAGCCTGATGCCACCAGATCATCTCGAGGTGGAATTTGCCAAACCAGGAATTGTAGGTCAGGCCGGTCTCCTGGGGAGGTGTGCTGCCTGCACATTGGGTGGCGAGAAGATATTGCGAAAGCACTACTCGACGCTCGAGCTCCGAGGCTCGGGGATCGGTGCAATGGCTGAAGTCAACCACGCCACCTGTAGTCCAGAAGTTTTCCCAATAAGCTTCGGAGTCTTTGAGCACGGTGGCTGCGGTGACGTCGGTCGAAGCGTTGGCCTCCTGAGTGAACTCGGCGGTGAAGCTCCACTTGTCGTCGGCCGGAGTGAGAGTCCACTCGTTGCGGCCGGTCATCTCTGAAGAGGCGTTGCCCTCCCAGGTGAGGGTAATATAATAGGTGGTGGAGTCGAGCGAGTGGCGCAGTACGGTCGAGTTGGGTGTCGAGGAGACTATTTCGGTGAGATGGAGATCATCCTTGGTCCAGTCACAAGCGTCATCGGCGTGAGCACCGGTAGGATAGGGGAGGCGCACAGCCACCGGAGTGTGGGAGGGATTGTTGATCTCGGCGGCTATCATGTCGCGGGCCGGGTCACAGGCGGTTGTCACTGACACAGGAGTGGAATCGAGTTTGAACGAAGAACTGATCTTTCCGGTCCACATATCGAGTGTCTGGTCTATATCACTGATACTCGCGGGTGTCACGCCGGCAAAGCCGATGGCTCCGAGGTGGAGACGGTGGGGATTGACGCGGAACCAGTTGGAGGCATCCTTCTGGCGGCCGGCTTCCTTGAACTGGGTGGAGTAGAGCTCCTCATGGCCGTGGCCGAAGTCATAGGACTTGAGTGTCTCCGAGTGCTGATAGCCCTCGGGGTTGGCAAATGAGTGCCAGCCCCACTGGCTCTGGGTGCCAAGAGGCACACCTTTGGTATAGACTTCGGGGAAGCTCTGAAGACCGGTGACATCCACAGTGAAGGCAAACTCACCGTTGCCGACAGTGAGCGAAGCCATTGTGTCTACCGAAGTTACGTGGGGATTGTTGCGTTCTACAAGCGCGTGGCGATCGATACCTTTCGAGGCACACGCCGGCATGAGAGCAGCGGCCACCACGCCAAGAATGACGATTGGGGTTTTCATGGTTATTTTGTGATGTTAAATTTTTTGCTGTAAAGATAGTTGTGGTCACGTGAGGCTGACCACTATTATTGTGCAAAGATAACAAAAAATCCTCACTGCCGCAAAGCACCGCCGACAATTCCACACCAAACGCGCGATAACGCTGTGGCAAACGCTGTGGCAAACGCTGTGGCCCTACTCTCAACTGACAACTGCAAAATTATCGATTTGTCGGAAGATCACCTCCTTCGGGGATCCAAAAATATTATCAAAACACATAGTTCGATTTGTCGGAGTTAAAAAATTTTGTAATTTTGCGTTGTCAATCCGGAATGACACGACATACTAAAAAAAGAAGAAGCGTTTTGCTTATCTTGCAAATGAAAACCTGAGAAATTTTCAACACGAGCAAGAGGTAACAAGACGGTTCTCACGTCATAGCGTGGGCACCTGTTTCATATCTCGCTCGTAAGGTTTTCTCAGGACCGTCATTGGAGATGTGGTAATACAGTCCACGCTTCTGTATTTTATAGCTGACCGACAGGACTGTAAGGTCAATGCAAATAATGATGAATCGACTAAATCATAACAAATTTATCCTGGCTGTGATCTTTTGCATGACTACTTTCGCGTCTTATGCCCGATATGAGAATGTATCACTTGGTACAGTGTCATGGTCTGGATATACCGAGTGGCGTTCAAGTTCAGAACCATTTAGTAATGCTTATATTGAGGCGAAATTACTTGAAAAAGCAAGAGCAACTTATCCCGGATATGCGAATTATTCTGTTACCATAATTCATAATAGTAAACAACATGAATCCAAAAATGCTCCATACGAAAAGACTGGGGACCCATTCCTTGATGGATATAATTCTACAAAAATGCTGTTTCGATATATACATAACGCCACAGGACAGGTATATGCAGAAAAGTGGGTTGAAGATCCCCAACCTGTTATTATTCCCATCTCAAAATCTCCACAGCCAAAGAAGGAAAAAATGAGTGAATCAACAGCTATTGAGAAAGCAATAAACAAGGCAATGGAACCCATTAGTTCAGGTACTCGTGTTGCTATTAACACAATATTAACAGGGGATGGGTTAAAAAGAGATCAAATTAAGGACATTATACTCGATGCTTTATTAGAAAGCAATTATAAGGTTGTTGCTAAGGAGTATCTCGAGAAATTGAAAGAAGAGATAGAGGAGCAACAATCGGGCGAATATAACAGCCGTACTACTGTCAAAACAGATAATTTTTCAGCTGTTGGCTATTTTATAGATGTTAAAATCAAGAATAACGTTGCTCGTGTATATTTAATCAATGTAAGTACTGGCGAATATGCGTCAACTGCAAATCAAGGATTTGAGTAATTCTAATATATTGATCAATATCAATATGTGAGGTTTATAATACGCAAAAAGTAATAACAAAAAGAGGTCAATCGACCTCTTTTTGTTATTTTAGTTGGTTCGTTTTTGGTTCTCTGCGTGGTGCCCGAGGTCCCATGTGTGCAATAAAACGCCGTAGACTTCGAGAAATATTATATTTTCAATCCCCGAAAGAGGTGTTCTTCCGACAAATCTTTAATTTTGCAGTTGTCAGTTGAGAGTAGGAACGCTGTGGGCATTATTAATGGAGTGGATGAAAGAGGCCTCGCTGAAGCTCGGGACTGGAGCAAAAAGGGAGATAAGAACACGCGCCTTTAGCCTGAGAGGCTGAAGGCGCGTGGTGAGTTTCTTGAGGAAATCGACTGATCAGTCGAGACGGTGGATCACGAGACCCGAGCGGAGCTTGGGCTCAAACCAAGTAGTCTTGGGGGGCATGATGTTGCCGCTGTCGGCGATGTCCATCAGCTGCTTCATGGACACGGGGTAGAGGGCGAGTGCAAGTGCCATTTCTCCTGAATCGACGCGGTGTTTCAGTTCGCCGAGACCTCGGATGCCACCGACGAAGTCTATACGCTTGTCGGAGCGCAGGTCGTGTATGCCGAGAATGTCGCGCAGTATCAGGTCGCTCGAGATTGTGACGTCGAGCACTCCGATGGGGTCGGCATCGTTATAGGTGCCGCTCTTGGCAGTGAGGGAATACCAGCGGCCGTCGAGATAGAGCGAGAAGTTATGGAGTGAGGCCGGGCGGTAGGGTTCATCCGAGCCTTTGTCCTCTACCTCGAAGTGTTCCGCGAGCTTGTCGAGCAACTCGGCAGGCGTCAGACCGTTGAGGTCTTTCACCACCCGGTTGTAGTCAATGATATTGAGGTGGGAGGCAGGGAAGGCCACGGCCAGGAAGTAGTTGTATTCCTCG
Source organism: Bacteroides sp. (assembly GCA_014802105.1). Classification (GTDB taxonomy): domain Bacteria; phylum Bacteroidota; class Bacteroidia; order Bacteroidales; family Muribaculaceae; genus Duncaniella. The sequence continues at coordinate 31,191 of JAAVCX010000006.1, read as the reverse complement.
TCGCCTGTATGGGCCGGGTTGGCCTGGGCTTTTTCGTGGCCTACAAGAGCTGCGGCTGCCGAGCGGTGATGTCCGTCGGCTATATAGAGATAGGGGATTTTCTCAAATTCACGGGTGACGGTCTCTATCATTTCGGGAGAGTCGATCACCCAGAAATGATGGCCGAAACCGTCGGGAGCGGTGAAGTCATACTCGGGCTCTGAGGCGGTGACGTTGTCGATCACGGCCTGAAGGGCGGGATTGTCGGGGAAAGCAAAGAATACCGGCTCGATATTGGCGTTGTTGACGCGCACATGTTTCATGCGGTCTTCCTCCTTGTCGCGTCGTGTGAGCTCGTGTTTCTTAATGCGACCTTCCATATAGTCGGCAACATTGGCGGCGACTACGAGACCATACTGGGTGCGACCGTCCATGGTCTGAGCATAGATATAGTAATGCTCCTTGTCATCCTGCACGAGCCAGCCCTGCTGCTGGAAAGCGTTGAAGTTTTCGACGGCGCGTGAATAGACTTTCGGATCATGCTCGTCGGTGCCGGGCTCGAAGTCGATCTCAGGTTTGATGATGTGATAGAGCGAGCGTGGATTGCCGTGGGCTTCAGCTCGAGCTTCTTCGGAGTTGAGTACGTCGTAGGGGCGTGAGGCCACCTGGGTGACGAGATCGCGAGGAGGACGTATGCCTCTGAATGGTTTGACTTTGGCCATGGTGTTGATTTGAGGTGTTGGGTAAAGGGGAGAGAGGCGAATGAGAGATGTCGGGGGAATATTACTTGCGGTTGCGGACTATGGTCTGCTTGCGGTCAGGGCCGATCGAGACAATGGTGATGGGAGTGGCGAGTTCTTTCTCGAGGAAGTCGATATAGTCTTTAAACTCTTTGGGAAACTCGTCCTCGCTCTGCATTTTGGTCATATCGGTGTGCCAGCCGGGGAGGGTGGTGTAGACAGGCTCGATGTCCTCCTCGATAGTGTAGGGGAAACGGTCGGTGACGGTGCCGTTGATGCGGTAGGCGGTGCAAGCCTTGATTTCGTCAAACTCGTCGAGCACGTCGCTCTTCATCATGATGAGCTGGGTGACGCCGTTGATCATGATGGCATAGCGGAGGGCTACGAGATCGATCCAGCCGCAACGACGCTCACGACCGGTGACTGCTCCATACTCGTGGCCGAGATCGCGGATGCGCTTGCCGGTGGCATCGAAGAGCTCGGTGGGGAAAGGCCCACTGCCTACGCGGGTGCAGTAGGCTTTGAAGATGCCGTAAACTTCACCGATCTTGTTGGGTGCGACACCGAGACCGGAGCATGCGCCCGAGCTGATGGTGTTGGAGGAGGTCACGTATGGGTAGGAACCGAAATCTATGTCGAGCAGGGTGCCCTGAGCTCCCTCGCAGAGCACACTTTTGCCCTGGGCCAGAAGGTCATTGATGAGGAACTCCGAGTCGACAATGTCAAATCCCTTGAGATATTCCACAGCGTCGAGCCACTTCTCCTCGAGATCGGCGAGGGTGGCTTCGTCGGGGGTGGCGCCCATAGAGGCGAGACGGGCGAGATGCTGCTCGCGCAGGGAGCCGTATTTCTCGTCAAAGTTGTGGAGGGCATCGCCCAGGCGCACACCGTTGCGTGAGATCTTGTCGGTATAGGTGGGCCCGATGCCTTTGCCGGTAGTGCCTATCTTCTTGCCTCCCTTGGCGGCCTCGTTGGCGGCATCGAGCAGACGGTGGGTAGGGGTGATGAGATGGACTTTCTTGGAAATGCGCAGGATTGAACGCAGGTCTACGCCGCTCTTTTCAAGTTCCTCGGCTTCCTGACGGAACAGCACCGGATCAAGCACTACACCGTTGCCGATGATATTGATCTGTCCATGCTGGAAGATACCCGAGGGTATCGAGCGGAGCACATATTTCTTGCCCTCGAACTCGAGGGTGTGGCCTGCGTTGGGGCCTCCCTGGAAACGAGCCACCGCGTCATAACGCGGGGTAAGTACGTCGACTACTTTACCTTTACCTTCGTCGCCCCACTGGAGCCCGAGCAGCACGTCTATTTTCATAGTGTTGTGAGTGTGGTATATATGATGAAATGTGATATTATTAGCAAAATTACTAACAGCGGTTCAATTGTGCAAGAAATGCTTGGTTTTTTTAGAACCCGGAGTTGGTCTGAGGCTTGCAGACGGATGTCTGCTACATTCTTATGACTCCCGATGAGGTGAGTATACGGAAGATCAGATCTTTGAAAAGTTTGTACTCGTTCTGGCGTGAGCCGATACCTTTGCTGCGGCAGTCAAACTCCCTCAGGGCCGAGATGATCTCGATGGTCTGTCTGACGTTATAGTTGGCGGCTGAGATCTCATATTCCCTCAGTGCCCAGGTGCCCTTGAGCCCGAGAGCATCCATGTATCCGGCAGGTGTTTTGTCACGGGTGTAATGATAGATCAGCAGGTTGGAGAAATGATTGAAGAGTGTGGCCGAGGAGAGCACCGTGGGGTTGTTCTTAGGGTTTGCGCGGAAGTATTCGGCTATGGTCATGGCTTTGGCTGCATCGCGGCGCGACAAGGCGCTGACCAGTTCGAAGTTATTGTAGTCTTTGGATATTCCGATATTCCGCTCTATTGCCTCCGGGGTGACCATGGCGCCTTTGCCGAGTATGAATGACAGCTTGTCTATCTCGTTGTGTATGCGGGCCATGTCGTTGCCAAGATAGTCGCGGAGCATCGAGAGAGCCTTGGGATCGACCGAGAGACCTTTGCTCTGGATAATGTCTGAGATCACGCCGGGTATCTCACGGTCGCGGGCTCTGGCCGACTCAAAAATCACTCCGTTTTTCTTTATGGCTGCTATCAGGTCTTTACCTTTGGCTTTGACTCCTCGAGATACGATCACCAGAGTAGTCGATGCTACCGGTTGCTCGGCATAGTAGTGGAGCTTGTTCAGCGAGTCGGCTCTGATCGACTGAGCCTCTTTAAGTATCACCATCTGTCGCGGAGCCATCATAGGCAGTCGGCGGCAGGCATCCATCACGGTGTCCATATCGGTCTCGGGCGCGTAGAAGGTGTAGAGGTTGAAGTCGCGGTCTTCTTCGGGTAGATATTGCTCGAAAAGATCGACGAGTTGATCTATATAGTATCCCTCCTCGCCGTGGAGCAGATAGAGAGGGCCGAGATCCTTCCCCGAGGTGATATGCTTGCTCAAGGCACTGAAGGTGACGGCCGGAGCTGCTGAGGTCTTTGAGGTAGTTGCTGGCATGGACTGTTGATGGAAATGGTGAGGTAAAGTTAACTATTTTCGGGCGACGGTGCAATAATGAAAGGAATTATTATTACTTTTGTCATAGATCTGCTCAAGACTTCAAGAAGTCGTCTGATAACAGTTCTTCAGTCACTATGCTGTGGATAGTTCCTCCGGAATATTAACAGGTCAGCAAAAAAACAGATCCACACGGTTTAACATTTGTATTTAAACCACCTCTAAGTAACCGTTTCGTCTATGCCTAAGGTTCTCGATACTCCTCCGCGTCTCAATCTCCCCCCGGCCTCTCTGTCGCTGAGAAGCGGAGCAAAGGGGGTGGAAGTCTATGATGTGTTGCGTGGAGCATGGATAGTGCTGACGGCCGAGGAGTGGGTCAGGCAACATTTCGTTCATTATCTGATGGTTTATCTCGGTTATCGTCAGTCATTTATGGCAAATGAGATGGCTATTTCCCTCAACGGTACCACGCGACGGTGTGACACGGTGGTATATTCGCCGGAACTGGAGCCACTGATGATAGTGGAGTATAAGGCCCCCTCGGTTACTATCTCTCAGAAAGTTCTCGATCAGGCTGCGCGCTACAATGTGGTGCTCAAGGTGCCTTATCTCCTTTTGAGTAACGGACTAAAGCACTATTGTTTCAGGGTGGAGACTGCTGCTGATGGCGCTCCGCGATGTACTTTGGTAGCGATTCCCGATTACGCTCTTCTCTCAGATAAATAGTTGTAACCACTCGCCCTGAGACGCCCCCGATTTTATGTAGGGTTTCTGTCAGAGAGAGATTTCTGTGTCTATTCGTGATGTTTTGATAGAGAGTTTAGTACCTATCTTTGCGTCTTTTGCGCAAGAATAGGTCATTCGCCCATGATGTTACGCTCGATCTGAGAGAGGTCTTCCTGAAGTTTCTTTTCAATTGGGAGACGCTGATCTATGAGGCGGCAGGCATAGAGCACCGTAGCATGAGACTTCTGCAGACGCGAACCGATAGCTTTGAAGGGCATCTTGGTGTGCTTCTTGGCAAGATACATCACCATCTGACGGGCATCGGAGATCTCGCGTTTGCGCGACTTCTCAAATATGGCTCCGGGCTCGAGTCCGTAATATTCTGTCACGGCATTGGTGATTGACTCAAAAGAGGTCTTGTGCTGATTGAGCTTGACGGAGTTGGAGAGCACACGGCGAGCCAGGTTGATGTCTATCTCACAGTTGAGGGTCGTAGCGTATGCAAGGAGTGACACCATCACTCCCTCGATCTCGCGGATGCTCTGGGTGACGTTGGTGACGATATAGTCGATGACATCTTCGCTGAGATACAGACCGTCGCGACGGGATTTCTGAATGAGCACCTTGCGGCGCAGCTCGTAGTCGGGTTTCTCGAGCTGGGCTGTCATGCCGCTCTTGAAACGCGAGAGCAGGCGTTCCTCGAGACCCTCCATGTCGGCGGGGGCGCAGTCGCTCGACATGATGATCTGCTTGTTGTTCTGCTTGAGGTGATTGAAGATGTGGAAGAAGGTGCGCTGGGTCTTTTCCTTGCCGATAAGCTCCTGCACATCGTCGATGATCAGCGTGTCGATGCTCTGGTAGAATTTGATGAACTCGTTGATCTTGCCGCGCAGAGTGGCTGAGGAGAACTGATCCTGAAACAGGCGTGAGGTGATGTAGAGCACACGTGTGCGAGGGTCGCGCTCCTTGATGCGGATACCAATGGCCTGAATGAGGTGGGTCTTGCCGACTCCGCATGAACCGAACACAAACAGGGGGTTGAAAGTCTTGAGCTTGGGATCGTTGGCGATGGCCTCACCTATCGATTGGGCTACCTTATTGCTGTCGCTGATACAGTAATTCTCGAAGTTATACTCAGGATTGAGCTGAGAATTGATCTCCTCGACATACTTGTCCTGAAATGGGTTGGCTGAGGCTCCGGGGGCCGGACGAACAGCTGTGCTGGGACGGGCGCTGTCAATGTTTACGACTGCGGCCGGATCGCCCTGCACGATGGGGAAATTATAGACCAGCTGCATGCGGCCGCTGCGCTCGGGGCCGTAGACGCGATCCATAGCAAACTTGATGAAGCTCATGAATCGGGTGTCGAGCTGGGAGGCGAAAAATTCCGAGGGACATGCAATCACCAGCTCATCGCCTTTGCAACTTACAAAGGTCAGTGAGCCAAACCAGTGGCTGAATTGCGCTTCAGGGATCATTCCCTTGATGATTTCAAGGCATTTATCCCATTCTTGCGAGGCTGTTGATTGCATTGTTGTCAGGTGGTTTTAGAAGAGAGAGGGTTAGTTGATAACGATTAGGTCGGATGATTAAGGGCGCTTGAGCGCGCCCGTTTCTTGTGCAAATTTCCAAAAAAAAATCTATAAAATAAAATGAAATATCGTTTGCATTTTTAAAATCTTTTTACTCGGTTGGAAATGAGAGTCTTATCTTTTAGTTGCTGTGTTTACCTCTTGATCTTAGGTAATATGCTGATAGTCAGGTTTTAAAGTTGTACTGTAGTAATGGCTGTTTTTATGAGTTGTAATTGTAAACAGTCTGAAAATCAGGGATGAAAAAATCCTCTTAGATTATCGAAAAAATTTTTTAGTAATCATTGGGAAGTTATCTCTGAACCGGTGTTCGATTTATGATGGAAGAGCGGTGATGAATGTGAATACACGACCTGATGCCACACCTGAAGCTCTGGCCGAAAAGAAGTCTGTCGGGTGGCATCTGGTACACATTTTTTCTTCGAAGGGCAGGATGTTTGACTCTGACAACCCAAGACTGAGTAGTTCGTTGGTCAGATGGTTGTGTAGCGATACGTGTGGCCGTGTAAATCCGGCTGTCATTACACTCCCCGGGTCGAATTGTACGGCGACTTCGGGCCCGACTTCAAAGCATTTCAGGCAGATGGACGGCCCCATGACTGCGATTATGTTGCGCGGATCGGCCCCTGCTTTTTTCATTGACTTCAGAGCCTCGGAAGCTATTCCTGCGACGGCTCCGCGCCATCCCGCATGCACGGCGGCCGATACTCCGGCCTCAGCGTCGACCATTATCAGTGGTACGCAGTCGGCGGTGTTGACGCCGATTATTATGTCACGTCTTGTGGTTACTATCCCGTCCACACCTTCAAGCTCTGTTTCTGAGGGAAGGGTGTCGGTTATTGTCAGTATGGAGCAGGAGTGGGTCTGACGCGGGATGATGAGATGATGCTCGTCGGTTGAGAATTTTGTAGCTAATATGGCCCGACACTCTGCTATATGGGCTTGAGAATCGCCCGAGTAGTGGCAGACATTAAAGCCGGCGTATGGATCGTCGGACTGTCGGGGATCGATGCCGCGCATGGTTGTATAGGCTCTGAAACCTTTGTGGTCAAGTAGCGGAAGGAGTGGTAGGGCTACAGATTTGTGTTTGGTCATGCTGATAGTTTTGTGTAATTTTGCGCCGCAAAAAAAACGATTGAAGAACTGATCTAAACTTATTACAAATTAACAATTCGAGACGAAGGGTTAATTCAAAGGATATTTCAGTTCTGGTTTTTAACTTTCTGTAATTAGTTTAGATCAGTTCTAATAATGGATTTTTACAAGTTAAGAGGCCATGCCTCTATGCTCGGGGCCAATACGATGTGGGGGCTCATGGCTCCTGTGGCCAAGACTGTGATGGCGGCCGGAGTGGTGACTCCGTTGCTCATGACAAATTTCCGTATCATCGGTGCAGCGATGCTCTTCTGGATCACTTCGCTGTTCACTCCCTCCGAGCGTGTGCCAGGGCGCGATCTGCTCCGTCTGGCCGGCGCTGCCATGCTGGGTATACTTTTCAACCAAGGCTGTTATATAGCCGGTGTAGGTTTTACTTCTCCCGGTGAGGCTTCGATTATCACCACGACGATGCCTCTGTGGGTGATGCTTCTCGCGGCTCTGATCCTCGGCGAGCCTATCACTTTGCGCAAGGTCGGAGGCATTGTGTTGGGTGCTTCAGGTGCTCTGATGCTTGTGCTGACATCTTCTCACACGGCGCTCAAGGGTGATAATCCCGCACTTGGTGATACACTAGTGCTGTTAGCCCAATGCAGTTACGCGCTTTATCTGACGTTCTACCGTAATTTTGTCAAACGCTACTCGGTAGTGACGCTGATGAAGTGGATGTTCACTTTTGCGGCTATTCCGCTCGTGCCTTTGTCGCTCGGCGATTGGTCAGCTCTTGTCCCGGCGGATTTGAGTGTTACGGAGATAGCCGGGGCTGCGTTTGTTGTGGTTGGAGGCACATACGTGGCATATATATTTATAATGATCGGACAGAAGACCTTGCGGCCCACATTGGTCGGTATGTATAACTATGTCCAGCCGATTGTGGCTTCAGCGGTGGGTGTGTGGCTCGGACTTGATACATTTGGCCCTTTGAAGATACTTGCTGTGGTTCTGATCTTTTCAGGTGTCTTCCTCGTCACTATCTCCAAAGCTAAGCAGTGAGGGTCTTGGCGATGCAAAGTTAAGAAAAATGTTTCTTAAAGTTTAGCCGTTTTGCTATTGGTGACGGCAGTGATTTTTGATTTTTTTCGTCTGTGCAGAAAAACAACAAGGCTGTCGTCGCGACAGCCTTGTTGTTTTTTAACCTTAATCTAATACCATGAAAACACAGTGCAAATAATAGTAACTACATCTATAAAACATCTCCCATGTCAGAATGGTTCACTTGAATGTGAAATTTTTTTCAGAAGATTTTATCGCATGTTCCCTCACGCTTGTAGCGGCAGCGTGTTGGGCTGGTTAGGGCCTCTGAATAAGGTTCCCCTGTAACAGACAAGACTCTCCCGGTTTTCTCGGAAGAGTCTTGTGATCATAACTCGTATTGTTTTACTATTTTATCTATAAACCTAATTGGAAATCTTTTTTATACTCCGATGATGCGCTTGGCGCCGATATAATGTTTTGAATAGTAACCGTTGTCGGGGAAATTCTGGTAAACAACACCATGTTTCGACGAAGAAGCATGTATGAAACGGCATGATCCGTCGGGGTTTACATCGGTCACCATGCCGACGTGGCCTACACGGCCTTTGCCACTCGAACGGCTTGAGAAAAAGAGCAGGTCTCCGGGTTTGAGTTCGCTTTTCTCCACTCGCTCGCCCTGCATGTACTGACTACGTGAGTCGCGGTTGAGATCAAAACCGAAGTTGCGGAACACATATCCTACAAATCCCGAGCAGTCAAATTGAGTGGGGCCGGCTGCACCGAGTCGATAGCGTCTGCCGAGCAGATCGTGAGCAAAGCTCTTCATCTTGCCTATGAGATCGAGATGGCTGTCGGTTTCGGCAGTCTCTTCTAACTGTTCCAAGGCAGTGAAAGGGGAGTCTTCGCGCACACGCTCGTAGGCGGCCTTTACGAGAGCCTCGCTCGTGTCGATAACGCTTGTGTAGTGTTTGGTGGGGATAGGCAATACCATGCTCTGACCGATGTTGGGGTCAGCTTTTGCCACGGTTGCACATCCGGCTATGGCTATTATTGATAAAATATATTTAATGACTGTGTTCATGGTTCTGTGTTACTTGCATTGCAAAGTTATGAATAATCTTGTGATTGTGCAAATCGCAACTTGTTGGCTCTACTGATATTAGGAGTTCTTAAAGTGTCCTTCACTCATTGTAACGCCTTTTAGCAAAATATGTGCAAAATGTTAATAAAATGGCTGGTTTTGCCCGATTTGAATACAAAAATTTAGAATATTTCACATTTTTAGTCTGCTACTGCAAGCTTTATTTGTTAATGAAATAAAATTTGGATAAAGTTTGATAATTCAAAGTGTTAATTTGATGTTGTAAATTATTAGTGTAATGGGCGGTTGCAAAGTGAGATAGATTGTTATTTCGCTCATTGGTGATTTTACTATAATTAATACTTATTAACTTGTGGTGCTCCCTTATGTTATAATTATCCCAATGCTCTAAGAAACTCATTCAAGCCCCTCTATTCGTTTGTCTATTTCAGTGGAAAGTTATAACTTTGCAGAGTAAAAAAGACCAACCATTTGAGGCATTCCCACCTATATATTATATCTACGGTCATGGCTTGCGCTCTCTCGATGGGTGCATTTTCCAGAAACGATTCAGGTGTTTCCGACCTTTTAGGCGGAGACACTGACTCTGTTGCCGTAACCGACATGCCTGTCGTGACTGACAGTGAGGTGGTCGGCCTGAGGAGGATGATCTCTGATACGGTATTCAATAAAGTCGAGCCTGATCATGAAGAGAGTGCTGATGCTTCAAATGATAGTGATGTTTCAGATTCTGTATTGTCCAAAATAATCTCAACCGACTCTATAATACCGTCGGCTCCGATTGTCGCTGATTCTCTGATGAATGACAGTAGTAGGGTTGATTCATTGATGCAACCCCGTTCGGCTATTCAGCGTCACTCGGTCTCCCTAAGCGATTCGGCCCGTCGGCCTGTCCTTTCACGCACACGCCTGAAGGCTGATAAAGCTGATACGACCCGCATCGTGCGCACCAAGGTCGATCTTGACAATTCAGTAGACTTCTCGGCCACCGATTCAATGGTGCTTCGTGGCAGGAATATGGCCTATATGTATGGCGACAGCAAGGTGACCTACGGTGCGATCAAGCTCGATGCGGCTGCTATCGAGATGAACCTCGATTCATCTACCGTTTATGCCAAAGGTGTTCCCGACTCGCTCGGTGTGCTTCAGGGCACACCGGTGTTTGATGACAACGGCACCTCTTACGAGGCTAAATCGATGCGCTATAATTTCCAGTCTGAGAAAGGCTTTCTTGTCAACGTGATTACCCAGCAGGGAGAAGGCTATATCACCGGCGGTCGCTCTAAAAAAGTCGATGAGAATACAGTTTATATCGAGGACGCCATCTACACCACTTGTGACGACCATGAGCATCCCCACTTCTGGATGCAGCTCACCAAGACCAAGGTGCGTCCCGGCAAAGATGCCGTGACCGGCCCTGCTTACATGGTTCTTGCCGGTCTGCCGTTGCCGCTGGCCGTCCCGTTCGGCTATTTCCCCTTTTCCAAAAAATACTCCTCGGGTATAATATTCCCTACCTTCGGCGACGATTATAACCGAGGTTACTACCTGAGCAACGGCGGCTATTATCTCGCTCTCTCCGAAAACATGGATCTTGCTCTGACCGGCGAGCTCTACACTCTCGGTTCGTGGGGATTGAGAGCCAATTCGGCCTATCTCAAGCGTTATAAATACTCGGGTTCGTTCAATATCTCTTACCTCAAGACCGTCACCGGCGACAAGGGTATGCCCGACTATGCTACNTCNACCAACTTCCAGATACTATGGAGCCACTCTCAGGACGCNAAGGCCAATCCCAACATGAACCTGTCGGCNAGTGTNAACTTCACCACCTCGGGTTACACGCGAAATGATCTTAGTTCCTACTACTCGAGTGCTTTCACTGAGAATACCAAGAGTTCGACNATCAACCTCACNTATAGGTTCCCCAATTCCAAATGGTCGCTCTCGACGACTGCCAATGTCTCTCAGCGCACCCAGGACTCCACNCTGGCCGTCTCTTTCCCCAACTTCACTCTGACCATGTCTCAGACTTATCCGTTCAAGCGNAAGCGNGCCGTCGGAGCTGACAAGTGGTATGAAAAAATACGCATGTCCTACTCGGGACAGTTCAATAATTCACTGACTGCCAANCAGGANGTCTTCTTCCAGAAGAACCTTATNAAGGACTGGCGCAACGGTATGCGTCACTCGGTNCCNATCTCGGCNACCTTCAATGTCTTCAAGTACATCAATATCACCCCATCGGTCAATCTCACCGACCGCATGTACACCACAAAAGTGCGTCGCCACTGGGATGCGGAGGCTCAGCGTGAAGCNCTNGATACCACCTACAATTTCTANAATGTCTGGGATTTCTCGGGGTCGGTATCTCTCGACACCAAGATCTATGGNTTTTTCCAACCGTTGCCTTTCCTCGGCAATAAGGTCAAGATGATCAGACATGTCATCACGCCGACCATCTCGTTTACAGGTGCGCCCGACTTCTCCTCGCCTTTCTTCGGATATTACGGCTCCTACCAGATGCCCAACAGCAACGGCGAGATGGTGACACGCGAATATTCCATGTTCCCTAACTCGCTCTTTGGTGTGCCCGGTAAAGGACGCACAGGCTCTGTGTCGGTTTCTCTTGCCAACAATCTCGAGATGAAGGTGCGTTCCAACGACTCTATCGGCGAGAAGAAGATNTCCCTGATCGAGAACCTCACTCTGTCTCAGAGCTACAACTTCGCGGCCGACTCCATGAACTGGAGCAACCTCAACACCTCTATACTGCTNAGGCTTGCCAAAAACTTCAACCTCAATCTTGCNGCTACCTGGGATGTCTACACTTACGCACTCAACTCTGCGGGCAACCCNGTGCGTGTCAATAAGCTGCGTCTCTCTGAAGGCAAAGGCTGGGGCCGACTCATGAGTACAGGTACATCGTTCTCCTACACCCTCAACAACGATACGTTCAACAAGCTTTTCGGTAGAAGCTCTGACAAGAAATCATCTGACANGAAANCNNAGNCCCCCAATCCNCAGGANACTTCTCGGGATGGTGTGGTCGACGGTAACGACGCCCGNAACAGAAATAAGGAGTCAAAACCCTCGAGCATACAGATTGGCGACGACGGATATATGGTGTGGAGCGTGCCNTGGAANCTGTCGTTCAACTATTCGGTCAACTATGGATATGGCGACTTCAATTATAAGAAGATGGAGTACAACAGCCGCATCACCCAGAACTTCTCTTTCTCGGGTAATATCCGTCCGACCCAGAACTGGAANCTTGGCTTCTCNGCCAGTTATAATTTCGATACCAAAAGGATCGCATATATGAACTGTAATATATCGCGAGATATGCACTGTTTCACTATGCGCGCGAGCTTCGTCCCGGTAGGGCCTTATAAGAGCTACAACTTCCACATCTCGGTGAAGTCGTCGTTGCTCTCCGATCTCAAGTATGAGAAGCGCTCGTCCTACTCCAACGGTGTGCGTTGGTGAGCCTGTCCCGAGCCACCTCCTCCCGGCCGAACTATTTTTCAGCGAGAGTTGTTAGAGACTATGTAGCGACACAATTGTGGCTGCTGTAATCTCATTTGTTTTATAATCATCATTTCAACTACTCTCCGTTATGAAAAAATTTTTCCTCTCGTTATTGACTCTCCTGGGTGTAGGAACCGCTGCCAATGCGCTTACTCCTGAATTTCAACTCGGTTACGGTGGCTACACTCAGATGGATGTCACTGACATGCATCAGGGTAGTGCCGTCAACAATGCCTGGGGNGCTCTGACNGCCGGTGTCAACTTCGACATCGCACCCTCGCTTAAAGCCGGCATCTCCTACACTTTTTCGTCGGCAAGCTACAAGCATGTCGAGGATGCCAACTGCTACTATCATGTCATCATGGCCAACCTGCGCTATGATTACTATCGCAACAGGATTGTCACNTTCTATGGTCATGCGGCTCTCGGTGCCGACATCACTCACATGACTGCCGGCGACTGGAGCAAAAACGAGGGATANGTAGCCTATCAGCTTTCACCCTTCGGTGCTGAGGTNGGTGTCACTCCCAAGTGTGCGATGTTTGGNGAAATCGGCTATGGAGCTCAGGGTCTCCTGCAGGTAGGTGTAAGACTTAAACTCTGACGGCTATGAGCGATAAACTCTCTTCAGAAGAGCGTCGNGAGCTNCCCGACAGTGTCTACGGTCTNCCTGAACGCCGCGAATATCCTATGCCCGACGCCGCTCATGTAAGGGCTGCCGAGTCTTACTTCAGGTATTGTCCCGAGGAGCTCAAGCCCCGGCTTGCAAAGGCTATATTGGCGCGGGCATCTCAATTGGGAGTTCATNTTGACTCTCCTGTCATCCTGAGCTATGCCTCGCGACAGAGCTGAGTATAGATCTCCTGTATAAAAAATTTACCGGCCTCTGGAACCGTCACGGTTGCAGAGGCCGGATTTTGATTTTGAGAGTATTATGAATGGAAACCGAAATTGATCATTCTATCAGAAGCGGGGGCGTCCGCCGGGACGTCCGCCGGGGCCNCCGGGNCCGCCGGGGCCACCCCATCCCTCACGTCGGGTAGAGGGCTCGTTGCCTTTGCCGAAAGTGTTGAACTTGTAGCTGACCGAGAACATGAAGTAGCGCGTCAGTGTGTTGTTCCAGGTGTCCTGGATATAGTTGGCGTTGATCGAACGGCTGATGCTGTTGACCTGACCGAGCAGATCGTATGCTCTGACGGCAAGTGTCAGCGACTTGTCCTTGAGGAACTGTTGGGAGATAGATGCGTTCCAAAGCCANACATTGGTATTGAAGCCTGCGGCATAACCCTTGTTGGCAGTGTAGTTTACATCGCTCTGNATNGTNAGTCCCCAGGGGGTGTAGTATGTGCAGTCGAGACGACCTCCGTAGCTATGGATCGTNCGGTTGTTCTGGTTCTGCATCGAGTTGGTGGAGAGCTGGAGACGATACTGAGGACGCAGNTCAAACTCGAAGTTGTCGGGNCGGAAAGCTATACCGGGGCTTTCGAAAACTGAGTANTTATGCGACGTATTGGCCACGTTGTTATTGAAGCCTTTGTCCTGAGAGGCGTTGCCGAAGAGGTGATTGGAGATAGTCCACTTCTTGTTGCGCAGGGGCATTGACATGATGTTCATCAATCGCATCGACCACACTCCGTTGACGTTGAGATACTCGGTGGTGCGTCCGGCTGTCTGNGGATCGTAAGTGGTCTTGGAGATGACCGAGTTCTGGGTGTAAGTGAAATCACCGTTCAGCATGATGGAGCGCTGGAGTTCCTCGTTATAGTCCTGAAAGCGTATGTTGAGATTATGGGCAAACGAAGGCTTCAGGTCAGGATTACCGATCTTGATGTTCATGGGGTCGGATATATCGGGCACCGGGATCATCTGATCGATGGAGGGCTCGGAGGAGCGGCCGCGATAGTTGGCCTGAATCGAGCGTTTTTTGTTCCATTGATATTTCAGACGCAGATAGGGAGCATAGTTCCATACCCAGCGCTCTATATTGCGGTCAGAGTTGATGAAGTCTATCGACTTGGTCATCTGAGGCACGAGAGCCAGACCTACCTCATAGTTGAGCGCGGGGCCTGCTTTCTTGTAGCCCATGCGTATATTCTGATTGAAATAATGGTTGCGGTAGGAGCGCGAGTAGTCGGGGTCGGGCTCGAGATCTACCGGTGGCAACAATCCGTCATAGTCATCGGGGAGTGTNTAGGTGNATTTGTCGGCATTNTTCCATTTATAGTTCATTCGGTAGCTGAACACCAGGAAGTTGCCATTGGCCACATTTCCTAAAGGTTCATTCCAGGTGACACGGGCTGATACTGAGTTGCTCCAGGTGTGGTTGTCGGCATACTGATCGAGCACCTCATCACCGTCTTCGACAAGATGGCGCACGATGTCTGAGATGGAGTTTTCGCGTTCGCGGGTATTGGACAGAGAGTAGTCTGCCGACAGGGAGTAGCTGCGACCGGGGTGGGAACGGAAATTATGGGAGTAGATGAGNCGGCCGGAGAAGTCGTAAGAGTTGCCCGAACTGTTATCAAGATTTTTGTTGCGCGAGACTTCCGCCATTTCTCCCGAGAAGTTGGAGGTGGAGTCGGTCGAGTAACTGTTGAGATGGTTGAATTTGAATGTCGGGCGGAACTCTACAGTGTTGAATGAGTCGGGCTTCCACAACATTCGGAAGTTGGCCGAGACACTGTTGGTGCGTGTGCGTGAGAGATTGCGCACATAAGCNTAGGCGGTGGAATCGGTGAAGATATACTGACGGTCTTGACGAGAGGAGACGTTACGGTCGGTGTTGGAATACATCACGTCACCGCCGATGCGGAAGATCTCTTCGTTACCGATATTGAAGTTCAGACCCAGCGCGCGTGAGATTGTNATACCTCCGCTNCGGCCGCCNCGGAAACGGCCAGAAGTACCGTCGGAAAATCCGAGCTGGTTGATATTATTGAGATTACCCAGGAANGTGATCTGNTTNCCGTTCCAGAAACGGTTGACGTTAAAGTTAGCNTGATAGCGGTCGTCTGTNCCGTAACCGGCCTGAGCGTTGCCAAACCATCCGTTGTCACGCCCTTTTTTGACCGTGAGGTTGATCACAGTNTCGTCNTCGCCGTCATCGACGCCGGTCAGACGGGCGAAATCGCTCTTGCGATCCACCACCTGAAGTTTGTCGATCATNTCGGCCGGNANGTTCTTGGAAGCCACAGCGGGGTCGTCGCTGAAAAATTCTTTACCGTTTACNAGGAATTTAGTCACTGACTTGCCATGGGCCGTAATATTACCGTCAGAGTCAACCTCGATGCCCGGGAGNCGCTTGAGNAGATCCTCCACTACGGCATTGGGCTGAGTGTGATAAGAGTCGGCATTATACTCCACGGTGTCAACCATCACCTTGATAGGAGTCTTGACCGCCACTACTTCAAGCTCGCCAAGTATCTCCGAGGCCTCCTTCATCTCGATAGTGCCCAGGCGTACATTTGAACCTGCTGAGGCGTCGACATCCTGATTGAGGGTTGAATAGCCGATATAGGTGAGCTGGAGTATATATTTTCCTTTCTTTACACCTGAGAGCGTGAAACGGCCGTCGATGTTGGTTGAGACACCCTTGACAAAAGCACTGTCTTTGGCTGCAAGCAACCGCACGGTAGCTTCGATAAGCGGCTCACGGGTGGCACCGTCGATAACTGTACCGGNGATATTAAGGGANTAAGANGCAANTGAGACAAGCAATAGCAGTGAGAACGCNAACAATGNGCGTAGGTGGCGTGTCATGAGATGAGTTGAAATGTGGTTTTGAAGAATGTGACGTNTTAATTGGGTTACCTCTATTATGACTTGGTCAATAGAGNAAAGTTTAACCGTAATATGAAATTTTTGTGTTAATTATTGTTACCGATAAGATAAGGACTGATAGTCCGCATATCTCGAGAACTTCAAGTCATTAAAAACCTGAAGTCCTCGAAACCCTAAGGCCTTAAGAACTCCAAGGCCCTGATAACTATAAATTTCTAAGTAACTNTTGAAAATTANTTTATACTATATGTGAGATTTATTTTAGTCAAAATAAAGCCACAGAGAGTATAAAAGTCTNTCACGGGTTGCTCATGGAAAAACATATTGACGTTTAATTTTTAAGAGTTACTTATACTCTATTACTCCTCCNGTATATCTCCTCGGTATCCTCAGCCCCGAGAGGCACGTATGAGCCAATGCGCTCCCCCTTATTGGCATGGAGATTTCTCACCATTACAGGAATCTCGTCAGGCGAAACGCCAAGTTCCTTCAGGGAGGCAGGAAGTCCGAGAGACTTGAAGAACGAGCGCACCCGGCTGACGGTCTCCTTGACCGCGTCGGTATCATCGGAACATTCCACCCCAAACACACGTCGGCCCAACTGTGCCACTCGCTGTGGATTTTTCTCACCCACATAGTCAAGATAGGCGGGCACGATTACTGCCAGACCTGCCCCGTGGGCCACCTCNGGATGCAAAGCACTGATTTCATGCTCCATGAAGTGGCTTGACCAGTCCTCGGTACGTCCGTTGCCACACACACCGTTGTGGGCCAGCGTGCCGCTCCACATTATATTGGCACGTGCCTCGTAGTCATCGGGACGNGNCATCACCTTGGGNGCCTCCTCNATAATAGCCTGGAGCAGNCCNTCGGCCACACGGTCGGTCACCTGGACNTCGGGCGTAGAGGTGAANTAACGCTCGAGTATATGGATCATCATGTCGCAGATACCACAGGCACTCTGATAGGGGGGCAACGTAAANGTCAGTTCGGGATTCATGCACGAGAATAGCGGGCGTAACGCCTTGTCGGTGCGTAGCGAGATCTTTTTCATCCCCTTGTGGTGGGTGATCACNGAGTTNCCGCTTCCCTCGCTCCCTGCGGCGGGTATGGTCAGCACNGTGCCGATNGGCAGCGCTTTCTCTACCACTGCCTTGCCGGCATAGAAGTCCCAGAAATCTCCGTCATANAGCGCACCTGCAGCAATGGCTTTGGCTGTGTCGATAGCTGAGCCGCCGCCGACGGCTATCACGCCGTCAATACCTTTACGGCGCACTATGTCGATACCCTCATAGACTTTATCGTCCATAGGGTTGGGTTGGACTCCCGTGAGATCTGTGAAAGTNATGCCTTCGGCTTCNAGAGAAGACTTGACACGGTCGAGCAGACCGCTACGCACTACGCTGCCTTTGCCGCTGACAAGGAGCACATTTGTCATTCCTTCGCGNCGGGCCAGGCGGCCTGTTTCGTTTTCAGCTCCCCGGCCAAACTGATAGAANGTCGGTGTGGTATAGGTGAAGTTNTTCATTTGTNAAAATAGAGAGGATAGGGGAATAGGGTATAGNGTATAGAGTATAGAGTATAGAGTATAGAGAGAGCGGGAACCNGAGATGAGTCCGGTNCCCGCTGNTATCGGGTTGTTGAGACGGGCTNNTTATTCACCCTGAAGGATCTCGAGCATCTTGATGGCCGACTCGGGAATACGGGTGCCGGGGCCGAAGATNGCAGCCACGCCGGCTTTGTAGAGGAAGTCGTAGTCCTGAGCGGGGATCACACCGCCGGCTGTCACGAGGATGTCCTCGCGGCCAAGCTTCTTGAGCTCCTCGATCACCTGAGGTATGAGGGTCTTGTGACCGGCGGCGAGAGAGGAGACGCCGAGGATATGGACGTCATTCTCCACTGCCATACGAGCTGCCTCGGCAGGAGTCTGGAACAGAGGGCCCATGTCGACGTCGAAGCCACAGTCGGCATAGCCGGTGGCTACAACCTTGGCGCCGCGGTCGTGACCGTCCTGGCCCATCTTGGCGATCATGATACGGGGCTGACGGCCCTCACGCTTAGCAAACTCCTCACACATTTTCTGTGCTTTCTCGAAGTCGGGATCTTGTTTGGTCTCTGAAGAGTACACGCCTGATATAGTACGGATTACTGCTTTATAACGGCCTACGATCTCTTCGCAGGCATCTGAAATCTCGCCGAGGGTGGCACGTACACCGGCTGCCTTGACTGCCAGGTCGAGAAGATTGCCCTCCTTGGTGCGGACACACTCGGTGATAGCCTCGAGCGCTTTCTTGACAGCGGCCTCGTCGCGGTGCTCCTTGAGCTCGTGGAGACGGGCCACCTGATCTTTGCGCACCTCGGTGTTGTCGATCTCGAGGATGTCGATGGGATCCTCGTGGTCAAGACGATACTTGTTGATACCGACGATGGTCTGACGGCCTGAGTCGATGCGGGCCTGGGTGCGGGCGGCTGCCTCCTCGATACGCATCTTGGGTATACCGCTCTCGATAGCCTTGGCCATGCCGCCGAGTTTCTCGATCTCCTGGATATGCTCCCAGGCGCGATGAGCGATCTCGTTGGTGAGGGCCTCTACATAGTAGCTGCCGCCCCAGGGATCCACCTGCTTGGTGACCATGGTCTCCTCCTGGATATAGATCTGAGTGTTGCGGGCGATACGGGCCGAGAAGTCGGTCGGGAGGGCGATAGCCTCGTCGAGGGCGTTGGTGTGGAGACTCTGAGTGTGGCCCAGAGCTGCGCCCATAGCCTCGATACAGGTACGGCCTACGTTATTGAAAGGATCCTGCTCGGTGAGCGACCAGCCCGAAGTCTGCGAGTGGGTGCGCAGGGCGAGCGATTTGGGGTTTTTGGGGTTGAACTGCTTGACGATCTTGGCCCAGAGCAGACGGGCGGCGCGCATCTTGGCCACCTCCATGAAGTAGTTCATACCGATAGCCCAGAAGAACGACAGACGGGGAGCGAAAGCATCGATGTCGATACCGGCATTGACACCTGCGCGGAGATATTCGAGACCGTCACAGAGGGTGTAGGCAAGCTCGATGTCACAGGTGGCACCAGCTTCCTGCATGTGGTAGCCCGAGATCGAGATGGAGTTGAACTTGGGCATGTTCTGGGAGGTGTACTCGAAGATGTCGGCGATAATGCGCATCGAGAATTCCGGGGGATAGATATAGGTGTTGCGCACCATAAACTCCTTGAGGATGTCGTTCTGGATGGTTCCGGCCATCTCCTCGAGTTTGGCACCCTGCTCCAGACCGGCGTTGATATAGAAGGCGAGCACGGGGAGCACAGCGCCGTTCATGGTCATCGACACCGACATTTTGTTCAGGGGTATACCCTCGAAGAGCACTTTCATGTCCTCGAGCGAGCAGATCGACACGCCGGCCTTACCTACGTCGCCTACCACGCGCTCGTGGTCGGCGTCATAGCCACGGTGAGTGGCGAGGTCAAAGGCTACCGACAGACCCTTCTGGCCGGCTGCAAGGTTGCGGCGGTAGAAGGCGTTTGACTCGGCTGCGGTGGAGAAGCCTGCATACTGGCGTATGGTCCAGGGGCGCAGGGGATACATGGCGCTGTACGGGCCACGCAGGAAGGGGGGGATACCCGAGACATACTCGAGATGCTCGAGTCCTTCGAGATCATTTTTAGTATAGACGGGCTTTACGGGTATGCGCTCGGGGGTGAGCCATTCTTCCCCGGTGGCAGCGGCGGCATGAGGCTCGCCGAAGGCGTCTTTTACAATATCTATTTCTTGAAAATTGGGTTTCATATCTTATTGACAGAGGGGGGTGAATGGTAGAGTTTACTTGTTGAGCAGGCGTGAATTGAAATCGCGCAGGGTGTCGAGCACGTTGCAACGTACATGAACGAAATCATTGATACCCTTGGCCTTGAGATCCTCCATGCAGGCGGGAGCTCCGGCCACTACAAACTCGGCGCGTCCGGCCAGATAGTCGTAGGCGGCGGGTGCCAGCTCGGCATACTCGTCGTCGCTCGAGCAGAGTACCACTACGTCGGCTCCCTTCTCNAGAGCGGCATCTACGCCCTGCTCCACGCTGTCAAAGCCGAGGTTGTCGATGATCTCATAGCCNGCACATCCGAAGAAGTTGGCCGAGAACTGTGCGCGTGCCAGACGCATGGCGAGATTGCCGATAGTGAGCATGAACACCTTGGGACGCTTGGCTGCGGCCTCGGTGGCCAGGCGAAGCGATTCGAAATCGCTGGCTGCACGCTTGGTCGGCAGTCCTACGGGATTTTCACATGCCTGAGCATCGTGGCCCGAGCAGNTGCAGGGGAGCGATCCCTTGAGCTCTACGATCTTCTCGGCAGCCATCTCGTTGACGTTGGGATACTGGTTGGTACCGAGAAGTATCTCTTTGCGACGGGCCACATCGGTGTGGCGTTTCTCGGCACTCTCTCTGATGGCNGCCTGGACGAGACCTTCGTTGACGGNGGGGAGGAAACCACCCTTCTCGTCGACCGAGAGGAAAAGCTTCCAGGCCTCCTTGGCGATNGCCACGGTGAGAGTNTCTACATAGTANGAGCCGCCTGCGGGATCGACCACCTTGTCGAGATGGCTCTCCTCCTTGAGCAGATGTTGCTGGTTGCGGGCGATACGCTCTGAAAATTCATCGGGTGTCTTATAGGGCACGTCAAACGGAGTGACTGTGATGGAGTCTACTCCGGCGAGAGCGGCCGACATAGACTCGGTCTGGCTACGCAGAAGGTTGACGTGTGCATCATAGAGAGTCTGATTGAAACGCGAAGTGGTGGCGTGGGCCTTCATCTTGGCGGCACAGTCACACTCGGGNTTGTACTGGGCTACGATCTGGGCCCAGAGCATACGGGCGGCGCGGAATTTGGCAAGCTCCATGAAGAAGTTGCTCGAGACACCCATGTTGAACTTTATGCGACANGCTACCTCGGTGGCGCTGCGGCCGGCCTCGGTGAGCAATGTGAGCCACTCGGCACCCCACGCGAGAGCATAACCGAGCTCCTGATAGATATATGCGCCGGCATTGGAGANCATATCGCTATCGACCGACAGCACTCTCAGACCCTTGACGGGAGCCACTGCATCGAGCAGAGCGCATGNCATGGCGACGAGATTGTCCTTCTCGAAAGCCACACCTTTGCGCAGGGGCTTGCGGAAGGGATTGAAGTCGATCGAGCCNNTGAATGTCTCCAGGGCTCCGGCCTTGGTCAGATATTCGACCAGAGCGAGAGCGAGGGGGAGAGCTTTCTTGACACAGCAGGTGAAGTTTACCTCCACTTTATTCAGGTCGATACCGGCGAGCAGGGTCTCTAAGGTCTCGGCCGAGGGATCTTCTACATGAAATCCGAGCGAGTTGACACCCTTGGTGAGCACATCGAGTGCCACACGGTTGGCGTCGGCGGGAGTCTCGGCTACTATNTCCTGGCGCACGAGCCAATCATTGTCGGTGCGGGTGCCGCGCAGATAGGGGAACTCGCCGGGGAGCGAGTTGGTGGTGGGAAGATCTTTGATGTCTTCCAGGCGATACATGGGCTGGACATTAAAGCCTTCGTTGGTGCGCCACACAAGTTTCTTGTCAAAGGGAGCACCCTTGAGGTCAGCTTCTACCTTGGCCTTCCACTCGGCGGTGGAGACGGGAGGAAACTGGTCAAATAGTTTTTCTCTTTTTTCTGCCATGATTTATGGTATTAATTCTCAGTCATGTTATAGCCGTGACCTCTCGGGGCTCTAAGCTGTCAGGGTCATGGTTTTCCATGCAAAGATAATGTATAATTTTTTAATTAAGGAAAAATTTCTTTAAAATCTTAGTCTCCCCTCATAAAAGCATCGGGTCAAACGACGAGGGCGGCATGCGGCCGGGTGCCGAGAGGGCGTTGATGATGTCGCGCAACTGGTGGCGGTATCCGGCATGGACACACGAGATGTAGGCCGGAAGTGTCGTCTCCGACAGGATATAGTCGGCACGATGGAGCAGGTCTTCGTCCATGGCCTGCTCTATGACCGAGAGATGGGCCTTGGCNTCGCTGAGGGCTTTGCTTCTTTTGCCCNTGTGGNCAAGGCTCATCAGATAGCTGTAGACTATGGCCGGCTCGGGTTTGCCTATCTCCGAGATACCTTCGGGATAGCGCGAATCGATTATCGAAATTATCTCTTTATAGTGACCTGTAATATACAGGAGTTGAATCAGAAAAGCCAGCTCGGTGGNAGNTCTGAAGCTGTCGGTAAAAAGACTTGCAAGTTTGACAGCTTCGATGACAGCATCGTTTGACAGTAGCTCGCGCACCCATGTGATGATTGTGTCGGCCTCGAGTCTCAGGGTCGACACNATATTATGTATATATGGAACNGCGATATTGAAGTCGATCACCATCAGCAGGTCTACGGCACTCTGAAGCATGGGCACCTTCTCAAGTACCTCTTTGAGTATGGCCACCGCCTCCTCTGCCCGTCCGAGCGCATTGATCGTGGCGGCGTANGCCACGTAATCGCCGGGTTGGGCCGAAGGGCTCTCGGTCACCTTTCTGAAGATAGCCGAGACTTCGTTCATGTCATGATCGAGACGACAGAGCAGTTTGCCTTTGAGACGCAGAGCGTCACAATAAGAGTTATCGACCGCCAGAGCATACTCCACCGAGGAGAGCGCATCGGTGAAGAGCTGGTTGTCGGCCTGCACTTTGGCCAGCCTCATCCAGAANTCCACCGTGAAAGGCTCCATCATGGTGAGCTCTTCAAACAGGGCCTGGGCCGTGGCGAGGTCGCCGGCCTCTTCGGCCCGGTCGGCATACTCATATATAAAGGTGGGTGTGTAGGAACTCTTGGCCTCCACACGTTTGCGGTTGGCACCCACCCAGTCGAGCATTGAGCTCTCGGCACAATAATCCACGAGNTGTATCAGGTCTTCGTCGAGCAGCTCCTCGCTCTCNTCGACTATCTCGGCCAGACGNCNCCCNAATTGGGTCGTGTCNGCGAGATTTTCAGCCCTGAGCGCCAGTAGTTTATTGAGAAAACCACCGTTGGTGACACGGCTGTTGACTTCGGCTGCGGCCTCCATCTCGCCGAGCGAGGAGTAGAACCAGGCCCGGCGGGTGGCCAGCAGTTGGGAGTCGGGATAATGGCGCGCGCCATAGAGGAGCACCTCCATCTTGACTATATAGTTGTCCATGTCAGACGCATAGTCAAAGATTTCTATGAGGTCGTCTTCGTCAAAATAGGCCTCGGGATTGTGAGCCTTTACTATCTCCGATTCAAACTCGTCATAGAGCCCCTGGCGGGTGTCGTCGTTGTTATTATCTTCCATAGGGGCTTGAGACTCACTTGTTGATTTTCTCCCAGGAGTCTTTCAGGGCGATCGTGCGGTTGAAGATGAGATGACCCTCGCTCGAGTCAGGGTCGAGGGTGAAATAGCCTACGCGCTGGAACTGTATAGGAAGTCCCGGCTTGGCTATCTCGGCGAGATAAGGCTCGATCTTGATATGGTCGACCACCTTGAGNGAGTCGGGGTTGAGCATCTCGCGGAAGTCGCGCTCGGTNTCGGCCGCCGGGTTTTCTACTGAGAAGAGACGGTCATAGATACGGGCGGTGGCATCGACGGCTGTCTCGGCGGCTACCCAATGGAGCGTGCCCTTGACCTTACGGTCGGCGCCGGGCATTCCGCTGCGGGTCTCGGGATCGTAGGTGCAATGGATCTCCTCGATGGTGCCGTCGGCATTCTTCTTCACGTCTACACATTTAATTATATAAGCACCCTTGAGTCTTACCTCTGANCCGGGAGCGAGACGGAAGAATTTCTTGGGCGGATTTTCCATGAAGTCGTCGCGCTCGATGTAGATCTCGCGACCGAAAGGCATACTGTGAGTTCCGGCCGAGGGATCCTCGGGATTATTGTCCATCTCTACCATTTCGGTCTTGCCCTCGGGATAGTTGGTGAGGATGAGTTTCACGGGATTCATCACGGCCATTCCGCGGGTAGCAACCTTGTTGAGATCGTCGCGCACAGCGTGTTCGAGCAGCGAGATNGAGTTGAGGGCCTCATATTTGGTGTAGCCGATGGCATCGATAAAGTTACGGATGGCTCGAGGTGTGAAACCACGGCGGCGCAGACCNGAGATGGTCGGCATGCGCGGATCGTCCCATCCGGCCACAAGACCCTCCTTGACAAGCTGGAGAAGCTTGCGCTTGGACATCACCGTATAGGTGAGGTTCAGTCGGTTGAACTCTATCTGGCGCGGGCAGTAGCTCTCGTCGGCAAGCTCCTTGACAAAATACTCGTAGAGCGGACGGTGTACNACAAACTCCAGCGTGCATATCGAGTGGGTGACACCCTCGAAATAGTCGCTCTGGCCGTGGGCGAAGTCATACATGGGGTAGACTTTCCAGGTGGTGCCGGTGCGGTGGTGGGGNGTCTTGATGATACGATACATGATCGGGTCGCGGAAGTGCATGTTGGGATTGGCCATGTCGATCTTTGCTCGTAGCACTCTCGAACCCTCTTCAAACTCTCCGGCGTTCATTCTCATGAACAGGTCAAGGTTCTCCTCGGGTGTGCGGTTGCGGTAGGGGCTCTCGGTGCCGGGCTGGGTAGGGGTACCTTTCTGAGCGGCTATCTCCTCTGAGGTCTGGTCGTCCACGTAGGCCTTGCCNTCCTTGATCAGGCGCACAGCCAGATCAAAGAGCTGAGGGAAATAATCCGAGGCATAATATTCGCGGTCGCCCCAGTCAAAACCGAGCCATTTGATATCTTCGCGTATGGAGTCTACATATTCCACATCCTCCTTGACGGGGTTGGTGTCGTCGAAACGCAGGTTGCATGTGCCGCCAAACTTCTGGGCTATTCCGAAGTCCATACAGATAGCCTTGGCATGACCGATATGGAGATAACCGTTGGGCTCGGGTGGGAAACGGGTGCTGAGACGGCCTCCGTTCTTGCCTTCGGCCAGATCCTTGCTCACTATTTCCTCTACGAAGTTGAGGCTGCGGCCCTCTGCGGCGGGGGCGTCATTGAGGTTGGTTTCCTTGTTTTCCATCTTNTACTTAGAGTATGATGAGTTTNANNATATATACNATTATNAGNGCNTAGGTNCCGGCCAGGACATCNTCCATCATCACGCCCCATCCCGAGGGACAGACCTCCTCGATCTTGCGGCAGCCCAGAGGTTTGGTGATGTCTATCAGCCGGAACAGTCCGAAACCCAGCAGGGCGAANAGCCAGGTCATATCGCCGGCGGGAGCTACGAGCAGAGGTATCCAGCAACCTACATACTCGTCTATGACCACGGCTCGTGGGTCGGGGCCCCAGTATTTTTCCATCACTGTCGAAGTCCAGGCTCCGGCTATGGTGACACCTACTATNAGTGCAAGCGTCACAAGTGTCAGAGCCAACGGGCTGAGCACCAGATAGAGCAGATACCAGATCACCAGCGCCGTAAAGGCCGCGTATGTGCCGGGCGCTCCGGGCAGCAGACCTGTGTAGAAGCCTGTCGAGAGTATTTCGTGAAACCTCGGAGCNACGCCGAGTTTCCTGTAATTATTGTCGCTCATTATTCAATAGTGAAATGAAAACATGCTTTCGGGAAATGCAAAGGTACAAAAAAATACGGTTTATCCCATCCCCTCTCACAAGTTTTGAGCCCCTATTTCTATCAGATAGTCATCAGCGATATAATTGTCACTCTGAATGTANAGACCTGAGCTNCGGTCGTGGAATTTCCTGCAGGTTGCNCTGTGATAGAAATCTTTAAGCGCTTGCAGAGGTGAAACCTTGGTCTTTTCAGCAATGCGACAGGCGATGACACCCATGCGGCTCCACCTTAATATATCAAGTATTTCCTTATTATAGTTATCCATCAGTCTGACAATTTTACTGCTTCAATGAAAGTGAGATAACGGTCAAGCATGTCCTGATTCAGGATACAAATCTGGTTGTTGGGCTTAAGATACTGAAGTCGTTTGAGTGCTCCTTCATCAGAAATCAGACCGTTGATAAAGAGATTGACAGTATCAATTACACGATCGTTGGCTACTCCACCCTCAATATAGTCATACTTTTCCCAAACCGGGTCTCCTTTCCTNCAAGCAACAATGAAGTCGAGCCAGTCCTTGTCATATTTCTCAAAAATCTTTACTCTTGCTTCCTTAAATATGTTTTCACGATCAAGGAGATATACATTTAGAATTGCCGGTTGCTGTCTTTCAATAGCACGTCNGTTTGCCCACATCACAGCTTGATCATAGACATCTGTCAGATAGAACCCCTGACCAAAGTCAAGGTTCTTTCTACCAACTCCACACAGAGGTCTGGAGATCGGTTCAGTCGAAGCATGGTATATTTCTATCCTATCCATTATTCTTGATATTGGCTTCCCAGCGATTGAGGGTTTCGATGATGTTGTCAGTCAGATTATTCCTGTCCTCCGTATGAAGGGCTTCATAGTGAGGATAGATGTACTCGTCAATAAGACTAACCCTGTCCATTCGGTCGAGTATTTCGTCATATTGATAACCCAATCGTTCTGCCACACTTTCGATACAGGATGCAACAAAACCAATTTTTAATTCTTCNNCTGAAAGTTGATTCCAAGTTTCCATTAGAGANTAGTTGTATTGGTGTAGTCTTAAGTTAAGAGGTCTACTCTAACTGTAAAGTGCAAATTTAGCGATTTGTTTGAAGAACTCGGCCTTCGGGTTTNGAAAAACCGGGCTTTNTCGAGGTATGAGGTTTGGAGCAATCGCTTTTTTGCGGATTGAGNTCAGTTCTNTCCAGGATTTCCCNCAGNAGGACTTTNGTCTCATCATTTTCCTTATANGATAGATAGTAGATAGAACCATCGGTCTTTACAATTCTGATACATTCNTTGTCAGAGTGGGTGAACAAAGTGATACGTTTACCATCTGATGTGCGGAAGTGTCCCAATCGGGTGTCACCCAATGCAAAACCATTTGTCCTGATCTTTAAACGGGGTAAGCTNTCACATAGCGACACCTGTTTGATGGCAGAGTAAGGAATTGTCACCCCATACANGCCTGAAANTTCCAATCCGCTATCGTTGAATTTTACTTTAAGGTCGCTTCGGCTTATGGACAGTATAGGAATACATATCAATAAAACCGATGCGATTTTAATGATANTCACTATCCTCGTCTTGCGTTTCTTGTCANTCTTCGTGGACCGAGACAAATCGGCTGTTATATAAGCAATAGCTGTCGGGAGGATTAAAGATAGTATATATAAGGTCGGCAGTCTGAATATAATACCNGTCAGACCNCCCAGAAAGGTCAGGATNGAGGCTCGGAACAAATAGCTCAGCAGTTTCTTAACCCACTCTTTGTCACGCTCTCTCTGATAAGGATCGTCGCTCATTTTAAACCCTGACAGGATGTCGGGGTTGGATCTGATCAATCGTATACAGCCATAATTAATTCCCACNACAAGCAGGAGTATNATTGATTGTATGATCATTTCTTCCATGANTCGTTGTNTTAAATACCGANGTCCTCTTGCCTGGAGTTATCTGTCATTATCGTTTGTANACGATGGCCCGGTGGCGGTGGATNTAGATGTGACCGGNTAGGGGNGTNGTCACTTTTCGGCCCAGGAGGTCGTAATAATTGTCGTCGGCGGGTGTGAGGTCGGCCTCGATGTCGGTGATGACGCTATGATTTTTCTCCTGTTCAAGAGCCAGTGAATGTACTTCGGCTGCTCCCCATAGCCAGCATCCTACTCCGAAGTCCTCAAAGTCGGGCGTGGAGTTGTAGGTGATGGGGCCNCCATGTTCCGGAGCCGACCCGGTGCCCTGGATATAGCCTACCTTTCCGTCGGGATGGACAGCCTTGGTCATGGATTCCCAGCCCTTTTCTATCACCGGGCCAAACTCCTCGGCGTCGAGAAGACCTGNGCGTACTCCCCAGGCCATACCTCCGACAAAGAGCGANGTGCCGGTCATCTCGGGGCCCTCGCTNCCTTCCGAGCCAAAGTTGGTCGGAGCGGCAAGGCTGACACTCCAGGAGCCATCNGNGCGCTGACACTCTTTCAGTCCGCGACTCATGGCTATGAAATCAGCCTCATACTCCTTGCGGTGACTCTCGCTCTCAGGCGTGAACTGCATTACTCGCGCGAGTGCCATATACACCCANCCGTTGCCACGGCTCCAGTAGCAATCCTTGTCGGTCTCCTTGGTGTCGCGATAGGGCGGATCAAACTGATAGTCGCGATACCANAGTCCCGTCTCGGTGTTGAACAACCGACTCCCGCCNCCTTTGGAGTTACCACCCTGTTTGTCGCGGGTATATGTGTACAGATCGTTCATATAAGTCCAATAGGAACTGTCGCCNGTGATGTCGCCGAGCAATGCCATCACCGGCATGCTCATCTGTATGGCGTCGACCCATGTCCAGTAGTTGTTGCGGCCGGTTGCTTTCATCTGNTCGATCCTCATCTTGATATGTGTCATTCTGANCTCCTCCTCGGGTTTCATCAGATACATCTCGAGATAAGACTGTCCGCAACACTGATAGTCGGCGTTGTGCGACCGGGCCTCGTTGTCGGAACTGCTCACCCACTTGTGATATTCGCCCCAGTCGGTACAATATTTCAGCCATCTCTCCTGAGGGTTCTCACGATAGAGATTGAGCAGTCCCTCATAAAACACTCCGCGTGTCCAGATCTTGCTGTTGCGTTTCTTNCCTCCGACATAGCTGTCGGCTCCGACATCGGGATAGGAGGCGATAAACTTATCGGCTACAAGCGAAGAGACCGTCATGATCTCGTCGCTCTCGGGCAATCGGGCCGAGAGGGTCAGCGTGCTCGCNCACACCAGTGTCATCAGTATGATTTTTTTCATGGCATAGAGGTTACTCCACAAAGGTATGTAAAAAAATCGGTTCCCTCCCTCCCGATCGGTCTCAATCGGACTTTTACTATGTTATTTTCACGATTTTGGCTTGATTTTACCGAGCGATTGAACTTTTTTTACCCTCCCGTGGGGCGCTTTTGACCTAATTTTGCATCATCAGAAATCATGTTTGTATCACAGATAAAACCACTCATTATACCATGAAATTTCTAAAGACGCTATTCATCGCTTCGGCTCTTGCCGGAGCCTTTCAGGCCGATGCTGCCAAGAAGGTGCACACCATCGGCGACAGCACCATGCAGACCTATGACGAGTCCAAGACCGTCACCCGCGGCTGGGGACAATATCTCCAGCAGTTTTTCACCGGCATAGAGATCAACAACCGCGGNAAGGCCGGCGCTTCCAGCAAGAGTTTCTATGAGGAAGCNGCCTTCTGGACATCGGTCAAGAAACAGATGTCGCCGGGCGACTATGTAGTGATACAGTTTGCCCACAACGANGAGAAGACCCAGGGCATGGACGGCGACGAGCTCAAGGCCTATTATGAGAAGATCGGCAACTCCGATGAAGCCGCCAAGACCGACTATCGCGGCACAACTCCNAATGACACATATAAGAAATATCTGCGCAAATACATCACCGAGACCCGCGAGGCAGGCTGTACGCCTATCCTNTGTGGCGCCATCTGCCGAATGTATTTCACCGGCAATACCATACGCCGCAACGGCCGTCACGATCTGGGCGATTCTTTCTCCAAACTGACCGACAACGGGGTGCTTACNGGCCAAAAGGTCTCGGCCGACGACCACTCTATGGACTATGTCTATCAGATGAAAGAGGTGGCCAAGGAAATGGATGTACCCTTTGTCGACCTCACCTCCGCCACCGCCGATCTCTACATAAGCTATGGCGACAAGGACTGTCACGANCTGCTCAGCGANGGCGATGGATCGACCCACCTCAGCGCTACCGGCGCCGCTCTCATNGCCCGCCGTTTCGCTCAGCTCTGCAAGGAGCAGGGACTGCTCTCAGANTATGTCAACCTCACGAGCGAACTTGGTGTGTCGCCGGCCGATGCCAATCTCGGCAGCGGATATAAGGGTCAGCAGCTGAGCCGCGANTTTCTTCTGAGCGGCTATGATCTCAATCCCGCCTCGGGCAATGTCACNCTCTCGGCTTCAGGCTCNCTGAAACTCTCTACCGACAACAAGACCTGGAGTCAGTCAGTGACGATCCCTTACTCCGGAGGNAACATCATAGAAAAATTCTATGCCTCGATACCCCTCGACACCGAGGGGGAGATCAGCGAGACCATCACTATCGGAGGCGGAGGCAAGACCACCGAAGTNCCCGTCACCGCTACCGCTGTCTCGCTCTCGGGTGGNACTGAGGTGACTGCCTACTGGCGTCTGGAGTCTGACAACGACTGCGACATCACCGGGCCCGTCGACATCGTCCCNGAGACCTATCAGGGCATGGTGCTTCAGCGTTACANCAATCCCAATGCCAATACTGTGTGGCCCGACTGGACAGGCTACGAGGCTTCGCGCAAGACTCAGCGCAATCTCATCGAGGGCGAGGCATGGCCCGCAGGCGAGATAGACGAAGTCTCCACCCGCTATATCGAGTTTGGAGTCAAAGCTGCTGCGTCGACCACCCTCAAGATCGACGAGATCAGTTGTTTTCTCTGTGGATGTGGAGGCAACGGCATGTGTGTCAAAGTCTACTATTCCACTGACGAAGATTTCGCCAATCCTCAGATGATCTTCAATCAGACCTCTCTGCCTGCCAACAATATGCAGTATATCAAGGAGACCCCNGTGGTTTCGCTTGACGAGGGACAGTCGCTCCGCCTGCGTTTCTATCCCTGGTATAACGGAGCCGCTACCGGCAAGACTATCTGTCTCTCCGACATCAGGATCCACGGCTACGCCATGAGTGGCGACGACTCNTCGCTCGAGACCGTTGTTGTCGACAATCAGCCTGTCAAGACCGAGTATTATACTCTCGACGGTATCAGTGTCGCCACTCCTGCGCGCGGTTTCTATATCGTCTCCAATCATTATGCCGACGGCTCGGTCAGGAACTTCAAGAAAATACTTTGAACTGATTTAATCTAAGTAACTCTTGAAAATTAATTTATACTATATGTGAGATTTATTTTGAGATAAAATCCATGAATGAAGAGGGAGCCTATAGTTATAGGTGACCGATGAATGAGTGGATTTTAGTCA
>JAAVCX010000005.1 GCA_014802105.1 Bacteroides sp. | reverse complement strand
ATACCATAATAAACAAGTGCTGCCAGATCGGATTAGAGACCGTCCAAATTGATCGAGAAGTAACACTTCAAGACAATAAACGCACAGATCTTTTAATTAGATTTGGGTTATGTAATCCTATTATGGTAGAACTTAAATTATTGAATAACGA
This sequence comes from Bacteroides sp., assembly GCA_014802105.1. Classification (GTDB taxonomy): domain Bacteria; phylum Bacteroidota; class Bacteroidia; order Bacteroidales; family Muribaculaceae; genus Duncaniella. The sequence goes on along the minus strand of JAAVCX010000005.1, from coordinate 8,070 downwards.
AGAAATCCAAAATGACGAAAAGCGTAGAGAATATAAAGGGAAATTTGTGCAATACCTAAATGCAACTAATGCAAGTTTAGCCGTTTTTTGGATATTCGATGTCCATAGAAAGAAGAACAATGATAGAGCAAAATTCGACATTTTAAAATCTGAATATATGGACTTACCCCTTACTAAAGTTATTCTCTCAGACTGTAAATGCAGTTCAAGTATGGAAACAGGTATTTCTAAACCCAGAAAACAGAGCAAACAGTCGAAAAAAGCTAGCAAGGGCAAGAAATGATATCTACAAAATAATATTTTTATGTGACTACGCGCCCTAAAATTTTGACGAAGAATTGGATACTATATTATTCTCTAATTAAGAAATCTTTTGTATTTACGACATATTGATTTTCATGCATAGTTATTTCGTGAGCATTAAAGTATGGTTTAATATAAATCAGGAATGTAGGAACAGTTATTTAAGTGTCTTATGAGGATTATGATAGCTCTGGAAATTGTATATACATTTGGGATATGTTGATTCAGCGACTACAATATTTTACGGAATATGCAACTAAACAAGGGTAGGGAGAGAACTTGTAGTCCTAGAAAGAAAAAACAAAATCATATTATACTTTAATTGCTGCGGAGTCATCGAAGTTGGTATTTTCGCCACTGAAAACATAGCCGAGAGGATTGCTGACGAGATGGGTGTTACCAATCGTCAGGTCAGTACGGTGATGTGAATGTCCGTAAATCCATGCAGAGATTCTGCTGTCTGCGATGTAGTTGCCTAGTTCCGTGGAGTAGGCGGCATTCAGTACATTCCCTTTATGTCTATCGTCGATGGCAGCGAATGTTGGCAGATGGTGTGTGACTACAACGATCTTTTCAGCATCGCTTTTACTTACTGACTGCTTAATAAATGCGAGATTTCTCTCAAATTCATCATTTATGTTCTGAGGAATCAGACGACGCTTGTTATAGAGGATCTGGGCGTAGTCGTTCATTCCATTCTGAATGGCGAATTCATCAACAGGTGGTATTCTTGACCATAATGTTGAGAGTATGAAATCTACATTATCTATCCTTACAACTTTGTTATGATAATAACCGACATTTGGCAGAAACATCTTTTGCCAGCTCTCACCTTGTGCTGCTATATCTCCATTATTGTAGTATTCGTGATTACCTGCCACCATCAATACCTGACGGTAGTTCTCAGAAGCCCATTTCCAGAATCTAAGATGCGGAATTGTCGTGTCAACAAGATATCCAACATCACCGGCTATGACAAGGACATCACCCACCACCTCCAGTGGCAATGATTTCATGAAGCGCATATTATCATGAAACTCCATATGCAGATCAGAGCAATACTGTATCTTCATCGTGTCAGTCTATTCCAAAAGGGTTTCATAAAGGTGGTTATTATTGCCATTATCTCTTGAAATTTTGGCGCGTTCTCAAGTTTGATTTTGTTGCAATATGCTTTCCAACGTTTATCGAGTGTTATATCTTCTGCAAAGGCTGGAGAAAAAACAGGTTCTTCAGCAGTAATACCTGTATGTCGATTCTCAAAAGTTGCTCTAATAGCATCCAGTAGGGTATCTTCATCAAAGCTATTTGCGCCAATTATTCGGTAGAGGTCGAAAAAGTCCTTCATCCGGCTATTGAAAACGCTCTTCTCTACCATAGTCTGAAATTTTTCAGCTATAACCGTTTCCAGCGAATAGGCTATTACTCGTGGATTCTCCATTTCTTCAATTATAGTTGGATAGGTCATGTGTACAGGATTTGGAGTTATCACATCTCCGAAACCAATGTCAAAAGTCAGTTCCTTTCTTACTGTATCAAGCTGACCGACAACAGTTATTCTTACACCCGGATACTTACGCTCTACTGCGATGTCCGATGCATCAACGCTATCAGGCAAAAATCTCACTCCGTCATCATCAACTTCTGTTGAGGCTATTTCCTTAAACGCTGCGACAATAGCAGCCTTATCATTGCTGATATGAGTACCCATGAAATCCACATCCAATGTTGGTCGCGGCAAAAATTCATTATAAGCATAGAGTAGTGCACCACCCTTTAATATGAAGTTGTTGCAATATTTACTTTCTGATAATCTATACAGAAATCGCTCTTGCATATATCTTACAAGCAGCTGTTGATAACGGCGATTGTCATGGTCACTCAGATTAAGGAGCTTGACTTTCAGGGAATGAGCGATATTCTTAACCATTATATTTTAACATCAAGATAGTTTGACAATATCTTATAAACACGAAGTTCTTTTGCGTATTGTTGAAGAATGTTGAGATTCTTTTGGGGATAACTCAGATAAGAATTAAGGATTTCAGCCATAACATTAATTCCGATTTTATTGCGATATTTTATCGCATCGCATAGACATCGCTCTCGGTTATAAATTGCCACCTGGATGCCATCAATTATAGCTGTTGTACGTCCAATATCCAATAAATCTTCTTTTTGGTAAACAAGTGCTATATCCACAGCTTCCGGCAGCCTCACCTTCCGTTTTCTTTCAATTGCTACATAATAAGCGTCTGGAATTTGTGTAGTCATTCCATAGTGGTGCCATGCGGAATACAAACATAGAATACCGTCAGGCACTATTGCATTGATGTCAATCATACCATTGGCAAGTGCATCAGACGTCGCGTAAACACCATTACGAACCTTTATGATTTCTCCTTCCTTGGCTTCACGGAGTATTTCACGGTAAGAACGACTGCCCCTAATCGGGAGTATAAATCTATTCGTAGGTACTGATTCCTTATTCATAGCACAAAGTTACGGCATTTATTTGAATTAGCCGTATGTTTTTGTGAAATATTTTTATAGGACATATAAGTGAATGGGGTATTCTAATTGTTCCAAGTGACTTTTCATAATTAGGGAAAAGCCAAAATCTGAACACTAAACAATATCTCATATATATTTCTGTTCAAATTCTGACGGTTGATTATAATNANAATNTAACCACTCTTTTCANCTATTTTGTACGGCGCGGAGTATTGTGGCGAATGTTAAAATTTGGATATTGCTTTGATAATCGGAGGATTATGACTAACTTTGCATTGAGTCACTGTTGTCAGTTTGGCAAATGCGACTTGTAATGTATTAAAACGCAGTAGGTTAACCACTTACAAACATAGAAAATGTACGATGCTTGTACGGATTTGATTTCTACTCTTTTGTAAGTCAATAGTTTAACCACTTCTGCATCGAAAAAATCATGCCATACGGCGACAAAATCACCAAAGGCGAGACTGTCGAACTGCGCTTCGAGATCAAGCCTAAAGCAACTATGCCAACACCCTCTATACCATCCGCTACTTCCAGTATGACGACGAGGGAACGCTCAAACTTGGTGACGGCCCCGTGCTGGTCAACAACGACCGTGTGCTTCTCGAAAGCAAGACCTTCCGCCTCAACTACACCGCCCAGGCTTCAGATGCTCACAAATTCCTGCTCGTGATTGAGAAAAACTTCGGCTCGACCCCGTGGGAGCATACCTTCGAGTTCAACAGCAAGGACAGCGGTGACAATGACGGCGGTGGTAAGAACCCCGGAATCATAGGGCCGGTAGTAGATCCCATTAAACCTATCGGCTTATGAAGATACTCCTGATATTCCTTATGGCGATAGTGATCTTCGCGGTCACTATGCCGGCTTTCGCCGCTTCACCGCTAAGCGCTTTCGGAGCGTAGCAGAGAAAGAACCGAATTATAATGGGGCTACAGCTCTTTGAGCGGGCAGTCCTGACAATCAAAAAGTTTGAAACGCTCCATAAGCCGAAACATTGGCCATACGTTGGCTATGGTCATCAAGTCCAGCCGGGCGAACCCTACCGCCGAGGCTGTCAGCTCACCGAGGCACAGGCTGATGCACTGCTCCGCAAGTACCTCCGTAAGTTTTACGCCCTCTACTCCCAGTATGGTAAAGACTCAGTTCTTCTCTGCGCACTCGCCTACAATGGTAGTCCCGGTGTCGTCAACAAATCCACAGTCCTGAAAATTTGAAACGTGGCGATCGCGACAGCTTCAAATCCTACACCTCCCACTGCCGCTACAAAGGCAAACCTCACGCCGAATTAAAAAAACGTCGTCTAACAGAACTTGCCGCACTCTATATTCCGTAAATTTTTGAAAACATCTGTCTGTGTTTGGGCAGGTGCTTTCTTCTTTTCAATTCATAATGTCAATAATTTTGAGTAAATTTGCACTTTGAAATCAAGACATTATCATGTTACAACAAAAAATATATAATCTAATCAACCGTGATAGAAAAGGGATGTGGGCGAGTCGAATTTACGACTGGTATATGCTTGTTATGATTATTGCAAGTATTGTTCCATTGATGTTCATAGAGGACTATCCTATATTCAGAGTTATTGAAATAATAACGGTTATTGCTTTTATAATAGATTATATTCTGCGTTGGGGAACGTCCAACATTCAACTGAAAAAAGGATGGCTATCATACATTTTTTATCCATTTACCCCGATGGCAATAATTGATTTACTATCAATTTTGCCGGGGCTAAATCTAATCAGTCCGTCATTTAAGTTGCTAAGATTAACACGATTATTAAAGATTATCAGATTATTAAAGGTATTCAGATACTCTGACAAAATTACAATGTTCCTAAAAGTGTTGCAGAAGGAACGTCAGGTTCTGCTTTCTGTTCTCTTGTTGGCTCTATTTTACATATTTATAACTGCGCTCGTCATGTATAATGCCGAACCTCACATAAATCCAGTGACAGGGGAAGAAACATTTCATTCGTTTTTCGATGCACTCTACTGGGCAACTGTGACTCTTACCACAGTTGGATATGGGGATTTGTGTCCTGTAACTGACATAGGCCGTATCGTGTCAATGCTGTCATCTCTTTTTGGTGTTGCAATAATAGCCCTCCCATCTGGTGTCATAACTGCAAGTTACCTTGAAGAACTTAGGGAATATCGCAAAAGTAGGTCTCAACACGCATAAAGAGGTTCTTTTCAGATAGAATCCTTCTCAGAGTCAAATATTTTAGCTAATTTTGCCTTGGCTTTCAATATCCGATTCATCGGGTAGGTCTGCCAAGACATATTTAAGGCGTTTCAAACGCTTTGTCCTTGACATATAGAAATCTGACAATTTCAATATCGAAGTCAAGTGCGAAGCAACCGATGACGCTCATAGGTATGCAATATCATACTGTAAGTTTCATGCCCAAAGGTGTGAGGCTTTGACGTATCTATTCATACGGCGTGAGTATCTGACGTTGCCCGTTCAACTTCGATGGGCAATGTCAGAGCCTCTATACGTGGGACGAGTGATAGCGGACGCTCACGTTTTTTTTGTTAAACCAATCACCATCTCAAATGAGAGCGTGATCAAATATATTAATAGCTATGACACCAGTCAGCGACAAGGCATTCGCAGTTATGGCAGTTTGTCCTGAAGCGAAGAAATATTATGGTATTACCGTAGATTACTTACGGAAGAATGCATATAAATTCGTATGGGCTTTTAAGATAGATAAGGACAAAGCGAAACGTGAAGGGTATGCTTCACAGCGAGTACATGGTAGTGTCGAGCTTGATGCAGAGTATCCCGGTTGTCCCTATTGCAAAAGTAAACAATTCATTTTTTGCTCTTGTGGCGCAGTAACGTGTTGGCATGGGCAACGTGTTGTTACATGCCCTTCTTGTGGACAGACAGGAGAAGTTTCATCAGTTTCATCAGTAGATTTAAAAGGAGGAGGATATTAAAATGAGACCAAATATGCTGCCATTTTTTCTGCTCCTTTTTATAATAAGTCTTTTCTTCGGAATGGGCGGGTTTCTTCTTCCTGTCTTTGTATTTTTTGAGATATGGGTATTATGTGTAAGTAGAGAGAACACTTTGCTGTGGAGTTTACGGAAGCGGCAATCAGCAAAAGATATAATTTCAGCACTACGTTGTGAATATGGAATTAACGCGACGGAATTACACGGGCGTGGGATGAAGAACCGGTTCCCAAATTGCATCTTGACTGCTTGTGTTGCTGAGAAAGGCCCTAAGTATGATCAAAAGTTCTTTGACTCTATGATGCAGGCATGGAAGACTGTATGCACTAAGAAAATGATTTGGTCTGAGTTGATTGTTAACACCAAGAGTTATCGCAGCCGTAAGTCGGTCAAATTTTCAAAGGCGCAAAAAAAGGTTGCAAAATATTTTAAAGACGGGTTTTCGATAGAGTGTGAAACGTGTATCTTATGGATTTACCCTCGATTTATAATAAAAGAAACCGAGCAAGTATTTGAATTGATTAAATGGGAAACTGTATCATGTGAAACCGATAAAATAATTTTGTTAGAGCAAGCAAAAATGATTAATAATCCTGATAATATCTTACCGTATGCGATAAAGTATCATCATGCCAATAACGATGGATCGCCGGATTTAAGATATAAAAACAATCCGTCACGTCCGGTTTATTCATTCGTACCGTTGACTCTTAAAATAGGTGATGAGGTTAGGCTGTTGTTGCTTAATGATAAAGATGCTCGATTTATAACCGAATGCATGAATACATACATAAAAAAGACCTGTAAGTGTGTATACGCGACTGGCTACAATCATACTCCAAGTTCTTATAATCCCGAATCAATAATGAATACTATAAAATGATAGAGTTAAAGAAAGGCGATAAAGTCAGTCTCACCCCCGGAGGCTATGTAACTATTGACAAAGAACTTGGTCGAGGCGGACAGGGTATAGTTTACCTTGTTGATTTGAACGGAGAGAAAAAGGCTCTCAAATGGTATTTGAATGCCCCCGATGATAAATTCTATAAGAATCTGGAGCATAACATCATGAGTAGAGCTCCGTCTGCCGCATTCCTTTGGCCGGAATACCTCACAAGAAAAGAAAAAGGCAGTTACGGTTATGTGATGCAACTCCGTCCCCAAAACTATTTCGAGTTTGGGAACTTCCTACTTGCAAAAAAATCATTCCGATCATATACCGCAATGCTCGCTGCTGCGATGAAAATTTGTAACGGCTTCATGATGCTACATCGTTGCGGCTACAGTTATCAAGACCTGAATGATGGAAACTTTTTCATAGATCCCAACACAGGAGATGTACTCATCTGCGATAACGATAACGTAATGCCTCAGGGTGAAAAGTCCGGTATAATGGGTAAAGCCCGCTATATGGCACCGGAAATCGTTGCCGGTGGAGTTCCAGACAAGTATAGCGATAGATTTTCATTGTCTGTCATTCTGTTCATGCTTTTCTACGCCAACCATCCATTTGAAGGTGCAAAAGTTGTAGCGTGTCCTTGCATGACAGAGACGTTTGAGAAAAAGTTCTACGGAACAGAGGCTGTATTCATCTACGACCCGGCTGACAAGAGCAATCTCCCGGTACGTGGTATTCACCAAAACGTCATACGACGTTGGCCGGCGTTCCCAGCCAAACTTAGAGAAATCTTCATTCAGGAGTTCTCACAAGAAAAACTTAAAAATCCCAATACCAGAATGATTGAATCCTTATGGGAGAAACTCATTGCGGGCATACGGGATACATTGGTGCGTTGTCCCCTCTGTGGAGAGGAAACCTTCATTGAAGATTCATCAAAGTGCATGGATTGTGGCAAGGACGTTGAAACATCGCGCCGACTCAAGATTGGAACTCGCTCAGTGATTCTCACAAAAGGCACGAAAGTATATATTGACAATGATAATATACCCGATGCCGAAGTCGTAGCACACCCCAATGATTCGTCAAAGCTTCTACTCAAAAATCTATCTAACTCGAATTGGACAGCTGAGACACCAAGCGGAAAAATAAAAGTAGTCGAACCCAACAATATGATGCCGGTCAATCCCGGAATCAAAATAACCTTCTCCAATACTCACAAAGGAGAATTTATTCAGAATACAAACAATTAACAACATAACAAGAAATGTCACTCTTAGATGAACAAGTAAGCGTACCACGCCGAACAATGACCCTCTTCTTTCTCATCGACACTTCAGGCTCGATGGAAGGAAACAAAATTGGCGCAGTCAATGA
>JAAVCX010000004.1 GCA_014802105.1 Bacteroides sp. | reverse complement strand
TGAGACAAGAAGGTGGCTAAAGGGATAGATTTTATCTCTTTTATCATAATAGATATGTGTTGTGAAATTAGTCCGGGTTTAGCTCATATATATACACCCCATACTGAACCAAACCGAAAATCAATAATAGAAATCGGGGTTGTAAGAATAAGTGCCGTTCTCCCTCACCACCATTCTCTTGTTCATCAGGAATGACTTTAGTTTCGTCACCTTACCGTCCCCGTAAGGAAACCCACAGGCTGCATAAGCTCGCTTGATACTGTCCTCGCAGTTTTGGCATCCCTTGATTGCTCCGTCCGAGAAAGCCATTTCAAGAGCCTGACGGTGCTGTTCTGGTGTCAGTTCCGAATAGGAGAATGTCTGTACCTTCGTCTGCTTCGATATTGTATAGTCATTGGCCATTTCCGGCAATCCGGCTTCATTCACGATAAAGGCAAAAGGTGGAAAGTCCATTGAGCGGATACAGGATGCCGATACCTCCGTAATCTCGCTGTCGGTGGAGCTCTTGCATACCTGCAAGACTGTCTCAGCCTTGTTGCTCAGCTCAGTGCCGACATGACCGCGCACATTGTCGTCGCTCTTGTTGAGATGGAGNACGGTATGNATGTGTATCTGATATTTGTCCGTCCATTCCATAAGNTTGCCGATAAGCCTTGACGATTCAATGGCNTTGTTGATGTCGAACATCAGGTCACGTATCCCGTCAATGAATACCAGTCCGACATTCGGAGTATTGGCTATGGCGTTGTCGATAAGTTCCAGACGGATTTCCGGTGTCAGTGCGCGGAGCTGGGAGAATATGAGATTCTTCGGATGGCTATCAAGCGGTAACCCGGCAAGTTGAAGGGCTCGTTTCATCACTCGCTGGCAATGATGGGGGCTCTGTTCGGTATCGAAATAGAGTATCGTGCGTTTGTCGTCGGGAAACTCCGCGATATAGCGCAATATCTCTCCGTTGGTAAGTGTTGCCGCGAGAATGGCACTCACATTGAATGTCTTTTTACTTTTGGCTTTTCCTGTGGAGGCTGAGAAGTTGCCGAGTGTTCCGATTGCCGAGCCGTTGCAAAAGAGAACCTCATGGCTTTTGGCGATCTCATCTGTNACCTTCAGCTGGTATGTCTTCCATAGCTGATTAAGTTCTTGTGTGTCCATAGTCATTTACCTTTTTCAAGAATGAGACGTTCCACGTCGCTCTGACGGTAGCATACCTTCTTGCCGACCTTGACAGGAATCAGGATGTTGTTCCGTCCCCAGTTCCATAGGGTAGTGTGGCATACCCCGAACTTTTCCATTACCTCCTGCTTGGTGAGCAGTGCNTCCTTTGCNGCGCTTACCATTACNGGNAGNAGCTCGTTTTTCGCTGCCTCGATNGTCTGCTNNACCAGATAAAGGAGGTCTTCGGGNGTTACGTTGAGCGTTATGCCGGTAACGCCGCTGTTGATTAACTCTAAAAGATTTGTCATAGGCAAATACAATGTCGCCGGGTTGTTAGANACTGCACGATTNNGGCGACTTTAGNAACCGTCCANCCGCCGCTCCACCTGAAGCGGCTATCACAAATATACGAAAATAAATTTCGCTTTGCAATATCTAAAACGCTTCATATCANCAAAGTATGTTCGTTTAATTACNTCAGCGAAATTAAACGAATTAAACGAACTGAATCAGCATGAATACGACCCGNTNNAAAACNNAAAAAGCCACCCGACCGCAANGGTCAGATGGCTTCAATATGGTTTGNGCGACTTCTGGAATCTCTATAAATCTACGNNNNTATGCCGCGAAATGTACCTTTATGTTNTCAAGATTTTTCTTGTCCTGNCCCATGTCGATCATNCGTTTNCCNCCCATCATGGGAGTGGTCNGGAACTGGTGNGCTTTCTGNACTCCCCGCAGACCGACTAATTTCTGNTCNGGNTAATGNTCNGTCANGGCNTTGTGGAATGTCGTGATGTCGCANCCGCANATATGNGATTCNTCATGCAGGAAAATATACAGCATCGCCAGATCGTTNCCGCTTGACCNNANTTTNAGGAATTCATATATGCGNTCTTTCATCCGCTCNGTGTCGTTCGGCANCAGGCNGTCAAGNGNTACCCTNACTTTCTTNCGNCCNCGCTTCTTTGGNTNGGTNGTTNGTGTNGCAGCTTTCTTCATCAGCAATAACCTCNGATGNTGCTGTCNTGGAATCNTCNNCCTTAANTTCNNCAATGGNATCNTCGGTTACCGGNACAAGACTACCCATNGACTTCTGGCTTTTTCTGAAATTCTCCCAGTCCTCTTTGGTGCGGTGCTCAATCTTGATGCTCCGCTTGATTGCAAAACGGATTATCATACGCGCCATACAGCGGTAGAAGAAACTGCTGTTCTTGTCCTGTATCAGTTCCTCGTTATAGGCAACCATCAGTTCCCAGCTGTTGCCGAAATACAACCACGCCAGTAATGCCGGGACAATGGATTCAGGTTTCTGTGACTGAAATTCATCCACAAGTTTAGCGGCGAGGTCGGAATCCTCCAACAGCTTTTCAAGAGAACCGACGAGATCCTCCTCGCGGTTGTCAGACATACGCNCCATNACAGCATCCGCAAATGTCGGGGCTGCAAACTGGGCATACTGAAATATCTGCTGGAAACCTGAACGGTCGCGCTTGCTCACCTCATTGGCGAAAGCGCAATATTCCTCTCGGTGTGTGTCAAGCCACTCCTTGACAAGTTCCTTAAACTTCTCGTGCTTTATAGTACGGGGTTGTATCTTCATCAAAAATCATTGTAAATCGCAGGCCTCCATTGACCCACGATTTACAAAACCATTTGGAAGCCTGAATGGTTCATTCGACCCACTTTATACGAAAGTCTTTATATAGTTCAATTGTAGTCCATATATATCTAAAAAGAGGTTGAGGAATATCTTTTCAATGTATAGTTGTTTTTCTTAGATTAAATCTTATTTGTAAAACTATATCACACATTTTCTATTCCCCACTACTTACCAAGATAAAGCATTTGATTNTGTATATACAGCATGATTATAATGATAGAGCGATTATTGTGGACTTTTTATGCAAATATAGATCTTTCTTTTTGCAAGAAATATGTCAATTTCATAAGCACACAATGCTTCACACCACTGTTTGGGGAATAGCATTAGTTGACGCTTAGGAACGCGACCTAATTCACTCGTTATGGGTGAAATCTTGTAGCGTTTTTTTGACAAATTCTACACATTTATCCTTATTGCTTTTGCAAGACAGAAGCTCACGATTTCTGATTCTACCTTGGTCATATTGTTCTATATTGCTTCTATGTAAAATAAGACTCAATATTTCCGTAGCGTTCGAGTTTTGCAATATCTGTTTGAAATATGGAATGAGGTGTGGAAAGTATATACCGTGTCTATCAAGAATAAAAGGAATATCGTCAAAGCCAGATTTGTATCTGTATTTCTCAAAGAAAGATGTCTCTGTCAAATCCTCTTTCTCAGCAAGTAACACTATGATAAAGTATGGAAATAAATATCGTGCATGGAATGAAAATACCGATCTTTCATTTTCTGGTAATTCTGAGTATTCCCACCAGTCAATCATCTCGTAGCATTTATCCACTCCAATAACAGTAATTAAATGACCAAATAGGTTACAGAGTCCATTAAAATAAGAAGGGGAGTGAGGAAATGAGGACATGATTGATTGGTAGCTGTCGTGGCGATATCTTCTTTCCATTTCTCTTAGAAATTCTGAAAGAATTATGTTTTCATCCTTTTTTAGTTGTGGAACAGTTCCGTTCAAAATATCGAAATACGAGAAACGGCCCGTTGTTAGTAGAGTATAGACCTTACTAAATTTCTCGTATGGAGGATTATGGTATTTTAGAATGCTAGCAACTAAGTGATCATACTCTTGATGAATAGCCAATAAATCTAGGGGATAGCTTTCTACTTTTTCATACTTAGAAACGAAGTCTAGCTGATCCTCTAATATGATATTTCTAACGTGGGGATATATTTTATCTAAAATTTCCTGCTTGTTTTTTTCTTGTAGGACATGGATTTGTCTTGCTAATTGGGCATTACATTCATTAATAATTTGATTTGCCTTATTTTCTTCTCGTCTTGAATTGAATATCAATATTTGCACGTCAAATTCTAAAGATTCCGTTGCTTGGATAAATTCATATTTGCATTGAACATCATTCAATTCTTTGATAAACTCAGAAATATCAATATTACATGTGTGTATGTATGCTTCAACGTTATAATATCTGTCATTATCACTCTCATGTGAATTAGTGTATTTTGCAAAGAGTCTATCAAATATTTTACATGCTGCTATTGGGATCTTTGCTTCTTTGCTATTGGATGTTAAGGAATAAAGGGTATCAATACTAAAACTATGAACCCAACCATCGCTTGTTCTATGTCCACCATTATCTGAACAGCTGTCGGTTTTCTTTAAGTTCAAGTATATCTTTTCCATTGCTGAAACGTATTAATTTATATAATTAGTTAGAAACTACACTTTGTCATTAGTCTATCATTACGAGATTTATATGGTCAATCATACTCAGCCAAAGTCTCAATAATCATTCGATCCTCTATTAAATAAATGTTTTTCCTAATAAATCTTGTAGAGACGTGTCAATAAAAATTGTATCTCAATTTTCTTTTATAATTTCCACGAAGTCGTGATCCTTGAAAAAGGATTTTAGATTGTTAGGCACAATTAACATTGTCAATGGATGAAGATTAAATCCATACAAATGTACTTGACCAACGACAGGACCAGCTTTAGATCTGAGACGTTTATATTTAAAAGCGTAATTTAGTAGAGCGGATGTATATTGAGCGTACCCAACACAATTCGCTTTTCTCATCTTCAAATTGTTTTTCCTATAAAAAGAAAGTTCTTCACAAACGAATTCGTTGCATCGCTTGATAATCTCCATCTCATCTGAAGTAGATTCTAAACGAGTCTGTAGATCTTTAGCTTCCGCTTCTGTAAATGAATACGATACAAACGGTCGATTGTCAGTCTTGCGTAATGATAAACCATGAATGAACAAGAAATACATTACACAGAGAATGCTTAATAGCAAACACCCACGTTTTAAATATGCCCTTGACTCTTTGCCGATCATTTCATGGAATTTGAAGTAATATATTGAATAATGTTAAAATTTAATTCGGTTTATTCAGGTCGGTTGAGNGCCATTCTCTTGGGTTTAGATGGCCCCGTGAGGTAACATTTTGTTATTTAAGATCTATTATACATCAATATCTTATACACCCTAGTTTTCGAATAAGGAATACCGTTAAATTTCTCTGGGATAAATATTATGTTCAATCTTAGTTTTTATAGAAGATCATTTAAATTATATGGTAGTAATCTGTTTGATTTTTATTTCTGTAGATGCATATTCTATTTCCTTTCTACCTAATGATTGTATACGATAGATTGCATTCTCGGAAAGACTACATTTAACTTCCGAAAATGACGTAACATAAGATTCTCCACTTGCATCAATACAACATTCTCCTGAAGCCCATACAACAGATCTTCCGTAAGCTCTAATCATAGAGTTATCATAAGCTTGTATTGCACTTGTTCCGATTGCCTTAACAATGCAAGAATCATGTGCAAGCACACGAGTTCGTCCATATGCTTCCACTTCGGTTTGCTCATATGCATGTATTTGGCATTGATCTTTCGCAACAATTTTACACCTACCTCGTGCTCGAACTGCGGAGTATCCCTTAGCAACAACAAAAGTGTTTCCATCAACTTTTACCATCGAATCTACACAAAGTAAGTGACCCACCGATGTGTTTTCATTACAAAAGATTTGGTAAGAACTAAAAACGACCTTGTGTTTTGCTATCAGTTCTGGTGTTATAAGATTATCACCGACTGCAATAACGAAATTATCCTGAATAATCCCCATTAATTCTGATAACGATGTTGATTTAACGATGGATGCTCTAATCCAATCTGATGAATCATAAATTTCAGAACCTCTAAGTATATCAGTCTTGATCTCGTTTAATTTGCTTTCTACACTCATTTAATATATTAAGGATTTATAAATTTTAGAGTATATGTTGTCCTTCTTTGAATTGGTTGATCTTTTGGATAGCTTCTTGTATAGATTCAAGTAGTCTCTTTTTTCCAAACAGTTCAGACCGAACTTTGTCTCGTTCTTCCAATAAGCAAGGGATTTGTTTAATTCCATCAGTAATTTCTGTTTTAGAGAAAGGTTTATTAAGTCTCTGATGGAGGTGCAATAGATATCTTAACATCTCTATCTTTTTCGAATTTAAATGCCAATTATCTTTATAATAGTGTCTCTTATGTAACCTGTCATAAATGGAGAGTACCGGCTGCTTCGACAACCGAGCTACCTGCTGTTCGAGATTTGTAATGTATTCTTTTAATGCCTTTTCTTTTTCAATGGCGTGCAAATAATACCTGTCAAGTATACTAAATAGAGTGTTAATGTATTCTTGTGGATTGATCTGATAAGGCAGATTCTTTATATTGTCAACAAACTCTACAGCCCCTCCAATCTTTTCTGCCTTTATTTCTTCCAACTCATCCCCAGAGACACATTCACTGGAACCATTTGGCCTCTGGAAATAATAGGAAGATTGTGTGAGTAGTTTATTAAGACCATCCATCATCTGATTCAGATGGCTTCTAACCCATCTGAATACTTCGTTCTCCTGATTATCACATACGGCATTGTAGAATACAAGGGTGTCAGTCATCAACCTTCTCCATTCAGAGTACTCAAGGCGATAGTTATAGGTAGAATGAATTAGTTGCGAAAAATTAGCGAAACGATATTTGACATAATGACTATATGGAGTGAGTTTAAAGCCCTTATAAAAGAACCGGGTGAGTAGTTCACTACAACTACCGTATCCAAAGTTGGAATATACTTCAAAAGAAATATCTTCATTATAATTCCAAGTGAAAATTTTCCATCCACCTCTCCTATGAGAAATAGCGACGATATCATTTTCAGACATAACTCGGTCTGAAGTTTTCTGAAATGCCAACGCTGTTCGTCGTAAATGGCGAGTTGCGTTAAAAAGATTACGACTGTACGGAGTATTTAATGGTTCGTAAGGTATGTCTGAAGCATATTGATCGCTAAGTGAGCCAGAATAATTAAAATGTTGTCTTAAATCATGATCTGTTGGTTCACATTCCAACGTAAGAGGGAATGTTACCAACTCTAGCTTTCCATTAGATGTTCTTTTTATTGCATAAATTATATCACCGGAAACATATATGCTCATCTGTAGATATATTAATAAAAGTTAAAGAATTTAAATTCGGTTTATTCAGGGTAGTTCAAGGAGATTTATTTCGGTTGAAATGGGGTGTTGGTGCGGGGTTGGTTGACACCGCGTTGACACGGACTGAAATTAAAAATTGCAAGCAACTGGATTTCAATTACTTGCAATTTTGCAAGGTGCCCAGAACAGAAATATATAACCGTCTATTATGGTTGTACCCTTCACAAAGGAAGGAGATGATATCCGTCAAGTGCTCGAAGCTGATGTGAACAAGAGGGCGGTTCTGACTGAACTGCACCTCAAAAGTTTTGTGTCCAACTTTTGGGGAGCAGTTCAAATACCGAACTCTTTTATTACTGGATAATGTTTAATCTGTCCAACTTTTTGGTGGCACTTCACATGCGATACAACCCCCTTGGCTTAATGGAGTTTTTTAATATTACATTTTGACGGAGGTGCTTTTCAGGCCGGGGGCGGAGATACGTAGTGTGACGGGAGTGGTGGTGTCGGAGCCCGGATTGCGGCGCACGATTGCGGCGGCACGACCGCGAAACAGTGAGCGTGTTTCGACTGTGTAGAGCTCGTCGGAGTTATGGTCGCCGTTAACTACACCGGCAAGAGTGGCAGGCCCATCGATGGAGAAAGTCAACAGGGCGTTTTCGGTAGGTACGGTGCGTCCCTTTGAGTCTATTGCCTTGACTGATATGTGATGCAGACGGCCACCCGGGGAGGCTACATAGTCAGAGGGAGTGTCGGGATCCACCGTTGCCACAAGCTTTACGGCTTTCCCGGCTGTCTCTACGCGATGAGAGGCTATTTTTTTACCATCGCGATAGGCAATGGCCTCGGCATAGCCGGGAGAGTAGGGCACCGACTCCCAGAGCACAGCATTACGGTTTTCAGGATCATCAACCGGATTTGGACGTCGTCCGAGCGACTTACCGTTGACGATGAGTTCTACCTCGTCGCCGTTGGTGAATGTGTAGAGTTTGAGCGTGGCGCCCGGACGGTAGTTCCAGTGATCAGACATTGTGCCTGTGCCGACCATGACGTCATTCCACACAGTGGCATCGGTCGACTCGACAACTGCTATATGGACTGTGGGCTCTTCGGGCAGGAAGAAACTGCGCAGATGCCACGCTGTCGGTTTGGGTTGGAGAGAAATGTCAAACACACCTTTGTCCCAGCCCTTGGCCGGCCATCCCTGGCTTTCGCCGAGATAGTCTATCGCTCCCCAATAGGCCAGTCCTATTACTTTGTCCAGATCCATTCCAAACCAGGAGCCGGGCAATCGCGACGTAGATGCTTCGCTCTGATAGAATTTCATCCAAGGGAAACGGCGGGAATCGCCGGGGAAATACATGAAACGGTAGTTATAGGAGGCTATGTCGGTCTCACGGGCCAGGGGAGCCGGGAGAGAGTCGGTCGATTGGTCGCGTCCGCGCGGGTGCATAGCCACGGTGGTAGGACGCGAGGTATCAAATCGCTTGAGCAGTTCGCGCTGCATGCGGTAGGGGGTCACACCCCAGTCGCGGTAAGGGATGTCCCAGAGTGTCTGGAGTTCATTGCCGAGGCTCCACATGATCACGCAGGGGTGATTGCGGTCTCGGGTCACCCATTCGGGTATATCCTCGGGCCATAGTGTCATCCAGTCGCGACGGCCTCCGGCATATTGAGTCAACCACTTGTCGTAAAGTTCGTCGACGACAAGGATACCCATCTCATCACAGAGGTCAAGGAACGAGGAAGAGTAGGGATTGTGGGACGTGCGTACATGATTGAAGCCCCAGTCTTTAAGCATCGACAGACGCTTGCGCATAGCGTCGGGATGGGCTGCCGCGCCGAGGGCTCCGAGGGTGTGATGGTTGGCGATACCTTTGAGCAATACTTTCTTGCCGTTGAGCAGCAGACCTTGCTCGGGAGTATACTCTACTGTCCTCACTCCGAAACGCTGGCTGATGCTGTCGGCCAACGAGCCGTCGGGACGATAGAGTAAGACTGTAGCTGTGTAGAGATCGGGAGTCTCGCAGCTCCATAAGGCGGGGGCTGAGATCGAGAGTGTGTCTATGACATACTCCTCGGAGCGATGACGGGTCTTGACTTTATAGTCGTTGCTGACAATAGTATCGCCCGTGGGGGAAGTGACGGTAACCGATGCAGTGAAAGGCGTTTTCTTGTTGACGCGCGAGAAAATATCAGCCTGAAGCACCACTTTAGCCTCCGAGTCGGAAATCTCGGGGGTTGAGATATAGAGCGGATGGCGCTCGAAGTGGAGCGATGGGTCGGTAAGGATCACGTTGACATCACGATAGAGACCTGCGCCGGTGTACCAGCGGGAATTTTTGGGGTCGCGCGTGTCGGCCTCGACTTCGATGATATTGGGTGCTCCATATCTGAGCCTATCAGTGACATCGGCCTGAAAGCCGAGATAGCCGTAGTCGGTGCTACCGATAGGTTGACCGTTGACCCACGCATCTCCTACGAGTAGTATGCCCTCGAAGTCGAGCACTACTCTCTTGCCCTTCCAGTCAGCAGGGACATCGAGCACCTTTCGGTATCGGCCTCGTCCCATTTCCTTAAATCCGCGGGCCGACAGTCGGCTCTTGATATTGGCGACACCGTTTGACATGTCTGCTTTCTCGTCGGCCGAAGGCGCAACCCAGGGCTGGGAGATCTGAAAATCGTGTGGCAGATCGACTCTGACGGGAGTCAGCGTTGTGTCGGCGCCGGCATAGAAATCCCATCCGGGATTGATGTTGATAACCTCACGGGCGTTGAGCGATATGGCAAGAGCGGCTGCAAGTCCGAGAGTCAGATTGAGTCTTGTTTTCATGGTAGATGGTGATGTCAGAACACGGGGAATGTTGACGGATTGAGTACGTATTTTTTCTCAAAGTCCTGCTGAGACATGGTGAGCATTATGATACCCTGTATCAGTGTGACAAATCCCCACAGACCGCAGGTGATAAGCGAGAGAATGAGACATATAATACCTCCTGCGATTTTGCCGCAATAGAAATACTGTGCGCCAAAACCTCCCAGAAGGATAGCGAGGATGCCGGCCACTACACGATCTTTGCCGGTAGTGTTGTAGTCTGATGGTGCTTTGGTCTGATTGATGAGATTGAGTCTTGCCATCAGGTCGGGATGAGTGTAGAGCGGCGCCCACTGTTTGTTCTCCTCGGTGCAGACGGGGGTCTGGGGATTGACAGGATAGGCAAAGAGCTGATCTTCGGTCATGGGCCCGATGGCCTGGTCGTTGTAGGTGATGAAATATTTCATTAAAAAAGAATTTTTTAGTTACTATTGTCGTTGCCCTCGTTGAGCTCCGGTAGCACGGGGAGTATTGTCGGTTTGACTACTACGCCGCTGCCTTTGAGGCCATTGATTCCGATTATTAGCGGTTGGGGGAAATTGACTATACGCAGGTACTCGCTCTCGTAGACTGCCGGCTGGGCATTGAGAAAATCCACGTCATAGAGGTCGGTCACCCTGTCGCCGCTACCGGCGCGCGAGGTAGTGTCGATGGTGAAGTAGGCAACACCAAACGAGGTAAGGTTCTGGAAGAAGTGTGTGCCCTGGCTCGGCTCTATGCGGTAGTTGGGTAGGGCAGACTCTACTATGAGTCGGGCGGCAGAGATGGCCGGCCACTTCACGGGGATGCCCAGAGCCGGGTCGCTGGAGCCCCATCGACCCGGGCCTATGAGTATATATCGCTCGTCTCTCTCAAGAAAGCCGCGGTTGATCTTCTCCATTTCCCGCGCTATGAGCGAGTTGTTGAAAGAGTTGAATTTCTCGGGCCTTACGTAGACCACAGTATTGACCCCCTCGATCTGTCCGTGGCCCAGAGCTGTTGAGCTCTTGAGCAGCAGCTGATCGTAGGGAGTGGCCATCACGCTCTCGTCGACGTTTTCCTTGCGGTCGACAATAGGACGTATCTGGAGCCAGTAGAGGTGACCCTTAGTGTCGGAACGACCCGGCTCAACCATGCCTGCAAACTCAATTTCAACGGGCCGCTGCATCTCCTGTTGTCCGGCCTTGAGCATGAAATCTACGGCGTCGGCGAGAGGGAATACCCCATGTTTCAGCACATTATTGAATGTCACGACCTTGCGACCATCGCCACGGTCATTGTCGCGCAACACGTTGTCGCGATAGTCAAAGGTAGAGACGAGATAGGTCAGAGCTCCCCTGTCGGCTATATCCTGGACTCGTATCTTGGCTACATTATATCCGTCCTCGACCTTGATCTTGTCAAGGCTCTCGGCCGGGCGAGTCAGTTTACCGCCTGAAAGGTTTGTGACCCTCTCGTCGCCCAGCATGTCAAGGGCATACATGCGTGTCTGGGTGTCACGCAGGGCGATCTCAAGCTCTGAGGTCTGGAGCACACTCTCGGGGTGACGTGGCGAGAAACGCAGGCCTACGCCACCATCGACTATATATTTGCCGAGTCCGACAGCCACTTCGGCCACTCCGTCCTCGGGCTTCTCGTCGCGCAGAGGGTAATAATTGAGCGACCGGCCTACTCCCGAGAATGACGGGAAGTAGTATCCCTCAAGCTCCTTGCCGACAACTTCCTGAAGTATCACAGCCATCTTTTCCTGGTCAATGACATTTGAAGTGGCGGTCATATAGGCTTTTGAGTCGGAATAGAACACCGAGGCGTAGACACCCTTGATCGCATCGGTCAGTTGTCTGAGCATACGGTCGCCATCACTGAGTTTGGGCACCATGTAGGTTGAATAGATGCCGGCAAAGGGTTGGTAGTGGGAGTCTTCGAGCAGGCTTGAAGATCTGACTGCGATAGGGGTGTCGACTACGCGTAGCAGGGCCTTGAGATCTTCCTTGATACGGGCAGGAAGTGTCGCCTTGAGGAAGTGCTCGAGGATTTCTTCGTCAGGAACATCGCTGAGAGCTATGGGGTAGAGCTGGTTGCTCTCCATGAACTCGTCGAAAATATCGGTGCAGAGCACTACCGTGCGGGGTATCGAGATAGTAATGCCGTCGAAACTGTCACACACCGGGTTTTTCTTGATGATCGAGTCGATAAAAGCCAGGCCGCGACCTTTGCCTCCGAGCGATCCTTGACCGATGCGGGCGAAGTTGGAGTAATGGTCAAAACGATCCTGACGGAAGATGGCCACTACGCCGCGGTTTTTCATCTTGCGATACTTGACTATGAGGTCAAAGAAGAGCTGTCTCACCTTGGGTGCGTCGCTGATGTCGCGGAAGCGGTGTATCTTGATCACCTCGGCGATCGGGAACAATGCCCTGGAGTATAGCCATCGGGAGATGTCGTTATGAGAAGCATGCCAATAAAGAGCTTCGGCCGGAATATCAAAGATGTATTTCTGGAGCTCTTTGAGATTGTGTATGCGGTAGATCTCTTCGCCGGTCTCGGGGTTGCGCACTATGAAGTCGCCGAAGCCGAAGTTGTTGATAATGGCTTTGCCCAGGTCGACAGGAAACTTCTTGGAGTTCTTGTCTATGAAAGTAGCCCCCATCTCCTCGACAGCCTTGGCGTTCTCGGGCTCTGAACTCTCGATAATCAGTGGCAGATAAGGGTCACGCCGGCGCAGTTCGTGGGCCAGTTGAATACCGGCTTTAGGGTCTTTGACTCCGTTGCGTTTGAATGACACGTCACTGATTACACCGAGTATGTGGTCGGAATATTTGTCATAGATTTCCAGCGCCTCCTCATAGTCGCGGGCAAGCATCACTTTGGGGCGTCCTCTCATGCGCAACATGCGTTCATGCTCGTTGAGTGCCTCGGTCGAGAAGAGACGCGACTGGGTGAGTATGAACTTATAGACTATAGGGAGCACCGAACTGTAAAATCTCACCGAGTCCTCGACAATGAGTATCATCTGTACGCCGACATTGTTGATGTCGTTGTCGGCGTTGAGACGGTCTTCGAGAAGTTTTATGATGGCAAGCAGCAGGTCGACGTTGCCGAGCCATGAGAATACATAATCGATGCCCGAGAAGTCCTCGTTGGAGAGACGGCGCGAGACCTCCTTGCTGAAGGGGGTAAGCACGATGATGGGTTGCTCGGGATGGATAGCCTTTATGCGCCGTGCCCCCGAGAAAGTCTCGC
This sequence comes from Bacteroides sp., assembly GCA_014802105.1. Taxonomy (GTDB): domain Bacteria; phylum Bacteroidota; class Bacteroidia; order Bacteroidales; family Muribaculaceae; genus Duncaniella. The sequence continues at coordinate 5,341 of JAAVCX010000004.1, read as the reverse complement.
TGACATCGTTGCCGGGCATCATGATGACCAGGTCGAAACTCTTGACATTGAGGAGCTCTATGGCCTGGGCCGAATTGAGTACACGGGTGACTCGCGGTGGCGACGAAAGATTGAGTGATATATACTCGAAGTAGAGCTGCTCCTCTACGCGTCCGTCCTCCTCCATCATGAAGGCGTCATAGGTCGAAGCGATGAGCAACACGTTGAAGATGCGCTTCTGCATCAGGTCGCCGAAGGCGGTATCCTTGAGGTAAAGCTGGTTAAGCGCTTCTTCGTTCATCGTGATGTTGCGGTTCATAGTAGCGTAAACTGTTGAAAAGTGAGGGGATAGGCGTGAGGTCAGTTGGCTTCAGAGATAAACGAGTCTTTGAATCCGAGGAAGTAGAGTACACCGTCCAGGCCGATCGTCGAGATCGATTGATCGGCATTGGCCTTGACTTTGGGCTTGGCATGGAAGGCTATGCCGAGACCGGCTGTCGAAAGCATAGGCAGATCGTTGGCACCGTCACCTACGGCTATGGTCTGGGCTATATTGACGTTCTCTACCTGGGCGATGAGACGCAACAGTTCAGCCTTGCGACGTCCGTCGACGATGTCCCCGAGATGTCGTCCGGTCAGGCGTCCGTCTACTATCTCGAGCTCGTTGGCATATACATAGTCAAAACCATATTTCTGTTTGAGATAATTGCCGAAATAAGTGAAACCACCCGAAAGGATAGCTGTCTTATAGCCGGCGCGTTTGAGCACCTGCATCATGCGTTCTACACCCTCGGTGACGGGTAGATTTTCAGCTATGTCGCGCATCACGCTTTCGTCGAGGCCTTTGAGCAGGGCTACACGCTCCCTGAAGCTTTCGTTGAAATCTATCTCGCCTCTCATGGCTCTCTCGGTGATAGCCTTGACCTGGTCTCCGACACCGGCTCTGACAGCCAGTTCGTCAATAACTTCGGTCTCGATGAGCGTCGAGTCCATATCAAAGCATATCAGTCGACGGCATCGGCGATAGAGAGTGTCTTCCTGGAGCGAGATGTCAAACTCATCCTCGCGCGAGAGTTTCATGAATTGTTCCTGCATGGCGTGGACATCGCCGGGAGTACCTCTGACCGATAGCTCGACACACGATTTGCCCATCGGCTGCTCCTCTTCCTCGAGAGGCATACGACCTGTGAGTCGCTGTATGGCATCGATATTCATGCCCTGCTCGGCAATTACAGCGGTGACTGCCGCGATCTGTCGGGCGGTGAGCCGGCGCCCAAGCAAGGTGATGATCCAACGGTTCTTGCCCTGGCGTCCAACCCATTCGTTGTATTCAGAAATGGTCACGGGCGAGAAACGGATGTTGAGACCGAGTTCTCCGGCTTTGAAGAGTAGTTCCTTCATGATGTTACCCGACTTTGAGGCCTCGGTCTTGATGAGTATGCCGAGCGACAGGGTGTGATGTATATCTGCCTGACCGATGTCGAGTATTCCGGCGTCATATCGGGCAAGAATCTCTGAAAGAGCAGACGTGACGCCGGGATGATCCTGGCCTGATATGTTGATAAGGATTAATTCAAGTTTCTGTGATTCCATGACTACAAAATTAGTCAATAAATAATTCAGGGGGAAATAAAGTCACCATGTTTTTTGAAACAGTGCTTGATAAAAATGAGTGGAGGGTTGGGCAAAAGTTGCAAAATAAGTAACTTTGCATCGTGAATGTTAATACTATGAAAAGATTTTCAGCGACTTTATTTGCGGCTGTGATGATTGCCGGTATCTCGGCCGAAGTCAAAGTCTCATCTCTTGAAGTGGAGGGTTTTAAGGCTCCTCTCAATATTGAAAATGATAACCCTCGTCTGTCGTGGATCATCACTTCCGACAGGCGTAATGTGGCGCAGACGGGTTACAGGATACTCGTGGCCTCCTCGCCCGAGATGCTCTCCTCGGGACGTGCCGATGTCTGGGACTCTGGCCGTGTCGATTCAGACAGATCGGTCGGAGTGTCCTACGATGGCCCGGCCTTGGCCGATAACAGACGTGTGTATTGGAAAGTAAAGGTCTTCACCAATCATGGGGAGACGCCTTGGAGTGAGGTGTCTCAGTGGGGTGTGGGCCAGCGTGGCGAGGGACACTGGCGCGGCAAGTGGATAGGTTGGGACGAGCCTTTTGCTTGGGATGTCGAGGATGCTCACTCGCGGCTGAGCTCACGCTATCTGCGCCGGGAGTTTGCGACGCGGGCCAACCCTATCAAGCGAGCTACCCTGCATGTCTCGGGACTCGGTCTCTATGAACTTTTCATCAATGGTAAACGTGTCGGAGAGGATTGTCTCACCCCGTCGCCGACCGACTATCGCCGCACGGTGCTCTATGACACCTACGATGTCTCTTCTTTGCTCAATGAGGGGGGCGAAAATGCGGTAGGTGTCACTCTCGGCAACGGCAGGTATTATACCATGCACCAGCATTACAAGCCTCATAAGGTAGTGAATTTCGGCTATCCTAAGCTGAGGCTCAATCTCGTGATCGAATATGAGGATGGTAAAACCGAGCGCATTAACTCTGATGATAAGTGGAAACTCACTGCCAGAGGGCCGATAAGAAGCAATAACGAGTATGACGGAGAGATATATGATGCGCGTCTTGATCTGGGCGACTGGACTAAAACCGGATATGTCGACTCGGCATGGTTGCCTGTGCGTCTTGCGGCTCCTCCCTACGGTTCGTTGCGGTCGGCCAAAAGTCAGCCGATGAGAGTGATGCGTCGCGTGAAGCCTATCTCTGTCCGCCGTGTTGAGGATCGCTATATAGTTGATTTCGGCGAAAATATGGCCGGATGGATAAGGACGGCAATGAGGGGGCTTGACGAGGGAGATACCGTTACGGTGAGATACTCTGAACGCATTAAGCCTGACTCGCTTGAACTTGATACCGAAAATCTCCGCAATGCGCGCAGTACCGACTGCTACATAGCTTCGGGTCATGAAAATGGAGAAGCCTGGGGCCCGAGATTTTCCTATCACGGATTTCAGTTTGCCGAGATTGCCGGACTTGATTCACTGACTCCCGACGATCTGACAGCCGAAGTGATATATGATAATGTTGCCGACAATGGAAATTTCGTATGTTCCAACGACATTATGAACGCTATCTTTGCCAATGCCAGGCGCGGGGTAGCAGCCAATTATAAAGGTATGCCGGTCGACTGTCCGCAGCGTGACGAGCGACAACCCTGGCTGGGCGACCATGTGATCGGCACCTGGGGAGAGAATTTTATGTATGACAATGCACTGCTCTATGCCAAGTGGATGGACGATATACGTGAGTCGCAACGCGAGGACGGCGTTATCCCCGATATAGCCCCTGCTTACTACAACTATTACAATGCCGATATGACCTGGTCGTCGGCTCTGCCGCTGGGGTGTGAAATGCTGTATGAGCAGACGGGCGACCTGCGGCCGATCGCACGTAATTATCAGGCCATGAAGAAGTGGATGAACAGGATCAGGACTGACTATACCGACCGGGACGGTCTTGTGACTGCCGACAAGTATGGAGACTGGTGTGTTCCGCCCGAAGATAAGAAGCTGATCCACTCCCAGGATCCCGCGAGAAAGACCGATCAGCGGCTGATAGCGTCAGCTTATTATTATAAGATCTGTCGGTTGATGGCGCGATTTGCCGGTCTGCTTGGTCTTGAAGCCGATGTAAAAGATTGGGAGGCCGAGGCCGAAAAGATCAAAAAAACATTTAATGAAAAGTTTCTGACCGTAAAGCCGGGTACATCACCTGTCTCCAAGCCACATATTCTCTATCCCGACAGTATCTACTACGGTAATAATACCGCAACTTCCAATGTGTTGCCTCTGGCTTTTGATATGGTGCCTGAAGAGTATCGTCAGACGGTAGCCGATAATCTTGTCAAGACTATTATACTCACCAATGGAGGAACAATATCGACCGGTGTGATAGGCGGTAACTGGTTGATGAGGGAGCTTTCTCGCATGGGGCGTGGTGACGTGGCTATGATGTTGGCATCCAATACAATCTATCCAAGCTGGGGTTATCAGGTAGCACAGGGGGCCACTACTATATGGGAGTTGTGGAACGGCGACACCGCGAGCCGCAAGATGAACAGTAATAATCATGTGATGATGCTCGGCGATCTGATCACGTGGTATTTCAGGGATCTTGCCGGATTTAACCCTGCCGAGCCGGGATATAAGAAGATCAAGCTTGCTCCCGATTTCAATATACCCGGTCTTGATAGTGTGAGTGCTTCCTATAACACTCCTTACGGTTTACTTTCGGGAGTGTGGTACAAGACTCCGACCAGCCTCGATTGGGAAGTGGAAGTGCCTTGTAATACAACTGCTGTTCTTCGCGTGCCCACACCTCGCAAAGGTGATGTCAGCGCGCCCGGTTTGAAATACCTGTCGTCAGATTCTCTCTATTCTTACTGGGAGACAGGCTCGGGCAAATGGCATGTTGAAGCTCGTCTTGATCCCTCGGTCGGCGAGGGTCGGGAGGCAGTTGTCGACGATGAATTCATCTATGAGAGGAGTAGTTTCCCGGAGTGTCACGCTTCGACTATACTTGAGCTTGATAACGGAGATCTGCTGACGGCTTTCTTCGGCGGCACCAAGGAGAAAAATCCCGATTGCGTTATATGGGTCTCACGTAAACCCCGCGGAGCGTCAGAGTGGAGCGAGCCTCAGATCGCTGCCGACGGAGTGTTCTCTCTTACCGATACTTTGGTCTCCCGGGCAGGACTCTCGGGAATAGATTCGCTCTCTACCCCTGCTGACGCCGGACCGGTCGGCCCGCAGTTTGTCGGAGATCTTTCGCAAGCGCGTCGCAAGGCTTGCTGGAACCCTGTGTTATTTCAGATACCCGGTACTGACGAAATCTTACTATTCTTTAAAATCGGATCGAGTGTCGGTGACTGGACGGGTTGGATCACACGTTCAAAAGATGGTGGCAGAACCTGGGGCCCGCGTGAGGTGCTTCCCGAGGATTGCCTCGGCCCGATCAAGAATAAGCCTGAATATATTGACGGGCGTATCATAGCCCCCAGTAGTCGTGAAAATAAAGGGTGGCATGCGGTGATGGAACTAAGCGATGATAACGGTAAGACCTGGCGCACTACGGGGTGGCTTCCTACCGGGCAGGCCAACCGTTCTGACCGCGACTACCCCGAGGACATATATGCCATTCAGCCGAGCATACTCCGTCTGGCCGACGGACGATTGCAGATCCTCTGCCGCACACGCAATTCCCGCCTCGCGGCATCGTGGAGCAACGACAACGGTGAGACCTGGTCAGAGGTGACACTTACCGATATGCCTAACAATAATTCGGG
>JAAVCX010000003.1 GCA_014802105.1 Bacteroides sp. | reverse complement strand
CCGGGGCGTCCTCCACCACGCTTCATGCGTGCATCGTTGCTCATAGTGTTTTCCGTTGATTGTTTATCAGATTTCTGGGCGCAACCAGCCAACGGAATGCTTACCGTGACAAGACATAACCCAACGGTAATGCCGCTAAATAAATACTTGAAGTTCATATTTTCCAGTTTTTGTTTCTATTTATATTAATAAGACCTTTTTGAAGACAAAAGTTTATTTTCAATGGTGAATGACGTCTGTTTGATGGTAAATCGAATATAAGATAAAATGACTTAGGCTGACGCATCTTAAAAACACATCACATCGACCAGCTATCCGCTGACATGGTATACTCATCACAGATCATGTCTAAGGCAAATACATTACGCTTCTCAATCTCATGTTTTTACACTACATTCGGAAGCGTGATGGCGGAAGAGCCTTTTTAGCATCGTCTTTGCGCTTGTCTATAATTCTGCGCTGATGACCCCAAGGGATAGAGCATATCTCGACAAACAAATTTCCGCATGTTGCAGAAGATTTGCCGTTTTGAAATCGTCTTCATCCTGTAGATGTTTCTGCCTTCTCCTTGTTTTACTCGTTGAACTTTAACGAGTCGTTGTTCATAACTATACTTCATAAAAAAGCACCCCAAAAGTTTTTTGTCCAACTTTTGGGGTGCAGTTCATTCAAGAGCGAGGCGGATATTTATACCGGCTGACTGAAGGGGCTATCAGAAGACTCGGGAGCGGAGCCAGTGCTCAAGCTCCCCTGTCCACTGGCGTTTATAGGGGAATGAATCGCGAAAGCCCCATCCGTGACCTCCCGAGGGATAGATGTGGAGCGTGGCAGGAACTTTGTTGTCAAGAAGCGACATATAGTATTTCACAGAATTGGCCGGAGGCACCCCCCTGTCATCGCCCGACAGCATGATGAATGCCTGTGGAGTGGTGGGTTTGACACAAAGTTCGTTGCTGTAAGCATTGACAAGATCGTCTGAAGGATTTTCGCCAAGAAGGTTCTGTCGCGAGCCTTTGTGGGTCAGAGTGGAGTCCATGGTGATCACCGGGTAGAAAAGCACCTGGAAGTCGGGACGCGACAGGGAATCTGTCCAATGAGTCGCTGCCATAGATGCAAGATGTCCACCGGCCGAAGCTCCCATAATACCTATCTTACGGGGATTGAGCTTCCAGTCCTTAGCATGGGTGCGCACGAGTTTCACAGCTTCAAGGGCATCGTCGAGAGGCCGAGAGGGATCCCCCTTAGGGAGACGATATTTAAGCACGACGTAAGTGATCCCCTGGGCATTCATCCACTGGGCCATATCGTGTCCCTCGTGAGAAGCAGCCTGATGGGAATAACCACCTCCGGGACACATGATTATCGCAGTGCCGTTGGGACGTTTAGGGCGGTAGACCGTTACTCCGGGAGAGTTAGTCAGATCGGTCATATCGATTTTGAAACCTTCGGCAGGAGCATCGCCAAGAGGCAGTTCAAGCTTTTCCTGAGCCTGAAGCGAGAGGACAGCGAAACACAAAAGCGCTGATAATGTCTTTAGTTTCATGTATAAAGATTTAATTGTTATTAAACAACCACTGAGGTCACGACTTAAATTTCGCTCCCGATGAGCGAGGTTTCAGTCTGAGAGTATCAAATCCGTTGCCCCACACATCGCGCACATAGCAGTCGGTGATATATGCACCCGGATCCACCTCATGGACTATATGAAAGATTTCAAGAGTGTTGCTGAAGCGACACCACACGAGCAGGAGTGTACGTGGCGTATCGGTCCAAAAGCCCTTGACATCAATGGTGGTGACACCGCGACCTGTCTCCTTGGTGATACGGTCGGCTATCAAGCGCCATTTGTCGGAGAGGATGAATATCTGCATGGTCTGACGGCCGGCGCGGATGAAACGGTCGGCTATATAGGAATAGATAAAAATCGACACGAGACCATAAATAATGGTCTGCACCCTCGCCTGTACCCGTGCCTCCATGTCTCCGTCAAACGGCAGAAAGAACGAGATACCGACCAGTGTCATGTCGAAGATCATCATGGTGCGTCCGATACTTACATTGCTGACCTTCTCCATGACAGCCGCTATAATGTCGGTGCCTCCCGCTGTCCCGTGGTGGGCGAAGTAGACACCGATGCCAATTCCAAGCAACACTGAACCCATGGTCACGCTGAAGGTCATATCGGTCACCAGCGGCGGACGTGATTGAAAATAGGGATTGATGGCCCCGATGAGCAGAGAGAGCAGAGTGGCGCCAAAGACTGTATTGATCACAAATCTCTTGCCCAGAAAACGATAGGCGCATACAAGCAAAAGTATATTGGCTCCATACATGGCAACGGCCACAGGTATGCGCTGACCCGAAAAGTAATAGATCAGAGTACCAAAGCCCGACATGCCTCCGATGACAACCTGATGGGGCAGAATGAATACAGTGAAGCCAATGGAATAAATAATCATGCCAAGAACTATGAAGAAATAGTCCCTGACACTGACAAGAAGTCTCATATCGGTATTAAGAGGATGTTTCATGGTAGGCCTGACTTGCAGGAAATGGACATAAAAAAACAGTCACGGCGACCGTTCCTGCCTGACAGGAAGAGTCTCCGTGACTGAATGACGGTTTATTGCTGTGACTCGGGATGGCGTATCTCGGTAGAGAGTTTGTCATCGCCGGGTTTATATGAGACATAGATCTCGTCGCCGGCCTTGACCGAATCATCTATAATGAGTTCGGCAAGAGTATCCTCGAGATACTTCTGGATAGCTCGCTTGAGCGGACGGGCTCCAAACTGTGAATCGTAGCCCTTGTCAGCAACAAAATCACGGGCCTCGTCGGTGAGGGTGAGCTTATAGCCGAGCTGGGCCACACGCTTGTAAAATCCGGCAAGTTCGATGTCGATGATGCGGAAGATGGCTTCACGGCTCAGAGGATCAAACATTACGATATCGTCGATACGGTTGAGGAACTCGGGAGCGAACGCCTTATTAAGAGCCTTGCGTATCACACTCTGACTCACCTCCTTGTCTTCGGCCGGACGGGAGTTGAAGCCGATGCCACCGCCAAAGTCCTTGAGCTGACGCGAGCCAATGTTGGAGGTCATGATGATGATCGTGTTCTTAAAGTCGACGCGACGGCCAAGGGAGTCGGTGAGGCGGCCTTCGTCCATCACCTGCAACAGCAGATTGAACACATCGGGATGGGCCTTCTCGATCTCATCGAGGAGCACTATCGAGTAGGGATGACGGCGCACTTTCTCCGTGAGCTGTCCGCCCTCTTCGTAACCTACATAACCCGGAGGCGCTCCGACGAGGCGCGAGACTGTAAACTTCTCCATGTATTCGCTCATGTCGATGCGTATGAGAGCATCGCTCGAGTCAAACATATATTCGGCAAGTTTCTTTGCCAGATGGGTCTTGCCGACACCTGTCGGGCCGAGGAACAGGAATGTTCCGATCGGTTTATTGGGATCTTTCAGACCGATGCGGTTGCGCTGGATAGCCTTGACCACTTTGTCGATAGCTCCGTCCTGACCGATGATCTGTCCCTTGATGACGGGTGACATCTCCTTGAGACGCTTACCCTCGGCCTGAGCAACTCTCTGGACGGGGACACCGGTCATCATAGCGACGACCTCAGCCACCTTCTCCTCGTCGACAGTCTCGCGCATAGTAGCAAGTTTCTCCTGCCACTCGGCATTGGCCTGTTCGAGCTGAGACTTGAGCTTCTGCTCCCGGTCACGATAGGAGGCAGCCTTCTCAAAGTTCTGGGCCTGAGCAGCACGAAGTTTCTCGGCCGAAGCCTCGGCGATCTCTTTCTCAAGCTCCTCGATAGCCGAAGGGACGGCGATATTTGTCACATGGACACGACTGCCGGCCTCATCCATGGCATCGATAGCCTTGTCGGGGAAATTGCGGTCAGAGATATAACGCTCGGTAAGCGACACACAGGCATCAAGAGCCTCGGGAGTATAGATCACATTATGATGTGCCTCATACTTCTCGCGTATATTATCGAGAATTATACGGGTCTCCTCGGCCGTGGTAGGCTCCACCATGACCTTCTGGAAACGACGCTCGAGCGCACCGTCGTTCTCGATATTCTTACGGTACTCGTCGAGAGTGGTGGCTCCGATACATTGTATCTCACCTCGTGCCAAAGCCGGTTTCAGAAGATTGGCTGCATCCATCGACCCTGCTGCATTGCCGGCCCCGACAATAGTGTGGAGCTCGTCAATGAAGAGGATAATATTTTTGTTTTTGGCGAGCTCGTCGAGCACACCCTTGACTCTCTCCTCAAACTGTCCGCGATATTTGGTACCGGCAACGAGCGAAGCCATGTCGAGCGACACGACACGCTTATCGAAGAGTATACGTGAGACCTTGCGGTTGACAATACGCAACGCAAGTCCCTCGACTATCGCCGATTTACCTACACCGGGCTCACCGATGAGCACAGGATTGTTCTTCTTGCGGCGGCTAAGTATCTGAGCCAATCGCTCGATCTCAACCTCACGACCGACTACAGGATCGAGACGACCATCCATAGCCGCACGTGTCATATCGTTGCCAAACTTATCGAGCATAGGAGTGTCGGTATTGCCGGTCTTAGACTGCGAGGACTGAGACGGGCGCTGACGGGCGCTTCCCGACGAGGGTGCCGAGGGGGTCTCGTCGTCATCCTCCTCTTCCTCATCATCGCGTATGGCGCTGAGAGGTTGCTCGGAGCCTGCCGAGAGAAGCCGATAGAGCCCCTCGTAGGAAATACCGGCACGACGGAATACCTCCATCACGTCACGGCTCTGTGCGTCAGAATTGTGGAAAAGTGCCAGCAGAAGATGTTTGGCATCTACCTCATTGGTCTTGAGCATACGGGCCTCAAGCACACTGAGTTTGATAATGCGGGATCCCAGGTCGCTCATCGAGACATCGCCCAAAGCCACGCGTCCGGAGAAACCACTCTCGGCCGAAGCATTGAGCAGCATATTGTTAAGCTCCTCACGCAGAGAAGCGGCATCGCCATTCTTCGCCAGGCGGCTGATAAGAGCCGCAACCTCCCCCTCAGAGTCGTTGAGCAGAGAGAGAAGCAGATGCTCGGGCATCACATAACGCGAGTTGTAGCGCACAGCCTCGCGAGGTGATCCATTGACCGCATCCTTGAATTTCTGAGTATATACTGTCTCCATTAATATATCTGATAAATGGGTTTCAAATGTTTGTCGTTGATCTTTCTGAGAATGACACACTCGTGTGTCATCTCTCAACTTATATAACAAACATCGTGCCAAATGTATCGGCCGCAGGTCAAAATTCCTTTAACTTTTCATAAAGTTTATGTACAGGAAGACCCATGACATTATAGAAACTGCCCGAGATACTCTTGATCGCCGCAGCTCCGATCCATTCCTGTATGCCATAAGCACCGGCCTTGTCAAGAGGCGAGTAAGTATCGACATAATAGCGTATCTCACGATCAGAGAGATGAGCAAACTCCACTCTCGAAACCGCGGTAAAGGTCTCGCAACGCGAGGCTGTCCTCACAGTCACGCCTGTCACTACCGACTGATCTCTCTCGGCCAGACGATGGAGCATCGCTACAGCCTCATCCTTATCGGCAGGTTTACCGAGCACATCGCCATCGAGTATCACCACGGTGTCGGCCGTGATCAAGAGTCGATCGTCGTCCTCGTTAATTGGATAAGCGTAGGCCTTGAGCCGCGACAGATAGGCAGGCACCTTGTCAGGAGCCATATCAGGTGACACAGTCTCGTCGACAGGATAGGAAGTGTCTACCGTAAAAGGATGGTCAAGAAGTGCAAGCAATTCCCGACGGCGCGGCGACCCGCTCGCGAGTATTACCCGATATTTATCAAGATTACTTAGAGGATGAAACATATCTATGAAGTGCTTATTTTAAGTTCTGTCAATCCTCACCGGTCGTGAGCATTGACAATTTATGTTTACTCACAAAGATACCAACAATTTCCTCCCCACACCCCACTCTGTCACTTAACAAATGTTAATATCTGATCAGGTTCTGTTCACACCCACTGATCGCAGCATAGAGCAATTGAATATCTGAAGGAGTGATTACAATTTCAGTGTAAGAGATCCGATTTCGGTATGTGGAATTAAATTTGTACCTTTGCGACAGCCGGATGTTGCGACAGCCTTGACCAGAACCATTGTCTCGCTTCGGGCGTTTTATATAAGTAGTTTAATCACGAAATTCTAAAACTCAGGTATATATGTCACAATTAATAGCAATAGTCGGCAGGCCGAATGTGGGCAAATCAACCCTCTTCAACCGCCTGACCCAGACTCGCACAGCCATCACCAACGACGAGGCCGGCACAACCCGTGACCGCCAGTATGGCAAGGTGGATTGGAACGGCAAAGAGTTCTCCATCGTCGACACAGGCGGTTGGGTAGTAGGTAGCGAGGATGTCTTCGAAAGTGAAATCAACAAGCAGGTTCATCTCGCCATTGAGCAAGCCGATGAAATCCTCTTTGTAGTGGACGCCACCAACGGTGTGACCGACCTTGACGATGACGTGGCCGAGATACTCCGCCGTTCATCCAAGCCTGTAATTCTCGTTGCCAACAAAGTCGACGCCGGTGATTCGCGTTACAATATCGCCGAATTTTACTCGCTCGGTCTTGGCGACCCGATCGGTGTGTCGGCAGTGAGCGGTTACGGCACCGGCGACCTTCTGGACGAAGTGGTAGCCAAGATGCCCGAGAAAGACGAAAACGACGACGAGGGCCTCGAGGATATACCTAAAATCTGTATTGTCGGACGCCCTAATGCAGGTAAATCCTCACTGGTCAATGCCTTCATGGAACAGGAACGCCACATAGTCACCGACATAGCCGGTACTACGCGCGACTCGATATACACTCGCTACAACAAGTTTGGCTTTGACTTCTATCTCGTCGATACCGCCGGTATCCGTAAGAAAACCAAGGTCAACGAGGATATTGAATATTACTCGGTAATACGTTCGATCCGCGCCATCGAGGCCAGCGACGTGTGTGTGCTCATGATTGACGCTACACGTGGCATTGAGGCTCAGGATGTGAGCATTTTCTCACTGATACAGCGCAACAAGAAGGGTCTTGTAGTAGTGGTCAACAAGTGGGATCTGGTGCAGGATAAGAGCAAGGAGGCGATACGTCATTACGAGGAAGCGATCCGCTCCCGTTTCGCTCCCTTCACCGACTTCCCCATCATCTTTGCTTCAGCCTTGACCAAGCAGCGTATCTTCAAAGTGCTCGAGACCGCTCTCGACGTTTGCAAGAACCGCCAGCGTGTCATCCCCACCTCTCAGCTCAATACTGTAATGCTTGAGGCTATCGGAGCTTATCCCCCTCCTGCCAACAAGGGTAAATTCGTTAAGATAAAGTATGTGACCATGCTCAAGGGAGCCCCCATACCTACTTTTATATTCTTCTGCAATCTACCCCAGTGGGTCAAGGAACCCTATCGTCGCTATCTTGAGAACAAGATACGCGAAACCTGGGATTTCCACGGCACTCCCATCAGCATTTTCATGCGCGAAAAATAAATAACACTAATGATTAATAGACATAATCAGCATATAAATAGCATATTATATGCGATAATGTTCTGATTATTTCTATTAATGTGCAACAAATTTACAACACTTTTGTAAAAGAAACGTCCCGGGAACTCCGAGACGTTTCTTTTGTGTTGTCATACTGGCCGTTAAAAGATAGGCGGATCTTGTCATGAATGATGTTTGTTTAAGGCTAATTTGGTTTTAGGATAGATTTGGCATTCACTCTCATAGACCGTAAGCAGAACACCCATTTTGGTACGTTTTAGCTTTTTCTATCAACTTTTGCGCCTTTCATGTGGAAGTGTACCATTCGACATAAAACAGACTGCTAGAGGGCATTTATTTAAGTTGTTCGATTTTGAGCTCACGCTTCACTTCAACGAGTTTATCATAGAGCTCTACTGACTCGTCTGTCGCGAAATACCCGGCCCACTCCTGAAATGTGTGACACTCCCCGGTTTCGAGATCTTCGTAATCTGTCGAGTCCCACATCTCGGCAAGAGCGGCATAGACCTCCACGGGGTTTGTCCCGAAAACATCTACAACCTCCGTCGGATACTGTTCCACGAGGGTGCTACTCCATTCATCAAAGTCGTAACCGGGATTGTCATGCAGAACGTTCCATGCAGCATCTTTAAGATCGGCGAATGGATCCGTCGCTTCTTCATCCACAGCTTTGACTGCATCGAGAAGCATGCGGAGTTTGTCGAGTTCAATATTCATACTCACATATTACTTTTTTTACTAAAAACTGCCTTTTCTGCATGATAAAGAAAAGTAATGGCACAAATCCAACACACGAAAGCTACAATATACATTATACCAGTAATCCATCTGGGCATCTGCATTGCGTTAATCCACTCAAACAAAGGGGAAATAGACCACAGTACAATTAGTAGCACGAAGAAGAATCCTAAAATCATTTTTTATTTAGGTTACATACTTCTGACTTTATTTCTTTCAAACTTTTCTTTTCTGAATAGTTCTTGAATACCGATAGAACAGTTTCAACTGTTACAGTTCCAATATCTGGAGTATTTTCATTTTCCATGGATATATGCTTAATCATCAAACAAATTATTGATGTAGACTACTCTCTATTATGGTTTTATCAGTCGATACTCTCCTGATTGATTTACAATATACCCCAGCACACTGAATATGCGGCGTATATCCTCAAACTCAATCTCAAAAGGCTCGTGTATCAATCGGCCATCTTCATATTTTTCCTCGTTGGAGGAATAAAGGGCTATAGTCGTTGGAGATGATCCACGTTGCACTCGTTTGGTTACGCGGTACTCATCCGTCTCGATCACATAGTTCCGCCCGGGCACAAGCAATCTTCGTTCGGTCACCTCACGCACAGCAAGTATACATCCGTTGGGATATTCTATCATCGAATCTCCGACATGGCGGATGGCAGCTGTTTCCTTACCGCCAAACCACCCTCCAGCCTGAATATAACCTTTTAATTCCGCCTCTGTATCAGACGAAGACACTAAACCGTGATAACCGCCAGTGGTCTCTGCATCGTAAAAAGGTATTAGTTGAGTTTGCTTATCCTCTTCTTCAGGGATTTCTATCTCATCGTCCTTGGACTGCCTGAGCATATTTCCTTCGCCGGTCAGAAGCCAACCAGTGTTGAGATCAGGAAATAAGTCGTTAATGCGCGCAATCATACCTCTGGAAAGGTTCCGCTTACCATTCAATATCGCGCTTATAGTTGGCTGAGAAGTGCCTATTTGCTCAGCCAATTCTGTTCCCGTCAAACCCTTATGTTTTAGAAGCAGCGTAAGACGAGAATTAGCAGTATCCATACCTTTATGATATTAATATTTGTTAATATTGATATACAATATTGCTTATTATATCGTTTTGATATAACTTTGCATCGTGATAATAAACTTATATCGCAAAGATAAAGAAATAATATTAATCAGACAAATAATATATGACACTCTTAGAACGGTATCAGCAAGCTAAAAATCAGGCTCGTCCCGTAGCTCCCGGCACCGCCTTTGTGCGTGAGATCGCAGAAGTCACCAAGAAAAGCGAGCTTGCAGTACGTAGATGGCTCGCCGGTGACACCGAGCCCGACGCCCTCACTCAGGACGTACTCGCCCGTCACTTCGGATGCACACCCTCCGAGCTGTTCCCCCTTAAGTAATCACCCCAACAAAAAGAGCACAAGGCCCCGGTCAATAAATGCCTTTATCATCCAACAACACCTTAACGACAACAACAATGAAACTCTATAGTGTGACCGAAGAAGAACACAACGAGATCATCTCCAGGCTTGACCGCATCGAGGAGCTCATGATGGAACGGATGAGTACCTCCCCTCAGGCCACAACCTCCACGCAAAAAGAAGTGCTCACCATTAGCGACCTGGTGGAGTATACAGGCTGGACCAAGCCTTATATCTACCAGCTCACATCCAAAGGCGAAATCCCTTACTACAAGCCCACGGGTGGCACACTATTCTTCAAGAAAAGTGAGATCGACCGCTGGCTTCTGCGCAACCGCTCAGCCTCCAATGATGAAATCAGCAGTATGGCTACAACACGATTAGTAACCGGCAGAATACCACACGCCAATGGCTGAAATAATCAACATCGACATTACTAAACACCACCTCAATAACTATCTCACAATCATGAGCACAACCCGCACCCACTACATCATCACCGCCACCGACCGCCACGGCCGGACGGCGCGCATCGACCACCACGACTCTCAGCAGCGCGACAAGCGATTCATCATCGGCCTCTATGGTCTCGATCAGAGCGACATCGAAAGCTACACGATCCGCATAGCCGGAACACCGTTGATTTACTCACGCAACAAAGCCATAGCCGTATGAACCGCAAGCCCTACCGCCATATGTATACGCCCCTGCGGTCCACAGCCAATGGTGGCAAACTCGCCCTCATAGATGATCGTGCCCAGGAGATAACACCGATGTTCGAGGGGCAAAAGATAGCCTGCAACATTGCGCGTGACCGTGACTGCGACGTGCGCCACGAAGTCTATAACGATCCTCTACGCCGCTGGGATTTCCTCGGCATCTACCATCCCGACGGCACCTGCACCCTCTGGACCGGCGAGCGCAAGCTCTTCACCGATGATCCCGTCCGCCCCTGGGCCGATCTCAGTCGGTAACAAACCACACGACAGGACTACTTAAGATAGTCCTCCACACTGCCGGATAGTGTAGCGGAAACACACCAGCCCTTGGTTCTGGTATCGCGGGTTCGAATCCCACTCCGGCAACCTCAATAAGAACGCTCCATCGTGAGTGGCCTGACCTTGCAAGGTACGTGTACCTAAACCCATACATAGCAAGACGGTAGCTAATCGGGAGATAAAAGCCTCGACGCGGCTGTGTAACCAACCACAGTATCACATGAACGGACGCGATGGACCGCCGTAGCAAGTATGACTTTTAATGCAGCGTTAAGTCGCTGCCCTACATATTGACTCCGGCAACAGTAGCTCAGTCGGATAGAGCGACAAGCTGGTACTATAAGGTTTGAGGAAGGAACACAAATATGTGGTTTCCCGGGCGGGAGAGGTGCTTCACTCCACATTAATTACAATCGGAGAACGTGATATACGTATTAGCAGTGTAAAACCTCATAGGATTAGTTTGTGTGGTCGCGGGTTCGAGTCCCGCCTGTTGTCCTAATTAACAATATCTAAGCTATCATATATCCATTATCTTTCCCCGTCTCCGCTGTGAAGCGTGGGCGGGTTTCTTCATCCGGACGATTAGTTTAACTGGCCAAAACGCTGTCGAAGTGCACCGACAGAAAAGCAGGTTCGACTCCTGCATCGCCCACCAGATAGGATCGTCTTGATTCTGTTCATGTTTAGGTTCGTCGGTCCCACTCGTTGGGACCGGCTTTTCTAAACTGGCCCAAATGAAGTCAACTCTCATCTAAAAACTCTCACACTATGAGCAAAGTTACAGTTTCAGCACAACACATCACCAACCTCAAGCCTATGGAGATTGTCAAGGACGATCTCGTGCGTCAGCGCTTCATCCAACTATGGAGTGATCTCTGGGGCGAATCCGGGGCCGAGGCCGCCTACGAGCGCGAGTCTATCCACTTCAACCGCCTCCTCGCAGATAGTCCGCGACTCAAAAGCTGCACCTCAGTCTCGATCTTCTTCTCATTTATCGATCTCGCGGTCTGCGGCCTCTCGGTTGAGCCGGGCGTCCGGGCCCTTGCCTATCTCCAGCCCCGCAACTATAAGACCGGCCGCAAACTTGAAAACGGCAAAGACGAGTATGAAACGCGATGCACTCTCACCATTTCAGGTTATGGTGAGCTCATTCAACGCACCCGCGCCGGCCAGATACGCCACGCCGACAATCCCGTCATTGTCTACGAGGGCGACGGATTCAGCTTTACCGATCATAACGGATCTAAATCGGTTGAATATACTCTCAACATCAGCCACAACTCCCATAGGCCCGTCGCCTGCTTCATGCGCATCACCCGCGCCGACGGCTCCATCGACTATGCCGTCCTTCTCGAAGAAGACTGGCGCCGCCTCGCCGACTATTCCGGCAAAGCAAACAAATATTGGGACGACAATCAGAAAAAATATATCGAGAACCCCAACGCCCTCTACACCGCCGGAGAAGGCAACCGTATTGACAGCGGCTTCCTCATGGCCAAGTGTATCAAACACGCGTTCAAGACCTATCCCAAGCTACGTATAGGTCGAGGCACCACCTACGAAGCCGACGAAGCCCCACGCCAGGACGATAACGATCTCTACGGCTTAGGCTCCACAACGTCTGAATACTCCCGCCAAGCAGCTGAAGGTGCCTCACAGGGACTCGCAGAGGCAGAGCGGTCAGCCGGTTTGACGTCAGGAGTTACAACCGACAGCTACGCCCCAGCTCCCGACACCTCTGCCGGCGTGACAGTGGACCCCTCCCAATCTGACGATGACGATGCCTATTAAATAATCATCCGAGCCTACTTCCCCGAGTAGGCTCGGACAAATCACCAACCAACATGAGCAATCAAATAGTCCCGGTAGCTGACGCCGTTATCGTCAGCCAACAAAACATAACTACAATCGCTCAGGAAGGCCCCAAGTCCTATACCGAAAACGTCCAATCTTGCCAGAAGTGTACCGAAGCAGGTCAGAGACTCCTCGATGAAATCAAGAAACACGGTATGAGTGACGAGCTCGATCAACGCATAGCCGTCCATATCGAAAGGGCCCGCAAGACTGTTAAAGTCATGAACGAACGCAGAGCTCCTGTCACCAAACTATTCGACATGGTGCGCGCCGAATACACCGCACTCGAAAACAACATCAATCCCACCACCAAAGGTACAATCCCCTACGAGCTACAACAATACCGTAACGAATACGCCGCCCGCAAACGTCAGGAGGAAGAACGCCGCCGCCAGGCCGAACTCGCCGAGCAGGAACATCTCAAGGCCAAAGAGACTTTCCGGGCATCGGTAAGCGAAGACTTTTGGCGACAGGCCAATGAGCTTATCACCCGGGAGATTAATCTTCTCTCCGATCTTAACGCCTCCGTAACGCTCGAAAACTACGCGGCCGTTTCCGACACTTTAATAGGCTACTGCGTAACCCTCCCTCCCGAATGGCAACCGATCTCCAATGTACGTCGTCCCTACAACCTCTCCCCCGATGAAGTAAAGGCGATTCTCACTGAGGAACTTGCAGAACTTCGTCCCAAATGTGAGGAGCGTTTCCGCTTCGAGATCGAAGGCTACCGCAATGAAATACTTGACCGCCTACCATCCAAGAAGATTGAGCTTGAACGTATGGCTCAGGCCGACATCGCCGAAAAAGAGCGCCTGGCCGCTCAGATAGCCGCCCGCGAAGCTGAAGCTGCTGCCGCCAAAGAGCGCGATCGACTGAAAGCCGAAGCCGAAGCCCGACAGAAAGCCGAGCTTGACAAAGCTAACGCCGAAATGGCAGGCCTGTTCAGTATGGCAAAGACCGAGCTGGCCTACACACCCAAGACCAAGGTTGCCAAAAGACTCCACATCAACGATCCTCAGGCATTTCTCGCGATCGTCTCTATGTGGTGGCAGCGTGAGGGATGCAAGATGACTGTCGAGGAACTGAGCAAGACCTTAAAAAAACAGATCACTTTCTGCGAGAAACTCGCAAACAAGGAAAACGTATTTGTCGAAAGCCCAGGCCTTGAATATATCGACGAAGTAAAGGCTCAGTAATATGAACCACAACCCCGACACTTATTACAACCGCTCCGAGATCAGCAATTCCGATCTTACCGAACTGAAAAACATCCTCCACCCCAAAATGCAATTTGGCGACAAGGAGTCTGCTTTTCGGTTCGGTAATCTCGTTGACGCCATCATCACTGAGCCATCGAGAGTAAATTACTTCCGGTTTACAGTCGATGACGTTCAGTATTCCGAAGATGAGTTCCGTCACGCTAAGGAGATGCACAATGCTCTCCGCGCTGAGGCTCGTCGGGATCCGTTTCTCGCCAAGGTGCTCACATCAGCCGAGACTCAGTGCTTTATGGTCAATCCCGGTCAGCAATTTGAGTATGGTGGCTATCCTTTCACTCTTGACACTCGTTGCAAGTGGGACTGGTGGATGCCGACCTTCGGCTTCGGTGGCGACCTCAAAACCACCTTTGCAACTTCTCAGGCTGAATTTAATGATGCCGTTGACTACTTCGATTGGGATCGCTCCCGAGCATGGTATATGGACATTGCTCGCTCCAACCGCGATTTCATATATGCGATCAGTAAAAAGAACTGCAATATCTTCAAACTATTTATCGAACGCAACGACCCGATATATACTCGTGGCCGTGAGAAGTATGAGGAGCTTGCTTTTCAGTATTGGTGTTTCAATCTCTATTAACTATGAAACTCAAACCGGGACAATATCACTACGTTCTACGAGGCAAAGTATACCGCATCTTCAAGTGTATCACTTCCTCTGGATCCGGCACGACATCTTCTTCCGTTATTGAGGAACCTGAGTTTTTTGATCGGGAGTCGGCTCGTCGCCGAGTATATCAACTCAACGGCTGGAACTATCGACAATGAGCAACCATCTTTCCCATAATCTACGCGTCGAACCCTACCCCTACCAGAAAGATGGTATTCTCTTTGGCTTGGAGAAAAAGCGTCTTATTATAGGAGATGAACCTGGTCTCGGGAAAACTCTCCAGAGTATAGGTATTACCGATTGTGCTGATGCCTACCCCTGCCTGGTTATATGCCCGGCTTCTCTGAAAATCAATTGGCAGCGCGAGTTTGAGAAGTTCACCGACAAAAAAGCATTGGTACTTGACAACTCTACCCGCACCACTTGGCCCTACCTTCTCCAGATGGGCATGTATCAGGTTGTAATAGTCAATTACGAGAGCCTCCGCAAATACTTCGTATGGGACATTAAAGCCAACGGATCTTTCCGCCTGAAGGATGTGGTATTCTGTCCTGAAATCAAACGCTTCCGCTCCGTTATCATCGACGAGAGCCACCGCGTAAAGGACCCGTCCACTCAACAATCCATCTTCGCCAAGGGTATCACCTCCGGCAAGCCATACATCATTCTTCTCTCCGGTACTCCTGTGGTCAATCGCCCTCATGATCTGGTAGCGCAACTTTCAATAATGGGACGCCTGCAGGAGTTTGGCGGTCGCAGCAAGTTCCTCTCCGATTTCGACGACAAAGACAGTGACCTTTCCCATTTATCACGTCTACTCTATGAGAAGTGCATGATACGCCGGGAAAAGAAAACAGTACTCACTGACCTCCCCGACAAAACCCGCGTCGATCTCTACGTTGAGATTTCTAATCGCGAGGAATATAACGTGGCTGAGAACGACCTGCGTCGTTATCTCGAGGAATATACCGAATGTACTGATGTGGAGATCCGCCGTAAATTACGCATGAAAGCTCTGGTCAAGTTCATGACACTACGTTCCTTATCTGCCAAAGGTAAGGTAAAACAAGCCGTGGACTTCATCAAGACTCATCTTGCCAATGATCGTCCTCTAATTGTGTTCTGTTCCTATCACGAAATAGTCGATGCCCTGAAGCATCAATTTCCAGATGCTGTCTCTATTACCGGCAGGGAAAGTCTCATAGAGAAACAGGCAGCTGTGGACAGCTTTCAAGGAGGTCATTCCAAACTTGCGATATGTTCCATCAAAGCTGCCGGCGTTGGGCTGACGCTTACAGCCTCGTCCTCAGTGGCCTTCATTGAGTTTCCTTGGACTTATGCCGACTGCTGCCAATGCGAGGACCGTGCCCACCGCATCGGTCAAAAAGAGAATGTGACCTGTTACTATCTCCTCGGTGAGAATACAATTGATCATAAGCTCTATCAGATCATCCACGAAAAGAAGTCCATAGCCAATCAGATTATGGGCACCGACGACGATATTCCAACCAATCAGCTCTATTTCGATGAGCTGGTCAATACATTCCTGGCCGATGGAAATAACTAAAACAGATGCAACTAACGTCATCAGGTATCTCGAAGATGCTCTCCCTCTCTACGACGCTCTGGCCGCTCTGCCCATGCAGAAAGCTACCTGTCGCGCCCACATGATCCGACAACTCATTTCCAAACTCAAAAACAAATTATCTCATGACAAAACAAGACATCATTGAGCATCTGACCTACAAATGTGGTCTGCATCGTTCATCGGCCATTTCTGCCGTCGAAGGTATCTTCAATGCCATCTCCGACTCTCTCGCTCGGGGAGAAGCTGTGACACTCCGCGGTTTCGCTACTATTAAAGTAGTGAACATCGCCCAAAAGATCGGGCGAAACATTACCGCCAAAACTCCCGTAACAATCCCGGCTCATAAAACTGTGAAGCTTGTCCCCTCCAACGAACTCAAAAACAAACTTAATTCCTGATTATCATGGGCTTTAAACAATACACAGGCGCCAAAACAGTCAAGGCTACACGTATGGGAGCCGGTGAGGCTCTGAGGGCTGGCGCGCAAATCACTGAGAATACTGTCTTAAATAACATCGGCAACGATGGCTATCTCGTCGAGTACCCTGACGGTTATCGCTCATGGTCTCCCAAAAAGGTTTTTGAAGAAGCCTATATGATTTCAGAGACACACATTGATCGCATGAAAATCGAGCTTTATGAGCTCAATGAGCGGATCTGTAAAGCAACCAAAGCTATCTATACAATTGACGCTATACCCTCCTCGCATGATCGCGACATGGTTTGTCGGCAGGTGAAAGCAATGCGTGAGTATGCCTCAATCCTCTATGATCGCATCCGTAATGCTGATACTTTAAGAGATTGTGTGGCCGCCGTCACATCTCAATCCAAAACAAAGAAAGGAGGTATCTGATGGCTCGCAAAAATAAAAACAAATCACCGTTCTCTGTCGAATCTCGCAAGACAGAAATTAGGTACACAACGAGCGATCCCCAAAAGATGCTCGGCAAATTCGTTGCCCGCCGTGCATATCGGACATGGATTGAGGAAATGAAAGACGACAAAACCGGAGACATTGTTCAGATTGAACGAAATGAGCTGCTCCTTGAGCGTGGCACATATATTGATAAAGACCAACTGGCCTCAATCAACTTCATGCTTCAGGAAGGTTCTCTGGCAGAAGTGGAGGTATCCAATCAAAACCGTCAAGGAATATTACTCACCGGATCCTTTCTTTCCCCATTCAAGGCTGTTGCCAAGATAGACGATAAGAAAAAGACCTTTCTTCTTTACGCCTCATCAGTAGCAAACGCTCTTGTCATATTGATAGACTTTATCGAATTGAACTTTCGTGGGAGGTTTGAAATAACTAAGGTTGAAGAAATGGACTACTGTGTAGTCATAATCGACCGCCTTAAACCTGCCGAAGCTCGCAAACTCGAACTTGATGCGGCCTATCTTAAAGGCGATATATCAATGGAGACGTTTGTCGAGGGCACTATTGACAAGATTCAGAGAGGCAATCCCGATGTTGAGGAAAATGCCAAAGACGAAAAGGAGGGCATGAAGTTCTACGAGATTGGGGCACACATCGTCCGCTCTCATGAAAAGGAAGGAAATATAGAATCTGATCATACATTCATCGTTCAGACTGTTTCGGCCGTTCGTGCGAATATGCTCATTGAAAAATATCTCCGGGATGCACAGGAGGAGGAATATATCGAATCTCTCCAACATCCTGAAAGAACATTTATCAAATATGATATTCGCTCCAACATCGAGACATCAAAGATAATCCCGATCGGCTGTTTTATTCCGGTCCCTTTCTCTGAGGTATACAATGGAGAGAATGACCGTTGACCAACTGCTCAAGCTCACCGGAGGTAAGTCCTCCGGTGGGGCTTGTATCAAACGAAAAAACAAGTATCACGCTGTAAAGGTCGGTGGCTATGATTCCAGAAAGGAATATCACCGTGCCCAACAGCTCAAACTTAAACTTAAGCTCGGTCTTATCTCCGATCTCCGTGAGCAGGTCTCCTATCTCCTTATCCCCTCCCAGACTAATGACAAGGGGATAAAGGAGAGACCGGTAAGGTATATAGCCGACTTCGTGTATATCGACAATGCCACAGGTGAGACCGTGGTCGAGGACACTAAAGGAGTGCGCACATCTGAGTATATCATTAAACGCAAGCTGATGCTTTTGGTACATCACATAACTATAAAGGAAGTCTGAACACTGTGTCGTTCTCTTTGTGGGTTGTGGCTCTTGGAATGGGTCGCAGGGCAGTGAGAAGATACGCTTAAGAAGGTTAAGTCATGGAAAGAGACTCATTTATTTTCTACAAAAGTTTTTATGAAGCATTAGCTGATCTACCCTCCGATGTAAGACTGGAAGTCTTGACAGCCGTAATCGAGTATGCGCTGTATGGAAGACAACCTGATAATCTGAAACCGATTGCAAAAGGTATGTTCACGCTGATGAAGCCTAATATCGATGTTAACAACACTCGATTTGAGAATGGCAAGAAAGGTGGCCGCAAGAAGTCTGTCAAAACTCAGGCACCTGCGACACAGATCGCTTACACCCTATCTTTCGAGGAGGAAATTGTGCAGATGAAATCTGATGAACAATGGCGTAACGCTCTCTGTGAGGATTTTAATATCTCTGCCCGGGAGTATGATCGACGCCTTGATCGCTTCCTTGATCGCTGTAATGATGACAAGCTACGTAAAGGCAAGGATCGTCACGATAGTTATGAGGATTGCAAAAGCCATTTTCGCTACTGGATGTCCAAAGCCTACCCTGCTCAAGCATCTATGCAACCGCCTCTTGACAATGAGTCGACCTATATCCCTGATGCGTCCACCGATTTCGGTGGTATGGACTACGATGAACAAACCGTATTATGAATTACTCCACTGAAAATCCTGATGGCCTCCCCGCCGAGACTATCGAAAAGGTCTTGGAAAAACGACGTCGTGATGCTATCCGAGACGAGGAACTGAAGATTGACAAGATTTTCAACCGGCTTCAATCCGATATGAGAAGAACCGCTCAGCCTTTTCCCGATCTCTCAATTCCAGAGGTCTGCCGGATGCACTGGAACCTTCTATGTCGTATAGCCGAAGATATCGTTCTCGCTCCCCAACGTCGTAAGTTTGTGATCGACGACAATAATAAACAGGTTATTACCTTCCTCTTCTACTATTTCAACAATAGCCCGCTTGCTGAGAAAGTTTTTCCCGAGCGACGCTATAAACTCGCCAAACCGCTTCTCCTGCATGGCGATAAAGGCGTTGGCAAGACCTTTCTCATGCAACTTTTTTCCGAATACCTGCGCCGCACAGACAATCCCAATTTCTTCTTCAATGTGTCGGTGACCGAGATGATCAACTACTACACCATAAACAACAATCTCAACCGATACACCTACAATGATCGCTCCGGCGTCAAGGAAGATAACACCTTTGACGCTTGTCGTCCCTCCAATGTTTGCCTCAATGACGTAGGCCTGCAGACTCAATCGTTCTTCGGTCAGAATGGAAAGCAGCTTGTTACCGAGTTCCTCCACGCTCGCTATGAAATCTGGACTCAATGGGGGCGTCGTGGTCATCTGACCACCAATCTTTCGGTCAATGATCTGAACAAGGAGTTCCCTGACAAATACGGACGCACCGTCGACCGCTTCAAATCCTACAACATTATCACCCTTTCCGGCTCCAGCCGGAGATAAATCTTCTCTGTTATGAATACTTCATCCATCTTAGCCCTTATCCAATGAGCGCCACACAACTTGCCTACTCTCTCGTCAAAGAGATTATCGCTGACAAGCGTCAACGTCATCTCGTCCCCGATTACGCACTGCGCAGCGAAGTGTATGCGTTGGTCGGCCATGCTCTTGATCAATTGGTCGAAGATGGCACCCTGATTCTTCACAATGCCTCGGTTAATCGTTATCCAGCTTACGAAATATCGATTCAATCTCCAATCACATGACCTCAAAAAAACTCCTCTATATAGACCTATTCTGCGGTGCCGGTGGCACATCCACAGGAGTTAACACGGCCCGTCTCAATGGAGAGCCATGCGCTGAGGTTATAGCTTGTGTCAACCATAATGCAAAAGCTATCGCATCCCATGCGAGTAATCACCCTGAAGCGCTACACTTCACAGAGGATATCCGCACTCTCGAGCTCTCCCCTCTGATCGATCACCTACAAAAGTGTAGGGCGAAGAACCCCGGGGCCCTGACAGCTCTATGGGCATCCCTTGAATGTACAAACTTCTCGAAGGCCAAGGGCGGCCAGCCCCGCGATCCTGATAGCCGCACTCTCGCCGAGCATCTTTTTCGATACATAGAAGCTATTGATCCCGACTATATTCAGATTGAAAATGTTGAAGAGTTCATGTCTTGGGGTAAAGTCGATGAAAACGGGCGCCCTGTTTCCAAGGATCGCGGATGCTCATATCTACGTTGGGTTAACAAAGTGAAAAGATACGGTTATAATTTTGACTATCGTATTATGAACGCAGCTGACTTCGGAGCCTATACATCTCGCAAACGTTTTTTCGGCATCTTTGCTAAAAAGTCCCTGCCTATCACATTCCCTGAACAGACTCACTGCAGAAACGGTGCGATGGGCCTGTTCGGGTCAATGCCTCGGTGGCGTCCTGTGCGTGAAGTGCTTGATCTATCCAACGAGGGTGAGAGTATTTTCGGCCGTAAAAAACCTCTGTCAGAGAAAACCCTTGAACGCATATATGCCGGTCTGATCAAGTTTGTCGCAGGTGGCAAAGAGGCTTTTATGGTGAAATACAACTCTATGAGCCAACGTGGAAAATATGTGCCCCCATCTCTCGATGATCCGTGCCCTACAGTAGCAACTCAGAACCGCCTTGGATTGGCACAAGTCGTGTTTCTATCAAAGCAATTCAGCGGTAACCCCTACGATAAGAATATCTCGGTCGAGAAACCGGCTGGCTCTATTACAACAGTGGACCACCACGCATTTATCTCTGTTCACTACGGTCACGGATATAATCACTCGTGTGAGGTCCCGGCTGCTACACTCACTACTAAGGATCGACTTGCCCTTGTGCAACCTCAATTCCTCGCAAACGAATATTCCGGCGGCGGTCAGATATCAAGTATCGAGCGGCCTAATCCGGCAGTACTGACGAATCCCAAGCAGAAGCTCGTGACCGTCAAGCCGTGGATTATGGACACTAACTTCGGAAATATAGGCAGCTCTTTAGATAATCCTTCACGGGTAATCACTGCAAACAGAAAGCATCACTACTTGATGAATCCTCAGTTTGCATCTGCCGGATCATCTATTGATAAGCCTTGTTTCACCTTGATAGCAAAGATGGATAAACGTCCTCCTTACCTCATCATGACCGAAGCAGGCGACGTGGCTATTCAGATCTTTAAGAACGACTCGCCCATGATGGTTAAGATCAAGGAATTCATGGCTCTCTATAGCATCATTGATATAAAGATGCGTATGCTGATGATTGATGAACTCAAACTGATAATGGGCTTCCCTAAAGACTATGTACTCATCGGAACACAGGCCGACCAAAAGAAATTCATTGGAAACGCTGTAGAGGTCACCATCGCCCGCGCGTGGTGTGAAACCTTATGTGCTGCACTATGCAACTTCGACATAACTAAATATCAAAAATCTATCGCTTAAATTTCACTGTCATGGAAACAGATTACACAACCTTACTCGACTTCGCCGGCGCCGACGGCCTCTTGCTCCTCTACCCTCGCCAATCCAATACAACACTCTAAATCCAATTAACTCATGACAACAGAAATTCAAGACCTCACTTGGGCTTGCTTGCCTAAAGAGGCGAGAGATAATATAAAGAGTGACTATAATACAGTATTACACAATCCACGCTTGGATAAATATGATTCAGTATTTTTAACCGCATTTGAAAATCTCTTTGGCCACAACCTCACCTCAGACACCGAGCCGGAGGAGATGCTGATTGTTTCGCGTTCAATGATACAAAATAAATATGCTTACAATGAAAGTATATTAGAATTAGATCCAACACATCAAGGCGCTATTCTTCTCAAAAAGAACTTTGATTTTCTTTTCGGCGACAAGTGCCTGCCCGACCCAAACCCCAAGGACCATACCGACGAAAAGTCCGCAAAGTCCCACCCGTCCGACCCGTCCGAGACCAACTCTGCAAGCGGTTTGTCTTCAGGCGAAATAGAAAAAATGAACCGATGTGAGAAATGTGGAGCAACTGCAGGACAATGCGCCAACTCTCCTTGTCAAAATTATCCTATTGAAGAAAAAGAAGATCTGACAGATTTTGAAATCAGATTGTTTGCCTACGAAAGAGCGCAAAAAGATATATCTCTCGCAACTGGTTATGTCTCGTTCTTAAAAGATTCATCAGATCATCAAGATCTGGAACTCAGAATGAGGACACTTGAGGTGCAGGAGGGAAAGCCACTGGTAAAGGTAAAAAAGGTTTACTTATTCCTTAAAGGCTTTGTCGAGGAGTGATTTTATTTCACGATACGAATGACGTGATATAAATGGTTTCTCTATTCCGATACAATAAATCTCAGTCTTTGAAATTTCAACTTCATGGATCACTGAGATTGAATCGATCCTGATAATCATTTTCTTGAAGTGCGTATCCTCAACTTCAATGAACTTATTGAAAATAATATTCATAATAACTTGATTTAAAAATTTGGCAATACAAAAATAACATAAAAGACCGGAAGCCACAAATCATATCCTCAAGTTTCATGATAAGATTTAAAAGTTTGGCGACTTGGCTTCCGGTCATTCTTTACGATCATGAAGACTATAGAACTAATCAATCTCACTCTTAACGAAATTAGACGCTCTGCACAATGCGTTGCTGACGTTACAGCAGAGTGTTCAATGGCTATCAATCTTCAGTCAAGCGAAACGGTTGTTGAACTTATGCAGATAGGTATCAAGGAAAACAACGATGCTCTTGACAGATGCCGTATAGCACTCCGCGAGGTGCTTGAAGATATAGCCAATTACCAAAACTCTTGCGATATGGTAGAAAACGTTGATGCCGCTCTTGGTAAAGTAGCCTACGATCTCATCTACGAGCGTACAACTGACGAGGATTACGAAACTTCTAACACGTAATAACAATGAAACCTCAAATAGCCACCGACCCATTACAATCCAAGCGTCTGCTTGCTTGTGGCGTTGACCCGAACACGGCAGATATGTATTTATCCATCAATATATGCCCAGGAGAGAACTACGGCAAATATAGCACGCGTGTTCTCGGCGAAGACTTATTAACTCTGCCTGAGATACTGCGTTCAATAGATTACGAACCTGCGTGGTCTCTGTCCGCATTGCTTGAACTGCTGCCTAAACACTTTGACGATTTCCCACTTACAAAATGGTACCCACCATTCATTGAAGATGAGATATGGGAAATGGATATTCCAAATGTCCTCAATGGCGATGTCAAGCTGTACTCCAATGGCACAAATTG
Organism: Bacteroides sp.; assembly: GCA_014802105.1. Lineage (GTDB taxonomy): Bacteria > Bacteroidota > Bacteroidia > Bacteroidales > Muribaculaceae > Duncaniella. Next base: position 57,221 of record JAAVCX010000003.1, on the reverse strand, counting down.
GATTGTGGATTATGATTGGGAGGGCTTTTCTGGAACGCTTCCTCAGTCCGAAAATCCCATTGAAGCGGTTGTCCTCGCAATAGAGTTACTCCACGCTAACGGATATACCCTCAACAAAGACTAACGCTATGGATAAAGAGAAACTGAACGAAGCGGCGCGAGAAAATGTGAGGAAATATCCTCATCAGCACCGCAGTTATACATTTCGTCAAGGCGCCGACTGGATTATGCAGCAGCCTTTATCCGAGAGGCTGACCGAGGATGAGAAAGAGAAGATAAAAGCGAAATACAACGAGCTTAAAAGCCTAAACTCAATAACTAATGAGATGTTTGCTGATGATACCGCGATATTGGAGTGGTTGTTCGGCAAAGGACTATTTAACGAGAAATGACGCTAAAGGAATTACAAGAACGGCAATCGTGGTCGCTTGAACAAAAGATTGACCACTCACTTGGCACTATTGAGGCTTTCGTCAGCCGTATGGGTGGCGTTGATAAGGCCTATGTGTCATTCAGCGGTGGCAAGGACTCTACGGTGTTGTTTCATTTGGTAAGAATACTCTACCCTGACATTCTCGGTGTGTTCTGCAACACAGGCAACGAATACCCAGACATTATCCGCTTTGTCAAGAAGATGCAAGCAGACGGGGCGAATATTAAGATTATCCGTCCGAAGTTCTCGCCTCGGCAAGTGTGGGCGAAATATGGCTTTCCTTTAGTAAGTAAAGAGCAATCACAATACATTCATATCGTCCGTTCAAATCCAAATTGCAAAACCGCTCAATTAAGAATAAGCAAAGATACTCAGTTTGGAATAAGTGAGAAATGGAAATACTTAGTGTCTGAGCCTTATTCCGTTCACAATATCTGTTGCGCAAAACTCAAAAAAGAGCCGATGCACCGCTTTTGCAAAGAGACTGGTCGCTATCCGATAATCGGAGTAATGGCAAGTGAGAGCCAACGCAGAGAAAAGGATTATCTTAAAAACGGAGGGTGTAATTATTTTAATGGGAAATCTCCAAAATCTCAACCCATTTCTATTTGGCTGGAGCAAGACATTTGGGACTATATATCCAAATGCAATTTACCGATAGCCGACATCTACCACAAAGGAGCGACACGCACGGGTTGTATGGGTTGCGGTTTCGGAGCGCAGTTTGCCGATGATACACGTTTCCGCACATTGCTCACTCACTATCCCAAGTGCTACGAAATGGTAATGAACTACACCAACAATGGCGTAACGTTCCGCGAGGCATTGCGTAAGGTGCTTGCCGTGAACAGACTCTATCTGCCCGATGAAGAACCGAGAAATTTATTTACTGATATAGAACTAATCCCCAACCAACCGACAGAGATGATAAAAGCAAACGAATGAAACGAGAAAACTTAGAACAGGCTCAATCTCTTATTGAGAAAGCCTCACAGATTGAGTATATACTTCAACGCATCAACGATAAATCCGATTTTTCAACTAAATGGGATTGGATCCCGGCAGCACTCAATCTGAAATATTTGAGTGAAATTACGCTTACACCAGAGGATGAAATGAGTATGAGCGCATTGAAAGATGCAATGACCGCCATCTTAGAGAGAGCTGCAGAACGTACACTTGCAAGCATTAACAACAGAATCGATGAATTGTAATAGTAATATATCGGGAGAATGATCACTATACTGAAATACGTTGGTGAGCGACTGCTCTTTGCTTTTGCGGTCGCCGTGTTTATTTCCTTAGTCGCAATCCTCGGTACAAGTGCGGCTATCTTAATTGACGTTATTGGCAAGTGGATAGGTATAGGTAAAGATATTTTTAGCTATGTAGTTCTATTCGTAGCCAATGTGAAAGCGTGGGATTTTCTCGCGTGGATAGTTGGCAAGATAGCCGATAGAGATGAGAGGAAAAAGGAACGAGAATATTTTGAACGAAAAAATAAATTAGACCAATGACCAACCTATTCGGCGACAATATAGACCCACCCAAGGCTAAAGGCTACTCGTCCATTTATAAGACTCTCGGAGCAAGCAATCATTGCGACTATGACCGCGAAGCCAATGACCTCTATTGCACTCATCCAAGCGCAGTAGAGGCATTGTGTGACCTGGAAACATTCTCTCCAACCATTTGGGAACCTTGCGCCGGACTCGGTCACATATCCCAAGTCCTGCGAAGCCGAGGCTATAAAGTCCGCGAGAGCGATATACTCACCCGCGGCCGAAACATTCAAAAGCTCGATTTTCTCTTGTGTGACGAGCACTTCGACGGCGACATAATCACTAACCCTCCATATAAAATAGCTACCTCCATTATCCGTAGAGCTATGGAGGTAGTAACCGAGGGTAACCGTGTAGCCATGTGGCTTCGCATCCTCTATCTCGAAAGCCTCGAGCGCAAACAGCTCTTTGAAGAATACCCGCCCCAGCAAGTATGGATCTCCTCCAAGCGAATACCCTGCGCCATGAATGGAGATTTTGAACACATCTCCTCCTCGGCCCAGGGCTATATGTGGCTGATCTTTCAGAAAGGCTGCCGAGACGAGACGAAAATAGGCTGGTTCTGAATCAAAACATATAGGCGCCAATCTTTCACAATCCTGTAATTTTACATATAACCATTCTCATCTTAGAGTTATGAAATTATTAACACATACTCGCCGACCTGACATTTCATTCAGTTGCAGAGGTATCATTCGACTCACAGCCCGTCTCGTTACCTCCCTTTCTCTCAAGCCCGGAGATTCTATAAACATTGATGTAGTCAATGGAGAATATTTACTTTATGCTATCCGGAACACGGATAACATCGGACGACATGAAGCACAATGTTATCCATCTAAAAAAGGATATCGGAATTATTGCGCCAATTCCGTACATCTTTGCCGCGCTATTTTAGCCTCAACCGGAGTCTCAGGCGATAAAGTTTCATATATGGTTGGACTGGCTTTCATCCGCGACAATATAACCTATGTCCCGATAATCACTCAACGCCCTTTATAACCTTTAGGCCATGAACCAAGACATCAAATACAACGGCTATACCGCAGTCCCATCCGACTACGAATGTACCGACGGCGACCTCGCCCTCTCACTCAATCTCATCAACGAGGACGGCAATATTAAGGCCATTTCACAACCGTTAGATGAAAAAGAAATGCCGTCTTATACTGATACTCCAGTAAAGATTGTATTCATACACGAGTCGTCAAGTTTTAAGCACTATATATTTCAGGAGGACAATCATGTAAAATGGCTCAACGGTCTCTCTGACTCTGAAGAAATGACGCCTATTGTCAATCTCTCAGACTATGAAATTTATGGTTACAATGCTGTCGGTAATACTTTAATCATCTTGACATCTGAGGGCATGTATTATACTCTTTGGAAAGATGGATCATACTTAAATCTCGGCACGCATATTCCTGAATTACCAATATCTTTCGGATTACAGGGTGAAATGATACGCGGCGACGAGTTCCAGATTTCTTTTGATAACATCTCATTTTTTAGCAGTGATTTATGGAATGAATTTTCCGAAAGCAATCGTACTAAAATTACAGACCAAGTGCTTGCAAAGGTTAATAAATTCATCGCTGAAAATTCTACGAATGTGGGCAAATTTATGTTCCCATTCTTTGTGCGCTATGCTTATCGCCTTTACGACGGTACCCTGACAATGCACTCCGCCCCCATCCTGATGGTTTGTTCCTCTGACCTCGCTCCCCAATGTTTCTGCACCAATCTTCATGGTTATAATACCGCAACGAGCATCAACTCTGCAAAGTTAAGACTGGCAGCCATGTTCCATAAACTCGACTATGCCGTTGATAATAATGCTCTGCAAACCCTGAAAAATAATTGGGGCGACATTGTAAAATCAGTAGACGTATTTGTATCTAAACCAATATACACCTACGACCAGAACGGAGAGTGTAAAAAATTCATAAACACGAACTATTCCGACTGTTATGCAATCTGCAAGCACACCAACCAGGCTGCCGACACAGATAAGTATCCTCTACGCTATCAAAAATCAAAGTTTTCAAAGCTCTGGGCATTGACATTTGATCCATCAGGCTTAACAGCTCCAACGTGGAGGCTCATGCTTCCTCAACGCGACGAGGAAGCTATTAAGGCCGATGTTACAGATAACGCGCTATTTTACCTGTTAAAGTCAATAAATATAGACGATTTACAAACAACGCGCACTGTTATCCCCGTCAATAAAGAATATCTTCAATCGCTTGTTACGCGTGAAGTAATGTCCGACGACTACAATAGTCATGATCTTCTGATACCTAAATGTTCGGTTGGCTACAATTCTCGTCTCAACATCACCGACTTGAGACAACGTCTTTTTGGAGGGCATAATGCCTCCTGTTTATTCTCATATACTGACGGCTATATCAATCTTTGGAGTAGTGCATCTCCGACAATTTTAGACATGACAAATCGCGTTTCTGTCTATTTCTTTATAAAGCAAGATGGAAAAGAAATAGTCGTCAACGGCGGAGGCGCATCGTTTGGATATGAGACACCGTTCCTTTGGTTATTCTATCCAAACACTAACGCATATAAAGCTGTCGTCAGTATCAGTCAATATGTCGGCTCAACTCTTTACGAGGTTAATCTTGAACCACACCCCACTCTCAACGGAGCATACTATTTCGGAGATTGGGAAGGTATTAACTCCGATGGGAAAACAACGGTTACGACTACTCCTAATATATCAACCGATGCTTATCGCACCATAGATATACCCAATAAGATTTACACATCGGAAGTCAACAATCCCTTCCTGTTCCCCGTCAGCGGAATTAACACCGTAGGCACCGGTAAAATACTTTCAATAGCATCTGCCGCCAAAGCTCTCTCTCAGGGTCAGTTCGGTCAATTCCCCCTTTACGCATTTACCAATGAAGGTGTCTGGGCTCTTGAAGTATCGGCCAACGGCACCTATTCAGCCAAACAGCCAATCACTCGTGATGTCTGTATCAACGCCGAGGGTATCACGCAGCTCGATAATGCCGTACTTTTTCCTACCGACAGAGGCATCATGCTTATTTCAGGTTCTCAAACAACCTGTATCTCTGACACAATAAATACCGAAACGCCGTTCAACCTTTTCGATCTTCCGGCAATTGATAAACTTCACGCCCTTCTTGAACATAACGATTGCTCCTGCTTGTCAATACTCCCCTTCTCGTCATTCCTTAAACAATGCCGCATGATTTACGACTATGTCCACCAACGTGTAATAGTCTACAATCCTGATGTCACTTATGCCTATATATTCTCTCTTAGATCTAAACTATGGGGTATGATGTTTTCTAATATCATCGACGGGCTCAATTCTTATCCAGAAGCCTTAGCTACCGTAAAAGCCACTGATAGTAATGGAGACTCGATTCGTAAGATTGTTGATTTCTGCACCGACGATCAAGACTCTAACCCATACCCCGGCCTGCTCGTTACACGACCTCTCAAACTTGATGCTGCTAATATCTACAAGACCGTTGACAATGTCATTCAGCGTGGCAACTTTACTAAAGGCCATGTCAAGTCGGTCCTTTACGGCTCACGAGATCTTTTATCCTGGCATCTAATATGGTCCAGCACCGATCACTATCTCAGAGGTTTCAGCGGCTCCCCTTATAAATATTTCCGCATAGCTCTACTTTGCAATCTCGCCCCAAGCGAAAGCATCTACTCTGCCTCTATTCAATTCTCTCCTCGTCTTACCAACACCCCTCGATAGAAGTAAAAGGTTTGTCGGTCGTAGACCGATGTAAATACCGTTCAAAGAAAAGAGGAGCCGCTGTGTTAATTGCGCAGCGGCTCCTCTTTTTTTGTCTTTAGAACGGATGTAATTTCCGGCGCACTCGTCCTATTCTCGCATTGAGATTGCTTCGTATCTCGCGCATGGCATCAGCAGCTTTCTCAGCCCACGTGTGCGTCTTGCTCGGATTAGTGAAACTCATCCATTCTTCCACGGCCTTACATACCAGGTATTCATGAATAAGCCTCTCGAGGAGCATCAGCGAGGTTTGTGAAAAATCTTTAGGAACTGACATCACAATGCCATAGACCTTACGCTCCCTCAGCCTATTATCAAGCACTGGGCGTATCACCTCATGCTTTGTGTATGGATAGAGGAGCTCTCTACATTTGGCCATGGATAAGTCAAGCACTCGAGTTATGCGATCTACGTTGCCCTCCTCGCCGACATCCTGAGTCATGTGGTGATTATGGTCATTCTCCGTCTCCATGACACTACCCTCTATATAGGCATAATTCTTTATGTCATATAAGAGCTGGTCACGATTGAAAGTCAGCACGACAATCAGCGTGCCTTCTTTCTCCTCCAGAAAGCAACTCATAGCTTACTCCTTAGGTTTATCAACGGGACGCACAGGACGCTTTCGCTTGCTCACTGTCTGCCGGATCATCTCCATGTTCCTCGACGCGATGACTGAATACTGCTCGGCATCGGGCTTGTTGGTTACAGTGTACCAGTCTGCAATGGCGGTGTTAGCCAGATAGGCATGCACGGCTTCCCCTACACCCTTGGTAGCAGCCTCATTGAAGTTGCTGGGCATCACAAGTGGAAGCTTAAGGTCCTCCGATCCGTCGTAGTGACTGTTGTCAGTGACAGTGCCGTCCTCATCAAGATACTCGCCAAGCTCCGTCTGCACCTCAGCAAAGCCACGCTTGATGGAGCGGAGGATCTTCTCCCGGTTCTCCTCGTCTTCCGAGGCAAACATACTCGCCACCTCCTTGTGATTATCCTTGTTCTGAAGAGTACGTCCGCGAAGGAAAGTCTCATTCATGATGTCGTAAAGTAGCCAGTCGATGAGAATGGTTACGGTAACGGACTTCTTGGCTCCGAGTGATTTAGTTTCTTCTGCCATTTTCTTAAATGTTTAGTGTGTAAATTTATGATTTCTTTGAGGGTAACTGAGGTTTCATACGGCTATAAAGTATGCGGTCAGCACTTTTCAGATTTTCTACTGCCGTGGCGAAAAGATCGGTACTACCCTCCTTGTTGGTCACGGTAAACCATTGCCCGAGCACATAATTTGTCATAAAGTCTCTCATATTCTGTGCTACACTACTGGTCTTGGCCGTATCGAATCCTTTACTCAGGTTAACTACCTGTTCATAGTATGCTGAGGCACTGCTCTCAGGGCCCAGATGATTCTTCAAGTGCTCTTGCATTATGGTTACTCCACTATCCCAATAGCCGTCAAGCAACTCTTTGTCGTGATCAGTGATAGCGATGCGATCATACACATCACCGTTTTGACTCTGCTCTTCGGGCACCTTGGAGCCTGTGTAGTCGGCAAGACGCATGGCTTTATCATAGACCTCTTCTTTGGAGATATGAATGATTGTTGTCATATTCGTTTAATTATTGGTTAATGTACTGGTGTTTCCTTCAAGCTCTTCGCGAGGGGGCTCGGGGCCGCGAGGATCCATGCAGTCGGGGCGCCGGCAGTGCCAACGGTAGTAGTGATTTTTCTCCTCGGTGAGTTTGATAATCTCATCCTTGGCTTCGACTAACTCACGGCTGACCCTGTTGACGGTCTGCTCGGCGGCGTTAGCCCGGTCGGAAAGCACCCGGCTGCGCTCTCGTTCCTCGTCCCATCTCTTGTTGAGTTCCTCGATACGCTGGTCTTTCTTTTCGCAGTTTGCATATTCTCGCTCCAGTTCCTCATGCAGCATATCAACTTCGGTTTTGCGTGCATCGATACGAGCCTTTTCAACTTCAACCTTGCGAAGCTCCGCATCCGCTTCTTTCTGTAAGGCCTCGGCCTCTTTGGCTCTGCGTGTCTGCCTGTAATATGCGACTGAGCCTATCATTCCCACAAAAGTGGTTCCGCTGAAAATATAAGTCAGTATTTGATATAATGGATCCATAGTCATTTCCTGAATTTCTTGATTAGCCAAATTACGGCGATGGCGATCACGGCGAGCCATGCGCCGAGAGCCGTGCCGCCATAGTCTATCTTGGTCTGCTCCCAGCGGGTCAGTTTCTTTTCCACCGGGTAGGGTACGGGGATGGAGTCTACCTTGACCGATGATAGTTGAGTGCGCAAGGCACTATTTATGCTGTCCAGCTCCTTGACCTTATGCTCCAGTTCTCGCTCATGCTTGGAGGACACATAGACTATTCGCTCACGGTCGTGTCGAGCCGTGTCGCCGTTCTCTCGGAGCACCACGGTTTCCTTAGTGCGGTCAACGAGTGAGTCCGAGCGCGTTTCCTTTTCGCGCCTTGACTCAAAGAGTTTCAGCAGTCGGTTGTGGATGGCTGTTGTATCTGCCTCACGGTATTCTATATATACTCTCTCCACGGGTTCATACACTGTGCGAGTACAGCCACAAAGCAGAGAGATCACCACAACAGCCATAATCACTATTGCTGAGCCAGATAGTAACTCGAGCGACTCTCTTATTTCACATTTCATGATCACTTGTCGTCAAAGGTTATAGTTTTTGCCGGGACAGTGTTCAGCACCAACGACCCGAAGCGTATGGCATCGATACGTCTGAGCCATCCGCCGAGGAAGCGTCGTTGTGATTGGTCGCGCTTTACGATATTCTCCACAAAGGCGCGACGCTCGCTCTGTATCTGCTCAAAAAACTTGCGCGAGTCCCGGCTATTGAGAGCCTGCAATGTCTTGGGCCCGACAATACCGTCGGCCGTCACACCGAGGAGTCGCTGAGGTATTTTGATACCGTTGATGCCGCTGGCCCACACCCAATCTACAAGCGTGTTGGCTATGCTCTGCGACACTATCAAATTAGCCTGCCAGCGGTTCCAATAGTGAGGCCGGAGCACTCGCTCCACCACGTCCTCGCGAGTGAGCCGTCGCAAGTCATCCACGTCTATATCGCCGTCACCGTCCTTGTCATAGCCCACGCGCTTCCATGTGCTGATGGTCACGCCCATATTCGTAGCTCCGCCACGGTCGAGAGGGTCATTGACAAACCCTCCCTCGTAGCTGAGTATGAACGGCGCAAGTATCTTGATGTCTGCCATGGTTATCCGAGCACGTCAATTACCACCATAAGCTGTTCGGGAGTCCAGTCGGTGTTGGCTTCTATGAGCTTGTCGAGACAGGGTTTGCCAAACGCCACGAGATCGATCTCCACCTCCTCAGCGAGTCGCTCACGCACATAGCGGTTCAATGCCTCGCCATATTCGTTGTTAAGGATGGTGGAGCGTACCATATCCAGTTGCGAAATCTCGTTGTCCTCCTTGATCTTGCGCTGTGTTTCGGTGAGGGCCTCGGGACGAAGGGTCTCTCGGGCGGTTTCCAGATCCTCGTCATGGGCCTTGGCCACCGGGCGCATCATGCGTAGTGCGTCAACCACTTTAAGTTTGTCCGAGACAGTATCGAGTTTACTGAGCTTTGCGTCTTTGAGGATGGTGTATGCGATAATGATCTGCTCCTTTTTGAAAGTCTTTTTTGCCATAGTTGTGTAATGTTGAGAGTTAATGTTGATAGCTTGTGTTGAGAGTGGGTGGCAGTGAAACCCGTTGCCCCACTGCCACGGCGCGTCAGTCGATGATTCCGAAGAGCTCTTTCAGTTTTGCCTCACCTTCCTCGATAGTGGAGAAGCCGGAAAGATTGATGTTGACACTGGCATTTCCTTGCCACACGCTTGCGTTGCCGACGGTGGTGCCGTTGTCATCTACGATGTTGAACTGAACGAGGTCAAGGCGGTTGTTGGCTTCCTCTCCGTTGGAGTCAAAGCTACGGCTCCACGATTCATTTGTCTTTACGAGTTTCATAGTGTTGGGTTGATTATATGGTTAGTTAAATAATTCATTGTTTTGCACGGTGTCGATTGTGTCAACTGTCAGATCGATATACATGGAGGTCTCGACCGGGAGGGCCGACCCTCCTATCAGAGGCGAGTTAAACGAGATGGGGTTATACTGGGCATTGATCCATAAACCGCAACTCCAGTCCGAACCTCCGCCGGCTATATTTCCTCCGTCTCCGAAGATCTGCGCTACTACTCCGTTGGCCCCATTTTCCGAACCGTAACTCGTCACTTTGTTGCACACCCTGAACCCCCTGAGCCCGACGGCTTCGACAGTGACATTGTTATTGCCGGGATTGTTCACAGTCATAGCCAGCCAGCCCTCGGGATTGATAGTCGGATCATTCAGGGCTTTACCGTCAGCGTCGGCAAACACAAGCTCGCGCAGAAATTTCATAGTCCAGCGGCTTGAAGAATACCACGCACCGCTATGGGCCTTATACCTCAGCATGAGATAAACCGGGTCTCCGTCAACATCGTACCATGAGCATAGCGGATAGTCGTAGTCGTGATATTGTCTCTCAAAGTCTTCCTCCGACAGTTCTCCGCCGCCGTAGTCCAGGGGACAGTAATCACCGATACCGTAAGAACCATTCCATCCGGCTTTGAGGGTCATTGTGATAGCGAGGCGTTTGTCTTTATCAACGAGAATACCGTAATCAGCCGTCGGACTAAGCCTGAGAAACGACGATGAGGAGTTGGCCGGGAATGTGATATAATCTTCATTCAGCCCGTTCACCTCAGCGGTGGTGAACGCCCGATTAGGCTTAAAATATTCTCCCGAGGTTGTGTCCCGGCGAGTAAAAAGCCAGAGACCGGCGTTGGGATCGTCGGAGGTGAATAGCATCCATGTGTTATGAGCGAAAAGCACCTTGGAGGTCAGAGCCGTGGCCGAGAGGCCGCCTATATATTGGGTCTTACTGTAAATCGGAACCACAACCGACTCAGTGCCGTTGGCTCCGCCAAACGACAGCGGTATCTCGATAGTGAGAGTCCTGTTGGTGCCGATCTTACTATTGGTTGTGTAAATAGTCTTAGGCTCATAGTAACCGCTTGACGAGGAAAACTGGTAGACGATAACTCCGGGATAGAGGTCAGCCATTGACTCGCCGTCGCCCACAAAGTTGACAATCTGGAGATCCGAGGGTTTGATGCCTCCATTGTCATCCGTACCGTTGAAAGTAAACACGACTTTTGCCGCATTGCCGTTTTTGGATATACCCACTGTCACCATCTCGGGTGCCGAGTGGACATAACCCTCATTGTCATTCTCTCCGGCAAAGTCAATACTTGTATAGAAATCCGTAGGTCTATTATAGCCCCACATGAGCGGAAGCATAGGCAATTTGGCGTTAATAGAGTTCACCGCCCGATCAAAGTTCAGCCCCCACGACATACGTTTGCGCTGGGCATTAGTGAAAACACCCGGAGCTGTACGCTGTATAGGCTTGAACATAGCCCATATATTTATATTAGGGTGGGTACACAGCGTCCCCTCGTCTCGACTTGTAGTGCTCAACGCACGCGCCACATCGTAGAGCGTGACCCCATATCTTACACCGTTTCTTGTCGTTGTATATACTTTCCCGTTCTGATAAGGCATAATCTTATGCTGCGTTAAATTGTTCAAGTTTATGTTTCAGTGTCTCTACCTCCTTGCGTAGCTCTCGGTTCTCACGTTCCACTTTTTGAAGCCTTGTCTCGTGGCTGTCCAGCCAACGGTCATGGCGTTTGGCGAGATGCTCGATAGCTCGGCTGTTGATAATGCCGGCGGCAACTCCGAGGTCTTTGTAGAATAGCTGAAGGTTGCCTCCGAGCCTTATTACCAACTGCGGCAACACCTTCTCCCAATACTGTGCTGAAGTGCCGACAAATACGCCCGGAACTCCATCACGCCATTCGAATAGGAACAACGGAGCCGCTGCTATCTGCTCCAAGGTCAGCTCCACAGGTGCTACCACCCGTTTCAGACGCATATCCGAAGTGTCAGCCGTCCCTCGCGCCGAGATGAACGAATTGCTGTAGAACCCGGTCGGCGTATAGAGCGCACTGTTTTTATCGTCCCAATAGATATATCCGCCACCGACAAGTAGCCAATCGTCTGAGATCAGAGAATTACTTCTTATCCATCCGGCCGCTTTGAGGTTGCCGTTACGGGTGTCGATACCCACGGCGATTTTGCCCGAGCGAGCCTGACCGCCGCATGAGGTTTTGAACGCAATACCGCAATGGGAGTAGATCTCCAGGTTGGCACTATGTCGGGTAGACTCAGGTTCCGAGTCCCAGAACATAGCGAAGTTGTCCGCGTCGCCACTCTTGATATAATTGCTCTCACCCGTGCGATTAAACCATATACCGCCACCTTGCGACAAACACCTGAAATCACCACTTGCCGCCACGGTTCCGATTATATGCGCCTTATAGGCAGGCGAGGTAGTGCCGATACCGACGTTGCCATTGGTCAGAAATGCCATGTGGGTGGCGTTGTTTGCTCCAAAAGTCAAGGTCGCTCCTGTGGGTGCGCCCAACCAATGGAAATATCCATATCGGAAACCTACCGAGGGTGACCCAATATCGTAGGTGTTGTTTGCTGATGGTGATATGTGGTTAACTCCGCTTAAACTTCCGCTGACATTCTCCTCGCCGTTAAAGTTCTGCCCCCAGATGGTGCGGATATTCGCGAGCTTCGTGGCCGAGGCGACGTTTGAGGCGAGAACCGTGTCATAATCTGCATATCTCTTTACCGATGTGGCGATCTGGCCTGCGGTGTTCTCGCAAATCATCTGAGCAATGTAGATCATTGACACATCCGAATGAGCCGGCAGAAACATGTAAGCCTTCTGGTTCCACGAGTAATTGAGATTACCATTGCGGAAGTCTATTGCAGTATATCTTTGGCTGTCGATGGTGTGAGAGCCAAGCACAAGAGAGGTGCTGAGAGACCATCCCCAACCCGAGGGCATGATAAGCCCGGGCTTAGAGGCTATACGTTTTGACCATTCAGCGACAGTCTCATTATTGTTCCAGACATATCCGGCACCCACTAAAGATCTTGCGAAGTCGGTACTGTTCAACCCATCCAGCAGATCTGCATTGAGGTTGCTGACAAGAGCCGTTGAGCTGACGTTGATGGTCGTGGCATAGAGGTTGCTCCAACGCACATCGGCTGTGCCAAGAGGGACACTCCCTGCGAGGGCACGAGCCGAACGCACGGTGTTCTCGTTACCATCCCACACCATCAACGATTTCCCGGCTGAATTTACGAACACATTGGTAGAGTTGTCTGCCGTGATATAAGCATTAGAGCTTGCGGTACCTTTTATGTTGATGGTCGGCAATGTCAGCCCTCCCGTCATCGTGTCGCCCGACTTATTGACAGCATTGGCAAATGCTCGCACGGTTGCACCATCAAAAACATACATATTTGAAGAGTCCGCCGAGTCAAAGCCTACGATGTGAGTAGGATTATATTTCCAAACCCAATTGAATGTCTGTTTCCGGTCTGTCTTGATATAATGACTCTCATCCACACTTCCGTCCGCTTTCAGAAACTGCGAGGAGGTGCCGTTGAAAGTGGCATATCCCGCAGAATATACCTTATCCTTAGTCACACGCAGTCCAAGGTCTATCTTATTATCTGAGTTGAGCAAACCGATACCGAAACCATTCGAGTCCACCGAGCCGCCGCGAAAGTTACCTATTATCCAATGTGTATCATACCAGCGGAAGTCAATGCCCCTGCGTATAGCAGAAAAACTGCTTGTAGAACCTTGCCCGACTGTTCCGTTACCAAATGCAACATCCTTAATCTCATTCTTTTCGGTCGCTTTCAGCACCCAACTGCCGACATCAAACGTTTTAGCCCCCGTAATCTCCTGCGCCGTGTCGAGAGTCACATAATTAGCGAGGCTCTGATGGCCTTTCAAAAAGCCCTGCGAGTTGACCCACGCCTCAGTTGCGTAACCGTTGAGAGCCGAAGCCACGAGGTAATTGCCTTTGGGCTGATAGAAACTGCTCGCCTCCGTTTTGGTCAGATACGACGACAGAGAGGCCGAAGTCAGATAGCCCTGACCTTGCACCCATATCTGCGTAGCATAACCAGCCAGCGACGGTATGTCAGACTTTTTTGCATAGTTATTATCCACAAGCCACTGCGCAAGAAAAGCCTCGTCAATACCGCCACCGCCGCCTGAACTGTCACCGATCCCCCTGGTGCTGATCCACTCATTCGAATAGAACCCATATTTAGCCCTAATCGCATAGACAGGTGCAGCAACCGTTCCGATATTCACCTTCTCGAAAAGCTCATTGAAAGTAGCAGCCTCCAGTTTAGAGTCCAGCGCGCTCTGTAGCCCGGTAATCTTCGAGATGGCGAGAGCAGGTATGTCGACAGGTGAAAGCGTAGCTCCGGCAGTGGCACGCCCGTAGGCATCCACTGTCAGCTTCGTGTATGTTCCCGCAACCACCCCCGAGGTAGCCAGCGACAGCGTGCGGTCAGCAGCAAGCGTACCGCCACCCGTCAGACCCGTCCCCGCGAGAATAGAAATAGCCTTGTCAGCTTTATTTCCCAAGAGCCCTGCAAGCGTATCAGCCTCCGTATAAGTATCGAGGAAAGCCACTATCTCCTCCCACTTATTGATCACCTGGTCAGAGTTAGCTCCGAGTATTAACGCGAGGTTGTTGGCAGCATTGTTCCACTTACTCCGCTCGTCAGCCGTGATATGTATCGTAGAGTTAGAGGTATGCGCAGTAAGGTCAGAAACATGAACATAGCCCCTGCCAAGCACCCAGCTCTCCGTAGCATAACCATTAGATGAAAGATACTCGGCAAGCTCCGACGTGTTCAATCCCTGTTGCAGGGAGCGGTTTACCCACATCCCCGTAACAGCGTCATACATCAGCGTCTGCCTGTCCTCGAGGCTCCCCAGAGATACATCTTCAAGCATACCCAGCAACGTCGCCCCGACACCGCTGGCGCTTCCACTGTCGTCACTCTTCCCGCGAGCAGATACCCATTTCTCTGAATATAATCCGCTTGTAATTCGCAATGACTCTGACTCAGGGTCCCATGAGAGGTAGGCATCTCCGATTCGTAGACTCTCCCCCGAAGGTATATAGACACCTCCTCCGGCGGTTAGCAAGCCGGTCATCTCATCACCGGCTTTCTTTACAAATGATCCGGCCTGCTGTGTAAGATTGTCATGTGTATGGCCTATGAGAGAATATAGCTCATCAGCCTCTGTCCTTTTGAGGAATCCCTGTCGTTCTATCCAATCAGAAGTAACGTAATGGTTCGCTTCGAGATATGACTCGAAATTGAACTGTTTCAGTAATTCCCACTTACCGTTATCGATGCACCAATAGATGTCGGCCGGAAAGCGACCACCCACGAATGCCCACATACCTGATACTGGATGGGGGATCTCTTCCAGCAGTTCGGCTTTATCCATGAACATTGCCCCATGAGGATGTATCCATCTTTTAGTGCGCAACGTTCCCGCGATAGTGACATCGTTCTCAAAGGTGTGGTCGGCCCAATGAGTATAGTTATCACGCGGCTCATTGAGATCCTCGGTCACATCTTCATCACCAAGAACCTCCATCTCATACCCGTGCTCAGCACTGATCTCATTGTCAACGGTGAGAGCGGCTGAATCCTGTTCGCCGCTCTCACTGGTCACATTCAGAGAGACTCCCTCTTCGAGTTCTTCGCCGCTGATATTATACTCTACACTCATTGACGTTTTCTATGATAATATTATACGCTGGCAAGCTTTTCGGCTATGACGCGCAATGACTCGGCTCTATCGTTGTCGGTACTCATAGCCACTAAATAAGCCGTATACATCACTATGGCGGCATAGAGCTTCTCGCATAACTCGATATTATTTGATACTATTTTCGGATAAGGTAGATAGCGTCCTCGCTGAAGCACGACAGTAGAGCCACCTTCACAAGACCAAAATTCAAGTACAAGGCCTGTCGGCTCTCTAACTATTGCCACTACGGGACGCTCGGGATTACCTCGCACTCCACTAAATTTTGAGCTTTGCCTCCTGTATAGGGGATCCCGTTCGCTGATAGGCTCGGTGACGGCTCGCTCCCAGTCACTCATCTTAAAGGTCAGAAGGCGCATGAAGTCGTCAGGCAACTGCATGCGCCCTCTGCCTACGCCAACGTTTGATGCAAAAGTGATACTGCCGCTCAGGGCTTTCCCGGCATCGAGCATCTCCACGGGTGCATTACCCTCGACGATACGGGCGGCATCAACTATCTTCGAGGTGATGAGCTCATCAAGCGACAAGGTATCTATATCATCCGTTTCCAAGAGCTGCGTGCTCACCCTATTCTCATCGAGTGCCACTCTCACGTCCCTCTTTATCTGCTCGACACTATAGATCATGGCTTAAATAAAGATAATTTCTACACCGTTGGCTCTACCCGCATTGCGAATATCGTCGCGGTTACGGAGCTTACTCCTTACCAGACCAAATTTCTGCTCGAGATAATCCTTGGCTTCGTCGTTGCTCGCAAACTCTAACTGAACGAGACCTGCACCCTGCTCATCCGACTCTACTTCGGCTGATACGATGTTCCCCTGTGACGTACCTTCACCTNCGTTCTGATCAGGAGTCNAAGCCTTGGANTCGNTGTTCGCGNCTTCTTCGCCTCCTTCGTTCTGGTCAGGTGTCGAAGCNTTAGCTTCAGTGTCAGTGCCGACATCTTCTTTTTGTTTAGGAGTCGAAGCTTTAGCTTCGGCATTGATAGAATNGCTTTCGAGCTTTTTAGGCTCGTTTCTTTCTATGTGAAGATCGGTGTTGAGCTCAATGACTCTCACCACATAAATGAGACCGCGCTTGAAGTCGGTGCTGTTCTCTATGGCATGCTGCACCATAAAGCTGTCGGTAGTAAACGTGGCCGGATTTATCCCCATCGCTGTTAACGAACCGTCCGAAAACAATACTTTCATATTGTTCTTGCCAACCCTGATAATTGCCTGATATTCCATCATGCCGTTTACACCGTATGTAATTCTCTTCTGTTTCATTCTCAGTGCTTTTGAAAATTGAGAGGCGGACGGTTTATGACCAATCCGCCTCCCTATTGATTATTTAGTATACCTTGGAGTTTTAGGCAGCCATGACGTCGCCGACATACTCTACCCACTTACCATCCTTATACTGCCACAAGGTTCCCTTNACCGCGCTGGTGTTGATACCGGNGCAGTCGGATATCAGATAATATACACAACCCTCGGCAGGATCCTCAGGGGCTTCTGCTCCTTCGTAGAGATGATAGTGTACGGCCTCAGGATTGATATTTCCATCAGCAGCCGANGCCTCACCGTTGATCCATACATGGCAAGAGCCCTTGAGTGCAAGCGCATCCCACACGAGCATCGACTCGCGTGTGGCCTCCTCTCCCTCCATGCGATCGCGGGAGGTATGCTCGGCGCTGTACTGGTAATGGACCAGTCGGTCGGGAGCCACGATGAAGGCAGAATTACTCCACCTGAGACGGTCAAGAGTGGGATCATGCTTGAANTCCAGNTCGCCGAAAACGGTGTGGAAGTTGGTGACNACCCAACCGACNGGATTGGTCTTGGTGGAAATCTGGATCTCNGGATGCTTCGAATAGTCGATACACTGGATATTCTCGAGGAAATTCTTACCTGCAAGACATATGACGCTCTTGGGTACATCCTCTCCGGTAAATACCATCTTNGCAAGGGCGATGATCTCCTCAACAGTCCACTTACCTACGTGCTGGAGTTCTTTCTTGACCTGATAGCGGACACCCTCCGAGGTATAGATAGTCTGAACNCCAGCCTTGGGGGTCTGAACGCTGAACTTGCTCTTGCGTCCGGCATAGAGGGTGCGGTTGCCACGGACCTTAAAATTGGTAATGGCAGCCTCGGCGATAACCGCCTTGCCGAAAGGAATACGCTTCTTNTGAGCCTCGAAGTAGTCCGAAACGATCTGATTCATGCCTCGTTTCTGAAGGAATACTGTGGTGGCCTGGGGGACGATGAGGTCAGGATCAACTTCCTTCTGCGTCTCATAAAGCGCGTTCGACAGTATGATGAGGGTCGTGCCGGNAGGGATGGCAGGTGTGGTGCAAAACTCGTCCGANGTATTGGTCTTGGGACCGTTGACGGCACGCACGATGGGATTGCCGGTGGCGGGATCATGGCCGGTAACAAACAGCATGATGGGCTTGCCGGGAGTCTTGGTCTTGCCGTCCTCCAGATAGCCGTCCACGCCACAACACAAAAGTGTTGTGTAGGGGCGAGGCAATGCTGCGTCATTGGCNGGCAGCGGCAGAATAAACTGCTGCTGAGAAGTGCTTGCAGCGACGGTCGTGGTAGTGGTGATACTTGAACGAGGCTCATCAATCATGTAATGATCGACTTCAGGCGANGCTACCTTTACCTTTTTGGCGTTCAGCATGAGCTGCATGAGGGGGGTATCGTCACTCTTGAATTTGTAGAGCTCAGTGTCAAGGTCACTCTGAACAAGATTGCCGGGGCCTACACCTCCTGTTGCGTCTGCTANGCTACTCACAGTGGTGGCTGTACCTGGAACCTGCGAATTAACACCGGCTGTTCCAGGTGTAGGGGTGGGATTCTGCCCACCGACATTTACGGATTCTCCTTCCATGTCTTAGNGTTGTATTGTGGTTAATGATTATTGGATTATTNGACATCTCTTTGTATCAGGTTCCCCGAGCTCATACCGTCGCTTGCACTTGCAAGATTACTTACTGAGGTTATTCCGCCTGGTACCTGACTNCTCACTCCTGTGCTGCCGTGTAGGGGAGTTATACTCTTTGATGATACACACTTCACTACTTCTCCGTCCATAGCTCCTACATAGCTTCACTTGCCAAATCGAAGATGGACTGCGACTTACGCGTTGCGCCTCCGGCTCCGTTTTTGCCTCCGAGAGGGGCTAAGCCGTCACCCTTGTTGCTCTTACGCAAGTTCTCGGTAATCTTGGCATTACGACCGGCTACTTCACCCTCCTCTCCGGCGGCGGCTACATCTGCCTCGTAGTTAAGGGCCTTGCGCGCCATATCAAGTGACTCTCGGGTAAACTTACCCATCACGATATCTCCGGCTATACCAAGCAAGTGTGCCGCAATGCTGTCCATCTGTGCATCATCAAGATTGTTCTCCATCTGATACTGGCGCATAGTCTCGAGCGATGCATCCATATTGGATTCATACTCTTCATCCAGCTTCTTGCTTTTGGCAATTCGTTCCACGAAGTCTTTGTTGGCTTCGGCGATTTTATCTTGCATCTCGGGATCATCAAGAACATCCTTGATCTCTACGCCGAAATTACGCACAAGTCCAAGAACAGGATCCTGACCGTTATGCATATCTGCAAGGAATTGTGCGCTACGGGGATCAGCTGCAAACATATCCGACAAGGATTTTTCCCTCCCACGGTAGCCCTCAAGCTCTTGCTCGTATTCATCGTAATCATCGGAAATCTGTCCGTAGATCTCCTCGTCGTCCTCGAATTTCTTCTCGGGATATTTCTTGCGCAGGCGCTCGAGATGTTGGTCTCTCCTGCTCTTAACGTCCGTCTTATCAGCCATTTTATTGATTTACTTATAATTGTAGCGATCTCTTGACTACAAAAATAAGAGTTAGGCAACATCCCTCACTTTTATCTTTTGTGACTCGTTCATATTATCTTTGTACTATACACAGTGCCTGATGAAGTATTTTGGGAGCATACTTGATTTCACAATAGAACGAAATAATGATCTACTGAGAGCTTTCCGAGAGCAACTCGCCTTGGCAAGATATATTGTCATGCCCGAAATTTTTGAACTTGTTGCTGAATCTCCGGCTTCCAGATTTTGGGTTTCTGAGGAGAGGGCCACTATCGTTATATCAGCAATGATAGCCGGGAAACCACTCCCACGTATGCGTCCTACTAAGCGTGAGATGTTCAATGAGATATACACCCGCTTCCTTATAGAGCGAAAAAAATTCCCTTCCAAAACTATCTATGAACTCGTCTCGGCAATAGTCAATCAGCCTGCTCCTAAATTCTATCTCACTCCTCGTACCGTGGGAGAACTTATCTATCGAATAAAGAATGGATGGTATGACAAACAGTTTGACCGAAATAGAGAAAATAATCCGGGAGAACGATCGACGGAATGAGAATATTCACGCCATCTTCAATCCTATTACCGGTAAGGGATCTATCGGAGAGCGAGTACATGTGTATATATCAGATTTTGCTCTACCTGACCAATGGTTACCTGCCGATATGATGGATATTCCTTTTGTTAGTAAACTCGTAAAGGTAGGTTCCATTGATAGATTTCTTTCAGAGATTCTCCACGTAGAGCCTAATGAGACTGATCGGAATAAGGTTGCAGAAAAAATCATTCGTCTACGCTATCGCCATGATTTCCCCTTTTGGGCCGCCACCCTCGTATGGATTCATAATAAGGACGCCGGCTCAGATGTCCTTTTCCGACTTCGCTATCCTCAACGTATTCTCGTTTCCCGTTTCGAGGAAAAACGCCGTGCCGGTCTACCTATTCGCCTCATACTTTTAAAAGCTCGTCAATGGGGCGGTTCCACAACTACACAGCTCTATATGGCTTGGCTNCAGTTCCTCCATAAAAAGGGTCTTAATTCTCTAATTATTGCTCATCAAGGTACAGCCTCCGACGAGATTAAGGATATGTTTGACACAATGATCAAGGCTTATCCTCTCGAGATGCTCCACGACATGGGTGAAAGCTACAACGAGAATGAACCGAAGATGATTGGTGTCGGTAAATCAGGATCAACCNCTCGTGTCCCTCAACGCAATTGTAAGATTAAGATCGGTACTGCCGAGCGTCCTGACGGTTGTCGTGGTGGNGCTTATTCTCTCGTCCATCTTTCCGAGGTCGGTATTTGGAAAAAGACTGATGGTAAATCTCCTGAGGATATTGTGCGCTCTGCCTGCTCGGGTATTCTCTTGCGCCCCCTCACTATGATTGTAATGGAGTCTACGGCTAACGGCACCGGCAATTTCTTCCATACTGAATATAAAGCAGCCTCAGACCCAGACATTCCATCCCAGTTTGAGGCACTATTTATCGCTTGGTTTCAGATTGAACAATATTCTTTGCCTTTCAAGTCTTCTGAAGAACTGCACGAGTTTGCCCGATGGCTTTATCTCAATCGTGAAAACGATAATGTTATGTCAACTCGTGAGGAGCCGGGCCGCTATCTTTGGTGGCTGTGGCAGAAAGGTGCTACGTTGGAGGCGATCAATTGGTACATACAAGAACGTTCTGGCAAGAACGATCACGGAGTTATGGCTTCGGAATTTCCCTCTGACGATGTGGAAGCTTTCGTTCACTCCGGCTCGATGGTCTTTGATAAATATCAGGTTGAAGCGTTTCTCAAGTCGTGCCGTCCCCCACGCTTCATTGGAGATGTGTATGCAGAAGCAGACGAAGGCCAACAAGCTCTCGCCAATCTCCGTTTCAGTGAAGATCGACAGGGTATGTTATGGATCTGGGCGAAACCTGAGATTGATGATGAGGTGGACATTATCTACCGCTATCTTACAGTCGTGGACGTTGGTGGTCGATCTGCTAAGGCCGACTGGTCTGTAATTGTAGTGTTAGATCGTCTCAACATGATGGAGGGAGGACGCCCGGCTGTGGTCGCCCAATGGTACGGTCATTGCGATATTGACCGTCTCGCTTGGAAAGCTGCACAGATAGCCGCGTGGTATAATAATTCCCTGCTCGTTATTGAGTCTAACACTCTTGAGACACACGATCGCGAGCGTCAGGTCGAGGGTGGTGACCAGTCACAATATATCCTCAATCAGATTTCTACAATCTATCCCAACCTATACGCTCGTCGTCAGTCCGAGGATGAAATACGACAAGGCCTGCCTCGCAAATATGGTTTCCACACCAATATTGCCACAAAGCCAATGATTATCTCCTCCCTCGTTAAGATAATACGCGAACATCTCTATACCGAGACCGATCGCCGCTGTCTTGATGAATATCTCGTCTATGAACGCAAGGCTAACGGCTCCTACGGCGCCATAATCGGCAACCACGACGATCTACTGATGACTCGTGCCATCGGTCTACACATCTGTTTCTACGAAATGGAAATACCCAGAATTATACCTCGTCGCAATAGCCGGCCACCAAGAAGAAACGGCCCCGTCTCCGAGGCCGTTTTTTGAAATTAACTAATCATATGCAATGTGAAGCTTGCTTCTATGCCAAAGCAGAGCGGCCAGCCGGTTTGTCGAAGGTGTAAATATCATCTCAGCATCTGCTGTGCCTTTCCCACAGCCTCCATATTAGCGCCCTGCTGTGCTTGTTGTGCAAGTTCTGGCGATAGTCCATCGGGGAGTTGCCCCTGCTCCAGCTGTTCTCTCTGGCTCTTGATACTCTGTAAGAGATTATCCGCAAAGGGAAACTCTCCATGTTCCAGAAGTTGCTCTACCGAAATAGCCTTCATTTCAAACAGCTTCATCAGTATGTCATTTGCCAAAGCTCTATAAGCCGGCGTTGCCGTGCTTTCAACGATGGAGAGATCAAACTCAACATCCCTGATTTTCCTCGGATCATACTCTACGATTGCCGAGTTCTTGCCTGCGATATTAAACACACGAGGCGAGTCGTAGAACTGCTGGATATTCTTAACGTCCTTATATGCACCCTCACGTATAAAGGAGGAGAAGGTATCGAGCAGATCAAGTAAGGAGGTTGTAGCGTTCTGCGCCTGCTGATTGTAGAGACTGGCCGACATTCCGCTNTATCCCGGCTTNCCNTGCAANGCNCCGTTNACNCCCGANATATCCTCAAAGAATTTCAGNTGCATCTGCAACAGTTCATGAATACCTATCTGCGTGCAGTTGTTAGCAACCTGCTGAGGCAGAGCCGTACCCGTCTTGGGNTGCTTTATCATTATCACACCATTGAAACGGGCCCACTCGTCNGCTATNTCNTCCANNCTCATTCCNGTTGGCANACANTCNTCCGGGAAAAGAAGCACACCCTTGGCACTCGCTCTCATTATCCAGTCATACATGGTAATGAGTCGATTCGTATATCGTTGCTGNTCGATAANATTNGCTACAAACGAGTGTATCTCNCCGTCGATAAAAGGATAAGCCTTGAANACGTATGGGTGACCCTTATGCTCGTANGGTGTCTCNCCCTCCTCGAGTATATCNCCAAACGGNGTCAGATANTANTAATACCAGTAGGANTCCATNAACCANTCATACTGTATNAGNGGNACCTCNTNTGNCGGCATACCNANNTCGGCNGCNTCNCGCAGTCGNTCGCGATTNACACTNCCGACNAATTCNTCNAAGTCCTCNATNTCGATCTTNAANACATCGCCNTTATTGATATCATGACAGCGGTAACGGGCTTTACTCTCTTTCCTCCACACTTCTATCACCCTGCATCGGCTCGTATCTCTCGGCACCAGGAAGTCATAATAGCCCTGCAGCGGGAAACCGAAATAATCATAAGTGGCACCAAGCGTAGCCTTGTCTTTGGCAAAACGATATATCTCCGACAGGCGCTGATAGTCTGCCGGACAATGAGCAAAACTTCCACACAGTTCCTCAAACGATATGTCATGCACTTCTCCNAGGCACGACACATCCCAGCCTCGGAAGTCGCGCATGTTGTTATCTATGAAAAAGTTGTTGGGCTGCACATAGTCAGTCCAGCAGTCAAGCTTATTATCGCGCCACCCATACCATTTACGCTGCACGACGAAGCCCGAGATCAGAAATTCCTCCATGCAACGGGCATTGATCTCAGTCATACGGTTAAGCTGCATATTGCACTGAAGCACCGTTGTCATCGTCTCGCCATACTTCTGCTCATCACGGTCGCGTGCCGTACAGGTCGGCTCTTTCGATTGACTGCGATACACGCCGAGAACAGCCTGCACCATGCGTCTGATCAGATTGTTTTTCAGCGCAACGTTACCCTGCGACTTGATATAGTCCTCCTCCTTGACCATCTTGCCGTCTACGCATATCCAGTCATCCCACTGACGTCCGTATGTGTATTTCTTGTTGCGTTCCCGGTCTTGCCTGAACGTCTCCATCGCCTGCCAGTATTGCTGAGCCTCCCACAGTACATTGAATGCTCGATGCTCACCGAGCTTCTTTGCCTGTGCCACACTGTCAAGCTCCTCCTGAGCCTGCATCACTCGGCTCATCCTATGTAGTTTCTTTTTTACCATTTTGGGTTGGATTTTGGTGGACGACGCGAATTTAATCATTCCCGGCGTCCACCACCGTTTAACTATTGCTGCACAATATTCAGGTCTTTCAACATGGTATCTCGAGTCCTGAACATCTGCTCTACTATCGAGCGTGCCTCTGCCGCGTTCTCAGCCTTCAGGTATTTCTGGGTTAACTCCTCCATATCTCGCTTATAGAGCTTTATTCGGTTATGAGTATAGCGATCAACCTNATCGTTGAATTTATACATCTCCTCCTCATACCGCTTCTCATCAGTCTTGCGCAGCTCCTTCAGCGCCTTATTCCTTGCCTCCACAGCCTCGTATTCCGACAGTAGCTGCTTGGTTGTCTCAGTAGATACCCGCTCACTTATCTTGCCCTTAGCCATGGTCAGCACACGCTTCGTTCGACTCTCCATCAGGGAGTCTCGATCCTCCTGAGGGCGGGTCCACCCCGTGAGAGGTGCTTCGCGCATCATCTTATAACGTGCGTATCGCTCGGCGATCTCCCTCGGTGACATGCGCATTGCCTCATCTCCGCTCACGCCCAGTTCATCAAAATAGATCTTGTCAATCTGGCTCTGCGGACAGTTGAGTACTCGCATGATTAGCAATGCGCATTCGCGCGAAGTATTCGCGTCGTCACCATATGCGTCTAACACTGCCACGGCTGCATCTGTGAGCGACTGAGGATTCACTCCGATTCCCGATTGCACCAGGAGATTGATGACGTCGTTAATAGCACGAGACTTATCGTTATCCAGTGTCTTGAGGATATTTACCACGTCGGCTGCCAAAGGCATATCCTTGGTGAGATAAGCCGGATTCCCTTCGCCCGATATCCACATATTACCGGCGGCACTCAGTACGTCGCCACCGGTAAGACCCTCTATGCTTCCGAACATGGTATGAGTCAACACGTCTTGCCACATCTTGTCTTTCTCATCTTCATCGTCGCCAAATAAGAGATATGGCACATACGCGCCCAGGTTCCATGCCAGTTGCAAGGCAGCCCCAAATATTCCTACTCTCACAAGGTCTCGGAGTGTACCACGATGATACTCGCGCTTGGCTTCTCGGTCTGCGATTTCAGGATCTATACCCTCTCTGCGCATCTGTTTTGCCATAAATTCCACACTCATTTCCATATAGCCGGGCTTCATGCGGCGTCCGAGATTACGCATCGCGTCATAAAGTTGACGTGTATATGACATCGAAGAGTTGCGGAACACGGTAAACAGTACACTCAACCATGAGCGATCCACCTGCATTGTACTCAGGAATGCGCTCTCGCTCGACTGCTGGGTCTGATTGAAGAGGATCGTTGCATCTTGTTTAGCTCTCTTCTCGGCAGCTGCTTCGTCCATTCCCCAACGCAGATATTTAGCCTTTTTGGTCTGGTACATGGAGTGCGCACCTATCGATACAGTCAGTGCATCAACAAATGCGTTAGGGCTCATACCCACCCTTGATGCGATCTCCACCACGCGGCTTCGCCACATCTTCCAGTCCATATCGGTTTTCATTAGACGTGGGTCACCGGCCATACGGCTACTCCATCGCTTATCGAATAGTGGAAGATTCTCCATCGCCCACTTCCATGCCCCTACGGGATTTACCAGGTTTGTCGCAAGGTGCACTGGGTTGCAATCCGACACGTATGCCGGCATCGATAGGAATTGCTTCAGTGCCGTAAACATTCGGAAACTTACCTTTGCAGCCGTTACGCCTTTGGCTATATTGACGGCTGCCTTGTCAAGAGCTGCGATAGGCGGACGGTAGGAACCGGCAGCCATGCTACATACATTTCGGAAATTATTCCAGAGCGTCTTTCCTGCTCCGTATGCACTTGTCATATTCATGACTTGGTTTCGGAAACGCTTGTATGAAAGCAGGGTGTTGAGGTCGCGATTGAACTCTGCAAATGCAGCCCAACGCTCCATCTGCTGAAGGTGGTCGAGAATTACCGAGAAAGCATTTGCCCCGGTGACGTCAAGTGCGAGATTGTTGCGCCTGCGCTTGATGATGCTACCTGTTGAGGTCGCAGGCAGGGCGGTGTCCGTGGTGTCATCGGCTACGTCCACATTTTCCAATCTCGCGTTGGCGAGTATCTTCAAGGGGAAGTAGTTCTCAATGGCAGCCATGGACGCGCCGAACATACGCTTGTGTACTTCATTATACTCGTTGCGTTTGTCCACGAGAAATTCTTCTTGCATCCAGTCTGCAAGCTCTATGAAGCGCGGATCAAGGACTCTCTTTATATTGTCGATATCCTCCTCGGTAATACCCATTCGGCGCAACTTCATACGCCCGTCGCTCATCTTGTCGGCCATGTATATGTAAAGGAGATTGCCCTGCGTCAGCTCATGCTCCTTCATCTCCCCTCCGTCCCAGAAGCTCACCGATGCTTTCGGGAGTTTCCGATCAAAAGCGAAGAGGTCGCCCCAGCTTTTCACACGCACAGCCGNTTTGTCTTTGGGTGTATTCCCGAATACCTCAGCAGCTTTAGCATCGAGTATCTTCAGAGCTTCTTTGTAACCGAGATATTCCTTCTCGGTTGCGTTTACCCAGCTGCGCATATACCTGTTCCAGAGATATCCTTCGCCTCTTGCGCTCTTACTTCCGAACATTCGCAACATTTGGTCAAAGGTCGCTAAAGGAGCCAATAGGAAACGTACCCCGCTGTTGTTGGCAAGCTTCTGCAAGCGGTCATCCTTATGATGTTCATCCGTCGGACGGCCCTCCATATCGGAATTGGCGTTGTGGTGGATTTCCTCAACACGCTGTTTCTCGGCTTCGCGCCATGCTTTGGCACGCTCAACGCTTTCGTTCAATACACCACCGACCTGCTCAACGAGTGAATGGAACGCTTCGGCACGCTCTATCTTGTTCTGACGTATAGCGTCCTCGGTTGAGGCTACATACTGGTGGTATGCGTCCTCGGACATCTGCCCAGCGACCTTATCGTCCTTTGCCTGCTTGATAGAATCACGCAGAGCCTTTTCCTCGGCCTTGCTTTCCGTGATGTCCTCTACATACTGACGTGCTATTTGCAGTCCGGCATACTCTATTGTAGCCTCATCTGCTATCGCTTGGTCGGTACTACTCATGCGGTTGATGGCTTCGGCAATACGGTTATTAATATCATCTTTTGGTAGTGAAGTTGACTTCCTTACCACCTGAGCAATGCGTTGACCCTCCGGGTCCAGTTCTCCCTGCACCTCGATACCGCGCGCATCGACGCGACTCCCGCGGATGCTCAGGAGTCTGCCGAGGGCATTTGCACCTAACCGCAATTGATTGTTCACCATGATGTCCATTACCTTTTGAACATACTGGCTTACATCATGCTTGCCGACAACATTGTTGATTGCTCCGAGTATGCGTTTTGTCTCATACATGCTCAAGTCATCAAGCAAGCCGGCTTCCATCAGCACACGGGCAAGGTCGCTGACACTCTTAACGGTCGTAATGTCATACTCTCTTTGACGTGCCATTGCTTGACGCAGATGATTGAGGTTTCCACCAATTGCACGCATAGCGTCTCGCTTCGCCTGCAAGTTCCCTGCGTTTGCCTGCATAATCTCGNCATTCATCTTGGTGATGGTTTCCTCAAGGCTCATGTCCGGGTCACGGAACATTGTCCTCTCGTCTGCATCATAGCCTGTCTTACGGCGCATGGTTATGTCCTCGGCCTCCTCAATGACGCTCATCTTGCCATTGGCTTTCTTCATCTTGTATGCCTTGTGGTAGATGTATGCCCATTGCTTGTCAGTCCACTTGCGCATCTTCGGGATTTTCAGACCGCGCAGGAGTGCCTCAAACGCCTTTTGGAGCAAGGCTTTCATCTTGCCCCAAAATGTCTGCTCCTCGGCGGTCATCTTCTCAAATCCTTTCTCGCCGACCTTGCCTGCCACGTTGGCACCGTACTCCTCGGTGGCATCGCACTTCATCTGCTCGCGCTTGGCGTTGGCCTCCGCGTGTGCCTCGGCCATGTCGGTATAGTAGTTGGCGTTGGCCTCGGCCACATTTTCGTGAGCCACCTGTTTCTCGCGGAAGATGCGGTCAACCTCGGCATCATACATACGCTTGGCGCGTGCGTCAATGTCGGCCTTGATTGCATCGGTGGAGGCGTTGTAGAGTTCGTCAAGTGCGTTGTCGAGCAATTCCTTTGTCGGGAACAGCAGACGCAGGCCATCGTGGCCCATGCCCTCATGCAGGAATGTGTTCTCGATATCAGCGAGGTCGGCATTGTTCGGGAGCAGGATGGCTATCTCGGAGGCGCGGTTGCCGTTGATACGGGTGATACCCTTGGCGTTGGCTTCACGCGAGTTTCGGGCATAGGCCTTGATTTCCTCCGGGGTGCGCAGGATGCGGACTGGCGTGTTCAATCGTTCTGACATCTCTTTCACACGCCCCTCCATCTCATTTTTCTGTAACTCCGAACTTGCTCGTCCAAAAAATTGTTGTAACTTTACATCCACAATCCCATTGAAGTCGGTAGTCCCCCGTGATGTAATCGGAGTGGTTCGGCTCTCGGTGGTAGATATACCGTCATTGGTCCCTCTCGCCCGAGTAGTTATCGGTAGCGACAAACCATCGGCGGTTTTTTCATATATATCAACCGAGGTTACCATAAACGAATGAGTGCCGGAAGATGATTTCTCAGAGTGCTGCACTGTTGTGCGCACATAATATTCCTTACCCCCGAGTAATATCTTTCCAACGTAATTGTCAAAGGCCTCTACATTTGGATGCGCCTTGTGTACCGTGCCATCAGGTCTAACTGTTCCTCCAAGGCTATCAGCCTCCGAATATGCCAACACAGACTGCTCCAGCACATCATTAAGCACTGGTACAACTTGACTGAACAATCCACCATCTTTATAAATCTTCTTGAACGCGCTACGATAGAATTCTATCTCCACGCCATTCTTCTCCACCGATGGCAGATTGTTATACATCTCTCGCAGTTCTGCCTTGCTCAATTCATTCCGCTTAACCTCTATAGGCTCAAGAGCGCGGATGGCAAGCAGTCGCTCTCCATCGGTCATATTATCGCCGTCACGAAGCATCGTCTTATCGCCCTCCTCGCTGTCCTCATCGGTGAGCGAGAGATCGGAGGCCGCCTCTACCGACTTGTCAAGTTCGGCATACTTGGCCTCTTTCTCTGCCATCTCTTTCTTCATGGCCTCCTCATACTCGGAGAGGCGCGCCTTGGCTTCGGTCAGTTCCTTGGAGAATGGGAACTCGTTGCCCTTACGCGCTTCAAGTTGAGTGTGCTCCTCGGTGTACTTGGCAAGTTGGCTCTCGCCTCGGCTCAACAGTCCCTTGCTACGCTCGCCTGTCACGATTGATTGCTCGATATCCTGCATGACTGCTTTGAGTCGCTGACCGCTCGGCGAGAAGTCTTTGATGCCAAGTGCATCGCAGGAATAGGACACCGTGCGTTCAAGATCTAACGATAACATACCTGCGCCTGTAACCTTTGGCTTTACGGATGATGTGACAACGAACTCCATGCCGTCAATATTGATGGGCAGGGTGCTTGTGTAGTTATCGCCTCCCTGCTTCATCTCCTCGGCCGCCTTGGCGAGTTTGGCGTTCTGCTCCTTGAAGAAGTCCTCCATTTCGGCAAGTGACCCAAAGGTATTTTTGCCGATGGTTATCTTCTTTATCTTGCCGTCCGGCCAATTTTTGCCTATGGTTTCAAGGTTGGTGTTTTCTATCTCTATGCGCCGTTGTGCGCCTGCGATGAAGCCCTCAACCTCCGGGAGTTTGTTGTGGATGTAGATTTGGTCTACCTCATGCTGTTTCTGCTTGGCCGTAAGACTGCGCACCTCGCGCTCGGCTTGGTTCTTCAGTATGGCATACTCGCTACCCGACAACTGCGCCGTCATATCGCCGAACACATCTTCCTCCTCCTCAAGTACGCGGTTCTCCATGGAGTTCTTCATCATCTTTGAGCCGTTCATGATTGAGTCGGCAATCGCGCCCTTGGTTTTTAGGCGCTGATAGGCGGTCACGTCAAGGGAGTCCTCAACACCGAAGCGGAGGATGCGGATAGGTATGCCCATATCCTTGTGCAGGTTGCCCTGTCGCGCTCCACGTCCGTTGCGCTGTATATAGTCCATCGGGCGATTCGGTGCGTCCACATGGATGAGGGTGTGAAGTCGCTCTTGAATGTTCACGCCTGTGCCGAGGGTAAAGGTTGAACCCATTATCACGCGGATTTCACCTGCGTTCACTTTCTCAAAGATGTCAAGTTTCTTCTTGACAGTCATGCCAGACTTGATGATGACTATCTGCTCGGCAGGCACACCTTGGTCAATCAGTTTGGCGCGGATGTCCTCGTAGAGGTTGAACCCACTCTGCTTATTCTGATAGTTGTCGGCGAAGATGGCTACGGTGCCTTTATACTTCTCGCTGTCTTTGAGGGAGCGGAGAGTTTCGCGCACTGTCGCATTGGTCTTGCTGTTCGGCTCATCAGGAGCATCGGCAAGGACGAGGCGAGCGTCAACGGCCGCGGCCTTGGCAATGCCGTACATCACCAAAGGAATGTGGCTGTTCTCTTTTTTCTCCTTGCCCGTCATCTCGTCATACTTCTTCAGTTGTTCGTTAACATACTTCATGATACTGCGCAGGGCGCGGGTTTGAGGCAGGTAGATGTCGGTAGGCTTGCCTCCCTCAATATCGGGTATCTTGTCGCTGACACCGCCTGCCTCGCGTGTGAGGACCGTATCGGCCACACTGCTCCAAATGCGGACGAGTTCGGGCAGGTTGATGTACCCTGCAAATCGGTTGTTCTCTTTGAACTTTCCGCTTGTGGTGAACTCTACCATCTGCGATATGTTGCCGAAGTTGCGGACGAAATCATCAAAGTAGTAGATGCCGTAGGCTTTCATCGTGTCGGCAGGCATGAGGTAGCGCATGAACGTCCAAATCTCGGCCGCCGTGTTGGAGATAGGTGTGCCTGTGGCGAACACCACGTTGCGCCCGTTGTTGTGTTCAAGCACTGCCTGGGCTTTCAAATACACACCCTGCGACTTCTTTGAGAATGAGGGATCAACGCCCTTGACTCCGCGTTGCATGGCGGTGGCGAAGCCGAGGTGCTTGTATTCGTGCGCCTCGTCAACAAGGATTGCATCAATACCCATATCGTCAAAGTTTTCTACATCGTCAACTTCACGGTCAAGCATTTCAAGTGCCTTGACCTTCGCGTTCTGCTTGGTCTTGGCCTCGCGCTTCGCGTCACGCTTGGCTCGCTTGGTCTGCAATGCCTCGGTAAGTTCGGAGAGTCGGGCGCGTGAGTCATCAAGGTCTTTCTCGGCCTGCCGGACAATCATGCTCTTGCCTTGGCTGTCGGCCTCCTTCATGGCTTCAAGCACTTTCATCTTTTCCTCGATGATGCTCTTGACGTATGCCATTTCTCGCTCCTCGCTGTCGGGAATGCGCTCAAATACCGACTGGGGCACTACAATCATGTCCCAATCGTTGTACTTGATTTTGGCATAGAAATTCCTACGGCCATCGGCTGTGCGGTCTGCCTCCTCAATGGTCAGCACCTTGGCGTTGGGGTAAATCTCCTTGGCACTCTCCACAAACTGACCGACTGTCGCGTTCTGAACGACAATCATAGGCTTGCGTGCCGTGCCGAGTCTGCGCATTTCCATCGCGGTTGTGATGAGGGTGTAGGTCTTACCCGTACCGACCTCATGAGCAAGCAGGATCGGCTGAGTCATCGCACGGACTACAGCGCGTGATTGGTGGGGCCGCAGGGCAAACGGACGGCCATGCAGCTCGCTCACCTGCCCACCGAAGTGTGTAGGAACGAACTCCTCCGGGATAGCCATGGGAACGTAGTTGTTGAACTGCTCGTTGTAGGTGCGCTCTATCGTTTCAGCGAGGTTGCTGTCAGTCTGCATCCGCGCTCGCGCCCAATCCTTAAACTCGGCGCGTATCTCATCGACCTTGATAGCGCAGAGTCTTGTGGCCTCGCTGTCGGTGATTGTTTCGGTAGAGCCGTCATTGTGTCGCTCGATCTTGCTGACGGTTATGGTCTTGTTGGTGATGGCGGCCTCAATGAGTTCATCGCCCATGATGGTCTTGCCACACATTTTGCTGACAACACCCATAGCGCGGTTCTTCTCAGTAAAGGTTGACCACGGACGTTTCATGAACCATGTACCGCCTGCGTTGGTCAGTCCGACCTTGACTCCGGTCTTTGCCTCAACGAACGCTTCATAGAGACGGTGGTCAATCCATGACGAGCCAAGTGAGAACTCTATGAGGTGCGCAGGAATTGTCATAGGCAGGGCGCGTTGCAGTGCCTTGACATTCGCGTCATATCGTCCGTCCTCCTTGCTCTCCTCGGCGATGTGCAGCTTGTCGCGCACGTTGCCCGATAGATACTGATAGGAAACCTCCATCGCGCCTGTGGCAGGGTTCTCAAATCCGAGGTCACTTTCCACAATCTCCTTGCGCACGTCATCGGGTGTCTTGCCCAGAGCATCAGCGATGTATTCCACGTCAACACCTCCGCTCTTGTAGAGGCTTGCGAGGATGCCGTCCTTGATGTTGCCCGGCTGTGGCTCTTTCTCGTTCTCAATAACACGGCGGCTGAAGATGTCAGTCTTTCCGACCTTGACAACCTTGTTACCTTTCTTGTCACCTTTCTCCGAGTAGGTTTCAAGAGCGAGGATGCTTGAAAAGTCAACATCGTTGCGCAGGAAAGAAATGGCTGTGTTCTTGTGGAGGTTGCCGTAGGTGCGAGTAAAGGAGTCAAAGGCGCGGTTCAACTCTTTCAGCAGGGGAGTCAATCCTGCATTGTCATCGTGCGACGCTTGGTAATCAAGCACGTCTTTCAACGCTTTCTTTATGGCGGTGTAGGCTTGGAAGCACTCGGCCTTGGTGTGACCCTTGACCTTGTTTTTGTTGACCTTGATAGGCTCGGCCTCACCCATGCGTGCCACGCAGAGTTCATCTTTTGAGTTCAGCACCATGCTTCCCTCCTTAACATCTTCGCCGAGTCGCTCATTGATGCGCGTCATAGCGTCCTCAACACTCACGGTCTCGTCCTCGGGTTTCATATCGGCGAACTTGCCTGCCCACTCTTTGAGCATAGCGGACTGGTCTTTGCCTGCGGTTGGGAAAAGCGACTTGCTTGTCGGCTGCCATGTTTCGCCACGCTCAAAATTGAACATCATCTCGCCTGCCATGTTTTCGGGATGCACAACGAAATACTTGTTGAACTCCATAGGCATACTCTTGATGATGGGGACTTCCTGCCCTGCGACCTTGCGAGTATCGCCCGTGTCATAGTCAGCAGTGCGCAGACCTGTCACATCGGCAATGTTGATGGCGTTGGGACTCGGCTTGCCGTTGACGCGCTTGCGCAAAACGATGATGTCCGAGGTTGCCCCGGTGCCTCCGAATGTCTTGTTGTGCATACGGAACGCGCCTACAACATCGGCATTGCCGTCCGAGATTATCCACTGACGCAGGCGTGCGGAGTTATCCATCGTGCCGCTTGATGTGATGAATATGCCGATACCGCCCTCACGGAGTTTGCGGATATTCTTGGCGATGCAGAAATCTTGAATGTCGCGGAATTTCTTGGAGAGGTCTTTATCGCCTGTCTCGTCCATGACGTTGAGGCCGGTGACGAAAGGAACATTGGTAATGGCGAGGTCAACGCTGTTGTTGCGTATCTTCGTTTTCTCAAAGCCTTGAATGTCTACCTTTGCATCGGGATAGAGCAACGATAGGATACCGCCTGTCAGTTGGTCAATCTCAATGGCATGGATGTTACTGCGCTCGCTGAAATCAGCAGGCATGAGGCCGAGGATATTGCCGATACCTGCTGAACCCTCAAGCACGTTGCCTCCCTTGAACCCCATGGCACGCACAACGTCCCACATAGTATCTATGACTTCCGCAGGAGTGTAGTATGCGCTGTTACGGCTCATCACGGCTGTTTCATACGCTTCTGCTCCGAGGAGTTTCAAAAGTTGGTGTGCTGTCGGGCTGTCATCCTTGAACGCCTTGCCGAGTCCACCCCAACCGCTGAACCTGCGGAGGACGGCCATCTGATCCTGGGTTGCCTGCTCGCCTGCCTCAAGGAGTTGCTTGGCGAGTTGGATAGCCTCAATATTGGCCTTGATGCGTGCGTCCTCGCCCTTGGGAGCATAGTCAGTACCACGCTCGGCGTGGTTGTTGTTGGAGTTCTTGCGCTCGGCCTCAGGAAGTCGCTCTAAAGGTTCTCGGCTCGCAGGCTTTCGAGATACGCCTGCGCCTCGCTCTCCGTCAGGCAGAGGATTGACTGCATCACGTCCACCCATTCCTCGTCCGTCAGTTCCTTTAACTTCATTCCGCTGGCTCGTTCCCAACGGTTCATTCGGTTTAGATTTGTGTCCTCTTTCTCGCTCGGCAGAGCCGAGGCGAGGTTGTACGTCAGTTTTCTTTTCATCGCTTATAGGTTCATCAAACTTATCGACTTTGTCGCTTTGCTCCGCAAAGAGGGCGCCGAACAAATCACCAATCGGCTGGNCGCGTTTTATTTGNTNTGATTTATTTTTATTTGTAACTTTGTCATCAGAAGACAAGCCCTGCGAAGTATTGCCAACTGCATTGAGTTCTTGCAATGTGAGGATACGGCCACCCTCTCGCTCGGCTTGTCTCTTTTTTTGTTCTAATTGTCGCCCGTTCAGGAAATGCCAATTAACAATCTCAAGGTTTTCCTTTGTAGGATTAACCTCTAAGATAACAGAGGAATTCTTATCAGCCAAACGCACAAGAATCCAATTATATGGACGGTTTACTTTCTGGTTCTGGCCGTATAGATTAGGATTATATAGAACATCATTGAGAATTTTGCGTCCATCCTCGGATGTCAAATCTTTGTGAGAGTCACGATTCTTTTCAAAGATATTCTTCTTGATAATGGGTTGACGACCAGCAGCTCCTATTGCATCAGAAACAATCTTGGGCAATTTCGGCAATCCTACATTTCTTGAGGGCTTCATGAAATCCTCATCAGTAATCTCTCCAACGGACATCACCTTCTCCACAATCAGTTTACCGTTACCATTAACAGGATTCCCCTGATTATCTACCCTGCGTGGTTTGGCTCTTTCCGCCTGCGCCTTGGTCGCTACGCGCTTTGCCTCTCCGAACACTCCGTCCGCAGGCTTCACCCGGCTCCAATCTCCTTTCTCGCTCATTATCCCTTTGACCGATTCAAAGATAGGACGGCCGTCCGCGTCAAAATCCTCAATCTTGACTTTCTCCCACTTACCGTTACCGTAACGATCCCACATGACTTCATCGCCACGCCCGTAGCCGTTATGGCTCTCATCCTCCTTTGCATTGGAGGGTATGTCCTCGGCTGTTGGTGCGCCTGCATGGGCTATCTCCTCCGGGGATATTTTGATTGTCCCCGGCTCTCCTTTCACCCCTACTATGTAGTCTGTCAGTCGGGCAGGCTCTCCTATAGTCTCGGTGTGGTTGGCAACTATGACTACGGCTTCGCGTCCATCCTTTAGTGTGACGGTGCCGTGGTAGGCTTCCTCCTGCGGTTCAGCCTTTGGCGTTTCCTGCTTTTTCGACTGTCCCCATTTTGCGGTCCTTTGAATTTCATCGAGCATCTTGCCGTAGGTCACATCGGTNGGAAGGAAATGGTTGTGGNTGTCCCCGAAGCGGAACATGATACGNTCCACCTCGTAGTTGTCTCCCTCCCATGCGCCTCCTCCTCGGTTTGGCTCAACTCCGCGCTCGTGAGTGGGGGAGAGTCCTATGCTGATATGCAGGTTGTGCTCATCGGGATATGGCAGGTTCACCGTGATGTCTCCTCCGACCTGCGCGATGTTGGCTCTTACTGCCGTGTCGTTCTTGCCCCGGCTCTTCTGCATCTGCTCCGTGGTCTTTCCTGCTACCTTGTCTATCTTTATGCCGAGGTCATCCACCAACTGCTTTGCAAGTTTCACAGCGTCCTTGACCGCTTTCTTCTCCGCGCTCCTCCGAAGTCCATACACCTCATGCTCCGGCGAGTCAAGGTCTGCCTCATAGTAGCCGAGAAGAGCAAGTTGGTCGTTGATCTCATCTATGGTCTCGTCTATTTCGTCTGAGACTTGGTTGAGTTCCGTTTCATCTTCTGAAGTTTTTGCGAGACTTTCTGCTTTGCCTGCAACAGTGTCTGCTTTTTCTCCAAGAGCTGCTGTATTTGTTGCTGTTTGTTGCTCATCTTTCTTACGTTGTTCGTTTCGTTCTGCAATCAGTTCTTTTTCGGCCTGCTGTGCGGCTTCCTTTGCCTTGCGCTCGGCCACGCGCATTTCGGCATCGCGGATGGCGTCCGGCGATGGCTTGTCAAAGTTCTCGATGTCAAAGCGGTCAACATCGGCGGTGTCAGTATATCCCTCACCACCATAGCCAGGGACACGCTTCGCACCCTCATACCATGATTTGATAAACGGCTTGACCTTTGAGCCGAGGCGGCCCACAACGGCCTTGGCAAAGTCGGGGAACGAGATCACGCCGTTGTCAAGGAAGTTGAACGCATAGTCTACGCCGAGAGAGAACACCTTGCGCTTCTGCGCAGGCGTGAGTTCGTCCGGGTCACGGAAATAGGAGTCGGTGCTTCCCTCGTCATCGTCAATGCCGAGGAGCTTGCGCAGCTCATCCTCCTGCGCTTTCATTTCGTCAGTCACTTTGAACTGACCTTTAGGCACAGACTTCTCCGCAGGAGCCGCAGGCTTCTCTTCCTGCTTCTCCGTGATGTCATCAACCGAGGCGGTGTTGGCAGGTTTGGGCGCAGGCTTCTCCGCAGGTTTGGCGGCCTGCCTGATATCCTCACGGCTCAACGGCTGTGCATCGGCCACGGCCTCCTCGTTGCCAAGCATTTCTCCGAGTTGACGCGCGGCCTCCTCGCTTCTCATCATGTAGCCATACTGCTTGCGGTCATACCATCCGCGTGAGGTTTTCTTGCCCTCGGTGAGGGGTCCGCGCACAAAGGTATCAAAGGCTGCCTTTTCCTCTGCGGTCAGTTCGTGGTTGAACTTTACAAGCCAAACATCGCTTGTCTTGTGCTTGCCCTCATATTTAGTAGGGGTAATGGTATATGGTTCAGAACTTTCTGCGCCGTCCATTTGTTTATCCGCTGACAAAGTGTTAACTTTGTCGTCAGAAGGCGAGTCGAACGTAGGGCCGGAAAGGGCACCGGCCTCCTCCGATGTTTCGGAGGGCAGTATGAGGAGTTGCCCGTCCTCACGTTCGGCCTGCCTTTTTATTTTTTCCAACCCTCTTTTGTCGGCCTCGTGCCAATGCACGATTTCTACATTGTCCTTGTTCTCGTTGACTTCAAGGATAACTAATTTATTGTTGCCTTTCCCGTCCGGCACATTTATGACAATCCAGTTGTGGGGTCGCGACAAAGGCTTATTCTTGCCATATAAGGTCGGGTTATACAACGCTTCGTTGAGGATGGCGCGGCTCATGTCGGGTGTCAGTTCATCGTGGCGCAGGGCATTTCTCTCAAAGATATTCTTCTTTATGATGACGCGCTTGCCATTGGTGGAAAGCACCTGCTCAACGATTTCAGGGAGCGCAGGCAGACCGACAGTGCGTGTTGGTTCGGTGAAATCCGCGTCCGTTATGTCCGCTATGGATTTAACATTTTCAATAATGAGGTTACCGTTCTCATCTATCGGGTTGCCTTGATTGTCGTAGAGAATAGGCTTCAAGCTCTTGTAGTCGGCAAATGGTTTGGTCTTGCGCTTGCTCGAGTCAATCCACTTCTTGAACTCCTCCTTGCTGACATGGGTAATCGCGCCGAGGCCGGCCCATCCAGGTTCATAGTTGGAGAGGTACGCCTCGCTTGCGGCTTCTTCGGAGGGGAAGCCGTACATTACCTTGTGTTCATCAAACGAGCCGTCCTCGTTACGCTGGTCGATGACAAACACATCGCCCTTTTCGGGACTGTCCGAAAGGAAAACATCAATATGGTCTCCGTCCACACCTTCAGTGCCACGGATATATCCATAGTCATGGTGCATTTCGGTCTGCCACTCTTTGCCGTCTGCATCCTTACCACGGCGCACACTCCCCTTGGGATTTTCAATGCTTATATTGAAGCCGTCAACCTTGCGGTGCTCCATCTTGTAGTTCCCCGCAGCTTTCTGCGCCTCGGTCGGCTCTACTGTTGAGACTGGACTGTCCGCACTGCGTTCAACAGTATTCTCAGCTTGTTCACTCGCTTCACCTCCTCCACGCTGTTCTGCTGTTTCGCCTGTGCGGCTCGCACTTTCGGCTCTGAGCTTACGCTCCGCGATGGCTGCATCGACGAGAGCCTGTTGTTCTTTTGGTGTTGCATTTCTAAAATGATTATTTACTTGTATGAGAATATTTTCTTTGGTAGGCACCTCCCCGCTGAATATGTCAGCCTGTCCGCCTGCAGCTTGATTTGCTTCGTTATTATAAGTAGCAAGCACCTTGCGCAAGTCGCTCGGCTTGCTGCTGTTGAGTATATCGGCAAGAAGGAGCACAGTAGCATCTGTGACACTGCTATCTCCCATCTCATCATCAAAGAGTCCCTGCATCCTGCCGAAAGGCGACACTGGAACACCCTCGGTATATACCTCCGGCATAGAAGTCTTGGCACGAGTCACAAGATCTACAGCCTTGGCAAGCTCCTCGCTAAGATCATAGCCCGAATTAGCAAGACGCCTGTTGGCTACAATCTCGTTCAATCCCATCACTACTGACTGGCGCAGCGTAGGCATAGAAATAATCTGACGCACCGCATCCGGCGAAGCTTGAAACACCTTGCCGATAAGCACATTCTCGATAAGTTCCTTACCTGCTGCCGACAGTGCCGTGCCGGTACGCATTTCCGGCAGCTGCTTATCGTTGATCACACCCGCTTGCATGAGCGCCCCGAGAGCCTGAGCCACAGCCTTATCATCCGCATAGTAATCCGACAGTCTATCGTAACGGCTTATTTCGGTGACGATCCCCGAGAAAATATCCTCAGGCACAATCTTCCCAAGCTTGACAGCTGCCTCAGGCTTCGACTGCGATTTCATCTCCTGCGCATTGAAGCGTGAGAAAGTCGCTGCATCATAAGGCATATCCTCATCAGGTACGAACACCAGGCGAGGATTCCTCATACCCTGCACTTGCTCCGGCGTAAAACCATACTTCTGCCCGAACTCCCTCAAATAATCGACGTATGCCTTGTCAGTACCTTGGCGTGCCGCCAGATCACCCGACATCGTGCGGTTGTTACCTGACAGCACCACACCATCCTTGCTGACTATTACTGGGCTCTGCAAAGCCCTGTTATCGTATGCCGCCGCCATCTGCTCTACGATGCGCTGAGCATCCTTGTCGCGCATATAGTCGCGATCATTAACGCTCTGCCCGTTCTTATCCACGGGAAAACCCTCGGTTGGCGCAAAGGCATTATTGATATCATGGCTTGCAGATGCGGCTCCGGCTTCGGTAAGCACATACCTGCCACGTATAGAGGTGCCATCGGGGAGCGTGATGGCGTCAGCGTGCCCGTCGATCTTAACCGCATTATCCCATTTTTCCCTGATCTTGGGATTGACAGCATGGGCACCGAGCTTTTCAGCCTCGGCCTGCTTCTCGGCCTTGATACGCTGTTCCTCTTCAAAACGAGCCACAGCCTCTGCATGAATCTCAGCATCGCGCTGACGCTGAAC
Organism: Bacteroides sp.; assembly: GCA_014802105.1. Taxonomy (GTDB): domain Bacteria; phylum Bacteroidota; class Bacteroidia; order Bacteroidales; family Muribaculaceae; genus Duncaniella. The sequence goes on along the minus strand of JAAVCX010000003.1, from coordinate 17,402 downwards.
CTCCTCCTGCTGACGGCGAAGCTCGACACAGCGCGAAGTATAGACCCCGAGGATACCTTTCCATGCATCAAGGCGAGCCTGAGCATCAGAAATCTGCTGATTATACTCCTCAAAATCCTTCTCATATTTTTTGGCAGCCTGACGTTTGGCTTGAACCATCGCCATAGGCGACCCCTTAAGTTTAGGTGCCACCATCGTAGGCACCTTCTTTTTGAGAGACTCAAGCTCATCCGCAACCTGCTGGATCTGAGCCTTTGCGATATCATGCGCATCAGCCTCTCCCCCGACAGCCTCAACCAACCCATCCCAACCGGTCTCTGAATCTACTGCAGTGAACAATGGCTCCTGTGTGGCCTCATCGACAGGTAATCGCTTAAGCGCTTCCCCATCGGGAAGAATACGCTCCAAAGCCTCGCCACTTGCGGTAGCCCCGGCGTCAGCAGGTATGTCGTAAGGTGAATCCGATGAGTCGTCAACTGAAACCCCCTCCCCATTTTTGTCCAAGCCGGGAGCTTCAGCGATTCCCTCACCAATTATCTCCCTGACAGGCTTCTTGAAATCGATTATCGGATCGATGAAATACACCTTGCCGTCCGCTCCGAGCAACGCATTGTCACCAGTCACATCCGTCACCGAAATCTCATCGTTGCCATAGCTATAACGCCCCTCAGGTTTCAACCCCCTCTCGGCAAGAGCGGCCTCTATCTGATCATCTGTGGCATTATCCACTGCATGGATATACTCCTGCGAAAGTACGATACGCAAGTCGCCTGCGTCATCACTGATACCCTCAAACTGATAACGTGTCTCAGGGAAATACTTATTGTGGACCAGATGCTCATATATGGCATCCTCAGGCTGCACCCCTCCCTTCATGGGAGACTTGGCCGCAGGGTCTTTAATTTTATAGACCTTACCCTCAGCTTTGTTTATGTAGACTTCGCTCTCACCTGTTCGCTTGGAAAGCTTCTCGCCTAAGTTTGCATACTCTGAGCGATCTACATACTGCCCATGCTGACGGGCAATACCTATCAGTCTCTCCGCTTCCGAGTTCCGCCGAGTTCTCTCGCTATAATCTGAATGTGCATCACGTTGAGCGGCCAGCCCCTCCTCATACACTCGTATATCGCTTCGGTCTCTATCGACCTCCACGCCTCGGGTTGTGTCAGAAGCCACTCGGCCGCCGTCATCTTGCCGTGCGATCGCTCGCTCATCATTATCTTGTTCAGATCCATTTCCATGCTGCGAAGTTACGGAATTTTCCGAGACTTCACCTCCATTCCCGTCAAAATTTTCCGGTTCACCGTTAGCAACATTCGAGAACATAGCCCGCTGTTCTGCCTCGATAGCATCGTATGAAGTCTGCAACTCGTCCCGGGGATCAATGCTCTCATCAACTTTCTGGATTTGATCGGGCGACGTAAATTCATACTCGCCGGTCTCCTTGTCCATGACAATGACACTTTCCGAAGAGTTCCGAGTATCTACGCCGCTCCCATCAGGATACATCACAACATCGCCCTTGACGACATAGACCTGCCTGTCATCAACTTTCATCGTGGCAGGGATAATCACACCGCTATTCTTATGGGTGCGCTTCTCTACAGCCTGCTGAACCTCGTTGCGTTTGCGGTTGGCAACTTCATTAGAAGCGTCCATAACTCCGTCAAGAGCTGCCTTTGCATTGATATAGTAGAGAACTGCATCCTGCTGTTCCACGGTCAGTTCGGGGTCATTGAGCAATCCCCACGGATTTTCGTTGAGGTGGAACATATAATATTCCGTTTCAGCCCCGAAAGCGTCCTCCACGCCTTGGTATGCTTCCTGCATACGCAGGGCGATTGCATCCACATCAGCCTGTGCGGTCGTGTCAGCCTCTTCATATCTCCCAAACAGCGAGCGACCCTGCACATACTGGTTCTGCGCCTCGGTCTGCTCCGGGGTAGGCTCTTCGGCTCTCTTCCGTGTTTCTTCGGGGAACAGCCGTTCAAGATAGGTCTTTACAGCCTCCTGCTCTGCTTCTGTACGCTTTGCAGGAGATTTGCGAAGAGTTGCATCAACATCAATGCCGGACTCTTCCTTTATGGCTTCTCTGATTGCTTCGGGGCGGTGAGTGTCTGCCACATCCTTATTTCGTGCGATTGCATCATCAATGTATTCAGCCAGCTGCACCTGCTCTTCGGTCACATCATTGTTGCCTGCCTTTACAGCACGATATATGCGTTTGACGGTTTCGGGGTCTGCTCCGGNCGATACCTCATTGACAGCGGCACTCAACACCATATCATCGGCAATGGCTTCGACATAGCGTTCGCCGACATCCACTGAATTGAGCTCTGCCTGACGCATTATCCTCTCTTTCTCTCTCTCGGCGCCATTCTTGTTTGCAAAGCTTCGACTTGTCACAATCTCACCATCGGCAGTTACCGACTTCACAGTCACCCTGCTATCCTCCGAGGTCGTTACAGTACACCCCGTCACAGTACTCATAGGAAGCGAGCGACCTGTAAGTATATAGTAAGCCTTAGCACGAGCCGCCTGACTCACACTCCTATCCTCCATAAGCCGCTCCATTGCAGAGTATCCGTCAAATTCGGGGTTGTTGTGGATTGTTTCGGCCTCAACGCGCTCTGCTCTCAATTCGATTGCTCCCTCGGCAGGGTTCATCGCAGGCTCTTGTGTAGGCACGCGGTCTTTGCTGTTATCGGCTCGCCTCTCTGCATCTGCAGAGAAGAGGTCGGAGAGTTCACCATAACCGGCTCGGCGCAACTCCTCGCGCTCATCATCAGTAAACCTGAGATCATTCCCATGTCCGTTAAGCACCTTGTCAACCCTCTCCACAAAGCTCATCCTGTTATGTCTGCGCTCGGCCTGAGTCTTTGGCTCCTTAATCGGTCGAAGCTCGGCTATGACTCTCGGGGCACTCTTTACACCATGGCTCGCCTTGAAACCGAGTATCATAGCCATATTGTCACTCCACACGTCACCCCAGCCTTTGGTATTCTCGGGCGACAGATATTCCGACGCAGCAAATATGGTTCCCTCTGCGAGCGTCGACACTGCCAGCTCTCCCATGCGGATACCCGCCTTCCCGGCAGTCGACGTAGTAGCTTGCGCCATTCCGTCTGCAACATTACCCAGCACAGGTGAGAGCGAACCAGTCACTCCACCTATCACCAGTCCATGTGCACCCTGCTTCAGAACCTCTCCAACCGAATAACCCTCTCTCTCTCCTGTCTCGGGATTTATACGACCACCATGCTTGAACTGACCCTCGCCTTCCTTCATCATCTCAAAGGTTGCGAAGTTACCTCCGCCGCCAGCAACACCGCCGACAATACGTCCTGTCAAGGTCGACCCAAAAAGTCGACTCCCAACCTCCGATGCCATATTGGTACCGGCTCGCATGGCTGTGATACGTCCTCCGAATCCTATTGCTCTCTTGGCAGCCAATGAACCCGCAGCTCCCGAAATATAAGTTGTAGGATCAAACGCCATACCCGTAACAGTTCCGGCAATATCCGCTACGCGATGCTCCTTGCCATACTCGCCCATAGCCTGCTCGTAGGCCGACAGATCACCCTCCGTCCCCGCGCTGATACGTGCAAGACCTGTGCTGAGAGAATTGACCAGGTTGGCATCCGCGATTTTCCTGCCGAAAAACTCCAGAGTGCTCTTCGGAGCATTCTGCTTCACGGCATAGTCATAAATCTCTTTGTCGCTCAACTGACGCGCCCACTCGGCCGCCTCCTTGCCCAACTGAGCCTCCGAAGCCTCGGGGTTAGCCCTACGCAACTGCTCATAACATCTTGCAGTGAGCTCATTCCCCTCTCTCTCCCACGCACGATCCATCATCTTCTCCAAGTCAAAGCGACTCATGTGCGACACCTTATCAGCATGGCGATTACCCGCCGCAGCCATTATGCGCTGCTCACGTCCGCCACCCATAGCAGCATATCTATTCCACTGCTCCTGAGCATTTTTCTCCCGGTCTGCCNTGTGCAGTGACTCCGCCTCTTCCCATAATGACGCGGCAACACCATCGTTACGCATAGACGCCACAATAGCATCTACCATGTCAGTATGCGCCTGCTTCTGCACATCCTTCCTGTTCTCAGGATCCAGGCCGTTTTCTTTCATACGGCTCTCAAACTGCCGGCGAAGTCGGGCTGTACGCGCCTCATTCTCGCTTGCATCGGCCTGCATGAGATCAGTAGTGACACTTCCGTCAGGCAGCAACCACTCGGTCACAGCCCTGCCGTTCACCATCTTCACCCCATACGGTACAGGCCCCTCCCCGCTTCTCACAGCCGGTTTCTCTGCTGAGGCAGGTTTGTCTTTGGGTGATTTCCCCGTATTTTCTTCCATTACCTGAGTCAAGCCCATGAGTCTCGTAGGCGTCCCAGCTATCTGAGCCTGCATCGCGCCCGCTTTCAAGCGCGAGCGCCCCTCTGGAGTCAATCGTTCAGCCTTGCGCCGAGCCTGCTCTACCCGAGCCTTCGACTTGCGGTTGAAGTCATCCAAGACCTTACTCATATCGGCTCTCATCCTTATGCGCTCCTGCTCGCTCGGCTGCCAGCCTTGGGGTTCTTTATTTCCGGGAGCCTCTTTTTGTGGAATAGGAGCTGGGATTACAGANTTATGCTCGACAGGCTCAGGCTGTTCAGATTTCGTGGCCGGCACAAACAGCGTCCGCGAAAACGATTCATAGCTGTCAGGCACATCATAATTGTCTTGTNTTAGAGCCGTATAGAGTTTCTGGCGGTTTCTCACGCCCTCCATGCCANTTGCCGTGAGCGTCTCCTCAAACGAGTCGTATGTCTCGGGCACATCGTAATTATCTCGCTTCAGCGAGTCATATAGAGTTCTAAGTTGTGATCCCATGGTTACTTCCAGTTTATTCCTGTTTTCTTTTTGGTCTGTTTGGTTCTTTCATGTTCGGCAACGGCCTGCTTCTTCTGTTCCTTAGTAGGCTTGTTCTGTCCATAAGTGACGGGGTTCCCAGCTTTACGGCGTTCATCCTCAGGCAAAGCCGAAAATTCCCTGTCGAGATCTTTATCGTTGATAGTCCTTACTTCCCCATCACCGTTCTCAACATTGAAGGAGTCACTTTTTTNGGATCCGCCTTTACTTGCGCTCGCATTGGCCGANGCNTNCGANGCCGCCGCTCTTCCTCTGTAGGATGCCGCCTTNGCATCCTCCGTAGCCCCTTTCTTGCGNTGCATCTCCTCGGCATAATCAGCCACAGCCTTTGCNNCNGCNGCATCCGANTCAGCCTTATCGGCCAGACCNTTCTCCTTACGCCCNTGCGCCTCNTTGATAGCCACCAGCAGCGGTTGAAGCTCNGCNTCNCGCTTAGCCCTTTCNGCNGCCTCGCGCCNCTTCTCCTGAGCCGCNTCAAGCTCACGTATCGTGCGGGCTTTCTCAGCCTCNGCATCCGCGATAGCCAACGAATACTTCAGATGCGCATCTCGATTAGCCTCACGCTCAGCCTTAGCCTTATCGATGCGAGCCTGTTCAGCTTTCGAAGCACTCGACTTCTCATGATTATACATATTCGGCGCATACTGCGTCGTGAAATACAGATTACCCAGCGCACTCAGNCCGTCACTCACAGCCGATATGATCTTGCGCGANTTCTCNCGNCNCNCACGCTTCTCGCGCTGCTCCTTGGTCTCCATGGCAGGCAACGCCTCGCTGAACTCACGCCACGCCTTAATCTTAGCATCCGCNCCTTTCGTGGCCTCAGCCCTCATCTCATCAGTCACCGCATAGGGGTCAGCAATCTCTGCGGTCTGCGGTACNGCCTGCTCTGNCTGCTGAGCCGTCGGGGTCTCCGGTATATCCACCGCTTCCGTCTTTATCTGATCTTCAATCATNGCANCNNCGATTTAAAACANACCNGCAANCTCNGAGCCTGCCTGTGTNACGCCNTGCACTGCCTGACCGATAGCCTGAGCCTTGCCNATCTCCATGTTATTCAGAGCCTCATTAAGCTGAGCATCACGCTGCTGATAAGTGCTTTCTATCTGATCCTTACGGGCTTCGGCATTTACCGCGATCTGCGACGTAGCCTCAGCCAGGGCCTGATTGTTGGCCTCCTTGGNAGCNGCCACACTCTCATCCGTGCCACCCATCACGGCCTGCACTCCCGCTGCCTGGCGGTTACGGTTNTTGATCGACTCCTCGGTACGGGTGAGTATACGCTGGGCATCCGCCCTCTGCGTGGCATCCTCATTATACCTGCGGTCATACCAATCCTGNTTCTTACGCTTCTGCTCCTGCAGATTTGCCTTGACGCGCTTCATCGCCTTACTTGCCGAGATACCTCCGAAGATACCTCCGACTGCCGACAANCCTGCGCCCACTAAACTTCCTACCATGTATTTCAAAAGTTAAAATTCATGNGCGAATTTACACCCCTATCTTTGCACTCGACTTTTAAGTATTGTTTCATAAAACCAAATTGTCATGGCAAAAGGAAAGAAAACCGGAGGCCGACAGAAAGGCACACCCAACAAAGAAAACCCTCTTAAAGGCTACATTCGCGCCCACAGCCTCGCTTACTTCGAACCNCGCCTTCAGACAGACCCCATCACAGGAGGCCCACGCGAAATTCAACGACCGCGTCTGGTCCAAGACGCGGAAGGAANCGTGCATAAAGTGATCGATCTTATNCCACTCACTGACCATTCATCCGGAAATCCTCTCAATATCTCCGACTTCGAAGCAGACATGATAGCGTTGAGTCCCAACGAACGTGTCAACGCCGAGTTACGACTGCTCGAGTTCCACACACCCAAAATGAAAGCCGTAGAGGTCGACATGGANATCCACAGCTCCGACATCACCATCGAAGATCGCCTGCGCGAGCTCTGCGGAGAAACCGATGATGATGATGATTGAAGCATCCTACCGACTCTCTATTCCATCTACTTTTAGACCCTACGAATACTTTGCTCATGTATATTTTGAATTATTGAAACGTTGTCAGCGACCCGTCCGAGANGATAGGCCGCTGATTTTTTCAACACTTTTCCNAAACCAAAGTCGAACCAAAACAAAACCGAAAGCAAACCAAAACGGAACCAAAACGAAACCAAAACGAAACCGAAGTCGAACCTTCACGCGTGCGCGCGGGAATATCCTTTTTAGGATGTAGATGTAGATGTAGAATAAAAATATTAAATCGAATATTTTTATATGGCGGAGNAGACGNCGCGCGCATACGCATACGCGCACGNGCGAGAGAACAACGACAGGTCGCTTCGCTCCGACGACGCCGACGGTTAAANNATTTTTTGAAGAAGTTTTTATTTTTTTGCCTNCNCCATGCAAAACTCTATTTCAAGATAATAAAATATCCGGAATTCGCGCCACAGCCGCCTGTTTGTTCTTGTCGAGTATCTTTGCATAGATTTGAGTCGTCGAGAGCTCACGGTGGCCCAGAAGCTTGCTCACGGTGTAAATATCTGCACCGAGATCGAGCATCATTACCGCAAACGTATGACGCCCGCAGTGAAACGATATGTGCTTCGTGATACCAACAGCCTTCGCCCATCGACGCAACTCTATGTTGCAGGTGGCAAGTTCCGGGAGCGGGCCGAAAACACGCGCGTCAACCCTACCCCTTTCGCCCANGAGCGAGGCAGCTTGCGGCGCGATGTCTATGTATTCCTGCCCCCCGGTTTTCTTTTGCCGGAATATTATTCGGGTGAACTCACCCTGCTCCTGCACCTCTCCCCATGTCAGTTTGAGAATATCGCTTCTGCGCAATCCCGTCAGACACGAAAAGAGAAACGCCCGCTTCAACTCCGGGTATTTGCATACTGCNGCCGACAATCTTCTCACCTCCTCGATGGTCAGATACATCCGTGAGCCCTCTTCCTCCTTGAAGCCTTTGATACCATCAAANGGATTATCTCTGATNATNTGATCCCTCACAGCCTGATTCATGCAGGCACGCGCTATGCTGTAATAAGCCAGACGTGTATTATTCGACAGCGGAGCGTTCCTTAGGGACATCCCCTTACCTTTTCCGGGCTTAACGCCCTGCATCGAGCGTGCATCATTAACCAGAAAAGCCTTGAAACCTTTCACCCACTGGGCATCAATCTCCGAGAAAGTTTTATCCTCGATGTGCGGATCATACTTGCGGATATGCGCCATGCACGACTCCCACGTTTGCCAGCGTCCCGACCNACCTCCGCTCTTGAGCTTGCGCTGCTCAGTGAGACTGGCGAAATATCCACAGAAATTTGTTTCCGACGCCATATCGCGTTCAAATCCGAAATCATTGTCCCTGATTTCCACCTGCCTCTTGGCGACAACAGCTTGCGCCATCCTCAGAGTCTCACGGTTTCTCTGCTTGTCGGCACGCGTCAGCTCCGGCTCAAGAAATAGCTTCAGCGACTCTATCCTACGCTTTCCTCCGCAGGTATAATCGAGATACAAAGTGGTGCGCCCACTCGGAAGCACACGCTGGCGCAGCGTGACATTGGTTCTTTTCTTCATCTTTCTTTCATTTCGTGCAACAAATTTACAACAACTATTCCATAAATAAAATAAAATGCGTCACATTTTACCCATCCCTTTCACAGCCATAATCCTCTATACATCAGCATATCTATTATAAATAATTATTATCCTTTATCACCACCCCTACTCCCATCACTTTCATGCGCGANAAATAATTGTAACCGTATATAAAAAAACGACATCGTCAGATGTTGCGCCGGAGCATGATCGCTCCTTTTAGCAACNCCTGACGATGTCGTTTTTTATATATCCGNAATATCCCGGTAGAAGGTCTGTCGACAGATTCTCAGAAGATCAGTCAAGCTTCAGAACGGCGAGGAATGCCTTCTGCGGCACTTCTACCGAACCNATCTGCTTCATNCGCTTCTTGCCTTTCTTCTGTTTCTCGAGCAGTTTGCGTTTACGGGAGATGTCACCGCCATAACATTTGGCTGTCACATCCTTACGCACGGCCTTAATAGTCTCTCTGGCTATAATTTTAGCTCCGATAGCCGCCTGAATCGCTATATCAAACTGCTGTCGGGGTATCAGTTCCTTGAGCTTCTCACACATGCGCCGACCAAAGGTCACGGCATTATCGACATGAGTAAGAGTCGAGAGAGCATCCACGCTTTCACCGTTGAGAAGTATATCGAGCTTGACAAGCTTGCTCTCACGGAAATCGTGAAGNTGGTAGTCAAACGACGCATAACCCTTGGAAATGCTCTTGAGTTTATCATAGAANTCGATCACGATCTCGCCGAGAGGCATATCAAAGATCATCTNCATGCGGTTGCCCGAGATATATTCCTGCTTNACNAGCTCGCCACGTTTGCCAAGACANAGCGTCATGATAGGCCCGATATAATCGGCAGCCGTGATGACCGATGCGCGTATATAAGGCTCCTCGATGCGATCGATCAATGTAGGCTCCGGTAGTCCCGAGGGGTTGTGAACCTCGGTCATATTGCCATGCTTGTCATAAACGCGGTAGCTTACGTTAGGCACCGTAGTGATNACATCCATATCAAACTCTCGTCCGAGACGTTCCTGAATGATCTCCATGTGNAGGAGTCCGAGGAAACCACAACGGAAACCGAAACCGAGCGCCAGCGACGACTCGGGCTGGAAGGTGAGCGACGCATCGTTGAGCTGAAGTTTTTCAAGCGAAGAGCGCAAGTTTTCAAAATCCTCGGTCTCGATAGGATATACTCCGGCAAAAACCATTGGTTTTACCTCTTCAAAACCGTCGATAGCACTCTCACACGGACGGGCCACATGAGTGATCGTGTCACCGACCTTGACCTCGCGTGAGGTCTTGATACCTGAAATGATGTAGCCTACATTTCCGGCCGAGAGCTGATCGACAGGTTTCATATCAAGTTTGAGCACACCTATCTCATCGGCATTATACTCCTTGCCGGTGGCGACAAATTTCACGAAATCGTTCTTGCGTATTGTGCCATTCTCGATCTTGAAATAAGCTATGATGCCACGGAACGGATTGAAAACCGAGTCAAATATCAGAGCCTGGAGAGGAGCTTCGGGGTCACCGACAGGAGCGGGTATGCGTTCCACAATTGCCTGGAGTATCTCAGGCACTCCTACTCCGGTCTTGCCGCTGGCCCGTATTATCTCCTCGCGCTTACAGCCGAGCAGATCGATAATCTGATCCTCCACCTCGTCGGGCTTGGCACTGTCGAGATCCACCTTATTGATCACGGGAATGATCTCAAGGTCGTTTTCGATAGCCATATAGAGGTTTGAGATAGTCTGAGCCTGTATGCCCTGCGAGGCATCGACAATCAACAGCGCACCCTCACAGGCTGCTATCGAGCGTGACACTTCGTATGAAAAGTCGACATGTCCCGGAGTATCGATAAGGTTAAGTATATAGTCCTCTCCATCGAGACGATAGTTCATCTGGATAGCATGGCTCTTGATTGTGATTCCTCGCTCACGCTCGAGATCCATATCGTCGAGCACCTGAGCCTGGAGATCCTTGCCGGCCACCGTGTCGGTATACTCCAGCAGTCGGTCGGCAAGTGTGCTCTTGCCGTGGTCGATATGAGCTATAATGCAAAAATTGCGGATATTCTTCATCGTGATTAATGATCTTTATCTGCAAAGGTAATAAATTTTTCAGAAATCTGAAAAGGTCATGATCCAACTGAAGTCGAGCCCCACCCGGCAACAACAGAAACAATGCAAGTCACGAGGAGTGCNCCGGCATTGATCCATGATCTCCACCATCAAAACACCAATCNCCTATTNNCNTGACNNATAAGAACATATCCACTTCAAGCAAATCGGGTAAAAAAACACATATCTACCCGATCAATAGGTCGGTAGTCCGTCGATTATTCGNGGGAAATGTGCAAGTTCGAGAGCCCTGACTTTTGCCTCGAGTGTGGCCGGAGTATCGTCGGGAGTGACCTCGGTCTCGGCCTGAAAAATGATACGGCCCTCGTCATATACGTCAGTCACATAGTGAATCGTCACTCCGCTGACCTTTTCTCCCGCCGCTATCACNGCCTCATGAACNCTGCGGCCATACATACCCTTACCACCATAGGCAGGCAATAGCGACGGATGTATATTGACTATACGTCCACTATACCGAGAGGTGATAAATCCCGGTATCATGAGCAGAAACCCGGCGAGAACGATAAGNTCTACATGATAATCATCCAACAAACGTAGCATCACNTCGCTGTCACTGATCTCCTCGCGGGTCATCACCCTGACAGGCACTCCTAAAGCCTCGGCCCTGGCGATCACACCGGCACCGGGACGGTTGCAGATGACAAGTTCAACCTTTCCNGAAAGAGGTCGCTCCGCGAAATAGCGAATGATATTCTCGGCATTTGAGCCATCTCCCGATGCAAAAATTGCTATATGCTTCATTGATAGATTGTTGAATAATACTTATAATAATATTCCGGCACTAAGTTACTAATTTTTGACGATATATCACTAACTTTGCACCCCCATTGCGGAATACTCAGACGGNANAAGCCCCTGAGTAGCCACACAAACATAACGCAAACCGTCTTATGTCCAANNTCCTACATCGCTTACGCGGNTTGGCTACATCGCTTACGCGGATTGGCCTCAATGCCAACCTTCCACATTTTGCTTGCCCTCTCGGCAGCCCATGCCCTCAACGACTTGCTTCAATCGGTCATTACGGCTGTCTACCCCATGCTTAAGGCCGATCTTGACCTTAACTTCAGAGATATAGGACTCATCACGCTCGTATATCAGATCTCGAGCTCTATTTTTCAGCCTGTTGTCGGATATACCTTCGACAAGCGACCATTCGTCCTCAGTCTTCCCATGGGTATGTGTGCCACCTCAATCGGTATACTTATGCTGGCATTCACGGGGTCATTCGCCGGTATACTGGCGGCTGTATTCATGGTCGGACTCGGTTCAGCCACACTTCACCCCGAAGCCTCGCGTATCACTTCGCTCGCCGGGCGCCAACGCCGCGGATTTGCTCAATCGGTATTTCAGGTCGGAGGCAACTTCGGTGGATCGATAGGCCCTCTGCTTGTGGCACTGCTCGTGTCGCCCTACGGCCGCAGCCATGTAGCCCTGTTTCTGATCTTCGCTCTGATCGCATTTCCCGTTATGAGACCTATCGTAAAGTGGTATCGCGGTTATCTGAACGAAATGAGAAGAAGAGATGAACGTGCCGAAACACAAGCTCATCTCCCCCTTTCTCGCAGACTCACTCTCTTTACCATTATAGTTATACTCATCCTTATTGTCTCAAAGTATATCTATATGGCAAGTCTGTCGTCCTATTATACTTTCTATCTGATTGATAAATTCGGCATTTCTGTTTCTGCGTCACAGTTGTTCCTGTTCATATTCGTAGTGTCGACTGCAGCGGGTACACTCGTCGGCGGCCCTGTCGGCGATCGATATGGCCGCAAGACTGTGATCTGGATCTCCATCCTGGGGACAGCTCCGTTCTCGTTACTGTTGCCTCATGTCGGACTCGCCGCCACGGCTGTCCTCAGTTTCTGCGCAGGCTTTATGCTCTCGTCGGCCTTTCCTGCTATTCTGCTTTACGCTCAGGAGTTGCTTCCCACCAAACTCGGCATGGTATCGGGACTATTCTTCGGTTTTGCGTTTGGCGTCGGAGGCATTGCATCAGCCGTGCTCGGCAACTTCGCCGACACCTATGGCATAGAGGCTGTTTACAGAGCCTGCGCCTACTCTCCCCTTCTGGGCATAGTAGCTATACTTCTACCCGACCTGCGCAAGAGCCGAAAGTAACGAACGATTTCTCTACATCAGCACGCCACGCCCCGGTGACGTAGTACTAAGCGAGGAGTGGCCCAGATACAACACCATGTAGTCGGGTCAAATGAAAATCGTGTTGTAAACGATTGCTGATATACGAGCCATAATCGCCGAAGCCTCTGACTCGGAGCCATGAAAGTCTTTGACGAGAATAGCCAGAGTATAGTGACCACCATCGGGCAGAGTAACAAAAGCCACGTCATTGTGAGCAGTCAAGACCCCGTTTTCTTTCGTGAACCCCGATCCGGTCTTGTGAGCGACCTCTATGCCGGCCTTGTCTCCAAGCGGCGCCACTATTCTATCAGCTCCTGTGACACATTTTCGGAGTGTCTCCAGGAGAAATCCGCCACTCCCCGGTGAGATAATAGAGTCACATACCAGCCGGTTTAGTAAAACAGCAGCTCCCAGCGGCGAAGAATGATTTTTATAGCAGAGATCATGATCAAGCCACATCTCATCCTCTGTCACAGACAGCCTGAAGCTCTCCCGCGGTATAAGACAGGCTATAAAGCTGTCAGTCTCAGCCACCGATTGAAAGTTACTGAATAGATAATTGCTTGCATTATTGTCACTCACGGTGAGAGTATAAACAAGCAACTCCCTGACCGAAAGATCAATTGTGTCACCGTCATGATCCTTTAGCATCGGCGACCATGTAGATGGGTTCATCTGCGAGCGTGGAATAGCCACAACAGTGTCGAGCGACCATCCCGTCCTATCAAACAGATCACACAGAGATATTGCCTGATGGAGTTTAAAGACACTCATCAACGGATACTTATCCTCATTATTGATCGCAACGGTATCGCCTCGGCCGGTTATCAACGCCACCCCAATCTCACCGGGTGCGGAAGAAATTATCGACCTGATTGAGTCAGTCAAACGCGCAAGCTCATCTTCCGTTTCATCGGCGGCTGATGGCTGCACTCCTGAACCGTTAGGGCGGCATGCCTCCACAATTCCACTTAAAATCAATGATAGGAACAAGGCTCTAAGTTCAAACCGCATGATACTTGTTGAACAGAATTTTGAAATGGCCATATTAATATTAAATTTCAATGATGAAAGGGCAGAACTATCACTCGACAGTATCTATCGGTGAATAACCCAGATGGGGAGGCTGATTGTAGCTGACATTCTGAGAAGCTATCGCGAGACGATATACACGATCCTCCATCAGACTGTTGAGTTTATGGACTGTCGGGATTGTAGTAGTGAAAATATAGAGATCACTATGGGTCTGATCGTCCCGCAGGATAACCTCCTCACGCCAGTCGCCGAAAATATCTGCCTGAAGACAAGGCGTATTCTTTGTGCCGTTACAAGCCTTTACAGATGCAAGATCCCGAAAATCCACGAGTGTATTGAGCCTGGTCAGTTCCCTATCGGGCTTGGTGACACGGGTTCCGTCAAGTAGCTCGTCAAGCAGGTCTCCGTCCCAATATATACGGAAATTTATAGGCAGACGCAACTCACTGACAGGCGCGCCATGATTGTAGACGCGTGTTATATCCACAGCCCAATACTCGTGACCCGGGTAGAGATCGGTAATATCGGCTATCAGTCCGCGTCCGACATCAGTACCGCTCTGAGGCTTGGAATATATTATCCGGCCGGTAGCTGCATCACGCAGAGAAGAATCGTAGGGATAGGGCGAATGTTCCTCCTCATGAGGCATGAACACCTGTAAGCCGGGCTGCTCGGGAAGGAATTTCCCCAGGTGGAGAGCGTCGCCGTGACCTCCGCCGGTGCGATAGAGCAGAGTGCCGTCATGATCAAGAGCCGAGGCGCCGAAGATGATTTCGTCACAACCGTCTCCATCCACATCTCCCGTCACGAGCGAATGAGCTCCCTCGCCCCATAGTCCCTCCATGGGTACATCCGACTTATGGAGCCACGCTTCGCTGAGCTTCCCGTCACTATAATTTACGGCCCAGACAAACGATCCGCAATAGTAGCCGCGACACATTATCGCGGCATGATGGACACCGTCGAGACTGGCTACACCGGCAAGATAGCGATCAGACCGATTGCACTTATCATCACCCCAGATCTCCTCAGGCACATCATAATAAGCGGGACGATATGGGATAGTGTTGACAGCACGTCCTGTCTTACCGTCGAAGACAGTGAGATATTCCGAACCACCTCTGATATGTCCGAACGCCTTTAACGAGACATCAAACACTCCGTGGTCCTCATCGACCCGGTCATCACCGAGAAGCACAGGATTGCCCAGACCGTCGATAGTGCCGGGAGCTGTCTTGCATATCATCTCGGCTTTACCGTCTCCGTCAAAATCATATACCATGAATTGAGTGTAATGGGCTCCGGCGCGTATATTCTGACCCAGATCCACTCGCCACAGCTTTGTTCCGTCAAGACGATAGCAGTCGAGCAAGACCGGCCCTGTAAAGCCCGCGTGGGAACTGTCGTGGGCATTGGAAGGTTCCCATTTCACAAAGAGTTCATAACAACCGTCTCCATCCACGTCTCCTACCGAAATATCATTGGGATAATATTCAAATGTAGAGGGATGGCACTCACTGTCGGGCACATAACCCGACGCCGGACGATCAAGGTGGATCTTCATGAAATGAGAATTCCAGGGATGACAGATATTTGATTCGAGAATACTGTCACCGCTGAGAGTTTTAAGTTCATAGACATCATTGACCGTCCCGAGCGGATCTTTGTAAGAAGTCGCATCAGAGTGAGAGATCTCAGCTATGCTTTCACCATTACGGAAGAGCTGGAACCCCGTCGTCCCACCGTCACGTCCCAATGATCTCCAAGAGACGAAAACACCCTCGCCGTCAGGAAGAGCGACGACTCCGCGATCAAGATATTCAGGCTTGAAATCTGCAAATAAAGGCCGTGCCACACAAAACGAACAGGATAACAGAATCGGGAGAAAATATTTATTCATGACGATAAGCAAAATGAACTATTAAAATAATCACAGTTGTCATTATCTCAGCAACCGGGATAGCCATCCATAGACCGGTATTACCTATAAGATCAGGAAGTAATATGAAAGCCGGAATAAGGAAAACGATGCCTCTGAGCAGAGTGTAGATGGTTGATCTGACAGCCATCTCGAGACTCTGATAGTATCCGATAAAGGTGATATTGACAGCAAAAAACAACGAGCATACAGCGAAGAGAGGCAAGCCATCGACCGCTAACGAGAAAGCCCGCTCGCCGGGCGAGAGGAATGCCTCAACAATGTAACGTGCCCCGAGACCGAGACCAAGTGTGACCACAAGTCCACAGATCAGCGCCGTCAGCAGAGCGACCTTCAGAGCCTGACTCACACGTCGGTCTTGTCCGGCTCCGTAATTATAGCTTATGATAGGCTGAGCCGACTGGGCCACGGCATTGGCGATCGAGAAAACAACCGGAAAGAGATAGCAGGCGATCGAGTAAGCCGCAACTCCCTGTTCGCCGAGGCGCGCCATAAACATATAATTGCCTGTAATCATCATTACGCTCATAGCTATCTCCGTGAGAAAAGTAGCGAAACCGATCCTCATCATATACCAGATATTTCTCAGAGTGAGCATCAAGGATTTGGCCGAAGCCTTGAGCCGGTAAAACCTGAGTCGGGAGGAGTAAAGCACAAAATAAGCAAGTACCATCAGACCGCCCGCGACACAACTGATGGAGGTAGCCACGGCCGCTCCCTTGACACCCATTTCCATGGGGAAGATCATTACATAATCAAGCACTATATTGAGCACGGCAGGAACAGCCTGACACATCATCGCATATTTAGGCGAACCGTCGAGCCTGATCAACATCATTCCGATACACTGTATCATAACAAAAATCAGAGATGGAACAAGATAAATCATATAGCTCATCGCCTTATCCCTCAACTCGTCGCTACATCCGAGCATCCCGAGAGTAGTGTCAGGGGCCAACATTATAAAGGCGATCAGCGCCAACGCGATCAGCGAGGAAGCAAGAAATCCCTGTGTAAGAATTATATTGGCGGCCTTGAGATTATTCTCCGACAATTTGATGCTGGCGATGACCGACGCTCCGATGCCAAACATCAGTCCGATACCGGTGGAGATCATAAACGTCGGAGCTATGATATTTACCGACGCTATACCATCAGCCCCTACTCCATGGCCAACAAACATTCCGTCAATCACAGTTATGAGCGAAGTAAAAATCATGCCGATCAATGTCGGAAAGAACAGAGCGCGAAACAACGCGCCTATCTTCATCGTGGCAAAATCAATTTTATCTCTTTCCATTAACTATATTCTTTATGATCTACGGTAATGCAAAGGTACATAATTTTTTTCACACCACGTTCCCGACTTATGACGCCGCCTCCGAGACCAATCCGTCAGGACACTGTCCATCGCATTTATTTATCCGATCTCCGATCGTGCCAATAACCACGCCACAATGAACTGATCAAACTTATTACAGATTAACAATTCGAGATTGTTTTAGAGCTAATTTTGAGGTTTTTGAGGGAGCGATGGGGATCCATCGTGACCGATAAAACCGAAGAAATTAGCCTAAAACAAGCCGAAGGGTTAATTCAA
>JAAVCX010000002.1 GCA_014802105.1 Bacteroides sp. | reverse complement strand
GGATATTTTCCATTTTGAATCCATGATGTAGAATATTTTTGATTTTTCACGATGCAAAGTTAGAAAGGAATGATCAAAAATCATGAATTTATAACTACGGAAAAACTACGGAAATATAAATGGCTGTAATTCAAGAATATTAATGAATGATTTAGTTATAAAAGACGTATGATTGTATCAATATTTTTGTAATGGAAAGAGCTGCCTTCGCCCAGAATCTTTGAGCAAATGGTTTTACGTCTGCTACCGACAGCACTTATAGATAATGCTTCTATTGTTGAAATTTCGGATGGAGAGAAGTTGCATTTGATCAAAATTATAGTTCTCATATAGTGCGGGGCGATCTTTCCTTCTGTCAGAACATTCAGCCGGGTTTTAAATTTGGGATAATACTTAAATACCAGTTGTTCAAGTTCACTCCAGGTCGAATCTTTGTCCGATAGCGATTTATTGTCAGCGATATACTCTTTGATTTTGACATAAGGCTCGCTCTCAATAATCTTGAGGGATAACGAGAACGATTCTGAACATGGATCATTATATTTTTGGAGAACTTCGGATCGAATGTCTTCCTTTAGTTTCTTGATATCAATTTCAGGCTGCTCTACGGGATCAACCTTGACATTCAACACGGCATTCGCTTCTTCAAGCAATCTGGTAGTTTCCTGAAGTTTGATACGGGTGTGCTGATTTTTGGTTATGTAGATAAACACAATGATAATCAATGACAGTATGCCGAAGCCAAGGAGTATAACAATGTTCTGAAGTTGGGTCTTGGCTTCGAGGGCTTTGATTTTTTCGCGGTCGTGGATACTGTAATTATAAGCGGCCTGTTGAATCAGAGCCAATGAGTTCTGGTTATGATCTAAAGTAGATTCGACAATAGTGGCATAGCCTTTCACCAGTTTGATGAGAGTATCAGCCGGATATGTAGGGATATAAACGGAATCGAGAAGAATCTCATATCCCGCTCTCCGGTTATTAGTGGCAGAATCAAGATTGATAAGGCGGCGTGCTACAGAAGCGGCAGAATCGGTTTTCCCGGCTTTCTTCAAAATACGGGCAGAAAAAGCCAGAAGGGTGCTGAGGTCGTCTTTATTTTTGAAATTCTTTGTATTTGGTAGTAAGAATACTGCGGAATCTAATTGATTCAGATATGCCTTTACCACAGCAAGATACAATGAAGAGATATCAGCAGATATCCCCGGTTTATCGTGGACCATAACTTTAGATTTTAGCAATAATTCATTAGCTCGAAAATAATCATTTTTATTTATCCAAAGATGTCCCAATATATTATTGTCATCAACAAAATTTAATGTATCATTTAGAGCTAAGTCAAGGTTTACGATTTTTTCAAAATAATAGCGGGCTTGATCATAGAGTTGTAATTTGGATAACAGACGGGCATATTGGCTCATAACATTGGCTTCAAACTGAATATCCTTTTCATCTTCATTCATTTGGTTGAGACGATCNAGTGTATTATGATAGTATCTCATGGCTGTAGGAAGATCGCCAAGATCATGATATACACGTGCCCCGTAGTATAGAGCTTCTGTATGGTAATCTACCTCTGGATGATCGGCTACATATGCCAACACATTGAGGATTGAAGAGTCAGATGTATGTTTAATAAATGATTTGTCAGTCGCCTTAATTGTAAGAAAGTCCAGAAATGCACGGTCATCCGAACTCAAATGTTGAGAGGAAAGCGAATTCAGAGAGTCAAGAGCTTCTTTGGGATTTGAATTTACCGTGGTAGCAAGGGCTTTCAGAGCTGAACTATTGTTCCGAGAGGAGCAGGCGCAAGTTAAGCCCAATGTGATTAACAGAAGAATAGATATGATTTTCATGATTAGAATAATAAAGAATTAATTTGTAAAATTAGGAAATTTTATCAAATTTGGACTTATGTTGAACTACGAAAAAACTACGAATATTTAATTTATTGAAAATAAGGTTTGTAAATTTGTATTTTATTTGTGCATTCATATAAAAGGCTATGTTATTTTGATGATATTAATAAAATCGTAGTTTTTCCGTAGTGATATAAAGACACTAATCAACCAATAATGAGTAATTTTGTAGAAGTGTTTAATGTCTAAAAGTGTTATCATAAAATGTTAAAACGGAAAATTTGGTTAACGGTTATCACAATTATGGTGATAACTTACTCTCTTCCGCTCATTGCAGATGCTAATTGTTCGTATTATTCTTATGAATTCCCCATTGTAAGTGCGGATGGAGATGAAGATGTGGATGATGAGAATACTCCGATTGAAGACCCTGCAAGGGGAAGGCGGAGTTGGCAGATGTGCCAAATGTGTACAATTGACTCTCAGAATGGTGTCAAGATACCCGGGGTAGATAAGAATGACATCATCACATACGAGGTATGGGAGTCAGCTGATGTATGCGTGGGTATATTCTATAGTGAAAGTGAATTTCTCACTCTCTTGCCATCGATGTCGGGNAATGTACGGATTGTATTCCGTCTTTCTACCGGATGTATCTATGGAAATGTGATCTTGTAGTAAGACATATGTGATCAATCATGCTTCAGATTCGGTAGGTTTCTATCGAATCTGAAGTCTCGTATTTATGTCGTTGCCTGTTATTATGAGGAAACTTTCATTTATTTATGGCGTTATGACTGTCCTTATTGTTTTATTATCCTGCTGCAAAAATATAGATTCTCTGGGGATAGCCTTGGATAGTAGTGGAACTAACAGGAAAAATTTGGAGGCAGTTTTGCGCCATTTCAAAGGAGATTCGTTGAAATATGAGGTATCCGCTTATCTTATATCCAATATGAGATATAACGCGACATCAGTCGGGGACGGTCTTGACCGTATTCTTGATTATTACCGGATGTATGCTGAATATGGAAAGAGTGGTTTAGTAATCATAGATTCAATGAGACAATATAACCCATCATTGGAAAGTAAAGCTTTACGGAGAGAGCTTGATGTGGTACACTTAGACTCGACTTTTATAATTAAGAATATAGAGAAGGTTTTCAGTCTCCGGGATAGATTGCCATGGTGTAGGAATATACCAACGGATATTTTTGTGAGATATGTGACTCCTTATAGAGTTGATGAGGAGCGGCTATCGAATTGGCGTGATTCGGTTTATGGAACTTTTCTGTCGGTAATCGATAGCCTGATAACTTCCGGATGTGAAAGTCCGTTAGAGGCTGGAAGAGTATTGATGAAGAAATGGAATGAAAAGGGGTTTAAATGGACTTCTCGGTTGCCTGCTGTACCGGCAGTGGGGATTGCCAATGTGTTTGACAAGGCGGGAACATGCAGAGAATTCGCTCACGGGGTGGTGTATCTTATGCGAGCAGCAGGTATTCCTTCGGGAATAGATATGGTGAACGTGAGAGGCGAGAATAATTCCAATCATTTCTGGCCATTTATCCTGGATGAAAATGGTAATACATATGTAGCAAGCACAGAAGACCCGATGTGGCGACCTGCAAGCGATTTCGACATTCAGGGTGCCAAGATTTACAGACAGGAATATGGGGTGGATACAGAAAGAATGGAAGATATGAGAGGCTATAATATAGGACAGCCGTTTTTCGCCTTACCGAAATATACTGATGTCACCTCATCTTATAAACCTTCTTCGAATTTCACTTTAACATTCAATGATATTGAAACTTCCGGAAATGTTGTTTATCTGATGTTGGCCAGCCATAATAAATGGGTGGCTGTGGATATTTCCATTGGTGACAGGAAGCCTGTGTTCCATAATGTAGCCGGAGGAGTTGTGGGGTGGTTGGGTAAGGATGACAATGGAGAACTAAAGCCAATCAGTCATCCTTTTGAGATATCAGAGACGACCGGCGAGATTCGTTATATAGAACCAAGTGGAGAGGTGCAGGATATTGTGGCATTTTCTAAATATCCTATGTGGAATAGAAACGGTGATCTGGTAAGTAGGGTTGTCGGGGGTGTGATAGAGGGGAGTGATAGCAGTGACTTCGAACAGTGTGACACGATATTCAAGATAACGGAATTTCCTAAGAGACGAATGAATTTCCGGTATATAGATGAGACTCATAAGGCTTACAGATATTACCGCTATCGAGGAGCAGACAGCACCTACTGCAATATTGCGGAATTGGGACTCTATCGATATCGTGATGATGAGAGAGCTATATCGGGAAGGGTATTTAGTACAAGTGAGAGTAGCGATGATAAGCATACGTACATGAGTGTGTTTGACGGTGATCTTGACACTTCGTTTGATTGTCTCTATCCTTCGGGTGGATGGTCAGCTATTGACATGGGAATACCGGTACGGATTGAGAAGATAATGTATGCCCCTCGTAATCGTGATAATTATGTAAGAGCGGGTGATATTTATGAACTGTTTTATTTTGATGATGGTAGATGGATCTCAACGGGTACGGTTACGGCTCGGGCTGATTCAGTGTCAGCTCAGGTGCCTAAAGGGACGTTGTATTACCTGAAGAACCATACACGAGGCAAGGATGAGCGTATCTTTGAGTATGATTTTGAGAAAAGTGAGCAGAGGTTCTGGTAGGGAGATGAGGTTGTGGATGTAATGGAGGTTACTGATGAGACCACATAACTCAGGTATTTTGTCTGGGTTATGTGGTCTTTTCCTGTGGAATATTGTTTGAGTAACTCGCGGTAATTAGAATTTGAGGAGTCGTAGAGCCATCCCCTCGTTGTCGAGATGATTACGCACAGAATCAGGTAAGTTAAGCTCCTCATCGTTAACCATGATGGGAAGAACCATACATCCGTCAATAGCCCCGATATTTTTGAGATGCTTGTCAATTGGCTGGATTTCAGCCTTGCCATCCTTTGTAGAGAAGATAGCAAGATTTCCGTTGACCCATATATTTCCCATAAAATTTCCATCGGCCATACCTACCTTACTGACGATGTTTCGGTAGTTTTCGAAATTGCGATTGCCCTCGATATTCTTCTTATCTTCATCTTGAACAGTGTAATTACCGAAGTCAAGTCGAGTGACAGATTCGATTTCACCTTGCTGATTAAATATGTATATATTATCGTCGATCTCGCGGTTGTAGACGGTTTTCCCATCCTGAGTAATTGTAAATCCGGAGGTGCCGAGCCAGGTATTAGGATCGAAGAATTCATCGGCGGGAATCATGAATTTGATAGGATTACATTCGCTGTCAGTGAGAGCAATTTTCCATTCCTTACCATGGCCTTCATCCCAAGTCGA
>JAAVCX010000001.1 GCA_014802105.1 Bacteroides sp. | reverse complement strand
TGCTCACCGATGTGGACCTCGACATGACCACCGGCTACGAGACTCTCAAGATTAATGCCGGCAACATGGTCAACCACGGTATCGAGCTTCAGCTCAACGGCCATATCCTTCAGGCCAAGCAGCGCAAAGATCTCGGTATCAACCTCGGATTCAATATCGCTTACAATAAGAACAAGGTCACCAAGATCCACCACTTCCCCTCTTCGGGCGCCAACAACCTCAGCTTCAGTCTTCACGAAGGCTATCCTCTCAACTCGCTCTTCTCTATCCGCGACCGCGGCATGGTGGAGAAGGGCGGTGGCTACTACACCAGCTGGGAAGATAAGGACGGAGAGATCCACGTGGGCAACATCTCTTCAGAACTCGAAATCGAGGACTGTGTATTCTCAGGCTCTACAACTCCGAAGATCAGCGGTGCCATCACTCCACAGATCACCTGGAACGGTTTCTCGCTCGAGGCCATGTTTGCCTTCTACGGCGGACACTATATGCGCACCGGTGCCGAGCGCTGGAACACTTCCATAGGTTCTGAAAGCGGCTATGTAGCTTTCATGGGTATGGGATCGATCAACTCCGAGATGCTCAGATATTGGGAAGGCGACACCACCTATCCTGGCAACGGATACAAGAATGCCAGCTACACTACGGTCAATTACACCACCTATTATGAGTCTAATGTGAAGCACGCCGACTATATGAAGCTGCGCAATCTGGTGCTCTCCTACTCCTTCCCATCGTCAGTGTGCCGCAAGATCGGTTTTGAAAATCTGCGCCTGCGCCTCCAGATGAACAATGTATGCACCTGGGCCCGCAACTCCCTGGGCATCGATCCCGAGGCTATCGGCCTTACATCCGGCAGCCGCTATGCCCGCACTCCCCGCAGCTACACCATGAGCCTCTACTTCAACCTCTAATCCTAATCACTTTCAATCAGCTACAAATGATGAAAAAATATATAGCTCTGCTTCTCATGATGGTGATGCTCGTAGGCACCACTTCATGCGACAAGCAACTCGAGATTGTTCCCAAGGGCGAGTCTACGCTCTCCAATCTCAACGACCTCGAGACTCTGCTCAATCAGCAGTTCCGTCTCTATCCTGCTCCCAATGAGCTGGACATTCTTGCCGGTGTGCAACTCAAATCCTATCCTGCCATATCTCAGCAGCTCACCGAGACCAACACCTTCAACTATGCCCTTCTCTCCGGCGATGAAAGCGTTGACCGAGCCAATATCACTGACGGAAGCGACTGCGAGCGTATGTATGAAAGTATCTACAAGATCATGCGCAATTTCAATATCGTCATAACCAAAGCTCCCGAAGCGTCGGGCGACGATGCCACCCGTCAGCGCATCATCGCCGAGGCCAAGGTGCTACGCGCATGGTTTCATTTCCTTGCAGTCAACATTTTTGCCGAGCAATATGACGAAGCTACCGCCGCTCAGAAGGGTGGTATAGCCTATGTGGACAATATCAATAATGCCGAGCAGAAAAAGAAAATCTCGCTGGCCGAGGTCTATGAGAAAATTCTCGTCGATTGCAGCGATGAAGTCATCGCCTGCCTCAAGCCGAGCACTGTCAAGACCTGCTATCGATTCGGCAGCGATTTCGGTTACGGAGTGCGTGCCCGCGTGCTGTTCCAGATGAAGCGCTATGACGAGGCGCTCGTCTACGCCAACAAGGCGCTCAGTGTCAACAGCCAGATCGAGGACCGCTCCACAGCCATGACGGCCGGCAAATGGGTGGCCCCCTATGATGCCGACAATAACTATCTGCTCATCAACAGCGACGGTTCAAATCTGGGCGACATGTACTCGGTGGCCGTCACCCCCGAGGTGGTCAAGATGTTTGAGTATGGCGACTATGTGAAGGACTGCATCTACGACCCGATGGAGGGCTGGAGCGACATATACAACGACTATACTTTACCCGATGCCCTGATGTTTGTCGGTGCCGACCTACGCTTCAACACCTGGGGCCTGCGCTCGGAGTCAATGTATTACATAGCAGCCGAATGTCTCATCCGCTCGGGCAAGATCTCAGAGGGTATGGCCAAGCTTGATGCCGTGCGCCTCAACCGCATCTATTCTCCAGAGCTCTATTCATCGCGCACCGATCTGACCGAGGCCGAGGCGATGGAGATCTATCAGCGTTGCCGCACTGTAGAATTTATCAACACATTCGAGAACTTCTTTGACCGCAAGCGCTGGAACACAGAGGAAAAGTATAAGAAGGTCATCGTACACGACCTTCAGGAGTATGGAAAATTCACCATCGCTCCCGACTCAAAGTTATGGGTCTATCCTTTCCCCACCAAGGCCTCCAAGATGAACAGTTCGTTGACCAACAACTATTAAAAAGTCAGGAGAAACTATACTACACCTCCGCTTTAAGGAGCGTCTATAGAGCAACAGATGCCCGGGCTTGCCTACGATCAGGCCCGGGCAATCGTGCTCGCCCGAGATTGATCCTCGAAAGCACGACACGACAGAACAATCGACTGCGCCGACGGGAGATAGTCGATAAAACAGACCACGGCGTGTCATGTCTGAAAGGCAGAGATAAAAATATCTGCGCCGATTCCGGTAGACATGACACGCCGTGGTCTGTAATATTAAAAGCGATCTTTGGCGGGGAGAGTTTTTATATTTTGTTTACGGCTCCCAGCGAGACATAGAGACCTGTGCTCGTCTCGCGCACAATGAACATAAACGGTCGGTCGATCGACACGGTCTGCACCGTAGCAGCCCCGGGGCCGACGGCCGAAGTCATGCCGCCACCCGTCACAGTAGCTCCCTCGGCACCCTCCTCATCGATTTCAAAGACGTTTTTCTGCTTGATCACATCTACCTTCTTTATATCAGCCGAGGTCATGCCTGAGAAATCTGCTTCGCTGAAGAGTTTTGTCACTCCCATCTCTCTGATCACTTCGACAAGATTGTCATATCGGTTCTCGATCTTCAACCTTGGCAGTCTTACTCTTACTCTATCCACGGGTACATTGTCAAGCATTGACAGATTTTGAGTGTCAGCGAGAAGACCCTTTATCGTCTGATCCTCAGCAGGCATCATTACATCAAACTCAAACGCCCCGTTGCCAAAGGGGATCTCAAGAATCAGAGTGCCATCTTTCTCACAGGTCTTGACGTCCATCACCGCCTCCATGAAATCGGCAGAGACAACAGTCCCGTCAGCTGTCGTGAACCGACCGGGCGACGTGAGTGATTTATCAAACTCCTTAGACCATTTACCCTTGAAATAAAGAGCATTTACGCTGAAATAGGGCGATTCCACCGGCTGATCAAGAAATTCCGGTATGAGCCCCTCGGTCTTATCGGAGCACCATTGATTGACAGCATCCTTACCCTGACGGGTCGAGAGCGGTATATCAGTATAAAACGTCCCTGAGTATGACTCTTCCATCAACTCGCGATAAGAGGAACTGAAAGTAAATCCGTGAGACGCCCAAAGAGAATTGGCAATATATAACGCCGACTCTCTGTCCATTTTCACAAGCTCACTCATGAGCTTACTGTTCAACCCATTAAGCTCCGAGAGAGAATTTGCGCCAAGATAATCGAGCAGCTCAGCGCGGGCCTCTCCGGCAACACCGTTGGCAAACATTGACAACAGCATATTGAGACTCAGTCCCGAGGTGTAGACATTTTCAGCTTCGTCCACAGCGAGTTTATCGAGAAACGCCACAGACCGACGGTTATAGGCCGATACAACGTCAGCTTCGCCGTCGGTGAGCACCAAGTCATAGCGGGTGTTATCAATCTTATCACCGCCCTCGGCGATATCGATGTCATCTACCAAACCGGGATCAACGACATTTTCTGACGAACACCCTGCCGCAAGCAGCCCCAGAGCCACCGCAGCAATCATTGAAATCCTATACTTTCCATTCATAATGATACAGAATAAAGAAATACATCGTTATTTAAATTATATTTGCCCACTTGGTAATCACCACTAATATAGTATCCGTTATAATTACCATCCCACCCCCAATTAAAATGGTTATAGTGAAATGTTTTATATGTTGGATTTGAATCAACTCCAGGGCCAAGGCCAGGATTTACCAACTGACTTGTATATCGTTTGGTTATAATCTTGTAACCATCTATTAACCACATATGACCTACATGATCATTATCATTGTCATATCCTACAATTATATCCACACCAAGTCCGTCTCCACTTTCAAAAGGAATGGATTTAACTACAACATCATCAGAATATTCTGAACTCATTACATTATATCCTAATTGTTCCAACACATACGCCGAATAAGAAGGATAAGTACCTGTGCTGGAGTCTTTATAATCACTCATCGAGCGATATCCCAACTCTCTCATTAGTTTTGCAATAACATCGTGAGTATTATTTGAATGAATATCACAGTCATTACCTTTTATATGTTTTTTTATTTCGGCCCATCCAAGCTCCATTTGACCCGAATTATCAAATGTCAGATCAATTACTTGAGGGTATTCAAACATAGACAAAACCTGAGCCAAGGCGGTATTGCTACAACCCGCAATTCCATTAGGACAATAAGCACCGTATATACCCGACTGTCCCCAAGACACACTACAATATGGGCCTGACGTAATTTCTCCGACAATATCTCCGATACCTGAGGATATTGGTGCACGACTCAAAGCAGATCTGCTTTGTGTTGTCTTCTCTGAACAAATTTCTTTAATTTGTTGAATATAATAATCGAATTCGGCATTATCAGCTTTATTTGACGGATTATAATATCCTTTTTCTACAATAGCAATAGGTTCTTCACTTCTAATTGGGGAGATAAGCGCAAAGCCCATACTATCTGCATAATTTATCACATACATCAATGTATCTGCATCTGATGTAGATGTAATACAGAAACAATCACCTAAAGACAAATCCTGAAAACTTTGGCTTCGAGCCATATCGTTCTTAAAGAAATCACGATATGAATTTATAGCTACTGTCTTTGCCTCTGAAAATGAGATTTTCAGAGAATGAGATGCCTCAGAAGGGCAATCAGAAATTGACAGACTCGACTCTATACCACTGCTACACGAGCAAAAAACGATCATCTGCAATGTGACACTAAATAAAACTGATGGTTTCATATCATTAAGTTTTGTAATAAAATATCGGCAAATATAACTAAATAAGATAATATTTCCAAATTTTATAACAATTTAATTAAAGAAAACTCCAAATTTGTATTTCTTGTAAGTATAGACAAATCATCCGTCAAACTATCACGACGGATGTGATACACCCGTGAGCATCCCGAAGCCGATCCTACATCAGAGACCGACAGCGGCATAACGCCCGGGGGGCAAAAGCGTTATCCAATACCGTGGAAGATGGTCTTAATTTAAGCCCCGGGAAGAGCCTATCTCAAATATATTTTGAGATTACGGATTTTTTTCTCTAATTTTGCGCGGTATAATGACTATACATATAATATCGAATCTAATAACCAATTTATACACAGCTTAACTATGGAAATTTCTCATATCGAGCACATCGGCATTGCCGTCCCCAATCTGGAGGAGGCTATCGCCTTCTACGAGAACACTCTCGGCATCAAATGTTTCGCCATCGAAGAGGTAGCCGACCAGAAGGTGCGCACCGCTTTCTTCCGCATCGGTCAGACCAAGATCGAGCTTCTTGAGGGCACCGCTCCCGAGAGCGCCATCTCCAAGTTTATCGAGAAGAACGGCGGCCGCGGCGGCATCCAGCACGTGGCCCTCGCCATCGAGGACGGTGTGGCCAACGCTCTGGCCGAGGTAGCTGACAAGGGCTGCGCCCTCATCGACAAGGCTCCCCGCAAGGGTGCCGAGGGTCTCAACATCGCCTTCCTCCACCCCAAGAGCACTCACGGCACTCTCATCGAGCTCTGTGAGGATCCCTCCAAGAAATAAATAAACTCCCTCCCCCACTCATATCACTGAAAGCACAATGAGCAACCAGCTTGAAAAAGTAAAAGAGCTTATCGCCCTGCGCGAGGAGGCTCGCCTCGGTGGCGGCGAAAAAGCCATCCAGAAGCAGCACGAGCGTGGCAAATACACTGCCCGCGAGCGCATCGCCCAGCTCCTCGACGAGGGTTCGTTTGAGGAAATCGACATGTTTGTGCGCCATCGCTGCCACAACTTCGGCCAGGAGAAGAAAAGCTACCTGGGCGACGGCGTGGTGACCGGCTACGGCACTATCGACGGCCGTCTCGTCTATGTCTTCGCCCAGGATTTCACCGTCTTTGGCGGCTCGCTCAGCGAGACCATGGCCCAGAAGATCTGCAAGATCATGGACATGGCCATGAAGATGGGTGCTCCCGTCATCGGCCTCAACGACTCGGGCGGCGCGCGCATCCAGGAGGGTATCAACGCCCTCGCCGGCTACTCTGAGATCTTCCAGCGCAACATCCTTGCCTCGGGCGTGATCCCCCAGATCTCGGGTATCCTCGGCCCCTGTGCCGGCGGTGCCGTATATTCACCCGCGCTGACCGACTTCACCATCATGACCAAGGGTATCTCCTATATGTTCCTCACCGGCCCCAAGGTGGTCAAGACCGTGACCGGCGAAGACGTGACCCAGGAGGCTCTGGGAGGCGCCACCGTACACTCCCAGAAGAGCGGCGTGGCCCACTTCGCAGCCGAGGACGGCGAGGAGACCCTCTCGATCATCCGCAAGCTCTTCAGCTACATTCCCCAGAACAACCTCGAGGAGCCGCCGCTGGTAGAGTGTAACGACCCCATCGACCGCCTCGAGGACTCGCTCAACGAGATCATCCCCGACTCGGCCAACAAGCCCTACGACATGTATGAGGTCATCGGCGCAATCATCGACAACGGCGAGTTTCTGGAGATCCAGCGCGAATATGCCAAGAACATCATCATCGGCTTTGCCCGCTTCAACGGTCAGGCCGTAGGTATCGTGGCCAACCAGCCCAAATATCTCGCCGGCGTGCTCGACTCCAACGCCTCGCGCAAGGCCGCACGCTTCGTGCGCTTCTGCGACGCTTTCAATATTCCCCTGGTCACCCTCGTCGACGTCCCCGGCTTCCTCCCCGGCACCGGTCAGGAATATAACGGTGTGATCCTCCACGGCGCCAAGCTGCTCTATGCCTATGGCGAAGCCACCGTGCCCAAGGTCACCGTCACCCTGCGCAAGAGCTACGGCGGCAGCCACATCGTGATGTCGTGCAAGCAACTGCGCGGCGACATGAACTACGCATGGCCCACAGCCGAGATCGCCGTAATGGGTGGAGCCGGAGCTGTCGAAGTGCTCTATGCCAAGGAGGCCAAAGCCGCCGAAGACCCCGCCAAGGTGCTCGCCGAGAAGGAGGAGGAGTACAACAAGCTCTTCTGCAACCCCTACAACGCCGCACGCTACGGATATATCGACGATGTCATCGAGCCCCGCAACACCCGCTTCCGCATCATTCGTGCCCTGCAGCAGCTCGCCACCAAGAAGGTAGTCAATCCCGCCAAGAAGCACGGCAACATCCCCCTGTGATAACCCCAACCGCCACATCTCTATAACAAATTATGAAACAGAGACTTCTCACTCTCATCGTGGTGGCCCTTGCAGCCGTCTCGACCCTCTCGGCCCAGGGAAGGCGAGGACTGCGCATCAACGAGGTGATGATCGAGAACGACTCCTCAAGCGTAGTCGACGACTTCGGTCGTTACAACGCCTGGATCGAGCTCTTCAACTCCACCTTCGGCCCGCTCGAGATCTCGAGCGTCTACCTCACCAACGACTCGACCCGTCCTACCCTCTATGCTATCCCCCTGGGCGATGTCAACACCGACATACCCACCCGTCAGCACATACTCTTCTGGGCCGACGGTCAGCATGAGAAAGGCACTTTCCACACCAACTTCACCTTCACCCCCGGCATCGACAATTATGTCGCCATCTATGACGCCGACGGTCGCACTCTCATCGACGAGATCATCGTGCCTGCCTCGCTGCTCCCCGGTCAGAGCTATGCACGCAAAGTCGACGGTGAGGGCGGAGTGAACAATCCCGAGGCTTGGGAAGTGCGCGACGGCTCGGCCGACCGCTACATCACCCCCTCGAGCAACAACATCATCAAGAGCGAAAATCCCAAGATACGACGCTTTGCCGAGCAGGATGCACGCGGCGGCGCTATGGCTGTCATGGCCATGTGTATCGTCTTTGCAGCTCTGATAGTGCTCTCGCTCTCGTTCTACATCATCAACCGCATCGGAGCCACTATCTCGGCCCGCGCCAAGGAGAAAGCTCTCGCTGAGCACTCTCCCGAGACACTCTCGGCCAACGGTCGCGCCGATGCCGACTCGGGTGAAGCGATCGCCGCCATAGCCATGGCCCTCGCCGAACACCTTGATGCTCATGACCGCGAGAACACCGTGCTCACCATCACCAAGGTACGTCGCTCCTACTCTCCCTGGAGCTCCAAGATCTACTCTCTGCGCGAGCTCCCTCGCCGTTAACACTCCCCTTAACCCCTTTTCCTGAACATCAATCATGAAAGAATATAAATATCGCATCAACGGCAACCTCTACACGGTGAAGGTGGGCGACATCGACAACAATCTCGCCAAGGTCGAGGTAAACGGTGTGCCCTATAAGGTAGAGCTCGAAAAGGCCGAGAAACCTGTCACCATCGTCAACAAGCCCCGTCCCACTGCCGCTCCCCGCACCGACTCAGGCGCCAAGGTCATAGCCAAGCCCACCGCTGCTCCCGCAGCCGGCTATCAGGTCAAAGCCCCCCTGCCCGGTGTGGTAGCCGCCATCCCCGTAAAGGTCGGCGACACCGTCAAGAGCTCCGACACCGTGCTGGTGCTCGAGGCCATGAAGATGGAAAACGCCATCCACGCCGGCTCTGACGGCAAGGTCGCTGCTATCCTCGTCAACGTCGGCGACTCAGTGCTCGACGGCGCCCCCATGATCACTATCGAGTAACGACTCCTTTTCCACAAACGTAAACTTCACTCTACCTATGGATTTTGGAGAATTTATCATGCAGAACCTTCAGGAGTTCTGGCATCTCACAGGTTTCTACAATGCAACGTGGGAACACCTGGTGATGCTCCTCGTAGGTCTCTTCTTCATCTGGCTTGCCATCAAGAAGAACTTCGAGCCCATGCTCCTGGTGCCGATCGGATTTGGTATCCTGATAGGCAATATTCCCTTCAACACCACCGCAGGCCTCGAGATAGGCATCTATGAGGAGGGCTCGGTGCTCAACATCCTCTACAACGGTGTGAGCGCCGGATGGTATCCCCCGCTGATCTTCCTCGGCATCGGCGCCATGACCGACTTCTCGGCCCTGATCGCCAATCCCAAGCTCATGCTCATCGGCGCAGCCGCCCAGTTTGGTATCTTCGGAGCCTATATGGTGGCCCTGCTCCTGGGCTTCGCCCCCGACCAGGCCGGTGCAATCGCAATCATCGGCGGAGCCGACGGCCCGACAGCCATCTTCCTGAGCTCCAAGCTCGCCCCCAACCTGATGGGTGCGATCGCCGTCTCGGCCTACTCCTACATGGCTCTGGTGCCCGTGATACAGCCGCCGCTGATGCGCCTGCTGACTACCCACAACGAGCGCCTCATCAAGATGAAGCCCGCCCGTGCCGTCTCCCAGAACGAGAAGATCATCTTCCCGATCGTCGGCATGATCCTCACCTGCTTCGTAGTGCCCTCGGGCATACCCCTGCTCGGTATGCTCTTCTTCGGCAACCTGCTCCGCGAGTGTGGCGTAACCAACCGTCTGGCCAAGACCGCCTCCAACGCTCTGACCGACATAGTCACAATCCTGCTGGGCATGACCGTGGGCGCCTCCACCCAGGCCTCGGAGTTCCTTACCTCCGAGACGATACGCATCTTCCTGCTCGGCTTCATGGCCTTCGTCATAGCCTCGGCAAGCGGTGTGATCTTTGTCAAGATCTTCAACATCTTCCTGCCTAAGAGCAAAAAGATCAACCCCCTCATCGGCAACGCCGGCGTCTCGGCCGTCCCGATGTCGGCACGTATCTCCAACAACCTCGGTCTGGAGTATGATCCCACCAACTACCTGCTCATGCACGCCATGGGCCCTAACGTAGCCGGTGTGATCGGCTCGGCCGTAGCTGCCGGTGTGCTTCTCGGCTTCCTTGCCTGATCCTGCCCTGTCTCTCAGGGCCTGACCCATACCCCTTTACAGTCAGGAGTGCAGCCCTTCCATCTACCGGGGCTCGCTCCTGACTCTTTTAAAAGGGTCTATCCCGCAACAGCATTTACACTACAACCTGACACCCCTCCCCGAAACCCTGTTGTTCGAAGACCTGATGGTAGCCTGAAAATTTTTATAATTTTTTGGCCTGACATAAAAACTATCTTCACCCATGGAGTGTTTAATTTTCAAACAAACCGGATACTGACTGAAACGCCAATCTCTCCCTCCCGTTTCCAACGCCACTCTATCTCCTCGGTCACCCTCACGTGACAACCCCTTTCCAAACAATCACTCCTGTCTCTGCCTAATAAGATTCACCCCCTCAACTACCCATCGGACATGGTTACCAAAGACGTCATAAAGACTCTCTACCGCCAGTACGCTCGTCCCCCCAAAAGCCCCGACGAGCTCGACATCGGTCTGCTCTTCGACACCGCCATCGACAACCACGGCATCTTCATCGATGAGGACGCCCTCTATATCGGCAGTGTCGACCCCTCCTCCCCCTTCTCCAACATACCCCTGCGCAACATCAACGCCCTGGTCAACTTCGAGACCCAGCTCGCTATTGTGCTCCACTCGGCCATCATCTTCCTCCATAAAGAGAAGCCCGAGGTGAATATCCACCTCAAGCTCCAGGATGAGCCTGACTCTGTGTGGCAGCGTGTGCGCAACGCCCTCAAGGTCTGATACGTCATCGGGCCTTTGGCTCAGCTCCCGTGCCTTTCAGGCAATCTAAAAATCCTTTGCTTAACCCATTTCTAAACCATGACCATGCACCGTTTTTTCCTCCCCCTGCTTCTACTCTTCGTCACCCTCTTCCCGGCCTGTGACGTCAATGCCTCCTCGCCTCGCCGACAGGCCAAGCCGGTAGTGAGTATCCTCGGAGACTCCTATTCGACTTTCGAGGGGCACATACCCGCCGGCTATGACTGCTGGTACAACACCAACCCCGACCCCAAACGCACCGATGTCGACAATGTGCGTCAGACCTGGTGGTGGCAAGTGATCGACCGCGGAGGCTATATACTCGGATGCAATAACTCCTGGAGCGGATCGACCATATCCTATACCGGCTATCGAGGCGACGACTACTCCGACCGCTCGTTCATCACCCGCCTCGACAAACTCGGATCGCCCGACATACTCCTGATCTTCGGTGCCACCAACGACTGCTGGGCCAAAGTCCCCTTGGGAGAATACACCTATTCAGGGCTCACACGCGGCCACTACTATGAACTCCGCCCCGCGCTGGGCATACTCCTGCGCGAAGCTACCGAGCGTTTTCCCGGCACAGACATTTATTTCATAGCCAACAGCGATCTCACCGAGAGCGTCAACGACGCAATACGCACAGTCTGTGACCACTATTCAGTCCCCGTCATCTGGCTCCACGACATCGACAAAAAAGCCTCCCATCCCTCCCGGGCCGGCATGACAGCCATCGCCGACCAAGTCCTTCAGGTACTCAACAAGTAGCTCCCCCCGGCTTAAATTTTTATTATTTAATGACAAGATGCCAAGATGACATCTTGTCAAGTTGTCAAGTTGTCATTTTGACAACTTGACCTTTATTTTATCTCTATCGTAGGAGTCTGAGGCATTTTCGACCAGTCCCAGATGGAGGCGAGATCTGAGGGGGTAAGCCTCTCGGCGACAGGTATCTGCCCGCCGAGCCAAGCGAGATAGCCCAGCAACTCGAAGGGGGTGTAGCGTCTGCGCAGCTCCTCCATACCCAAGGCACCGTCACGTTTGGAGAGTCTCACACCCTGAGCGTTACATATCAACGGCACATGAGCGTAGGCCGGTTCTTCAAATCCGAGAAGCCGCCCCACATAGATCTGCTGAGCCGCCGACAACAACAGATCGTGACCTCTGACCACCTCGGTCACGCCCATCAGTGCATCATCGGCCACCACCGCAAGCTGATAGCTCCAGGCTCCGTCGCCGCGTCTCACTATAAAATCGCCACAATCGCGGGCCACATCGACCCTCTGCCGGCCATACACCCTGTCACGGAACTCTATCTCCTCGCCGGGTCTCACCCAGAGCCTCAAGGCCTCGCCCCGACGCGGTTCACAACGACACGGCATCTGAGGCGGACGGCATCGCCCTCCGTAGATCACACGCCCGTCGCTCTGATGGGGAGCCTGAGTAGCCAGCAGATCGGCTCGCCGGCAACTGCACGGATAGCAATAACCGGCCTCCACGAGACGGCTCAGACACTCCTCATAGACCTCCCCTCTCCGGCTCTGCATATAAGGCCCGGCGTCGCCCGAGCCTTGAGTGCCCCCCTCGTCCCAGTCGAGACCGAGCCACGCCAGATCATCTTCTATCCACCGGCTCCACTGAGGTTTGCTGCGCTGGGGATCAAGATCCTCTATGCGCAACAACCATCGCCCCCCTCGGCTGCGTGTCGAAGCCCACGAGGCCATTGCCGAAAAAAGATTGCCCAGGTGCATCCTGCCGCTCGGCGAAGGCGCAAACCGCCCCTTGACTGTCTTGACGTTATAATCTGCCATAACTGACGAAAATTTTGTTACTTCAATGCTCCCGGTGACGGGTTTTAAACATACCGACTGCAAATTTACAGTTTTTTTAATTTCATAATCGCAGTAATATTCGTAACTTTGGGGCAAAAGTAGGGAAAACGTTCCCTTAACTCACGTCTCTAACAGCAGTCTATATTACCATGACAAAAACTATCCATCTGGCTATCGACCTCGGGGCCACCTCAGGTCGCTCTATCATAGCCACCTATGACGGCGAGCGTGTCGACATGACCGAGCTCACCCGTTTCCACTACCCCATGCTCCCCATTGCGGGACATCTCCACTGGAACCTCCCATATATCTATCAGGAAGTGCTCAACGCCCTCAAGGCCGCAGCCACATATATAACAGACCACGACCTCCCCGCGCTCTCGTCGATAGGCATCGACACCTGGGGCTGTGACGTGGCCTACTTCTATGCCGACGGATCGCTCGCAGGCCTACCCTACTGCTATCGCGACACCCACACCGAGGGCGCCGTCGAGAAATTCTCGGCCACTAAGCTCTCCAAGGAAATGGTCTATGCCACCACCGGCATACAGTTCATGGACTTCAACACCCTGTTCCAGCTCAACACCCTCCGCGAGGCCGGAGCCGGGGTGCTCGACGCAGCCGACAAGATCCTCTTCATGCCCGACGCCCTGATCTATATGCTCACAGGCGTGGCAGTGACCGAGTTTACCGTAGCCTCAACCTCCCAGATGCTCAATCTGGCCACCGGCGACTTCGACGAAGTGCTCCTCGAGAAGCTGGGCCTCCCTCGCTCAAAATTCGGCCCCATGGTGCAGCCCGGACAGGAGATAGGCACCCTCACCCCCCAGGTGCAGGCCGCCACAGGCCTCGGAGCCGTCAAGGTCATCGCCGTAGCCGGCCACGACACCGCCTCGGCTGTCATCGGAGTGCCCACCCCCGACGAGCGCTATGCCTACCTCTCATGTGGCACCTGGGCACTCTTCGGCGTCGAGAGTCCGGTTCACGAGAGCGGCCCCAAAGCGCTGGCATACAACTTCACCAACGAGGGTGGCATCGACTCCACCACCCGTCTGCTCAAAAACATCTGCGGCCTCTGGATCTTTGAGCGCGTGAGAGCCGAGATGGGGCTTCAGGACGCCGACATCTCAGCCCTGGCCGCCTCCTGCCACGACAGCTCCTGCCAGTCGGTCATCAACCCCGACGATCCCACCTTTGCCAATCCCCCCTCGATGGTCGACGCCATCACCGACTACTGTCGTCTCCACGGCCAGGAAGTGCCCGAGACAAGCGCCGACTTCATCCGCGTCATCTACCGCAGCCTCGCCTGCAGGGTAGGCGAAGTGCTCGGATGGCTCAAGGAGCTCTCGCCCGTGAGCGTCGACCGTCTCCACGTCATCGGCGGAGGCTCGCGCAACAGCCACCTGATGCAGATGCTCGCCGACGAGACCTCACTCCCCGTCGTGGCCGGCCCCGCCGAATGTACCGCCCTGGGCAACGTGCTCGTACAGCTCCGCGGCACCGGCCGCGCCGACTCCCTGAGCCGCATGAGGGAGATCGCCTCACGCTCCACCGAGACCGTGAGCTACACCCCCTCTAAATAATCCGATCAACTTATCTCAAACAATATAAAACTCAATTTCTACCATGAAAGAAGAACTCATCAAGAAAGCCTACGAAATCGCCCGCGAGCGCTACGCCGCTCTCGGCATCGACACCGACAAAGTCCTCGACCAGATGCAGGACTTCCACCTGAGCATGCACTGCTGGCAGGCCGACGACGTAGCCGGCTTCGAGAACCAGGGCGGCTCACTCACCGGCGGCATCCAGGTCAACGGCAACTATCCCGGCAAAGCCCGCAATATCGACGAGCTCCGCGCCGACATCCTCTATGCCATGTCGCTCATCCCCGGCAAGCACCGTCTTAACCTCCACGAGATCTACGGCGACTTCGGCGGCAAATACGTCGATCGCGACCAGTGCTCGGTAGAACACTTCCAGAGCTGGATCGACTGGGGTAAAGCCAACGACATCAAGCTCGACTTCAACTCCACCTCTTTCTCCCACTCCAAGAGCGGCGACCTCTCCCTCTCCAACCCCGACAAGGGCATACGCGACTTCTGGATCGAGCACTCCAAGCGTTGCCGCGCCATCTCCCAGGCCATCGGTGAGGCCCAGCAGGATCCCTGTATCATGAACACCTGGGTACACGACGGCTCCAAAGACATCACCGTCAACCGCTACTACTACCGCGAGCTCCTCAAGGACTCCCTCGACCAGATCTTCGAGCACCGCTACGACTGGATGAAAGACTGTGTTGAGTCAAAGGTATTCGGTATCGGTCTCGAGAGCTACACCGTAGGCTCAAACGACTTCTACACCGCCTACGCCGCCAAAAACAACATGATGATCACCCTCGACACCGGCCACTTCCACCCCACCGAGAGCGTAGCCGACAAGGTTTCAGCCATGTTGCTCTATGTGCCCGAGCTGATGCTCCACGTCTCGCGCCCCATCCGCTGGGACTCCGACCATGTCACCATCATGGACGACCCCACCCTCGACCTCTTCAGCGAGATCGTCCGCGCAGGCGCCCTCAACCGCGTACACTACGGCCTCGACTACTTCGACGGTACCCTCAACCGCATCGGTGCCTACGTAATCGGTAGCCGTGCCGCTCAGAAGTGTATGCTCCGCGCCCTGCTCGAGCCCACCGAGATGCTCCGCAAATATGAGCTCGCCGGCCAGTATTTCCAGCGTCTCGCCATCCTCGAGGAGTGCAAGAACCTCCCCTGGAACGCTGTCTACGACATGTTCTGCCTCAAGAACAACGTTCCCGTCGGCGAGACCTTCGTTCCCGAAATCGAGAAATACGAGAAGGAAGTCACCTCCAAGCGATAAATTGAGTATAGAGTATAGGGCATAGAGTATAGAGATTCTGAGTGTTTATTCGATTCAAAGTTTTTAGTTTTTCATTTACGCGAAACGATGTCGGTGTTCAACTATGAGAGGCTACAATTATGGCAGAAATCGCGAACACTGGTCAGGAACATCTATCTTCTCACACGGGATTTTCCGGTGGAAGAGAAATATGCTCTTACTGA
This sequence comes from Bacteroides sp., assembly GCA_014802105.1. Classification (GTDB taxonomy): domain Bacteria; phylum Bacteroidota; class Bacteroidia; order Bacteroidales; family Muribaculaceae; genus Duncaniella. Next base: position 44,792 of record JAAVCX010000001.1, on the reverse strand, counting down.
TCAAATACGCAGAGCCGTCATATCGATATCCTCAAACATAGCCGAAGGTTCAGGTAGAATTTCCGATAAAGAAAAACTCAGGTTTCTTAGCAATGCTTATGGCTCTCTGACCGAAGTAAGTTGTCAGCTTACATTGGCTCATGATATAGGCATTGTTAACCCTGAAACCATGCAAAGTCTAAGAATTGACATTGAGGAGATAGGACGAATGATGAGCGGCTATCGCAATTTCATTATAAAACGGAATTCGACAGTCACCCCATTCTAAAAACCTATCCATCCTCTCTCCAAACTCATTATCATTCAGAATCTCTATACTCTATACCCTATACTCTATACTTTATAAATCCAATCATTATGATTTTTATCGGACTACTCATTATCGCCATCGGAGCCTTCTGCCAGTCAAGCTGCTATGTGCCCATCAACAAGATCAAATCCTGGAGTTGGGAAAGCTACTGGATCACTCAGGGAGTCTTCGCCTGGCTCATACTCCCATTTCTCGGTGCCCTGCTCGCCGTCCCCGCCGGCCACTCCCTCTGTGAACTCTTCACCGCCGAGCAGTCGTTCAATATCTGGATGACCATCCTCTTCGGTGCCCTCTGGGGTGTCGGAGGTCTCACCTTCGGCCTCTCCATGCGCTATCTCGGCGTAGCCCTCGGCCAGTCCATAGCCCTGGGCACCTGTGCCGGTCTCGGCACCATCATGGGCCCCGTGCTGCTCAACATCTTCTTCCCTGAAAACGACCCCCTCTCCCAGCTCACCTTTGCAGTGATACTCGGCGTAGTGGTGACTCTCATCGGCATCGCCATCATCGGCATCGCAGGCTCCATGAAAGCTGCTTCGCTGAGCGAAGAAGAGAAAAAAGCCGCCGTCAAGGACTTCAACTTCCCCAAAGGCATCACCATCGCCCTGCTCGCAGGCTTCATGAGCGGATGTTTCAACGTCGGTCTGACCTTCGGTCAGGACATCAACTTCGGCGACCTCACTCCCGAGATCTACAAGACACTCCCCGCCACTCTGCTCGTGACCCTCGGAGGCTTCGTCACCAACGCCATCTACTGCTTCTATCAGAACCAGAAAAACCACACCTGGGGCGACTATCTCAAGGGCGACGTCCTGGCCAACAACCTGCTGTTCTGCCTCCTGGCAGGAGCCCTGTGGTACAGCCAGTTCTTCGGCCTCGCTCTGGGCAAGGGCTTCCTGACCTCAAGCGAGACCCTGACCACGCTCTCGTTCTGTATACTGATGGCTCTCAACGTAGTCTTCTCTAACGTCTGGGGCATCATCCTCAAGGAATGGAAAGGCTGCTCGCCGCGCACCATCACAGTGCTTGTCATCGGCATCGTGGTGCTCGTCGTCTCCTGCTTCCTTCCCCAATTAGTCTGATCCAAACCAATCTTAAACGCTTAATATATGTCAATACTCGACAACCGTCCCGAGCTCGCCCGCGAGGTAGAGCAGGTGGCTGAGGTAGCCGGCTATCTGTGGCAGAAAGGCTGGGCCGAACGCAACGGCGGCAACATCACCGTCAACGTCACCCAACACATCGACGATGCCATCCGCGCCATGCCCGCCATCAGCGAGCCCCGTCCCATAGGCTTCACCCTCCCCAACCTCAAAGGCTGCTACTTCTTCTGCAAAGGCACCAACAAGCGCATGCGCGACCTGGCCCGCTGGCCCATGGATAACGCTTCGTTCATACGCATCCTCGACGACTGTGCCCACTACGAGATCATCGCCGACAAGCCCGTGGCCCCCACCTCTGAGCTCCCCTCCCACCTGGCAGTCCACAACTATCTCATCGGCAAGGGCAGCAACTACAAGGCTTCGGTTCACACCCACCCCATCGAGCTCGTGGCCATGTCTCACTGCAAGAAGTATCTCGAGAAAGACGTAGCCACCCGTCTGCTCTGGAGCATGATTCCCGAGACCAAAGCCTTCTGTCCCCGCGGACTGGGCATCATCCCCTATCAGCTCCCCAGCTCCAACGAGCTCGCCGAGTCGACCATCAAGGAGCTTGGCGACTATGACGTGACCCTCTGGGAGAAGCACGGAGTCTTTGCTGTCGACACCGACGTAATGGCCGCTTTTGACCAGATCGACGTGCTCAACAAGTCGGCCCAGATCTACATCTGCGCCAAAAACATGGGATTCGAGCCCGACGGCATGTCTGACGAGCAGATGCGCGAGATGACTGTCGCCTTTAATCTGCCCAAATAGAGTATAGAGTATAGAGTATAGAGTATAGGGTATAGAGTCTCTACCTGAGAGCGGCGTTTTGAGTTGTCTACAACTGTGTAGCCACTCTATCCAACCACTCCTCCGACCCTATTTACACCTATATAATATATACTCCATCTATTATAATATATACTCCATCTATAATATATACTCCATCTACTCTCAGATTAGTCTCGAGCTATCATAGCTGACTATTCAGTTTCGTCTGCAACAAGCGGGGCGGTGCCTGTATCGGGCACCGCCCCGCCTCCATTCCGGTCGCCCTGATATTCTCGTGTCTTTTTAACATTGATAATGTTATTGAAAAAGAAAAATCATTTGAACGATTATATTTTTTTGGAATAATAGTAAATTGTTTAAGATTTATTCATATATTTGCAAAAATATATCAAAGAAACCAATCATTATCAATTTTTACTAACAGTTAAATCAGCCAGATTCATGACACTAAAACAATTAGGCTGCTTTATGCTTTTGGTAACAGGATTCGTCCCATTCACGCAAAGTGCTATGGCACAGAGCAATACGGGGGGGGTAGTTACAAGCGTAAAACCTGGAAACACTTCTGTAATCGCCGGTAACGTATTTGACACCGACGGCGAACCGCTCATCGGAGCAACCGTTAAACTCGGCAAAGACCTCACGGTCACCGACGTCGACGGTGCATTTGTAATGAAACCTAACGGAGCGACCAAACTCGAGATCTCCTATATCGGCAAAAAGACCAAAGAGGTCAAACCTGTGACAGGCACCCCTATGGTCATCACCCTCGACGATGACTCCAACGCCCTCAAGGAGGTCGTTGTGACAGGTATCGTCACCAAAGACAAGACCTCATTTACCGGATCGGCCTCGACATTCTCGCGCGACGAGCTCAAGATGATCGGCGTCCAGAACCCCATCGCCTCGCTGGCCGCCCTCGATCCCGCGTTCAACCTCCTGACCAACGACGTAGCCGGATCTGACCCCAACAACCTGCCCGACATCAATATCCGCGGCAAATCCTCGGTGATCGGCCAGCGCGACGAGGCTGTCAACGACCCCAACCAGCCCCTCTTCATCGTCGACGGATTTGAGTCGACCCTCGAGGCTGTGTTCAATCTCGACATCAACCGCATCGAGTCAATGACCATCCTCAAGGATGCCGCCTCGACAGCCATCTATGGCTCAAAGGCCGCCAACGGCGTGGTAGTAGTCGAGACTGTAAAGCCTAAGGCCGGCAAGCTCCGTCTCTCCTACAACGGCTCCATTGCCCTCTCCACCCCCGACCTCGACTCCTACGATCTGATGAACGCCTCGGAGAAGCTCGAGTTTGAGACCCTCGCAGGCCGTTACTCCCTCAACTCGGGCAACTGGACCGCCGCCAACGAGATCCTCTACTCCGACATCTACAACAAGCGTGTGGCCGAGATCGCCAGCGGTGTCGACACCTATTGGCTCAAAGTGCCCACCCGCACCGGCTACACCCAGAAACATCAGGTGTATATCGACGGCGGTAGCAACGGCTTCATGTTTGGTCTCGGTGCCAATTACAGCGACCAGGAAGGTGTCATGAAAGGCAGCTCCCGTCAGAGCTACGGTGGCAACCTCGACCTCACCTACCGTCTGGGCAAGCTCCTCTTCTCCGACCAGCTCTCGGTGCTCTACACCGACACCAAAGATCCCGTGGTAGCCTTCAGCGAATATGCCAACGCCAACCCCTACTACAAGATGACCGACGAGAACGGCGACATCACTCCCTGGCTCGAGAACAATGACTTCGCCAAGTCGCCCAACCCTCTCTACAACGCCTCGCTCAACAGTCGCAACGGTGGCAACAACCTCCTGCTCACCAACTACTTCATCGCCGAGTTTAACCCCATCAATGAGCTCAAACTGCGCGCCAAGTTTGGTATCAACCACTCCACCAACGACAAGGAAGTCTTCGTCTCACCCCTCGATACCCGCTTCGAGAACTCCGACGCCACCAAGAAAGGCTCATTCACCTCTGACCACACCCGCACCACCGGCTACAACGGTTCATTCACTGCCATCTATGGCCAGGCCTTCGGCAAGAACCGCATCAATGTAGCCGCCGACGGTAAGCTCTCTCAGACCAAGACCCTCACCCAGGGCTACTCGGCCGTCGGCTTCCCCGAGGGCAACTACACCTATCCCTCCTTCTCCAACGGTTATCCCGAGGGTGGCACCCCCACCTACTACGAGAACACCTCTCGCTCGGCCTCCTTCCTGACCACCATCAACTATGCCTACGACAACCGCTATCTGGCCGACCTCAACTACAACATCAGCGGCTCATCGGTGTTTGGCTCCAACAAGAAGTTCATCAACACCTGGTCGGTAGGTATCGGCTGGAACATCATGAACGAAGCCTTCTTCCGCGAAGCCTTCCCCATGGTGACCATGCTCAAGATCCGCGGTTCCTACGGTAACCCCGGCAACCAGGACTTCAGCTCAGCTGCCTCGCTGATCACCTATCGCTTCCTTTACAGTGCCTTCAACTACTTCGGCAACTCCACCATTCTCCAGACCCTCGGTAACCGTAATCTGCGCTGGCAGACCACTCGCGACTATAACGTCGGCCTCGACTTCTCGACCGACCGCTGGAACGTTGAGTTTGACTACTACGACAAGACCACCGACCCCCTGCTCATCAGCATCGCCGTGCCCCTGTCGACCGGTATAACCAGCCTCTGGAACACCAACCTCGGCAAGCAGAAGTCAAAGGGTGTGCTCGCCTCGGCAAGCTACTACATACTCCGCAACATGGCCGACCGCTTCACCTGGAGCGTCCGCGCCACCCTGCGCCACGAGAACATCAAGCTCATGAACCTCAACGGTGCCCTCGACGATCTCAACCAGACCGCCAAGCAGAACGCCACCAAGCGCTACTATGACGGTGCCGACCCCGACGCTATCTGGGCTGTGCGCTCGGCAGGTATCGACCCCTCCAACGGTCGTGAACTTTTCATCACCAAAGACGGTGAATACACCTACGACTACAACCCCGACGACGAGGTGATCGTGGGCAACACCCGCGCCAAGGTCGAGGGTGCCTTCGGTACCAACCTCAACTACAAGGGCTTCAGCCTCGGCATGAACTTCAACTACAAGTGGGGCGGCAAGGCCTACAACTCGGCCCTCTATAATAAGGTCGAAAATATCACCGCCACCCAGCTCAACTACAACCAGGATCGCCGCGCCCTCTATGACCGCTGGCAGAAACCCGGCGACATAGCTCAGTTCAAGAACATCGCAAACTCCCTGAGCACCCCCATGTCGTCGCGCTTCGTGCAGCGCAACAACTCGCTGACACTCCAGTCGCTCCAGCTCGGCTATGACTTCTATCAGATAGCCGGTAAGATCGGCCTCGACGCCCTGCGTATCAACTTCTACGCCAACGACGTCTTCTGGCTCTCGACCATCAAGCAGGAGCGCGGTACCGCCTACCCCTTTGCCCGCAGCTACACTTTTGCCCTCTCATTCTCTCTCTAATATCATTCACCGACAGTCATCATGAAACTATATAAAACCCTTACTCTCGCCACTGCCATAGGCTTTGCCACGGCTATGAGCGGATGTTCCGACTGGCTTGACTACACTCCCAAGGACAAGCAGCTCTACGAGCAGCAGTTCTCTACAGCGGAAGGATTTCACACAACCGTCAACGGCATCTACACTCAGCTCACCTCCTCGAGCCTCTACGGCTACAACCTCTCCTACGGCCCCATCGACGCTATGGGTCTGAGCTTTGACGTAGGCCAGGCCAACAACACCATGTATCAGTTCAAGTCGGCCAATTATACAGGCGACCTGGCCTCAAGCGTGCTTACCTCCATCTGGTCGACAGCCTACAATACCATCCTCAACGCCAACCTCGTGCTCCAGGCCCTCGAGGAGTTTCCCGACGTGCTCAAAGAGCAGGATGCAGCCATGATCAAGGCCGAGATGCTCGCCGTGCGCGCCTATATCCACTTCGACCTCACCCGCATCTTCGGCCCGATCCCCTCGGTCAAGATCACCGGCGACGCCGTCCCCTACGCCGACACCCCCGAGGCCACCAAGCGTGACCGTCTCCCTGCCGACGTGATCATCAACGAGCACATTCTGGTCGACCTCTCAGAGGCTCAGGAGATCATGAAAAACTACGACCCCATCATCAACGAGGGCGTGCTCAACACTGACGGCGGAAGCACCGCCGCCAACTGGGAGCGCTACCGCCAGCTTCGTCTCAACTACTACGCCGTGACCCTGCTCAAGGCCCGCGCCTACCTCTGGCTCGGTGACTACCCCAACGCTCTGGCCGAGGCCCGCAAACTCACCGACGATCCCAACGTCAACAACGTGTTCCCCTGGGTAGTGCCCAACAAGCTCCTGGCCAACATCACCAACCCCGACTGTGGCTTCTCGACCGAATGTCTCTTTGGCTTCTACCGCAACGACATCTCCAACATCTACAAGAACAGCTTCTCGTCGTCCCTCAGCTCCGACCAGTTGCTCCAGGTGCGCAGAAACTATATCAACATCCTCTTCCCCGCCACCAGCGACTACCGCTACCAGACCCAGTGGCGCTCGGCTCCCTCGATCAACGCCGGATATGAATTCATCAAATATCAGAGCTTCACTCCCTCGTCGACCGCTCCCGAGTTCTGGGCCACCTTCTACGGTCTGCTCCGACTCCCCGAGGCCTACTACATCGCTGCCGAGTCGGCTCTCAACGAGGGTGATCTCGACGCCGCTCGCGGATACATCAACACTGTGCTTGCAGCCCGCGGAGTGCCCGACCTCGATCCCAGCGTCACCACAGCCAACCTCCAGAAAGAGATTGAGCTCGAGTATGTACGCGAGCTCCGCGGCGAGGGCCAGAGCTTCTTCCTGCTCAAGCGCCTCAACGCCACGGTAGGAGAATATTACAGCCCCAACAAAATCCACCTCGACGGCTCAACAGGTACCGGCTTCGACACCCCTGCCAAAGCCAGCCGCTACAATGTGCCCATCCCCTCAGGTGAAACCTATTAATCATCACTCCAAGCAATGAAACGTTTTATATATTTCGCATTATCAATCGCCGCAGTCTCGGCCATGAGCTCCTGCTCCTCCGACGACCTCGACACTTACAGCGGTATAGATGCAGGCATCTTCATCCAGGAGGTAAGCCGAACCGACATTAATGGTAACCCCCATGAGTATCGCGACGAGATCGAGCGCTCGTTCAGCAACTACAGCGAAGACATCACTTATGTCTACGAGCGTATAAACATCCGCACCATCGGCAAGACCAAAAACTACGACCGACCCTTCGTAGTGGAGGTCATCCCCGAGGAGACCAACGCCGTCGAGGGGGAAGACTTTGATCTCAGCGAGAACGAGTCGGTCATCAAGGCCGGCGAGTCTACCGCCCGTTATAACGTCAAGCTGCTACGCACCCCCCGCCTGCGCCACGAGAAGTTGCAGATCACCCTGCGCATTGTCCCCAACGAACACTTCTCCGTGCCCATCACCGAGCTCAAGAACTCCGCCTCCTGGAGCGATGATGGCGAAATGCTCCCCACCGACCGCTATAAGATTATCTTCAGCGAGGAGTATGTGCTTCCCTGGCCTTGGGGCGATGTTTACTTCCCCCAGTTCTTCGGCACCTACACCGTCTCAAAACTCATGGTTATTAACAACGTGATGGGCTGGACATTCTCGTCGTGGAGCGACGGCACAGTGGCCTACGGTAAGCTCGACTTCGTGGCCGACCAGACCCGCCGCTATCTCCAGAAGATGGCCGACGCCGGCACCCCCGTGCTCGACGAGGACGGCTCCTACATGCAGCTTGCCAGCAAATACTTAGTCAACTATCAGGCATATCTACCCGACGTAGAGGAATAAATAAATTAAGTTATCCATGAAATCATTCATATACCTTTCGGTCGCTCTGGGCTCGCTACTGACCCTCTCGGCCTGCAGCGAGGACAAAGGCAACTACACCTACTCCCCGGTCGACGAGATGACCGTGACTTTCCCCGATGACATCAAGGCTCTCTATGGTGCTGACGACATCGTGTTTACTCCCACGGTAGTCTCCAAGCTCGAGGGTGAGATCAAGGCCGATAATCCCAACTACACCTTCGGTTGCAAACTCAACTATCGCCATTACAATGATGACGGCGACTCGGAGATGTGGTATGACATCAACCCCGAGGGCACCATGACAGTGACCCACCCGGCCGACATCCCTGCCGGCAACTACGTGATGTGGTACACCGTCACCAACAAGACCACCGGCGTGACCTTCAACTTCCGCGGCACAGTCGAGATCCTCTCGACAACCTACGAGGGCTGGATGGTGCTGAGCAACAACGGTGCCGATAAATCGGCCCGCCTCGACATCATCTTCAAGGATCCATCCGGCAAATCACGCTGCTCCTACAATCTGCTCGGAGCCGACGCTCCTGCCATCACCGAGGCCACCCAGCTCGGCTTCTACCCGAGCCTGTACTCGACCGGCGACCAGATCTATCTCTTCAGCAAATCGGGCTCATACGCTCTCGATGCCAACAGTCTCACTACCACCAGTGCCAAGAACATCAAGAACACCGAGTTCATCATGCCTGCAGGAGTGGCTGGTGAGCCCACTGTGTTTGGCTGTGTGGTTGCGACCGGCTATTCCCCTATGGGCCGTCTGATCATCACCTCTGAGGGTGACGTCTACAAGATCAACACCACCAATGCCGGTGCCTGCTACGAAAACCTCATCAACAACACCGAGTGGGGCGGCGATGCCGCCTACAAGGTAGCTCCCTTCATCGGTCTGAGCCAGGCACGCAACTCCTATCAGGCACTTCTTTACGACGAGACCAACAAGCGTTTCCTGCGCTGGAACTCCTATGGCCAGTACTACGAGACCGCCCTCAACACCGACAAGACTCTCTATCCCGAGCCCGACCCTGCCGACAAGCTCTTCTCCTACTCTACCGGCATGGATCTGGTACACATGGAAGGTACCCGCGGCTCCAACGGTATCGTCTACTCGGTGCTTCAGGACAACTCCGGTCAGCGCCACGTCTACGGCATCAATATCGCCGGCTATATGGGAGGTATGACTCAGGTATCGGCCGAGGATAATATCAGCGCCGAACACTTCAACGACGCCGAGCAGTATGCCTTCCACTCCCAGCTCCCCGTGATCCTTTACAGCTACGGCAACAAGCTCTATTGCTACAACACCACCTCCCATTCCGTCACCGACATGGTGACCCTTGATGCAGGCGAGAAGATCACCAAGCTGAAGTTCAACCTCTATCAGAACATGTCTCTCACCTCCCTCAACGATCAGAGCGAAGCCTTCATGGACAAGCAGTTCAACCTTGTGGTGGCCACCGGCAACGGTCAGGCCGACGGAGGCAAGGTGCGTTTCTACTCGATCGACGCCAACTCCAATAAGTTAAACCTTCTTGAAGAATACTCCGGCTTTGGCGAGGAGATAGTCGACGTTCTCTATCGCGAGCGTCGCTGATCCGAGATTTTTCTGTTTCAATAAATCTTTATATTTCAGGTTTTGGGCCGGGGCAGGAAGTATCCTCCCCCGGTCTTTTTTTCTTGACATCCTGTCAGTTTGACAACTTGTCATCTTGTCATCTTGTCAAGTTAACATATTGCCAAGATGTCGGGGTGTCCCGGGGGAGGAGGTCGACCCTCTCCCTCTTCCCGGCTGAAAAGACACCGCGCCCTCTGCCTCGGGATCAGGCAGAGGGCGCGGTGTCAATATATTCTGTCGGGAGGGTCAAGAGCTGCCATCAATCGGCAGGATCTCCATGTCATCCCGTATCTTTTACTTCAGATAGGAGCGATATTTTTCAGGATCGTTGATGATCTCGAGAGCTTCGTTGAAGATATTATTGCAGGGATTGATCACCCGGCGATAGGTCGACTGATCATAGAGATCCCGGCCTATAAGACCCTTCATCGACGCCAATATCAGCGGCAGGGCGCGGTCATAGTCTTCCTGAGTGTATTCGACACCGTCGGAAACACCCTTGGCCACAAGCTCGGCAAGCAGAGCGGGACTCACCTCAAACTTCTCCAGGAAAGTCTGTTCGTCGGGATAGCTCTCAAGCAACGCCTTGCGGTTGGCATCGACATAGTCGACACAGAAGAGACTTACCGTGCCTTTGGCCACAAGCTCGCGGTAATATTTGGAGAAATAAGTGGTGTCGAGCGGCACGAAACGGTCGGGCATGATGCCGCCTCCGCCATAGACGGGACGTCCCAGGCGCAGAGTCGACCGACGCAGAGAGTCGGGAAACTGTATCGAGTCGGCCGACATCAGTTCGCCGCTTTCGAGACGGTGGAGCATATCGCGGCCATACTCCTCCTCATCGCCTGAGGTATAGGGCTTCTGGATGCAACGCCCCGCGGGAGTGAAATAGCGCGACACCGTCAGACGTATCATCGACCCGTCGGGAAACGGGAAGGGGCGCTGCACAAGACCCTTGCCAAATGTGCGTCGGCCCACTATCACTCCACGGTCATTGTCCTGCACGGCTCCCGAGAGGATCTCGCTGGCCGAGGCCGAGTATTGGTTGACCATCACCACCAGGCGTCCGTCGAGGAAATTGCCGTCAGCCGGGAGACGATAGTCGGAGTTACCCCCCTTTGACGACTCGGTGTAGACCACCATGTCGCCCTTGCGCAGGAACATACCTGCCAGATCGATAGCCGATTTGAGGTAGCCGCCGCCATTGTCCGAGAGGTCGAGTATGAGATGGCGCATCCCCTTGGAACGGAGCTCGGCCATAGCCTTGGCCACCTCCTCGCCTGTCGAGGCTGCAAAACGCGCGGCCGAGATATAGCCGACACTGTCGTTGACCATATAGACAGCATCGACACTGTAGATAGGTATATCATCGCGGCGCACAGCAAAAGTGAGCGGGGCCGCCGGAGCTCCACGCACTACCTTGAGCTCGGCTGTCGAGCCCTTGGGCCCCCGGAGCACTTTGAGTATGTCGCTGTTGACCTTGCCCACGCCCGAGATCACGGTGTCGTTGCAGGAGATGATCCTGTCGCCGGGCACTATACCTACTTTCTCGGATGGGCCACCGGGAATCGACTCGACGACATAGACCGTGTCACGCACCATCTGGAAGCGTATGCCTATACCCGAGAAATTACCGGCGAGAGGCTCGGTAAGCTCGCGCGTCTCCTGGGCGTTGGAGTAGGTGGAATGAGGATCGAGATCGCGCAACATGGCGATGATGGCATCCTCGACAATCTTGGTGGTGTCGACAGGGTCGACATAATAGCCGGCGATAATCTGCTCGGCAAAGGCGAGCTTACGCTCGGGAGTGAGCACAAACTCGGCTCTCAGGGCCACGATCGAAGCCAGGCCCATCATAAGGGTAAAAACTATTTTTCTCATGGGAGAAACGGGGTTATGTCGCGGCCAAATGAGGCCAGTTCTCTGAGGGTCGACGAGGAGACACACGCGAGTTCGGGCAGGGTGAAGAGCAGGAGTGTCTCGACACCGCCTATGCGGCGGTTGATGTCGGCAAGATTACGTTCATATTCAAAGTCGGCCACTGTCCTCACCCCCCTGAGCATCCAGCCGGCCCCGAGTGAATGACACAGATCGACGGTGAGACCCGTGTAGGAAACCACCTCGACACGTGGCTCGGAGGCATAGAGGGCCTTGATTGACTCGAGACGCGAGGCCACCGTGTCGGCCGAAGATTTGGCAGGGTTATAGCCCAGGGCTATCACCAGGCGCGAGCAGAGCGGCAGGGCACGCTCCACCAGCGAGGCATGACCGACGGTGAAGGGGTCGAAAGTACCCGGAAAAACTATCACCGGCAGCGTATTGTCACCCCCGTGGGGCGACTCAGCCGAGTCAGGGGCCGATAGGCCGCGAGGATCTTCGGAAGCTGTCATTCGGGTTGATGTTCGAGCGAGTTGAGATGGGAATCATCCTCGACACGCAGATTATTGATGATAAATTCCTGGCGGTCCATAGTGTTCTTGCCCATATAGAACTCGAGCAGTTCGTCGACGGCATCCTCCTTGCGCAGGGCCACACGGTCGACCCTCATGTCGGGGCCTATGAAGCCTCTGAACTCCTCGGGAGAGATCTCGCCCAGACCCTTGAAACGGGTGATTTCGGCATTGTCGCCGAGCTTATTGATGGCATCGATACGCTCCTGATCGGTGTAGCAGTAGTAGGTCTCCTCGGCGGGGCCTGAGGAGTGGCGTCCGCGTCGGGCAGTCTTGCCGTTGCGCACACGGAAGAGTGGGGTCTGAAGCACATAGAGATGGCCCTTCTTGACCATATCGGGGAAGAACTGCAGGAAGAAGGTCATCAGCAGCAGACGTATGTGCATGCCGTCGACATCGGCATCGGTGGCAATGATCACATTGTTGTAGCGCAGGCCGTCGATCCCCTCCTCGATATTGAGCGCGGCCTGCAGTAGGTTGAACTCATCGTTCTCGTAGAGTATCTTGGCCGGGACGCCATAAGAGTTCTTAGGCTTGCCCCGCAGGGAGAACACCGCCTGGGTCTCGACATTGCGTATCTTTGTGATCGAGCCGGCGGCCGAGTCACCCTCGGTGATGAATATAGACGAGGCGAGTTTCTTCTCCTCGTCCCCCTTGGGATCATTGAAGTGTACCCTGCAGTCGAGGAGTTTCTTGTTGTGGAGATTGACTTTCTTGGCTTTCTCGCGAGCAAGCTTGGCCACTCCGGCCATCGCCTTGCGTTCGCGCTCGCTGTCCTTGATCTTGCGCAGGAGTATCTCGGCCGTTTCGAGATTGCGGTGGAGGTAGTTGTCGAGCTCGGTCTTGATGAAATCGCCGACAAATTTAGCCACCGAGGGCCCCTCGGGCCCCACGTCGCGGCTACCGAGCTTGGTCTTGGTCTGAGACTCGAAGACGGGCTCCTCGACTTTGACACTGACGGCGGCTATCATGCCGTTGCGTATGTCGGAATAGTCGAAGTCGCTCTTGAAGTGCTCCTTGATGGTGCGCGAGACAGCCTCCTTGAACGCCGAGAGGTGGGTACCTCCCTGGGTGGTGTGCTGGCCGTTGACAAAGGAGTAGTATTCCTCGCCGCGCTGATTGGCATGGGTGATGGTCACCTCGATGTCCTCGCCCTTGAGGTGGATAGGCTCATATAGAGGCTCCACGCTCATATTGTCGCGCAACAGGTCGAGCAGACCGCCGCGCGAGACGTAAGCGTTGCCGTTGAAGACGATCTTGAGGCCGGTGTTGAGATAGGTGTAGTTTTTGATCAGCGGGACTATAAACTTCTCCTGAAACTGATAGTCGCGGAATACAGTGCTGTCGGGCGTAAACTTCACCAGAGTACCGGTAGGCTCGTCGGTAGACTCAAGAGGATAATCCTCCACTATCTCGCCGCGACTGTAACTCACGGCCTTGGCGCGGCCGTCGCGGATAGAGCGTATATAGAACGACGACGACAGGGCGTTGACAGCCTTGATGCCGACACCGTTGAGTCCGACCGATTTCTTGAACGACTTGGAGTCATACTTTGCGCCGGTGTTCATCTTGGACGATACGTCGACCACCTTGCCCAAAGGGATGCCTCGGCCGAAGTCACGCACAGTGACCGTCGAGTCCTCGACATCGACCAGAATCTGCTTGCCGTAGCCCATCATGAACTCGTCGATGCCGTTGTCGAGCACCTCTTTGATAAGCACATAGATACCGTCGTCAAAGTTTGATCCGTCGCCAAGCTTACCTATATACATGCCGGGGCGGCGGCGCAGGTGTTCCTTCCAGTCGAGGGTGCGTATGTCATCCTCGCTGTAATCCACCACTTGCACCTCGGCTGATGTCTCGGTCTCCCCGTTCTCAAAGAGCTGCTCGGGATCCGATTGCAGATTGTTTTCCTGATTGCTCATGCTGACAAAGTTACCACTTTTTTCCCTTAAATGCAAAAATATCACCCCTCCCCGGCATGCCTCAAAAAAAACACAGCAGCGATTCCCGGTGGCCTTGAAGCCACGCCCATCGCCGCTGCGCCTTTTATAGCTACTCTCAAAATCTATAAGATTTCCTGTATGTGTGAATATGATTTTTTACATTGCAAATGTACACATTTTATTCTATCCGACAAACATTTTTATAACAAAATCATATTCCCGATAAAATTTTGCTACCGATCCATCTCATTACTCAGCGTGAGTAGTGGCGTCCGTCCCAGCGATAAGTTATCGAGGGGACTATCGCTCCCGAGATCGACCCGTAGACCTCGGGGGCCAAGAACTCGGCGAGAGAATTGGTGAGAGTGAGTGTCCCCGCCGGCTGATCAATATCAATGGCCGCAAGCATAAACGGGACATTCTGCTCGAGCTCGGCCGCGCGATGGCCCTTGGCCGTCCAGTCGGCAAGTGTAGGAGCCTTGAAATAGCTGTCGGTGGCAAGCGGCTGCCAGTCTGAAGTGTAGAAGGCTATGGAGCTGTCCTTGGCCGGGACATTCATGGTGGTCACCACGGCCACGATAGTGTCGCCACGCGAGGGGAGCACCACAAGCTGGGCCGTGGAGACATCAGAGAGCCTGACACTCAGCGACCCCGACGAAAGGCCGGTGACAGCCGAGCGACCGTCGAGCCTGTTGGCCGTGGGGGTGTCGAGACCGCTGCGGAAATAGTCCAGCATATCGAGACGTGAATTGCGGTCAAGCAGAGGGAATACCTCTGCCGGGGCCGAAGTGAAAGCTTCTTCGGGGGTGATAGCCGAGGCTCCGTTCCAGAGAGCCGGCAGGAGAGCCATGACGGCGAGCAGTCTTTTCATCTGAGATTATCGGGGGGAAAGTTTTCAGGATTTCTTCTTACGCTTGTCGGCTATGCGTGAATAGTCGCGCTCGGTGTCGGCTATCTCGCTATGGAGCCGCTTGCCTACAAACTCGGCTCCGGTCAGCGCGCCTACCACCTTGCGTGCATCCTTGCGGCTGACATCAAAGAGAGTGTAGGAGGGGAGCAGGTCTATACGGCCTACGTCGACACGCTTGCCCTGCACGAGCTTATTGAGCATATCGATAAGATTGCCGGCATAGAAACCGTCGCGCTTGCCGACATTGACATAGATGCGCTCCATACCCTTGGCAGCTGTGCGCCGGTCTTTCTCGCTATCGTCGGCGGGACGCTCGTTTTTCTTGCTCTTGCGTCCTTTGGACGGGCGTTCGGGCCGCTCGGGACGGGCGTCGATAAAGTCGATCTTGGGCGCATCCTTATAGTAATCGAGCAGTCGGTTGAACTCCAGCGAGATCACACGTTTGAGCAGATCCTCCTCCGAGAGCCATTCGAGCTTGCGGGCTATGCCGGGGAGATAACGTGCTATCTCATCCTCGTTGACCTTCACGCGCTCCAGCCTGTCGGCCAGGGTGTAGAGCTGTTTCTCGATGATATGTTCGGGCGTGGGCACCTCCTTGTGCTCGAAGGTCTTGCCGATGATGCGCTGTATCTCCTTGAGTCGCCCTTTCTCGCGAGAGTGGATGATGGCTATCGAGACACCCTTCTTGCCGGCACGGCCGGTACGCCCCGAGCGGTGGGTGTAGACGGCGGTGTCTTCGGGCAGACCGTAGTTGATCACGTGGGTGAGATCGTTGACATCGAGACCTCGGGCGGCCACGTCGGTAGCCACGAGCAGGGTCACCACTCTGTCGCGGAATTTCTTCATCACTATGTCGCGCTGCTGTTGGGAGAGATCGCCGTGGAGAGCCTCGGCGTTGTAGCCGTCGCGTATGAGGTTGTCGGCGATCTCCTGAGTGTCGCGGCGTGTGCGGCAGAAGACTATGGCGTAGATGCCCGGCGAGTTATCCACCACACGTTTGAGGGCCAGATACTTGTCGCGGGCGTTGACCATATAGTAGATGTGGCGCACATTCTCGGCGCCCTCGTTGCGCGAGCCCACCACGATCTCCTCATAGTCGCGCATATATCGCTTGGCGATCTTGAGCACGTCGGCAGGCATTGTGGCCGAGAAGAGCAGGGTCTTATGGTCGGCGGGGACATGAGAAAGGATCTCCTCTATCGAGTCGAGAAATCCCATGTTGAGCATCTCGTCGGCCTCGTCGAGCACCACGGTTGTCACATCGTCGAGCTTCACCACTCCGCGCTTGATCAGGTCGATCAATCGACCCGGAGTAGCAACGATGACGTTAACTCCCTGACGCAGGGCACGTATCTGGCTTTCGATGCTCGAGCCACCATAGACAGGCAAGACCTTGATGCCGGGGATATATCGGGAATAGTCGACCAGATCACCGCTGATCTGGAGACAGAGCTCACGGGTAGGGGCCAGCACAAGAGCCTGGGGCCGCTGCATAGAGGCATCGACACGCTGGAGCACAGGCAGGCCGAAGGCGGCCGTCTTGCCCGTTCCGGTCTGGGCCAGAGCTATAATATCGTCGGCATCGCCGAGCAATCTGGGTATCACCCTCTCCTGAATAGGCATCGGTGATTCATATCCGAGCTCTTCGATGGCCCGGCGCAGAGGAGCGCTTACTCCTATTTCTTCAAATGTTGACATAAGCTGAATTTAGAATTGATGATAAGATCAGGACACCCTCATCACATAGGGGCCCTCTTTTATAACCCTTTGCCCCGCGATAGAGTTCTTGACTACCGCAGGGCAATACCGATTACTTTCAGTCGCCACAGCGACAGGTGCCGGGCTTCAGTCCTCGTTATAGGTGACAGGGAGCACCCGCGAGATCGAGTGGTCAAGCGAGATGAGCGTCTCCGTGCCGACAACTCCGGGTATGACCTGGAGTTTGTGGTTGAGCAGTTCCATCAGATGCTCGTTGTCCCGGGCAAAGAGCTTGACAAGCATCGTGTAGGGGCCGGTAGTGAAATGACATTCCACGACTTCGGGTATCTTGATGAGCTCGGGCACCACCTCGCGATACAAGGCTCCGCGCTCGAGATTGACTCCTACAAATGTGCATGTGCGGTAGCCGAGGATCTTGGGATCTACATTGTAGCCCGAGCCCGTGATGACATTGAGATCGATCATGCGCTGTATGCGCTGATGGATCGCCGCACGCGACACGCCACACTCCTGGGCTACGTCCTTGGAAGCGATGCGTGCATTGCGCATTATTATATCGAGTATCTTTCTATCTAAATTATCTATTTTTTCCATGAATTGCAAGACCTTAGAAATCTATTATCAGATTGTTTGAGATTACAGGGCCACAGCACTAAAGTCTACACACAGTAGGTGGCGGCAGGTTGAAATTTATTAACAAAAGTAAGCATTTTGTTTATCATTTCAAACCTTTTGACATTAATTATAGGTTATCTGCATAAGTCTGGTGACAAAATGACCATTCTGACCGATCATTAGACCAACTCCCGGGGGGGAGGATTTTCCATCCCCTCCCGACGCGGCTCAACGCTTGAGCTCCACGCGCAGTGTGGGCGGAAGTGTGGAGTTGCGCTCGTCGACGGCGTGAACCACCTCATGGGCCAGGTGCATGAAGGCCTGGCCGGTGATGGTGTCGCTGAGCGCGATAGGAGTACCGTTATCGCCACTGTCGGCGATACCTCCGACCAGAGGTATCTGAGCCAGGAGCTTGACTCCAAGCTTCTCGGCAAGTTTCACTCCACCCTCGCGGCCGAAGATATAGTAACGCTCCTCGGGATGGGGCGCCGGGGTAAACCACGCCATATTCTCGACAAGACCGAGGATAGGCACATTCACCTTGTCATCGCGGAACATTGAAATACCCTTGCGTGCATCGGCCAGAGCCACCTCCTGGGGGGTGGTGACCACCACCACGCCGGTCAGGGCGAGAGTCTGCACAAGGGTGAGATGGATGTCGCTGGTGCCGGGGGGCATGTCGATGAGGAAATAGTCAAGTTCACCCCAGTCGGCATCGGTGATAAGTTGTTTGAGCGCATTGGAGGCCATCGAGCCACGCCACATCACGGCCTTGTCGCGGTCGACCACAAAGCCGATCGAGAGTATCTTGACTCCATATCGCTCTACCGGCACAATCATGGAGCGACCGTCGACGTCATGAATATAGAGCTGCTCGTCCTCGATACCAAACATCTTGGGCACCGACGGGCCGAAGATGTCGGCGTCGAGAAGTCCGACCTTGTAACCCTCGGCGGCAAGAGCGGCAGCAAGATTGGCGGCTACGGTCGATTTGCCCACACCGCCTTTGCCCGAGGAGACTCCGATGATATTCCTGACACCGGGGAGCACAGGGGCAGCCTGGGCGGGAGCGGCCTGACGCGAAGCGGTGGAGATATTCACCTTGACATCGGGCGAGACGTGAGCGTGGATAGCGGCCTCGGCGGCCTTGACCACCGATTTCATGAACGGGTCGGTAGGTTTGTCGAATATAAGCGTGAAGCTGACGGCTTTATCACCGTCGATGCGTATGTCATCGGCCACCATATCAGCCTCGACAAGATTTTTGCCGGTGCCGGGATAGCGCACTGTGGAGAGAGCCTGAGTGATAAGGGCGGGATACATTTTAGTGGAATAGGATGTAGGGTATAGAGTATAGGGTATAGGGTATAGAGATTTTTTGCTTCTTGTCAGGTTGACATTTTTTACAAGATGTCAGGATGTCTGTTTGACTGATCGCTTTCAGTCGTTTATGACTGCGTTGCGGCCAAAGGAGCGGTAGGTGTCGGGGGCGATGTCTATATCGGGCTCGGTGAGCTCGACCTCGGGCGACGGCACTCTCATGGCTATATATTTGCTGGGGATGCCGCGCGAGAGCCATTGCTGCTCGTAGTAGGTGGTGATGGCCGGGACGCTCGAGGCATATTCCGACTCGTAGAGACAGTCGGTCGCGGCGAGTATTTCAAGGCCGTTGTGCTCGGCCATCGCCTTGGTGTAGGTGTAGAGAAACGGCGAGTCGGTCTTGAGGTGTATGATCCCGCCGGGGGCCATGACCTTGCGGTAGATGTCAAGAAAATGGGTGCCTGTGAGACGCTTGTTGACCTTTTTCATCTGAGGGTCGGGAAAGGTGATCCAGATCTCTGAAACCTCGCCCGGGGCAAAGAAACAGGGGAGCAGGTGGATCGATGTGCGCAGGAACGAGACATTCTTTATACCCTCGTCGTTGACCCGACGGGCTCCAGTCCACATGCGGGCTCCTTTTATATCGATACCTATGAAATTTCGTTCGGGATAGAGACATCCCATCCCGACGGCATATTCGCCCTTGCCACATCCGAGCTCGAGGGTGATCGGTGAGTCGTTATGGAAGGCCTCGGCAGCCCAACGGCCACGCATGGCGAAATCCTCTGAGTTTCTGATCTCGGAATAAGGGTATTGGTAGACACAGGGGAGTGTCTCCATCTCGGCAAACTTTTTGAGCTTGTTTTTTCCCATATTGAAAGTTGAAAGGCTTTGTTGTTTTCAGGTATGGATTAGCGGCGAAGCAGCTTGAGAGTGACAGGCTTCAGGTGGCCTCTGAGCGCGACGGTCACTATCATCACCCGGCCACCGAGAGCCGAAGTGTCGGCCGACAGTATCAGTTGAGGCGTAGAGGGCTTGATCTCGAGAGCGGCTCCGTCGAGAGAATAGACGGTGACCTGAGTCACGGGGATGTCTGAACTGATGGTGAGGATGGCGCTGTTGAACGAGCCACAGACCTCGGCTGCTACATCATCGCCAGTATTGTCGGCGGCAGGGATCGAGGTGATCCCCGAGGTGACTATCGAGAAATCCTGCCACTGGAGGGCATCGAGAAAGGCTTGCTCGGTATCGGCCGTGGCCCTAAGAGTGACATCGCCGCAGATGACTCCGCTCCACACCTCGTCGCCGAGAGTCGGGACATTTTCCAGAGCCGAGGCATCGATATGCTCCAGGCCGGTACACTCCTCAAAGGCCCCTGAGTCGATGTGACGCAAAGAGGCCGGGAGCGCGAGAGTCCTGACAGCCGAGGCGTGGGCAAGGGCCAGCACCCCTATGGAGTCGACTCCCTCAGGCAGGGAGAGCGACGGGAGCGACGAAGCTCCGGCGAGAGTGAGAGCAGGGATAGAGGTAGCCTTGGCCGGCAGCGAGACAGCCGTGAGCAACGGACACCCCATGAATATAGCCTCGCCGCCGAGCATTGCCCCGGCCGGAAGTGTGGCTGTGGCGAGAGCCGTACATTCGGCCCAGGCTCTGGTGCCTATCCGTCTCAGCGAATGACATCGGGCCAGATCGAGTGATTCCAGCCCCGAAGCCGCGAAAGCCTCATCGGCAATAGCGACGAGCGTGGCGGGAAATTCCAGCGATGTCAGCGAGTTGCATCCTGCAAAAGCCCTGGAGCCGATTGATCCGAGGCCGTCAGGGAGAGAGACCGTGGTAAGCTGTGCATCCCCGTCGAAACATCTGGTCGGAATGGCATCAACCGCCGAGCCATCGGCGAAAGTGACAGTCGTGAGGCTCCGGCAACCGGCAAAAGCCGCGTCGCCGATCTCCACGACTCCGGCGGGGATCTCGACCGAGGTGATCGCGGCGTCGAGCAGAGCTCCCTCGCCTATTGTTTTGAGCGAGGCCGGGAGCACAAGTGTCTCAGACCGCAGTCCGGCCAGGATATATGGAGGCAGAGCATCGGCCGGTGCCCGGCTGCAAGCTACCCCGACAATCCCGCCGTCATAAGCCGCAATATTGACCGCCGAGAGATCCAGGGAGCTCCCTGCCGGGAGTTCGCTGGTCAGTCGGTCGAGGTCGGCCGCATTGATCGTGCCGGTGATCACCAATTGGGCATCGGACAAACTGCCCGGAGCCGATGCAGCCAGCTCGCCCGGCTCAGCAGTGATAGTGCGGGCCGTGGCGAGCAGAGGCATGAACAGGAGAGAGATCAGTAATCTACGCAAGGATCTAAAAGATAGTTAACTAATTGAGAGAGTAGAGACAGCGAGGATCAGTGGCGCTTGCCTGCGCGACGCTGCTGCTCGCGCAACATAGCCTGCTGCTGGCGCTGAGCCTCCTCGAGCTTAGCCTGCATCCAGCCCTTCTTCTTTGGCTTGCGGGCGTTTTCGGCCATCTTGGCTCGCATCTTGTCCTCCGAGACCAGACGGCGGAAGAGGAAAGTCATCAGTATAGTGATGAGCAGCGACAGGAAGTAGTAGTAACTGAGGCCGGCCGCATAGTTGTTGAAGATGAAGAGGAACATCAGAGGCATCATATACATCATCCATTTCATGCCGGGCATACCCGAGGAAGCCTGAGACTGCATGTTGAGATAGGTGTAGATGATATTGGTGACAGTCATGAGCAGACAGAAGAGGCTGATGTGATTGCCGAAGGTCGAGGAAATGAATGGTATATTGGCAGTCCAGGAAACTATGGCATCGGGAGCGGCAAGATCCTTGGCCCAGAGGAACGACTCGCCTCTGAGCTCTATGGCCGATGGGAAGAACCAGAACATGGCCACCAGGACAGGCATCTGAAGGAGCATCGGCAGACAGCCCGACATGGGGTTGGCACCGGCGCGCGAATAGAGAGCCATCGACTCCTGCTGACGCTTCATGGCATTCTCATTGCCCGGATATTTCTCGTTGATCACCTTGAGCTCGGGAGCCAGCAGGCGCATCTTGGCCTGAGAGACCAGACTCTTGTAGGTGAAGGGATAGAGGATAACCTTGATGAAGATGGTGAGCAGCAGGATGATGATACCGTAGTTAGATATGAACGATCCCAGGAAGCTGAACACCGGGATTATGATCAGCGTATTGATCCATCGGAAGATAGGCCATCCCAGAGGAATGAGCTTGGTCAGGTGCATATTCTCCTCGGGGAAGATCTCCTTCTCAAGAGACTTCATGACGGGATAGGAGTTGGGGCCGAGATACATCACGAACGAGGCGGGATTGGCCAGCGCGGCCGAGTAGTCGAGAGTCAGCGCGATATCCATCTGCTTGATGAAGTCGGGGTTGTTCTTGATCTCCGAGCTGGAGAGCTTGCCGGCCACAAAGGTAGACTGAGCCATGAGCACGGCCGAGAAGAACTGGTTCTTGCAGCTCACCCATTTCAGACGCTGGGAAATATCCTCGGTGTCGTCGCCACTCTCCTTGAGATGGTCGACATCGCCGTCGGGATACATATAATAAAGTGCAGAGTTACGCTCCTCAAACACACGTCCGCCCTCGAGGCGGCGCATCTTCTGGCTCCAGGTGAAGTCCATCGAGGCAGTCGACGAGGGTATGACGCTCTGCATGCCCTGCTGTATGACATCCATCTTGACCAGATAGGAGTCAGGCAGGAGGGTGTAGCGCAGAGCCCAGACAGCTCCGTCGCCAAGATCAAGCGACATGGTGACACTCGAATCGGTCACCTCAGAGGGGGTGAAATAGAACTCGCGCGAGTCGAAATGCTGGGTAGCCATCAGCATCGAGAAGGAGTAGCTGTCGGTGGTCGGGTCGAGGAGTGTCACCTGAGTCGAGTCGTAGCTGCGATAGTCGTTGAGCGCGGCACGGGCTATGACACCACCCTTGTTGCTGATGTCGAGAGTGAGGAGTTTGTTGGCAAGGGTGACTGTAGTGCTGTCGCCGGTGAGATGACGCGCCAGACCACGATAGCGGGCGGCGGTAGCGAGACCCTGACGCATGGCCTTGACAGCCTTGGCGGCCAGCAGAGTGGAGAGTCCGTCGGTAGAATTGGCCAGCAGAGGAGCCACGGCGACGGCCTGACCGTCGGCCTCGACAGTACCCGAGACGGCTCCGGCACCGTCGACAGTGAGATCGAGGTGATCGATACGCAGACGCGAGATATGGGAGAGGGTGTCGGTAGTGCCCAGTTCGCGCACAGTGGCGGCTATGGTGGCTACTTCGGCGGGAGTGATCGAGTCAAAGACCAGAGCACCGTTGTCGGCGGCACGCTCAGCCGCTTCGGCTTCCATGCGCTCGCGCTCGGCGCGCTGGCGCTCGAGCTCCTCGGCCGAGGGCTTGTTGAGCCACATGAAACCAAATATCACGAGGCCCATGAGCAGCAGGCCGGTGAGAGTGTTTTTATCCATTTATTTAAGGTTAAAAGATTTCGTTGATCAGAGGGGGGAGAGGCGAAGCTCTCAGACATTCTTCTCGTCGCGATAGGCGATGGCGGCGGCTATGAAGTCGGTGAACAGCGGCGAGGGCGAGAGGACGGTCGAGGAGTATTCGGGATGATACTGAGTGCCTATAAACCAGCGGTGGGACGGGAGCTCCACCACCTCCACCAGATGGGTGGCGGGATTTTCGCCCACACATTTCATACCGGCCTGCTCGAAACGCTCGCGGTAGTCGTTGTTAAACTCGAAGCGATGACGGTGACGCTCCTTGACATCGGTGGCTCCGTAGGCAGCAGCCACTTTCGAGCCTGGAGCGAGACGGCAGTCGTATGCACCGAGACGCATGGTTCCGCCCATGTTGTGGATGCTCTTCTGTTCCTCCATGAGGTCGATGACGTTATAGGGGGTATGGGGATCCATCTCGGTGGAGTTGGCCTCCTTGAGTCCCAGCACATTGCGGGCAAACTCTATGACCATACACTGCATGCCCAGACAGATACCGAAAGTCGGGACATCGTGGGTGCGACACCATTCGAGCGCCACAAACTTGCCCTCGATACCGCGCTGACCAAATCCAGGGGCGATAATGACTCCGTCGAGATCGCCCAACTGGGCGCCGACATTGTCGGGATTGACCTTCTCAGAGTGGATATATCTCAGATCGAGCTTGCGGCCGGCATAGGTAGCGGCCTGGAAGAGAGCTTCGTTTATCGACTTATAAGCATCCTGGAGCTCGACATATTTTCCCACCAGGCCGATGGTGACCGGTTCACTCGAGGTATCCATCTTGGTGAGAAATTCGCGCCAGGGGCCAAGATCGGGTTGTCCGAGGGGGATGATACCCACCTTGCCGAGCACTATCTCGTCGAGATGCTGCTCGTGCATGAGCACGGGCACCTTATATATACTCTTGGCGTCGAGACTCTGCACCACGGCCTCGGGAGCCACGTTGCAGAACTGCGCTATCTTCTTCCTCATCTGGGTGTCGATCTCATGCTCGGTGCGGAGCACCAGGACGTCGGGCTGTATGCCGAGCTGCTGGAGCTGCTTGACCGAGTGTTGGGTGGGCTTGGTCTTGAGCTCCTTGGCGGCCGCGATATAGGGCACGTAGGTGAGGTGGACACAGAGGGTGTCTTTCTCAAGTTCCCACCTGAGCTGGCGCACAGCCTCAAGGAAGGGGAGACTCTCGATGTCGCCTACCACACCGCCTATCTCAGTGATCACGAAGTCAAAGTCGCCGGTCTTGCCGAGAGCCATGATGTTGCGTTTGATCTCGTCGGTGACGTGAGGTATGATCTGCACGGTCTTGCCCAGATAGTCGCCGCGACGCTCCTTGTCGATCACGTTCTGGTAGATACGGCCGGTGGTGATATTGTTGGCGCGGGTGGTGGGAGTGTTGGTGAAACGCTCGTAATGGCCAAGGTCGAGGTCGGCCTCGTGGCCGTCTACGGTGACATAACACTCACCGTGCTCATAGGGGTTGAGTGTACCGGGGTCGATATTGATGTAAGGGTCAAACTTCTGGATAGTTACCCTGAACCCACGAGCCTTGAGCAGACAGGCGAGCGAGGAGGAGATAATACCCTTGCCGAGCGAGGAGACCACTCCTCCCGTCACGAAAATATACTTTGTTTCCACGGCTAAATGTGATAGCTGAGTGATACTTTAATTATTAAGGTGCAAAAGTACAAAAATATTCCTTAATTTTGCACTGCCTTACAATATTCGCAATGAAAAATCTACTATTTGATCTCGGAGGTGTGATCATGGATCTCGACCGTGACCGCTGCGTGAGAGCTTTCAACGAGCTCGGAATGAAGGATGCCGACGACTTTCTCGGTGTCTACGGACAGAAGGGCGACTTCCTTGCCCTCGAGAGAGGCGACATCGATGCCGCTGAGTTCCGTCGGCGCATACGCCCGCTATTCTCGCGCCCCGTCACCGACGAGGAGATCGACACGGCTTTCTGCAAATTCCTCATCGGTATACCCCTGCATAGGCTCGAGGCCCTGCGCGAGCTGCGCAAACACTACGGTATATATCTGCTCTCCAACACCAACCCCATCATGATGGACAGCTTCATCGCCGAGCAGTTCCGCCAGGAAGGACTCGAGATGGCCGACTACTTTGACGGCATGGTCAAGAGCTATGAAGCCCATTGCTATAAACCCGACCGCGAAATCTTTGACTACACCGCCGCCCACTGTGGCATCAACCCCGGGGAGACCCTCTTTCTCGACGACTCGATGGCCAATGTCGAGGCCGGACGCCGAGCCGGCTATCTCGGAGCACACGTGGCCCCGGGAGTCGAGTTTATCGACGTGATACGCTCGGTAGAGCAATCTCCTGCCCCCGGCAACGAGCAGGCGCACACCGACACCTTCTAAATAACATTCAGGGGTCTCCCAACGTTATAAAGACATGAACCTCATCACTTCTCCCGATAACTCGCGGCGGCGCATCGCGGCCGTGGGCATGTATGACGGTGTGCATCTGGGTCACCGTTTTCTCATCGACTATCTGGGCGTCGAAGCCCGTAGCCGCGGCCTCGTGCCGTCGGTGGTCACCTTCATGCGCCACCCGTTGACTGTGGTGCGCCCCTCCGAAGCCCCCATGCTGCTCGACAATGTGGAAGACCGCGTGATCAAGCTCTCTGAAGCCGGTGCCGAAGACATCATCATGCTCTCCTTCAACGACAGCCTCCACCACATGAGCGCCGAAAAGTTTCTGAGCCGCCTCAAAAACCGCTACGGCATACAGGCTCTGGTGATAGGTTTCAACAACAGGCTCGGCCACGACCTTCCCTCGACGATCGACCAGTACCGCACGATAGGCTCCGCCGTGGGCATCGACGTGATCCCGGCACCCGAATATCGCGGAACAGGAGCCCCCATCAGCTCATCGGCCATACGTCAATACCTGCGTGAAGGCGACATAGCCAAGGCCACCGAGGCCCTGGGGGGACACTATATGCTGCGTGGCAAAGTGGTCGACGGCAAACATCTGGGGCGCACCTTAGGCTTTCCCACCGCCAACATCCTCCCCTCGGGAGAAGATCAGCTGATACCGCGCCACGGGGTATATGCCGCGTGGGTCACCACCCCCGACGGCCGTCGCCGACGCGGGGTAGTCAACATCGGCACTCGCCCCACCGTCGAGACCACCCCCGGAGCCGCGCCCTCGATTGAGGTTCATATCATAGACTTCCAGGGATACATCTATGACGAAGAACTCAGGGTAGAATTTGTAGACCGTCTCCGCCCCGAGCGTTGCTTCCCTTCGACCGACAAACTCGTCGCCCAGATCAAAGAGGATATAGCCAGGGCCAATAAAATCCTGAAATAAGCCATGCCTGCCGATCACTCAACCTACCTCAAACCACTTGTCGGCATGACGCTCGACGAGTTGCGCCGGGTGGCCTCGGAGGCCGGCCTGCGCCCCTTTGCAGCCGGCCAGATGGCCCGTCGCCTTTATGTCGGCCGCGTGAAGTCAATCGACGCGATGACAGAGCTCAGCAAACCATCACGCGCCTGGCTCGAACAAAACTATCAGGTCGGTCTCACACCGCCTCGCCTCGCCTCGCGCTCGACCGACGGCACCGTGAAATATCTCTTTGCAACGCGCA
Organism: Bacteroides sp.; assembly: GCA_014802105.1. Lineage (GTDB taxonomy): Bacteria > Bacteroidota > Bacteroidia > Bacteroidales > Muribaculaceae > Duncaniella. Next base: position 17,922 of record JAAVCX010000001.1, on the reverse strand, counting down.
CCCCCTCGGTCGACTATCTCAAAAACCAACGCGACTCCCTGATCGACATCGAGGCCGTCTATATCCCCGACCGCGACAGAGCCACACTCTGTGTCTCCTCCCAGGCCGGTTGCCGCATGGGTTGCCGTTTCTGCATGACCGGCCGCCAGGGTCTCCACGGCGACCTCTCATCGGCAGGCATCATCAATCAGATCCTCTCCATACCCGAGTCGGAGAGCCTCACCAACATCGTGTTTATGGGTATGGGCGAACCGATGGACAACGTCGACGAAGTGATCAAGGCCATCGAAGTACTCACCTCTCCCTGGGGTCTGGCCTGGAGCCCGACTCGCATCACCGTCTCGAGCATCGGCAAGCTCGACGGACTGCGCCGACTGCTCGACGAGACCAAGGTACATGTAGCCATCAGCGTCCATTCCCCCTACCCTACCGAGCGTCGCGACCTCATGCCGGTCGAGGGAGCCTTCCCGCTGACCGCTGTCACGGCACTCCTCAGCGAGTATGACTTCAGCCACCAGCGCCGCCTCTCGGCCGAATATATAATGTGGCAGGGGGTCAACGACGATCTGCGCCACGCCGACGCCCTGGCCCGCGCCCTCCGCGGACTCCACTGCCGCGTCAATCTCATACGTTTCCACTCCATCCCGGGCTTTGAAGGACGCCCCGCCTCGCGCGAAGCCATGGAACGCTTTCGCGACCGCCTCAACCAACTGGGCGTGACCGCCACCATACGAGCCTCGCGCGGCGAGGACATACAAGCAGCCTGCGGCATGCTCAGCGGCGAGAAATCGACCCGCCAATCTTAGGGTTAATCAACACCCTTCCACTCAACCCTTTTCAGATCTTCATCTATGGCTAAACAGGAATATATCGACCGCAACCGGCAGTGGCTCGCCGACAAGGCCAAAGAGCCCGGAGTAGTCTCGCTCGACAAGGGCATCTGCTACAAAGTGATCCATAAAGGAGCCAAGGGGGGCCAGTCGCCCAACCGCAACAGTGTAGTAGTGGCCCACTATACCGGCAAGACCATCAACGGCAAGACCTTTGACTCAAGCCGCGGAGGAGCCCCGGCGGCTTTCCGTCTGCGCGACCTCATCCCCGGATGGATCATCGCCATGCAGCAGATGCATCCCGGTGACCGCTGGGAGGTCTATATCCCGGCCGAGCAGGCTTACGGCCGCTTCAATCAGCCCGGCATACCCGGCGGTTCGACTCTCATATTTGACATCGAGCTCATCAATATATCCTGAGAGACCGATCGGGGACTTACCCCGGCAGATGTTTTGGCAGTCGGCAATATGCCCGAAGCCCGAGATGTCTTTCTCTGTCTTTTTCACGAGTGCGACAATAAAATGTCGTGTGTAGCGATTGATTTATTGACAAATGTTTCGTAACTTTGCACCCAAAGTTGCCATAATGAAACGGAAGACTTATCAAGGACTGACATTCCGGCCTTTTATTGAAAAGGAGGAAATTCTGGCCCGCGTCAGCGAGATCGGGCGAGAGATTTCCATGCGCTACGGCGACAGCTATCCGCTGCTGGTGTGTGTGCTCAACGGTGCCGCTCCCTTTGCGGTAGACCTCTTCAGATCGCTCGACATCGACGCCGAGATCACTTTCATCAGGATGCGCAGCTATGAAGGCACCTCCTCGACCGGCAACGTCAAGCAGATCATGGGGCTCGAAGACGACATCAAAGGTCGCCACGTCATCATAGTGGAAGACATCATCGACTCGGGCCTGACCATGGCCCGGCTGGTCGACGAGATCTCCTCGCGAGGGCCCGCCTCGGTGAGCATAGCCACCCTGCTGCTCAAGCCATCCTCGCTCAAGGTCGACATCAGGCCCGACTGGACAGGTTTCGAGATACCGGCCGATTTCATCATAGGTTACGGGCTCGACATCGACGGCCGGGGCCGCAATCTCAACGACATCTATACCCTCGCCGAGGGCGGGGCGTGAGCCTTATCCTCGAGAGAACTACAACAGCCGATTTCATTTATCATTTCAATCAATAGCCCCGCCGGCCTCATAAACCCGGGCCGTGAGCATAATTTTCCAATCTGAGTACATTTTAAGTAAAATTGCTTTATGTTTAACATCGTTATCTTCGGAGGCCCGGGCAGCGGCAAGGGCACTCAGAGCGAAAAACTCATTGAGCGTTACGGGCTCACCCACATCTCGACAGGCGAAGTGCTCCGCAACGAGATAGCCAACGGCACCGAGCTCGGTAAAATAGCCGACAGCTATATCTCCAAGGGCAACCTCATCCCCGACGACCTCATGGTCAACATCCTGGCCGCCGAGGTAGACCGTCTGGCAAAGACCTCAAAAGGATTTATCTTTGACGGCTTTCCCCGCACTATCGCACAGGCCGACGAGCTCGCCAAAATGCTCGACAAACGTGGCGAGAAAGTCAACGCCGTAGTGGGTCTCGAAGTGCCCGACTCAGTGCTCACCGAGCGACTGATACAGCGAGGCAAGAGCTCGGGCCGCGCCGACGACAACGCCGAGACCATCGGCAAGCGTCTCGAAGTGTACCACAACACCACTTCGCCTCTGCGCGACTACTATATAGCCCGTGGCGAATACAAGGGCATACATGGTCTGGGATCGATCGACGAGATCTTTGACCGCATCGTCACCAGCCTCCCCGTGTGTGGCTGAAGAAAAAATATCTCCATCTATTATTATGGAACATCAACCCGTAGAGACACTCTCCTACTCGGCGAGCGTAGCCGAGCTCGAGGAGCTGGTAAGGCTCATGCAGAGCGACAAATGTGACATCGATCATCTGGCCGACTACACCAGGCGTGCCACTGAGCTTCTGGCCCACTGCCGCTCACGTCTCACGGCCACCGAGGAGCAACTGCGCGACACCCTGGCCGCTCTCAGAGACGAGTGACGGCCAAGCCACGCATCCGACAAGCATCAACCTCTAAATCAGCTATACCCATCATGAAAGCATTACCCGTAATCGCTATGACACTCTCAGCCGCGGCAGCTGTCACCGGTTGCTCCCACAACAGCGGAGAGCATCTGGCCAGCATCAACAAAGCCTATATCGACACAACCATCGCTCCGGGCACCGACTTCTACCATCACATCAACAAGGGATGGATGGAAGCCCACCCCCTCACCGACGAGTATGCCCGCTACGGCATGTTCAACATCCTCAGCGACTCCTCTGAGGCCCGCGTACGCTCGCTCGTAGAGGGACTCGGAGCCACCAATCCCGAGGACGGCACCGTGGCCCACAAAGTGTGGACAATCTACTCTCTGGCCATGGACTCGGCCCGACGCAATGCCGAGGGAGCAACCCCTATCCTGGCCGACCTCTCACGCATCGAGAACACCCAGGCCTCTGACCTCGACTCCCTCTTCCTCTGGATGCACACCAACTACGGCAGCCCCTTCTTTGGAGCCGGCCCCATGGAAGACATGGTCAACTCCACACAGTATGCCATGTATCTGGGCGGCCCCTCGCTGGGCATGGGCGACCGTGACTACTATCTGCTCGACGACGAGCGCAACACCACCGTGCGCAACGCCTATCGCGCTCTCATAACCAAACAGATGGTCAACGCCGGCTACTCTGAGGCCGACGCCGCCCGCATCACCGACAATGTGCTCAAGATCGAGACCGCCCAGGCCCGCGACGCCAAGAGCCGCGAGGAGAGCCGCGACATCGTCGCCATGTATAACCCCCGCACTATCGCTCAGGTAAAAAGCGATTATCCCGCCGTCGACTGGGACAATTTCTTCCCTGCCACCATGGGTATCGCCACTCCCGACACCGTCATCGTCACCGAGCCCAAGGCTCTCGCCAGGGCCACCCAGCTCATGAAATCGCTCTCAGAGCGCGAGATCAAGGACTATTACCTCTGGCTCTATGTCGACCAGGCCTCTTCCAAGCTCTCCGACAAGTTTACCGATGCCAATTTTGAGTTCTCAAAGGTCATGAGCGGCGTGCAGGAGCAGCGTCCCCTCTGGAAGCGCGCCCTCGGCGCTACCGAAGGTGCTCTCGGCGAGGCCATCGGCCAGCTTTATGTCGAGAAATACTTCCCCCAGTCGTCCAAAGACTATATGGTGGGCCTCGTTGAAAATCTCCGTGTAGCCCTCGGTGAACACATCGACAACCTCGAGTGGATGAGCGATTCCACCAAGGCCCGCGCCCACGAGAAACTCGATGCCTTTACCGTCAAGATCGGTTATCCCGACAAATGGAAAGACTACTCCTCGATGGAGCTCGATCCCTCGCTCAGCTACTACGAGAACATGCACCGCGCCTCCATGTGGCATCAGGCCGAGACCTACGCCAAGTGGGGCAAACCTGTCGACCGCACCGAGTGGGGCATGACTCCTCAGACTGTCAACGCCTACTACAATCCCCTGGCCAACGAGATCGTCTTCCCTGCCGCTATCCTTCAGGCTCCCTTCTTCAACCCCGAGGCTTCTGACGCCGAGAACTATGGCGGCATCGGCGTGGTGATCGGCCACGAGATGACCCACGGCTTTGACGACCAGGGCCGCAACTTCGACGCCAACGGCAACATGACCAACTGGTGGACTCAGGAAGACGCCGAGAAATTCCAGGCCCTCACCAACGGCCTCGTCGAGCAGTTCAACGAGGTGGAAGTTCTCCCCGGCCTCCATGCCAACGGCGCTTTCACTCTCGGCGAGAATATCGCCGACCAGGGTGGCCTGAGAGTCTCTATGACCGCCTTCAAGAAGGCTCAGAAAGACAAGGGTGTCGACATTGACTCTCCCGAGGCTCTCATCGACGGCTTCACTCCCACCCAGGTATTCTACATGAACTATGCCAACATCTGGGCCATGAACATACGCCCCGAGGAGATCAGCTCGCTCACCACCCGCGACCCCCACTCGCTGAGCGTCAACCGCGTCAACGTCACCCTGCGCAACATCGCACCCTTCTTTGAGGCTTTCGGCATCAAGGATGGCGATCCCCTCTACCGTCCCGAGTCGGAGCGCGTGATCATCTGGTAATGTCATAACCCGAAATAATCATCTTGTAAGGACGCACAGCTTGTGCGTCCTTACTTTTTGCCGATAATTTAGCGGCGGATGTACGGGCCGGATGTCCCTGCAAGTGTATTTGCGCCGCAGGCCCGCCGTTGTTTTCTCATACTCCGTAAAGCGTAGGGCGAGCCCCCCACTTCCGGCAGGCCGTTTGGTGATTACGGGGATTTTGAGTAATTTTGCACCACCATGAATTACTTGGTCACGACCCTGCTCACACGTCTGCCGGTCATCACAGAGCCTGTACCCATTTTTCTGACTGTGATGGCCATCATCCTCGTGACTCCACTGCTGCTCAACCGTCTCAAGATCCCCCATGTGATCGGACTCATTATCGCCGGAGTGGCCGTGGGGCCATACGGTTTTGCCCTGCTCGACCGCGACATGAGCTTCGAAGTGTTTGGCCAGGTAGGACTCCTGTGGCTGATGTTTCTGGCCGGTATAGAGATAGACATGTACCACCTGCGCAAAAACCTGCGCAAAGGGCTGGTGTTTGGCTTCTTCACCTTTTCGATACCACTTGTCATAGGCTCCCTGGCCGCCGTGGCGCTCATGGGCATGGGAATACTCGAGTCGACCCTGCTGGCCTCGATGTTTGCAGCCCATACACTTCTTGCCTACCCTATCGTTGCGCGATTGGGGGTGACACGTTCGCCGGCGGTTATCATTGCCATCTCGGGCACAATAGTCACCGTGCTCGGCTCCCTGATAGTGCTTGCCGGAGTGACAGGCATCGTGCGCGACGGCTCAGCCGACTCGTTGTTGAGGATACTCGGCTATCTCGTGGTCTACTGTCTGGCTATCTTCTACATCTATCCGCGCCTGACAGCCTACTTCTTCAAGAAATACCACGACGGCATCCAGCAATTCATCTACGTCCTGGTCATGCTCTTTCTGGCCGCCGCAGCCGCCGGATGGATAGGAGTGGAGGGAGTCTTCGGCGCTTTCTATGCAGGCCTGGTGCTCAACCGCTTCATACCGGCCCGCTCCACGCTGATGGGGCGCCTTGAGTTTGTCGGCAACGCCATCTTCATCCCCTACTTCCTCATCGGAGTCGGCATGCTCATAGACCTGCGGGTAGTGACCGACGGTTGGAACACTCTCTATATCGCCGCGGTGATGTCGGCCGTAGCCATGTCGACCAAATGGATAGCCGCGCTGGTGACCCAGAAGATCTTCTCGCTCACCGGCGTAGACCGCTCCATCATGTATCAGCTCTCCAACGCCCACACCGCCGTGGCTCTCGCCGTGGTCATGATCGGCTATCGCATGGGGCTCTTCGGGGTAGAGATCCTCAACGGCACCGTGGTGATGATACTCGTGACCTGCTCCGTTTCTTCGATGGGCACCGCCCGTGCCGCCACCAAGCTCAAGGTTCAGCTCATCGAGCAGGCCGACGAGGAGCTGGGCCGTGACGAGTCGACCACCCGTCCGCGCACACTCCTGGCCATCTCCAATCCTCTCACCGCCGCCGGAGTCGTCGACCTGGCCCTGGCCATGAGATTTCCCGACTCCTCGGTGCCCGGCGACTTCTATGCCCTCCATGTCAGAAACGACAACTCAGCCTCGGCGCGCGCCATCTCGCGCAATTCGCTCGACGTGGCCGAGAGAGCCGCTGCCTCGGTAGAGGTCTCGCTCACGCCTATCGAACGCTATGATCTCAACATCGTCACCGGAGTGCTCAACACCATGGAGGAGCGCGACATCACCGAGGTAGTCATCGGTCTCCATCGCCGCAACGCGCTGATCGACACCTTCCTCGGCAACAAGCTCGAACACCTGCTCCAGTCGACCAACCGCATGCTCGTGGTGACACGCTGCTTCAACCCGCTCTCGACCATGAGACGCATCATAGTGGCCGTCCCCAAGAAAGCCCAGTTTGAGACAGGTTTTCGTCGCTGGGTACAGGCCCTGGGCAATCTTGCCCGTCACATAGGCTGTCACACAGAGTTCTGGTGTGAAGACTCTACCGCTCCCATGATCAGGACAGTGCTCCAGCAGGCTCGCATCGAGGTACCCGTGAGCTTCGCCACGCTCGAGAGCTTCGACGACTTTGTAGTGAAATCGGCCGAGGTCGGCGATGACGATCTGCTGGTGGTAGTGAGCTCGCGACGTGCGGCCGTGTCGTTTGATTCCGATATGGAGTCGATGCCCGAGTTCCTGCGCAAATATTTCGCCAACACCAACCTGCTGCTGATCTATCCGAGTCAGTTCGGATCCGAGGCCCCCATGACCATGGCCGAGACAATGGCTACCGATCTTATAGCTCCGCCCTCAACCATCTACCTGTGGATCAACTCTTTCCTGCGCCGTCTACGTGGAAAGAAGATCTGAGAATCCCCCGATGTCCACACCTTAGCGACATCTCTACTGAGATAAACGATAAGAGACATGAGCGCGTCTTCACGTCGACTCATGTCTCTTATTATTTAGTGTGTTCTTATGCTGATCTTTTCGGAAACCTTAGGTCTTGAGATGTACCTTATTGTTATCTTGTGATTGACTTCAATGACAAGCTGTCAGATCTCCCGGCCGGAAGTTTCAGACCTTCTCGTTGTAGATCACGTTGAGGACAGTCTGACCGACAGCTTCCAGAGTGGAGCGATCGATATTGTCCATATCATCGTTGGTGGTGTGCCAGGTCGGAGAGAAAGTGCCGGTGGCATCATGTTTCGACTCTATAATGTCGATGGCCGGGATGCCGGCTTTGTTGACAAACACGTGATCGTCGATCACCGAGCCGCCGTTGATATTCACAAACCGGTCGCCATAACCCGAGGCCGAAGCGATGCTCCACACCCGGTCGACGATCTGAGGAGCCGACTGATTGCTGAAAAACTCACGATGGAACTTGGCGTCTATACCACCGACCATATCGAGCAATATAGCGTAGGAGGGCAGGGAGTCAGGAGCGTAGGGGAGATGATCGACCCAATACTGGGTGCCGAGCGCCCACGACTCGTCATGGTTGGAGAACCCGCCCGACTGCCCGTAGTCCTCGGCATCGACAAAAAGCAGATCGACACCCACAGCCGGATTGTGACGGCCCAGCTGACGTGCTATCTCAAGCATCACGGCTACTCCGCTACCGCCGTCGTTGGCTCCGGGTACCGGCTTCAGACGATTGTCCTCGACCGGGTCGCTGTCGGCCCAGGGACGGGTGTCATAGTGAGCGAGCAGGAGCAGACGCCTGGGTGAAGAGGAGTTGAAAGACGCCATCACATTCTCGATAGGAAGTACGTCGCCATTGAACGCCTTGACCACACCCTTCTGGACAACGACCGTGTCTGCCCCGTGGCGGTTGAGCTCGTTGATGATCAGCTCGGCACACATCTCGTTGGCCCGCGAACCGGGCACACGCGGGCCGAGTGCTACCTGGCGCGCTACATAGCTAAAAGCCGTGTCGGCGTCAAAGACGGCGACCTGCTTGACTTTAACGGAAGTCTCCTCGTCAGACGAAGAAGCTCCCGAGGTGCATTTACATGATACAGTCGACAACATCAGGCCGGCTACACACACGAGACCGAAATAATACTTACTATTCATAAGACTGGAACTCAGGAGAGAAATAATGTAATAAAGACTGGCAACAATCAACACCGCGAATAAACAGATCTCAGGTCGTGAAGCTTGAGACTAAGCTAAATGGCCTGAAATAGGCCCGTCAACTTAACCTGAAGCAGGTTGATCGGATGTCTCCTTACTTTGTAGCAGAGTTGTAACTGCAAAATTACAATATTGTTACAAACCGTCAACACATCTGTTACACAAATCTTCAATCGGTTAACATTATATAACAGTTGCCAGTCGTTGATTTTTTCGTTACATTTGCAACTAAAATAATTTATTATGAAAATCGCAATAATAGGCTACGGCAAAATGGGTCATGCCATCGAGCGCATAGCTCTCGAGAGAGGCCACGAGATCGTCTCGATAATCGACACCCACAATCTTGACGAGATGGAAGGCGAGGCTTTCCGCAGTGCCCGGGTAGCTATTGAGTTCACAACCCCGACGACAGCCGCCGCCAACGTCGAAAGAGCAGCCCGTCAGGGTGTCAGCGTGGTGTGTGGCTCGACGGGCTGGTATGACGCCCTGCCTCAGGTAGCCCGGGTCATCGAACAGACCGGCACAGCCCTGCTCGCCGCCAGCAATTTCAGCATCGGTGTACACGTGTTCAACAACATCTCGCGCCGCCTGGCCCAAATCATGAACCGACTCCCCCAATATACTCCCTCGATGAACGAGACCCACCATATCCATAAACTCGATCATCCCTCGGGCACAGCCCTTACCATCGCCGAGGGGGTTATCAGTGAGCTCGACCGTCTCAACGGATGGGCCGACACCGGTGTGATCTGGGAGGACGCTCCCGAAGCCGAGCGCAAAGCCCAGGAAGCCGAGGCCCGTCGCCTCGAGTCGGAAGTCCCGTCCGACCGCATGGCCGTCACCACCTATCGTCGCGGCGAGGTGCCCGGTATCCATGAAGTCAAATGGGAGTCGCCCGTCGACGAGATCACCCTGCGTCACTCGGCCAAAAGCCGCGACGGCTTTGCCCTGGGTGCAGTTATGGCCGCCGAGTGGCTCGCCGGCAAAAAAGGAGTCTACTCCATTTCCCAGATGATGGACTCCCTGCTTGCCTGACTTAAGACACACCCCCTTTGCTAAAAACTCAATACTCCATATTATAATAATGTCAAACCAAGACTTCATTGCCGATTTCAGATCGCGCATCAAAGCCGTGCGCCCCACCCGATGGGTAAGATTTGCAATCGTCTCGCTGATATTCTTTCTTTGGGTCGCATGGCTCGGAAGCTGGTGGGTAGCCATCTTCTGGCTACTCTTAGCCGACATCTACATCACCGGCTACATACCCTTCACCTGGTGGAAAAAATCCAAGAACCCGGCCGTGCGTGCCGTGATGGGATGGGTCGACGCGATAATCTACGCGCTCGTGCTCGTCTACTTCGTGTTCACATTCATCGGTCAGAACTACCAGATACCCTCCTCTTCGCTCGAGAAATCGCTGCTCGTCGGCGACTACCTGTGGGTCAACAAGATGGCCTACGGCCCCAGAGTGCCCAACACCCCGATACATTTCCCCCTGGTACAGAACACCTTCCCGATCCTCAACACCAAGAGCTATCTCGAGACACCCCAGTGGAGCTACAAACGCCTCAAAGGCCTCGGCACAGTCAAGCGAGGCGACATAGTGGTGTTTAACGTTCCGGCCGGCGACACCGTTGCTCTCAAGTATCAGAACCCCGACTATTACACGCTGGTCAGGATGTTTGGCCGTGAAGCTGTCAGAAACAATCCTCAGACTTTCGGCGAAATAATCTGGCGCCCGGTCGACCGCCGCGAGAACTATGTGAAACGTTGTGTAGGTCTGCCCGGCGAGCGTCTGAGCATAGTCGACGGTGTCATCCACATCAACGGCGAGGCTATCCCCCAGCCCGAAAACGTGCAGTTCAACTACTACTTTCAATTGCGCGGACGAGGCATGAGCGACAGCGACTGGGAGGAGCTCGGCATATCGGTCGAAGACCGCCACAACGTGAGTCTCGGCCGGGAGGATGCCTCCTCGCTCAGAGCCCTCGGATTTATGATCAACCCCGACGGCACCATTCCCCCAGTCTATGCCTCGCCCATGACCAAGGCTATGGTAGAGAAGCTCCAGGCCAATCCCGACATAGCCAAGGTGATGCAGGTGCCCGCTCAGCCCGGCGACTATCTATTCCCCGAGGGGATAGCTGATGGCTGGACCCGCGCCGACTATGGCGAGATATGGATTCCGGCCAAGGGCGCGACCATAGAGCTTACTCCCGAGAACTGGCTCATCTATCAGCGCGCAATCCGCGACCACGAGGGCAACCACGACGCACGCCTGGTCAACGGCAAAGTCTATATCGACGGTACCCCCCGGGACACCTACACTTTCAAGATGGACTATTACTTCATGATGGGCGACAACCGCGATAACTCGCTCGACTCGCGCTACTGGGGCTTCGTGCCCGAGGATCATATAGTCGGGCGGCCCGAGCGTGTACTGATCTCGTTTGACAAGGATAAATCTCTGTTTAACGGAGGTATACGCTGGAACCGCATCTTTTCGGGAGTGCCCGACTGAATTTACGTCACCTCATCCAAGCCAACCACATCTCTCCAATGACCGATCTATGAGCCGACCGATACTGTTTCCCGAGACCTGTGCCGTGATGCAGCCCGAGCTCTGCGGCTCCATCCCGGCCTACGTGGTTGCCTGGGCCTGCGGAGACTGCCGCATGGACTGGCAGCAACGGTTTGACAAGCGCCAGAAGAGCGCCCATCGCTTTGCAATAGCCGACACACGCGGAGAACTGAAACTCACCGTGCCCGTCAGCAAACCCTCGAGTAGCCGGGTGGCCTGGAACGAAATCAAGATCTCGACCCACGATGCCTGGTGGGACATCCATCGCGTCACCCTGGAGAGTGCCTACGGCCGCACACCCTATTTTGAATTTTATATCGACCGCTTCCTGCCTATGCTCACGGTGGGAGTCGAGCAACGTTATCCCCGACTCGAAGAGCTGGCCGAAGCCTGGCACCGACAGATCCTCGACATCCTCGGTATCAACCGGGCCTCCGAGTCGCTTCAGCCTCGATCTCTCCCGCTCCCGTCCACGGCTGATCTGCCCCCCTACCACCAGGTCAGAGCTTCGGTTCTGGGTTTTATCGGCAACCTGTCGGTTCTCGACCTTATTTTTAATCTCGGCCCCGAAGCTCAGATCTATCTCGACCGAGCGGCCCGCAAGGCTTATAAGTAACACTTGAACATCAATTTATGCTATGAGGATCTAAGTCCTGACAAAAGCCTCGGAGAGTATAAAGCCTGCCAGGAGTTTCAAGTGTAAAATCATTACGACGTTTATTTTTCAGGAGTTTTTTACAACCTTTACATCGATGAGAGTAATCGACCATCTTACTGCCCATCCGGGCCAGACAGCTTTCTCGTTTGAGATACTACCTCCGCTTAAGGGCAACGACATCACCCGTGTCTACAACATCATAGACCGTCTGCGCGAATTTGATCCCAAATATATCAACATCACATCCCACCGCAGCGAGGTGCAATATCAGGAGCGTCCCGACGGCACCATAGTGCGCAAGAAGGTGCGCAAGCGCCCGGGCTCTGTAGCTATCGCCTCGGCCATCCAGAACAAATATGGCATCACGGCCGTGCCTCATATTATATGTAAAGGCTTCACCCGCGATGAGACCGAGTATGCGCTGATCGATCTCAACTTCCTCGGTGTCCACGACCTGCTGCTGCTCCAGGGCGACGCCAAGGGCCCCGACAAGTCGACCGATCCCCAGAAAGTCAATCTTCATGCCTCCGACCTCCAGCAGCAGGTCAACGACTTCAACCGCGGCATCTATGCCGACGGTGACCGTTTTGAGGCCAACGCCACCCCTTTCAGCTACGGCATGGCTTGCTATCCCGAGAAACACGAGGCCGCTCCAAACATGGAGAGCGACCTGAGATATGCCAAAATGAAGGTCGATCAGGGAGCCGATTATCTGGTGACCCAGATGTTTTTTGACAATCAGAAATACTATGACTTCGTGGCCCGCTGCCGTCGCGAGGGCATAAATGTGCCCATCATCCCCGGCATAAAGCCTGTGGTCAACTGCAGTCAGCTGACGGTGCTCCCGAGAGTGTTCCGCAGCGATATACCCGAGCCTTTTGCTGCCGAACTGGCCAAGTGTAAGACCGACGACGAAGCCAAGGAGGTAGGTGTCGAGTGGTGTATCGGCCAGTGTCGCGACCTGATAGCCCACGGAGTGCCTTCGATCCACTTCTATTCACTCATGGCCTCGGAGTCAGTGAGACGCGTGGCCCGAGAGATATATTGACACAGCTACTTCACGTATCATATTATAGCAAGACCGCATCCCGTAAGTTTCCTAACTTCAGGGATGCGGTCTTATTTTTTTGGGGGGGAGAATTACGATGTATTCCGGGGAGACTGTTGTTATTCCACAGTCACCGATTTGGCCAGGTTGCGGGGCTGATCTACGTCCTTACCCTTATTGACAGCTATATAATAGGCCATGAGCTGAAGGGGGATTGAGGCAACGAGCGGAGTCAGACAGGCCGGCACGGCAGGTATCTCGATGCAGTAGTCGGCTATATCGTTCATAGCCGTATTGCCCTTTGAGACAATAGCCACCACCGCTCCTCCGCGGCTCTTGACCTGCTGCACATTAGAGATGATCTTATCATACAGATAATCGCTGGGGGCAATGATGACACTGGGCATCTCCTGATCGATCAGAGCGATAGGCCCGTGCTTCATCTCGGCTGCAGGATAACCCTCGGCATGGATATAGGAGATCTCCTTGAGCTTGAGCGCACCCTCGAGCGCGGTCGGATAATTATAGCCGCGGCCCAGGTAAAGGAAATTATGAGCATAGGTGAAGATACGGGAGATATTCTTGACCTCGGGATCACACTTGAGTGTCTCCTCGATGACATCAGGGATTTCCCGAAGAGCCGATGCCACTGAACGTACAGTATCTTTGTCGGTGACACCGCGCAACTGGCCTATGGCAAGGGCAAGCAGGGTCAGCACAGTCACCTGCCCGGTAAAGGCCTTGGTCGAAGCCACTCCGATCTCGGGGCCTACATGGATGTATGTGCCCGAATCGGTGGCTCGGGGGATGGATGCACCCACCACGTTGCACACTCCGTAGACAAAGGCCCCTTTCTCCTTGGCAAGCTCGATGGCGGCGAGCGTATCGGCTGTCTCGCCCGACTGGGAAATGGCTATCACAACATCGTCGCTGTCGAGCACCGGGTTGCCGTAGCGGAACTCCGAGGCATACTCGACCTCGACAGGAATACGGCAGAAGTCCTGTATCAGACGTTTGCCTATAAGAGCGGCGTGCCAGGAGGTGCCACAGGCCACGAGAGTGATACGTTTGGCCTTGAGGAACACATCTTTGTGCATCTCGACTCCGGCGAGCACCACTCGCGAGCAGTCGTCGGTGATGCGGCCGCGCAGACAGTCGCGCAGAGTCGAGGGCTGCTCAAAGATCTCCTTGAGCATGAACGTGTCGTAGCCCCCCTTTTCGAGCTGGGCCAGCGAGAGTTTGAGCTGCTGTATGTCGATCTGGGTTGGAGTCGAAGACTTGACATTGCGTATCGAGAGGTCGCCGCCACGTTTGATGATAGCCATCTCGTTGTCCTTGAGATATATCACGCGGTCGGTATAGCCGATAATTGGCGTGGCGTCTGAGGCGATGAAGGTCTCACCCTCGCCCACACCGATCACCAGCGGCGAACTCTTGCGTGCCACAATGAGCGTGTCGGGGTCACCCTTCTCTACCACAGCGATGGCATAAGCACCGTCGACCTGCAGGAGAGCCTCACGCACAGCCTCCTGGAGGGTACATTGATTGTGATGCTTTACATAGTCGATCAGCTGGACAAGCACCTCGGTGTCGGTCTCGCTCTTGAATGTATAGCCATGCTTCTCAAGTGCTTGTTTGAGCACGGCATAGTTCTCTATCGTGCCGTTATGGACGAGAGCTATCTCGCCGCTCTGCGACACATGGGGGTGAGCGTTAATATCGTTTGGCTCGCCATGGGTGGCCCAACGTGTATGGGCTATGCCGAGCGAACCCGATGTGTCGCCGGCCCGGGCTACACGCTCGAGATTGGCAACTTTGCCACGCGATTTATGTACATTGATCTTACCGTCGGCATCGACCATAGCCACTCCGGCCGAGTCGTAGCCACGATATTCGAGACGTTTGAGTCCCTGAATGAGTATATCGAAAGCCCCTTTGGGACCGATGTATCCTACTATTCCACACATATATAGTTATCTTCTGTATAGTTAAGGTCTTGATATTTCAGATTGGTTATTACTCCGAGCTGAAAAAGGATATTTCTCGCTCCGATACAAAGATAAGAAAAATAAAAATTAATTTTATTATGAACTACCTAAAAAACACAAGATTTAATATCCACAACCTTACCGTTTGTTATTCACTGTTTTTTAGTTCAATGTCAGCCGTGGACGGAATCGGCTCAGTCAGAAACAGGTATCGTGGCGAGGCGCGACTGTATGATACGGGCTATACGGTAATGACCCTCGTCTGACGGATGCAGACGGTCGCTGCCGCTGTCGTGGATATACGGGATATTACTGTCGAGCGATGGCACTATCCCGCTCTCGGCAAAGAGGTCTATGACGGGGACAGACCACAACTCGGCTCCGCGGCGTATGAGTGAAACATAGAGGTCGATATAGAGTCCCAATCCGTTGGCCCACTCCTCAGAGGGTTGCTCGTTTTTGGCGCTGAAACGTGCATAGCCCCGATGGATCGGGGTCATGACTACAATAGGTATGCGCGGATAGTTGGTCTTCAGATATTTCAAGGTGAGGTTGATATTGCCGCTCACGGTAGAATCGGCCAAGGAGATCGTGCGGTGGCGGCGAGCGCTCGGAGTACCGTTGACTCTCACGGAGTCGACCGTCTCAGTGAACAGCGACCCGGGAGGCACAGAGCCGTTGAAATCATTGGTGCCTGCCCAGATGAAGATAGCGTCGAGACTGTCGGCCGGCACTGAGTCGGCAAGCTCCTGAGCCTTGCGGTAGATACCGTCCCAACGGTAGCCGCTGCGCGCAAATACCACGGGGCGGATGCCTGTGAGGGAATCCAGATAGTTCCAGTATTTGAGCACCGAGGAGCTGTTGGCCGGGTCGGTCATTGAGTCGCCAAGGAAAGCCACCCTCTTTCCGGCCCATGGTGTTGAGCGGTCGACGTGAGCCTGATTGATTTTCACGGGACTCATGCCCGAATGGTCGTGCCCCTTGTGAGCTGCCACAGTCAGCGGCACTATCACCCCAAGGAGCAATGTCATAAAGCTAAGAACTGAACGAAGCATAGAATAGTAAGGGTATCCCTGATGTTATTGACTTTCCTCAAAAGGTTTGAATAAGTAAATTATGAGAAAACAACGGTCTTGTTACCGAAGGTGAGTATCTTACGTTGTATGTGTTTCTCAACAGCACGCGAGAGCACGATTTTCTCCAGGTCGCGCCCCTTCTTGACAAGATCGGCTACAGTGTCCTTATGGGTGATTCGCGTGACATCCTGCTCGATGATCGGACCGGCATCAAGCTCGGTGGTGACATAGTGGGAGGTCGCGCCTATGAGTTTCACGCCTCGCTCGAAAGCCTGATGATAAGGCTTGGCTCCGATAAAAGCCGGCAGGAATGAATGATGGATATTGATGATATTGTTGGGGTAGCGATTGATGAAATCCTCTGAAAGCACCTGCATATAGCGGGCCAGTACTATGAAATCAACACCGTAGCTGTCGAGAATTTCAAACTCGCGCTGCTCCATCTCGGCCTTGTTGTCGCGATTGACGGGAATTACCTCAAAGGGAATGTCAAACTGCTTGCCGACTATGGCCAGATCGGGATGATTGGAAATAATCACCGGGATCTCTACATCCCACTCGCCGGCTATATAGCGCGAGAGCAGGTCGTAAAGACAGTGACTCATTTTAGAGACAAATACAGCCATACGCTGACGACGGGACGTGAAACTGATATTGTATGTCATATCGTAACGCCGGGCATAGAGCGTGGCGAAATAATCACACAGTTTCTCTTTGGGGATACCGAATGTCTTCAGATCCCACTCGACCCTCATATAGAAAACTCCGTCTGCGCGGTCGACATACTGGTCGAGATACACGATATTACCGCCATTGGAGGTGATGAAATCAGTGATTACGGCGATGATGCCGGGTTGATCGGGGCAATGCATCCTGAGCACTGCCGTATCGGTTGAATGGGCTCTCTCCATGAGTCGTGGACTACGTAGTGAATAAAAAAAGTCACTCCATACCGCCAACGCCCGCCCTCTCAGGGGGGAGCATCCGCCGTATGGAGTGACCGATACTTTATTATCTCTTATTGATGAGGTCAGTTATTACTTGCCGGCGAGCTTCTCCTTGAGGCTTGCGAGAGCCTCGAGGTCTCCGAGAGTGGTCTTCTCAAGGGGAGCGTTGAGCACGGGAGTCTCCTCGGCTGCACGACGGTTGCCACCACGACGCTCGCTGCGGTTGTTGCCAGCGTTAGCGGCCTTGGGAGCACGCTCGCCTCCCTTAGAGTCGTCCTCGAAGGTGCGGCTGTGGGAGAGGATGATGCGCTTGGAGTCTTTGTTGAACTCGAGCACCTTGAAGTCGAGCTTCTCGTCGAGCTGAGCACGGCTGCCGTCAGCCTTGACGAGGTGCTTGGGAGTAGCGAAGCCTTCAACACCATAGGGGAGAGCTACGACAGCACCCTTCTCGACTACCTCGATGATAGTGCCCTCGTGTACGCTACCGGGAGTGAAGATGGTCTCGAATACCTCCCAGGGGTTCTCTTCGAGCTGCTTGTGGCCGAGCGACAGACGACGGCTGTCCTTGTCGATCTCGAGCACCTGCACGTCGATGTTAGCACCGATCTGAGTGAACTCGCTGGGGTGCTTAACCTTCTTGGTCCAAGAGAGGTCAGAGATGTGGATGAGGCCGTCTACGCCCTCCTCGATCTCTACGAATACACCGAAGTTAGTGAAGTTGCGAACACGGGCAGTGTGCTTGGAACCTACGGGATACTTGGTCTCGATGTTCTCCCAGGGATCGTTGCGGAGCTGCTTGATACCGAGCGACATCTTGCGGTCCTCGCGGTCGAGGGTGAGGATCACGGCCTCGATCTCGTCGCCGACCTTCATGAAATCCTGAGCGCTGCGCAGGTGCTGGCTCCAGGACATCTCGCTGACGTGGATCAGACCTTCTACGCCGGGAGCGATCTCGACAAATGCGCCGTAGTC